>MWJO01000002.1 GCA_002027195.1 Streptomyces sp. GKU 895 | reverse complement strand
GGCATGCCCGAGGGCGCGCCGGACGGCTGGGCGGTGCCGCCCGCCGTGGGAGCGCCCGAGGGTGCGCCGCTGGGCCTGCCCGAGGGGTTCCCGCTGGGCGCGCCGGACGGGGCCTGACAGGCCTGCTGCCCGGAGTTGCCGCTGTTCGAGGAGGAGGACGAGTCCCCCGAACCACAGGCCACCAGGGCGAGCGGTGAGAGCGCCAGCAGGGCCACCGCGGGGACGAGACGCACGCGCTTCATGAGAAACAACTCCAAGAACGATGAGGGGAGTCTGGAAGCGGGCACTCAATCAACGCGCCTTAGGGCTTCCTTGGGCCCGCGCTGTCCCCGGCCTGTGCGTCAGGCAAAGCGGTCCTCAAGCCGCCCCTCTGACCTGGGGTTCTCCGTCGGCTCCCCGCCTGCTCGCTGGTACAGGTCCGTGACAGAAGCGCCCCCCGGGCCGGCTCCGCGCGCACCTCGGGCGACGAGAGGACCTCCACGCGGTCGGAGAACGCCAGGAGTTGACGGGCCTCGCCCAGCACGCCGTACGACAGCCGGGCGGTCACCCGCTCCCCTGTGCCGTCGTCGTCGGGCAGTTCGGTCAGCCAGCCGGTCATCGTCCGCAGGAACACGTCGAGTCGGTCGCGGCGGACCCGGACGACGACGTCGATGCCGCCGGGGCGTTCCTCGACCTGGCGGCGCAACTGCTCCCGGACGTCGGCGAGTTCGACACCCGGCCGCCGCCGCACGGCGTCCTCCAGATGCACCGCGAGGTGACGTCGGCAGCGGGGCGGTGCGGGGTCGGGAGCGCCGCCATCACCTAGCGCAGGGCGGAACCGGGCGCGGTGTCGAGGCCGAGGGCGGCGTGCGCGCCCTGCGCGGCCAGGATGAACAGGGCGCGGGACTCGTCGGCGGTCAGTCCGGTGACGTCCGTGCGGAAGCCCGCGAGGAGTTCGATGCCGCCGTGCCGGCCGCGCTCGGCGCAGACCGGGACACCGGAGGCGGACAGGGCCTCGATGTCCCGGTAGACGGTCCGGACGGACACTTCCAGCCGCTCGGCGAGCTCGGGCGCGGGGACCCGCCCGCGGGTCTGGAGGAGCAACAGGACGGAGAGGAGACGGTCGGCCTTCACGGCACCGGGATGCCGCCGTCTCCGCCCCCCGTCGCTCAGGCCGGCGGAGGCGTCCGCCTCCCCCGGTTCCTCAGCCCAGCCTGACCCGCGCGAGCTGGCGGGACTGGGCCACCAGGCGGTCCGCGCTGTCCCAGACCTCGGCGTCCTCCTCCAGGAAGCCGCCGGCGAGGTTGCGGGTGGTGATCGAGACGCGGAGGGGGCCGGGGGCCGGGCGGCAGCGGACGTGAACCGTCAGCTCGACCGTGGGGACCCAGCCCTTGAGGCCGATCTCGAAGGCGGTCGGCGGCAGCGCGTCCACCGCGAGCAGCAGGGAGAGGGGGTCGGCGTCGCGGCCGTCGGCGAGGCCGAACCAGGAGCGCATCTCACCCTTGCCGGACGGGGCGCCGAGCGCCCAGCCCAGGGTCGAGGGGTCCAGCTTGAGCATCAGCCGGTCGGTGATGGCCGAGCTGCCGGTCGAGGGGGGCCGGACCGTCCTCGGGGCCGAAGCACTGGTCCATGGACGGGAACGCGGGCGGCCGCGCCGACGTACGGACGTCGTCGGGGAGGGAGTCGAGGTCGCCGTAGGAGGCGAGGACGCGGATGCGCTCGACCTCGGCGCCCTGTTCGTCGTACTGGAAGAGCGAGGCCTGACCGGTGGAGAGGGTGCGGCCGGTGCGGACCACGTCCGTGCGGATCACCGCGGGGCCCGGCTGGGACGCGGTGAGGTAGTGCGCGGAGATGGTGAACGGGTCGGCGTGCGGCAGGGCGTCCGCGAGGGCGCGGCCGAGGACCGCCAGCAGATAGCCGCCGTTGACGGCGTTGATGATCGTCCAGCCGGCGGAGAGGTCGATGTCGTAGACCCCGGGTTCCCGGCGGGTGACCGCGGTGTCCCGGTCGAACTCGCTGTCGCCGATCGTGGCGCGCGTGACGGAGGCTGCTTCTGGCATGGGTGAACGGTACAACAGCTAACTACTAAGCGGTAGCTTTGCCCGGCGCCCGACAGGGAGCCATCCAGGTGAGACCCGGGCAATTTCTCGGTAAGTGTCCGTACTCGTCCGTAAACCCCGGGGCCGGCCTCGCCCTCTGTAGGGACATGAGCCTCACCGGGACCACGTTCCTTTACACGCTGATCGTGCTGTCCGTCGTCGCCGTCCTGCTGCCGCTGGCGCTGTGGTCGCGGCTGCGCGGACCGAAACCGCTGCGGGCCCTGGGCCGGCTGCTGATGGTGCTGTTCGCCCAGGGCACGGCCGTCGCACTCGTCTTCGTGCTGGTCAACAACGAGAACAACCTGTACGACAACTGGGCCGACCTCCTCGGCACCGGCAACCACGTCGAGCAGGCCGCGAACCTCGGGGCGGACGGCACCGGCGGCATCGCGCTGAAACGGTTGCCCAAGGTCCGCCAGCACTTCTCCCCCGCCGTCGGGCCCGGCATGGGCGGCGTCCGCGTCACCCAGCTCAAGGGCCGGGTGTCGGGCGTGAACGCCGAGGTCTACGTCTGGCTGCCGCCGCAGTACCACCAGGCCGCCTACCGGCACCACAGGTTCCCCGTGGTGGAGCTGCTGTCGGGCTACCCGGGCTCGGCGAAGGCCTGGTTCGGGTCGCTGCACGCGGTGAGCCAGCTCCAGCCGCTGATGCGGGACGGCAAGGTCGCGCCGTTCATCCTGGTCGCCCCGCGGATGAACCTGCTGGCCGGGGTCGACACCGGGTGCGCCAACATCACGGGCACGGTGAACGCCGACAGCTGGCTCAGCATCGACGTGCCGAAGATGGTCACGGACAACTTCCGCGCCCAGCCGGGCCCCACGGGCTGGGCCGCCGCCGGGTACTCCGCGGGCGGCCACTGCGCGACCAAGCTCGCCGTCGCCCACCCCGACCGCTACCGGGCCGCGATCAGCATGTCCGGCTACAACGACCCGATCGGCGAACGCACTTCGCTGGCCGCCGAGACCCCGGCCCTGCGCCGCGCCAACAACCCCTACGTCCTGCTGCGCGACGCCCGCACCCCGCCCGCGATCGCGCTCTACCAGTCCGGTCAGCCGGGCGACGGCTACGAGGCGGCCACCGGCCTCGAACAGATCGCGAAGGCCCCGACGACCGTGCACGTCGTCTTCATCCCCAAGAGCGCGGGCGGCCACAACATGGCGCTGTGGCGGCCCCAGGTGATCCCGGCCTTCCACTGGCTGACGGAGCAGATGGGGCTGCTGCACGGCCGGGCGGGCGGCCCTACTCCTCGCGCACGGTCGACCGTCGGTTCCAGGCCCGCGGAGCTCGCCAGTGGTAGCGCATCGCCAGCAGCCGCAGCACGAAGGCCGTGATCGCGGCGAGGGAGCTGGTGAACGGCGTCAGGGTGTCGTAGCGGATGCAGAGCACCACCATCGTGGCGCCGACGATCGCCGGGACCGCGTACAGGTCGCGGTCCCAGCGCAGCAGCGACGGCACCTCGTTGGCGAGCACGTCACGCAGCACACCCCCGCCGACCGCGGTGGCGAGGCCGAGGGTGGCGGACTGGGTGAGGCCGAGACCGTAGTCGTACGCTTTCGTCGTCCCCGTCACGCAGAACAGGCCGAGGCCCGCCGCGTCGAAGACGTTCACGCCGAGCTGGATGCGCTCCACCTGCGGGTGCAGGAAGACGATCAGCAGCGCGGCGAGCAGCGGGGTGACGAAGTACCCCAGGTCGGTGAAGGCGGCCGGGGGTACCGCGCCGATGATCAGGTCCCGGAACAGCCCTCCGCCCAGCGCGGTGACCTCGGCGAGGACGGCGATGCCGAAGACGTCGAAGTTCTTGCGCACGGCCAGCAGCGCGCCGGAGATGGCGAAGACGAAGATGCCGATCAGGTCGAGCGTGTGCTGGACGGAGGGGGCAAACAGTGGCTCAAGCACCCCACATTCTTACCTATGCGCGGGGGTGAACCTTGCAATGCAAGGGTTACGGGGTCGGAAGAGCCGGTTTTCCTGTGGTGAACAGCCAGGTCTGGAACAGGTCGTCCAGCTGCTGTCCGGAGATCTTCTCCGCGAGCCGGACGAAGTCGGCCGTGTTCGCGTTGCCGTAGCGGTGGATCTTCGTCCAGGCCGGCAGCAGCTTGAAGAAGGCCGCGTCGCCGATGCGTTCGCGCAGCACCTGGAGGGTCATCGCGCCGCGCTGGTAGACCGCGGAGGCGAACATGGTGTCGCGCTGCGGGTCGCCGACGGTGATCTGCCAGAACGGGGCGTCGGCCGGGCGGGCGTTGTACCCGGCCAGGAACGAGTCGTGGGCGCTGCGGGTGCCCTGGTGCTCGGCCCACAGCCACTGGGCGTAGGTGGCGAAGCCCTCGTTGAGCCAGATGTCCTTCCAGCGCTCCACGGACACCGAGTCACCGAACCACTGGTGGGCCAGCTCGTGCACGATCGTCGTCTCGCTGCGCACGGCCGAGTAGACCGGTTTCGTCTGCACCTCCAGCGAGAACCCCGCCTCGGGCATGTCGTCGACGATCGCGCCGGTCTCCTCGAAGGGGTACGGCCCGAAGACCTCGGACCAGTAGTCGGTGGCGGCGGCCGTGACGGCGTACACGTCGACGTTGTTGCTGTTGGCGAGGACGGGGTCGATCGCGACGTAGATCGGGGTGCCGCCGGGGGTGGTGCCGGTCTTGACGTCGAACTTCCCGATCGTCGCGGTCGCGAGATAGGTCGCCATCGGCTTGGTCTCGCGCCAGTGGGTGTACGTCGAGTCGCCCTTGTCGTACGTCGAGACGAGCCGGCCGTTGGAGACGCCGGTCAGGCCCTTGGGCGCCTTGATGCGGATGTCGTAGGTGGCCTTGTCGTCGGGGTGGTCACTGGACGGGAACCAGGTGGAGGCGGCGTTGGGTTCGCAGGCGACGAAGACGCCGTCGGTCGTCTTCATCCAGCCGTAGTTCGAGCCGAACACGATCGGGCCGCCGAGGGGTTCGGGGACGCCGCCGTAGGTGACGGCGACGGTGAAGTCCTTGCCCTTGCGGAGTGCGTCGCGCGGGGTGATCACGATCTCGTCGCCGTCGCGGGTGAACCGGGCGCGTCTGCCGTTCACTTCGACTCTGGTGACCTCCAACTGCTGGAGTCGAGGTCGAAGGCGGAGAGGTTCTGGGTGGCGCGGGCGGTGAGGGTGGTGCGGCCGTCGAGGCGGTCGGTGTCCGGGTTGTACGCCACGTCGAGGGCGTAGTGGCGGGCGTCGAAGCCGCCGTTGCCGAGGAGCGGGAAGTAGGGGTCGCCCAGGCCGGCCCCTCCGGGGGTTGGCGCGGAGGAGGCTGCGATGACCATGAAAGAAGCCGCCGCGGTAGCGACGGCTCCTGAGCGTGCCGAACGGGAGAGTCTCATGTGTCGTCCCTTTCGAGCGTGTGCCGATAAGTCGGACACGGACGACTGTGGACCCTCCCGGTCGGGCATGTGCATGACTTTGCCAACTCGTCATGCGTTACTTGTCAGTTGACTCCTGACCGTCGGCCTCCGGTTCGGCAGGCTCGTCGGTTGTCTGCGGGTCCGTGGGGGCTGGTCGCGCAGTTCCCCGCGCCCCTGGGTCCGTCGACTCGACCTCTGCTGCAACAGCTGCCGAAGTTTCAGCCGACTCCGCCAGGACCTCGTCCGCCACCAGCTCCGCCGCTTCCTTCGCGACCGTCAGCAGGACCGTGTCCTGCGGTGCCTGGTCCTCGAAGTTCTCCGGGTGGTGGCAGGCGACCTGCTGACCCGGCTTCAGCTCGGTGAGCTTCGGCTCGGTCGTCTTGCAGATCTCCGTCGCCTTCCAGCACCGGGTGTGGAAGCGGCAGCCGCTCGGCGGGGAGATCGGCGAGGGCACGTCGCCCTTGAGCAGGATGCGCTCGGACTTGGCGTTCTTGCGCTTCGGGTCCGGGATCGGCACCGCCGACATGAGCGCCTTGGTGTACGGGTGCATCGGCGCCTTGTACAGCGACTCGCGGTCCGCCAGCTCGACGATCTTGCCGAGGTACATCACCGCGATCCGGTCCGAGACGTGCCGGACGACCGAGAGGTCGTGCGCGATGATCACGTACGTCAGGCCGAGTTCCTGCTGGAGGTCGTCCAGGAGGTTCACGACCTGGGCCTGGATCGACACGTCGAGCGCGGAGACCGGCTCGTCGGCCACGACCAGCTTCGGGTTCAGGGCGAGCGCGCGGGCGATGCCGATGCGCTGGCGCTGACCGCCGGAGAACTCGTGCGGATAGCGGTTGTAGTGCTCGGGGTTGAGGCCCACGACCGACAGCAGCCGCTGGACCTCCGCCTTGATCCCGCCCTCGGGCGTGACGCCCTGGAGCCGGAACGGGGCGCCGATGATCGTGCCGATGGTGTGGCGCGGGTTCAGCGACGAGTACGGGTCCTGGAAGATCATCTGCACGTCGCGGCGGAGCGGGCGCATGCCGCTCACGCCGAGGTGCGTGATGTCCTGGCCCTCGAACTCGACCTTGCCGGCCGTCGGTTCGAGCAGCCGGGTGATCAGCCGGCCCATGGTCGACTTGCCGCAGCCGGACTCGCCCACGACACCGAGGGTCTCGCCGGCCTTGACCTCGAAGTCGATGCCGTCGACCGCGCGGACCGCGCCGACCTGCCGCTGGAGCAGGCCCTTCTTGATCGGGAAGTGCTTCTGCAGCCCGGTCACCTTCAGCAGGGTCTCGCCGGGGGCGGCGTCGGCCTTGGTGACCAGGGTGCCGTCGCTCTGCGCAGGGATGCTCACTTTGTCCTCGCTCACAGCTTCGGCGCAATCTCTTCGGTCCAGATCCGCTCCCGCTGCTCCTGCGTCATGTGGCAGGCGGCCCAGTGCTGGCTGCCGACCTCGGCGAGCTCCGGGCGGACCGTGCGGGTGACGTTGTCCTTCGGGATGTCCGCGTACGGGCAGCGCGGGTTGAAGGCACAGCCGGACGGGATGTTGATCAGCGAGGGCGGGGAGCCCTTCACCGGGATCAGCCGCTCCTGCTGGTCACGGTCGAGGCGGGGCATCGAGCCGAGCAGACCCCAGGTGTAGGGGTGGCGGGGCTCGTAGAACACCTTCTCCGCCGGACCGCGCTCGACGCAGCGGCCGCCGTACATCACCAGGATGTCGTCGGCGAGCTCGGCGACGACGCCCAGGTCGTGGGTGATGATGATGACCGCGGAGCCGAACTCCTTCTGCAGATCCCGGATCAGGTCGAGGATCTGCGCCTGGACGGTCACGTCCAGGGCGGTCGTCGGCTCGTCCGCGATGAGCAGTTCGGGGTTGTTGACCAGCGACATCGCGATCATCGCGCGCTGGCGCATACCGCCGGAGAACTCGTGCGGGTAGTTGTCCACCCGCTTGTCCGGCTGCGGGATGCCGACCCGGTCGAGCATCTCGACCGCGCGCTTCTTCGCGGTCTTCTTGTCCACGTTGTGGTGGATGCGGTACGCCTCCACGATCTGCTGGCCGATCGTGTAGTACGGGTGCAGCGCGGACAGCGGGTCCTGGAAGATCATCGCCATCTCACGGCCGCGCAGCTTGCGCACGTGGTCCGGGTCGGCGGTGAGCAGCTCGGTGCCGTCCAGCCAGATCTCGCCGGAGATCTGCGCCTTGCGCTTGCCGTACTGGCCGGCGGTGTGCAGGCCCATGATGCCGAGCGAGGTCACCGACTTGCCGGAGCCGGACTCGCCGACGATGCCGAGGGTCTTGCCCTTCTCCAGCTTGAAGGAGAGCCCGTCGACGGACTTGACCAGACCGTCGTCGGTCGGGAAGTGCACCTTCAGGTCGCGCACTTCCAGGAAGGAGGTCGGCGCGGGCGAGGCGGGGGTGGGCTCGCCCACGGCCGCTCCGCTCTTGCTGAGTTCGGTCATGCGAGCCTCACTCGGGGGTCGATCACGGCGTAGAGGATGTCCACCACGAGGTTGGCGATCAGCACCGCGAGAGAAGTGATCAGGGTGACGCCCAGAATGATGGGCAGGTCCTGGGTCTTGATGCCGTTGAGCACCGCCTGGCCGAGGCCCGGCAGGCTGAACGTGGTCTCGGTCAGGATCGCGCCGCCGATGAGGGCGCCGAGGTCCATGCCGAGCATGGTCAGGATGGGGGTCATCGTGGAGCGCATGGCGTGCTTGCCGATGACGACGCGCTCCTTGAGACCCTTCGCGCGGGCGGTGCGGATGTAGTCCTCGCCGAGGATCTCCATCATCGTCGCCCGGGTGATCCGGGCGTACATCGCCGCGTAGAGGAAGGCGAGGGTGATCCAGGGGAGGATCATGCCGCCGAACCAGCCGGTGAAGCTCTCGTCGAGGGGCACGTACTCGCCCTCGACCCAGCCGAGACTGTACGAGAAGATCGCGAGGCTCAGCAGACCGGTGAAGTAGATCGGGAGGGAGACACCCGCGAGGGCGACGACCATCGCACCGCGGTCCCACAGGCTGCCCCGCTTGAGCGCGGAGAGCACACCGGCGGCGACACCGAACAGCAGCCACAGCACGGCGGCACCGAGCGCGAGACCCAGGGTCACCGGGAAGCGGTCCGTGATCACCGGCCAGATGGCCTGCTCGGTGCGGAAGGAGTACCCGAAGCACGGCGCGGCACAGTGCACGGAGTCGCCACCGCCCACGTAGGTGCGGCCGGCGAAGAGCCCCTTGAAGAACTCCCAGACCTGAGCGTAGATCGGGTCGCTCAGTCCGAGCTTCTGCCGCACGCCCTCGACGGCGGCGGGGTCGGCCTGCTTGCCCACGAAGCTCAAGGCGACGTCGACGCCCGCCCACTTGGGGACGAGGAAGAAGATGCCGAAGACCACCATGATGATGACCACGAGCATCACTGCGGCGGCGAACAGCCGCCTGATGAGGTAAGCGAGCACAGCTCTCGGCCCGCCGCGGGCCGCGGGCCACCGGAGGTCGTCCGGTGGCCCGCGCTCCCGCGTCGCCGGCCTTCACCTGCCTTTCGTGCCGTTCGGCGGGTGTGCCGGGTTTACTTCGCGGACTTCAGGCCGAGGTTCACGAAGTCGTACATGCCGCTGTAGTTGTCCGACGTGTAGACGTTCGCGAGGCGGTCACCGCGCCAGTTGACGAACTTCTCGAAGACGAAGGGCAGGTAGTAGCCGCCCTCCATGACCGCGTGGTTGATGTCCTTGGCGATCGCCAGCTTGCCCGCGTCGTCCTGCGTCTTCACGTACGTGTCGAACAGGCCGTTGATCTTCTTGTCGTTGATCAGGGCGAAGTTGTTGTTGCCGCTCTCGAGGATGTACTTGCCGTCCCACAGCGGCAGACCGAAGCCCTGGACCGACGGGAAGTCGGCGCCCCAGCCCATGATGATGATGCCGTAGCCCTTCTTCTTCACGTTCGAGGGGCTGCCGATGATGCCGGACGTCTGCGAACCGTCGTACTGGTCGATGTTGACGTCGATGCCGATCTTCTTCAGGGAGGCCTGGAGGGACTCGGCGGTCGCGACCTCGACCGGCTTGTTGTTACGGACCGCGATGGTGGTCTTGAAGCCGTTCGGCTTGCCGCAGGCCTTCAGCTCTTCCTTGGCCTTGGCGACGTTGCCGTTCTTGTTCGCGCCGTTCAGCTCGTACGGGTCGTACGACTGGCCCTCGGAACCGGGGACGGTCGGCGGGAGCATGTTGGTGCCGATGTCACCACCGGCGACCGGGCCACCGCGCGCGGTCTGCAGCGAGACGTGGTCGGCGCCGTAGATCACGGCCTTGCGGCAGTGCTCGTTGTCGAACGGCTTCACGCTCTGCGGGAAGGTCGCGTAGCGGATGTAGCCGGAGACCGGGTTGTCCAGGTTGGCCTTGTGCTCCTGGAGGGCGGTGGTGCGGCCCTGCGGGGACAGACCGGTCTGGTTGATGTCCAGGTCGTAGTCACCGGCGAGCAGACGGGCGTCCAGGTCGTTGGCGTTCGAGAAGAACTTGACCGAGATCTTGTCCGGGTAGGCCTTGCGGATCGGGTCCGAGGCCTGGCTCCACTTGTCGTTGCGGACCAGGACCAGGTCCTTGCCCGGGCTGTACGACTGGAACTTGTACGGGCCGGAGGAGAACGGCTTCAGGCCGTACTTGGACTTGGTGTCCTTGTCCTGGCGGACCGGGGAGGCCGAGACCAGGGCGAGGATCTCCTCGAAGTCGGCGTTGGGCTCCGGCAGGTGGAAGACGATGGTCTTGTCGTCCGGAGTGTCGATCGCCTTCAGACCGAGCTTGTCGGCGGAGGAGTCCTTGTACGGGCCCTTGTACTCGCCCTTGGGGTCGAGAACGTCCTTCAGGTAGACGGGGCCGCCGGACAGCACGTCCTGCGCCCAGACGCGCTCGATGCCGTACTTGACGTCCTTGGACGTGATCGGCTTGCCGTCCTCCCACGTGATGCCGTCACGCAGGGTGTACGTGTAGGTCTTGCCGTCGTCGGTGACCTTGGCGAGACCGGTGGCGAGGTCCGGGGTGAGCTCGGTGCCCTTCTCGCCGGGCGCCGCGGCACCCGTCACGAGCTGGCGGCTGTAGTAGCGCGCGAAGTTCCACATGAAGCCGTAGTAGCCACGCGTGGTGTCCCACGAGTCGGCGTCCTGGGCACCGGCGAACTTCAGCTCGCCGCCCTTCTTGGCGAGCGATGCCTGGGCGACCTTGTTGTTCGCGGCGTTGAAGCCGGCCGCGCCGGTCGCCGAGCCCTTGTCACCGCCGTCGTCGTTGCCGCCGCCGCACGCCGCCGTGGTCAGCAGCGCGGCGACCGCGGCGGCAGCGGCAAATGCCTGCTTCCGCCGCCCTGAGGTGCGTTGGGTAGTCACGATCTCGGATCCTCCGGATTTGATGAGAGACCCCGTGTCGGTGCCACGGGACGCTTTAGGTACGGCAGTTCAGCGGGAGCCCTTCGGGTCCAGCGCGTCCCGCACGCCGTCGCCGAAGAGGTTGAAGGCAAGAACGGTGATGAAGATCGCCACACCCGGGACCACCATGTAGGTGGGGTCCGACTTGTAGTAGTCGATCGCGTTCGAGAGCATCTGCCCCCAGGAGGCCGTGGGGGGCTTGACGCCCACGCCCAGGAAGCTGAGCGCCGCCTCGGTGAGGATGTTGGTCGGGATCATCATCGTCGTGTAGACGATGATCGGCGCGACCAGGTTGGGCAGCAGCTCCTTGAACAGGATGTAGAGCCGCCCGGCGCCGAGGGAGCGGGCCGCCTCGACGTATTCGCGCTCGCGCAGCGAGAGCGTCTGGCCGCGCACCACGCGCCCGATGTAGGGCCAGCCGAAGAAGCCGATGACGAGGATCATCACGAACAGGCGCACGCCCGTACCGGAGAGTCCCAGCATGTTGTTCGGCATGACGGAGACCAGCGCGATGATGAACAGCAGCTGCGGGAAGGCCAGCAGACCGTCCATGACCCGGCTGATGGCCGAGTCGACCCAGCCGCCGAAGAAGCCGGCCAGGACACCCAGGACGGTGCCGATGATCACGGCCACGATCGCGGACAGGAAGCCGACGAGCAGCGAGATCCTGGCGCCGTAGACGATGCGCGCGAAGATGTCGCGGCCGTTGACCGGCTCGACGCCCAGCCAGTGGTCGCCGCTGATGCCGCCGAAGGACCCCTTGGGGGTGCCGAACAGCGGGTCGATCAGGTCCTTGTCGTTGTACGCGTTCGGGTCCTGCCCGTACAGGCTGGTGATCACGGGCGCGAGCAGGCGACCGCGATGAGGAAGAGGACGACGATGCCGCCCGCGAGGGCGAGTTTGTCCCGCTTCAAACGCTCCCAGGCGATCCGGCCCAGGGAACGTCCCTGTACGGCCTTGGCGCCGGCGTTGACCGCCGCTTCTTCGGCCGCGCTCGGGGCCGCTTCCGCGGTCGGCTCGTGCAATGGTGCCGTCATCTGGCAGGGACCCCTCTCAACCGGCGGTAGCCGGCCCGCACTTGCCGCTGTAGCGGCGTGATCAGTCCGTCGTACACAGGGGCGAACCCACCCCTGGTGCGGGAGTCTTCAACGCTTTGGCGATCTGTTGCCAGACTTGACGAGGAAAGGATGCATAAACGTGATGCGGGCTGCAGGGTTCCGTTATCCGGACAGCGGGTAACAGCCGCCGGACGCACGCCAGTTGGGGCAATCTGGACCTTGCGGGGCCTTCCACCCTCATCTACGCGCGCAGACACACGCCCGTAACACCGGAGTCCGTGCCCGGTACTCCTCAGTAGCCGCCGGGCGCCGGAGGGTAGCCGTACCCGGCCGCGGGAGCCTGCGCCGGGGCCGCGTGCGCCTCTCGGTCGTAGAAGGGGCGGGCGCCGGCCCGCATCCACATCGCGACCGGGTCGTACTCGTCGGACATGGCGACCGTCGACACCGGCAGCCCGTCCGGGACCGCGCCGATGGACTGCTGCATCATCGCGCGCACCGAGTCCACGGCGGGCGGGCTGGTGTCGTAGACGTCGAGACCGATGGCGAGGTACGGCGCCCCGAGCGCGGGCTGCACCCAGGCGCGGCGCAGCGAGCGGACCGCCGGGGTGCGGTGGGCGTTCTGCGCGATCAGGGCGTAGAACTGGGGGATCTCGATACCGGGTTCCGACAGGCGCAGGGGGCCGGCGGGCTGGCGCTCCAGACCGGTGGCGATACGGCGCAGGTCGAGCCAGGGGATGCCGACACCGCCGCCGGGGGCGTGCGGGTTCAGCCAGAGACCGTAGTGGTCGGGGTAGAGGGTGCGCGCGACGTCGACACCGTCGACGACCTCGTACGAGCGGTTCCAGCCGCTCGCCGAGAGTTCCTGGGCGGAGGTGACGCAGGGCGCGTAGCCGTAGCCGTCGACCTCCATGTTCCCGTACTGGGCGTCCGGGGAGCCCGCCTGGCCGTGCCAGAGGAGCATCCAGACCTGGCCGGAGGAGGGGGTGGCGAGAGCGCGGAGGAGTGCCTCGTAGGCGTCGTAGCGCCCCGGCGTCACCTGGCGCAGCATGTGCTCGACCGTGCCGGTCGCTGTGCCGCTGGCACTCACCTTCTACCGCCCCTTCGGGAAAGTTTCGTGGTCGGAAACAGCTTAAGCGCCCAAGGGCTCGGGGCTTGCTGTGGTTCGCGAGTGCGGGTGCGTCGTGGTTGATCGCGTGGTTCCCCGCGCCCCCAGGTCTGCTGCCCTGAAGGCGTTACAAAGCGCCCTGGTAGAAGGGCCTCACCTGTTCCCGCATCCAGTGCCCCACCGGATCGTCCGCCACGTCCAGCAGGACCAGGTTCACCGGCCACTGCACCGGCGTCCGCCCCAGGGCCCTGCCCAGGGCGTCCATCGGGAGGGTACGCAAGTCGCCCTCCCACTGGGAGAGTTCGACGCCCACGAACAGCACGGGGTCGGCCGTCTCGATCGCGGCCAGGCAGCGGCGGGCCGTGCGGACGACTCCCGTCGCGGCGAACTCGGCGGAGGCGGTGGCGAGGAAGTCGACCGGGTCGTCCTGCCAGTCGGGCTCGTAGAGCTTGACCCGGCCGCCGCTGTTGGGGCCGTCCAGCGGGGTCCGGCCGACCCGGCACAGGTCCGCCACGGCGGCCGGCGGGAGCGGGACGCCGACCACGCCGTCCGGGTTCACGGCGATGCCGACCTGCGGCGGGAGGCCGCGCGCGAACTCCACCGCCGGGGCGATCGTGTACGCCATGTGCGCGCCGGCGACCTGGCGGAACTGTTCCTCGGAGCTGAAGACCGGGACGTAGGCCTGGCCCTCGATCTGGAAGGTGGGCAGGTCGAGCGGGCCGGTGTGGGCGCCGCCGCCGTTCGGCAGCGGAACCCAGACGAAGCTGCGGCCGAGGACCTCGATGATCCGGCCGCCGGCCCCGGGCACGCCGAGGGAGGCCGAGAGCACCTCCTCCAGCTCGTTGCCGGGCCATCCGCCGCCGTGCGGATGAGGGTGCGCCTGTGCCGGGAAGTCCTGTGCCGGGAAGTCCATCTGTCCGTCCGCCTGCCGAGTACCGCCGATGTGGCTGAAAGGCTAACGGGTGCTGGCCCCTGGGCGCCCTGGTCGTCAGCCCGTGAACCCGATCCGGCGCAGGGCGTCCGCCGCCGCCCGGTCCAGGAGCAGCGCCGAGCCCACGCCCTGCGGCAGGTCGCCCTTCTCCACGGAACGGATCAGGCGGGCGGCCGCGCTGCGGTGGCGGAGGAAGGCGTAGCGCGAGACGCCCCGGCCGCGCTCGCGCTGGCCCTGCAGCGCGGTGTCCGCGGTGACGTCGAGCAGCAGCAGGTGCAGGGTGCCGCCGCGGCGGTGGGCCGCGCGGGCCAGCCAGCCGCGCACCCACGACTGGGTGCCGCAGTCGTGCACGACGACCCCCCGGCCGGAGCGCAGGGCGCGGTACAGGCCGAGGTAGTGGGCGGCGCGGACGAGGGGGCGGTAGACCGCGTACGGCAGGAAGCGGGGCGCGCGGGCGTCCCAGCGGTCGCGGGTGTCCTGGGAGTCGATCCGGATGCCCTTGACGGCGCGTCGCATCAGGGTGGACTTGCCGCTGCCGGGCAGGCCGGTGATCACGACCAGGTCGTCGGGGGGCGAAGAGCAGGGCGCGCGGGCTGTGGCCGGCACGGTCGCGCAGGTCGCGGACGACCGGCTGCGGCGCACAGGTCTCCTGGGCCGGAGCTGCCGGCTGCGCGGGCAGCGCGACGGCCGAGGTGGTGGCGTACGCAGTGGGCCTGTTCACCGTGATCGTCCTCCTCCTGGGTCGAGGGGTTCCCCTCCCCACCGAGCGTAAAGAGAAGGTAATGAGGTGTCTCTCTTGTTTTCGTGCTCGTCCTGCCACAAGCCAGTCACAAAGGGCCGCACCGATGCGGCCCTGCCGCCGATGCCCGATGCGTGCAATGATGTCCGCGCCAACTGCATACCGGCCGTTTGAATCCGCGCGGGAGAGTCCCCAGCAGCATGTCTGGTCGCTGGGGCGCCGAAGGAGCAAGTCCCTCCCTTGAATCTCTCAGGCCCCGTTACCGCGCGGGCGAGGCACATCTGAAAAGCGAGCCGCCCTCAGGTGGCTCCACCCAAGGTGCAAGTCATGTCCCCTGCGGTCATGGCGAACCTCTCAGGTTCCGATGACAGATGGGGAGGAACGACCTCGCCCGTCATGCCTTGGGAGTAGACCGTCCGATGAGCAGCACTCACCCCCGCCTGACCGCGCTCGACGCCCTGCATCGCGCGCTCGGCGCGACGATGACCGACTTCGCCGGCTGGGACATGCCCCTGCGCTACGGCTCCGAGCGCGACGAGCACAACGCCGTGCGCACGAAGGCCGGGCTCTTCGACCTCTCCCACATGGGCGAGATCACGGTGACCGGGCCGCAGGCCGCCGCCCTGCTGAACTTCGCCCTCGTCGGCAACATCGCCTCCGTCGGCGTCGGCCGTGCCCGCTACACCATGATCTGCCGCGAGGACGGCGGCATCCTGGACGACCTGATCGTCTACCGGCTCGCGGAGACCGAATACATGGTCGTCGCCAACGCCTCCAACGCCCAGGTGGTGCTGGACGCCCTCGTCGAGCGCTCGGCCGGCTTCGACGCCGAGGTCCGCGACGACCGGGACGCCTACGCGCTGATCGCCGTCCAGGGCCCCGAGTCCCCGGGCATCCTGAAGTCCCTCACCGACGCCGACCTCGACGGCCTGAAGTACTACGCCGGGCTGCCCGGCACGGTCGCGGGCGTCCCGGCGCTGATCGCCCGCACCGGTTACACCGGCGAGGACGGCTTCGAGCTGTTCGTGAAGCCCGAGCACGCCGTCGAGCTGTGGCAGGCCCTGACCAAGGCGGGCGAGGGCGTCGGTCTGGTCCCCTGCGGGCTGTCCTGCCGGGACACGCTCCGCCTGGAGGCGGGCATGCCGCTGTACGGGCACGAGCTGAACACCTCCCTCACCCCCTTCGACGCCGGGCTCGGCCGGGTCGTGAAGTTCGAGAAGGAGGGCGACTTCGTGGGCCGCGAAGCGCTGACCGAGGCGGCCGCCCGCGCCGAGACCGCGCCGCCGCGCGTCCTCGTCGGCCTGGTCGCCGAGGGCCGCCGCGTCCCGCGCGCCGGGTACGCCGTCGTCGCCGACGGCCAGGTGATCGGCGAGGTCACCTCCGGCGCCCCCTCGCCCACGCTGGGCAAGCCGATCGCGATGGCGTACGTCGACGCCGCGCACGCCGCGCCGGGCACCTCCGGTGTCGGGGTGGACATCCGGGGCAGCCACGAGCCGTACGAGGTCGTGGCGCTGCCCTTCTACAAGCGCCAGAAGTAGCCGCCGTAGGTGATGCTGAGCACACGGACGCTGCTCACGCACGCCTTCCGCAGTCCCCCATTCATCAGCAGTCCCCCGCGTACAGGAGAATTCAGGCCATGAGCAACCCCCAGCAGCTGCGCTACAGCAAGGAGCACGAGTGGCTGTCGGGCGCCGAGGACGGCGTCTCGACGGTCGGCATCACGGAGCACGCGGCCAACGCGCTCGGCGATGTCGTCTTCGTCCAGCTCCCGGAGGTCGGTGACACGGTGACCGCGGGCGAGACCTGTGGCGAGCTGGAGTCGACCAAGTCGGTCTCCGACCTGTACTCCCCTGTCTCCGGTGAGGTCACCGAGGTCAACGAGGACGTCGTCAACGACCCGTCGCTGGTGAACTCAGCCCCCTTCGAGGGCGGCTGGCTGTTCAAGGTACGCGTCGCGGAGGAGCCGGCCGACCTGCTCTCCGCCGACGAGTACACCGCCTTTTCCGCCGGCTGAGGAGTCGTAGACGTATGTCCGCACTGAACACGCCCCTGCACGAGCTCGACCCGGAGATCGCCGCGGCGGTCGACGCCGAGCTGCACCGGCAGCAGTCCACCCTCGAGATGATCGCGTCGGAGAACTTCGCTCCGCTCGCGGTCATGGAGGCGCAGGGCTCGGTCCTGACCAACAAGTACGCCGAGGGCTACCCGGGCCGCCGCTACTACGGCGGCTGTGAGCACGTCGACGTGGCCGAGCAGATCGCCATCGACCGGATCAAGGAGCTGTTCGGCGCCGAGTACGCCAACGTCCAGCCCCACTCCGGCGCCTCCGCCAACCAGGCCGCCCTGTTCGCGCTGGCCTCCCCCGGCGACACGATCCTGGGCCTGGACCTGGCGCACGGCGGCCACCTCACCCACGGCATGCGCCTGAACTTCTCCGGCAAGCAGTTCAACGTGGTCGCCTACCACGTCGACGACGCCGGTCTGGTCGACATGGCCGAGGTGGAGCGCCTGGCCAAGGAGCACCGCCCGAAGGTGATCATCGCCGGCTGGTCGGCGTACCCGCGGCAGCTGGACTTCGCCGAGTTCCGCCGGATCGCCGACGAGGTCGAGGCCTACCTATGGGTCGACATGGCGCACTTCGCCGGTCTGGTCGCGGCCGGGCTGCACCCCAACCCGGTCGAGCATGCGGACGTGGTCACCTCCACCACCCACAAGACCCTGGGCGGCCCGCGCGGCGGCATCATCCTGGCGAAGAAGGACTTCGCGAAGAAGCTGAACTCGTCCGTGTTCCCGGGCTTCCAGGGCGGCCCCCTGGAGCACGTGATCGCGGCGAAGGCGGTGTCCTTCAAGGTCGCCGCGAGCGAGGAGTTCAAGGAGCGCCAGCGGCGTACGGTGGAGGGTGCGCGCATCCTCGCCGAGCGTCTGACCGCTGCGGACGCCCGCGAGGCCGGGGTCAACGTGCTCTCCGGTGGCACGGACGTGCACCTGATCCTGGTGGACCTGCGCGAGTCCGAGCTGGACGGGCAGCAGGCCGAGGACCGTCTCCACGAGGTCGGCATCACGGTCAACCGCAACGCCGTCCCCAACGACCCGCGCCCGCCCATGGTGACGTCGGGCCTGCGCATCGGCACCCCGGCGCTGGCCACCCGCGGCTTCACGGCCGAGGACTTCGCCGAGGTCGCGGACGTCATCGCGGCGGCCCTGAAGCCGTCGTACGACGCCGAGGCACTGAAGACCCGGGTCAAGACCCTGGCCGACAAGCACCCGCTGTACCCCGGCCTGAGCAAGTAGTAGTTCCCCGGTGGGGGCACCCGACGATGTGTGCCCCCACCCTTTTTGAAGGAGTTCCCGTGGCCATCTCGGTCTTCGACCTGTTCTCGATCGGCATCGGCCCGTCGAGCTCCCACACGGTCGGCCCGATGCGCGCGGCCCGCATGTTCGCCCGCCGTCTGCGCAACGAGGGCGTGCTGTCCTCGGTGGCGGCCGTCCGCTCGGAGCTGTACGGCTCCCTGGGCGCGACCGGCCACGGCCACGGCACCCCCAAGGCGGTGCTGCTCGGTCTGGAGGGCGCGTCCCCTCGTACCGTCGACGTGGAGACCGCCGACGAGCGGATCGAGGCGATCAGGAGAAACGGTTCGCTGAACCTGCTGGGCGAACGCGAGATCGCGTTCTCCTTCGACGACGACCTGGTCCTGCACCGCCGCAAAGCGCTGCCGTACCACGCGAACGGCATGACGCTGTGGGCGTACGACGCGTCCGGGGCGGAGCTGCTGTCGAAGACGTACTACTCGGTCGGCGGCGGTTTCGTCGTGGACGAGGACGCGGTGGGCGCGGACCGCATCAAGCTGGACGACACGGTGCTGAAGTACCCGTTCCGCACGGGCGACGAGCTGCTGCGGCTGACGAAGGAGACCGGCCTGTCGATCTCCGCGCTGATGCTGGAGAACGAGCGGGCCTGGCGTACCGAGGAGGAGATCCGGTCCGGGCTCCTCGACATCTGGCGGGTCATGCAGGCGTGCGTCTCGCGCGGCATGTCGCGGGAGGGCATCCTGCCGGGCGGCCTCAGGGTCAAGCGCCGGGCGGCCGTGACGGCGCGTCAACTGCGGGCGGAGGGCGACCCGTTGGCTCACGCCATGGAGTGGATCACCCTCTACGCGATGGCGGTCAACGAGGAGAACGCGGCCGGCGGACGCGTCGTGACCGCCCCGACGAACGGCGCGGCCGGCATCATCCCGGCGGTCCTGCACTACTACATCAACTTCGTGCCGGGCGCCGACGAGGACGGCGTCGTCCGCTTCCTGCTGGCCGCCGGCGCGATCGGCATGCTCTTCAAGGAGAACGCCTCCATCTCCGGCGCCGAGGTCGGCTGCCAGGGCGAGGTCGGCTCGGCCTGCTCGATGGCGGCGGGGGCGCTGGCGGAGGTGCTGGGCGGCTCCCCGGAGCAGGTCGAGAACGCGGCCGAGATCGGCATGGAGCACAACCTGGGCCTGACCTGCGACCCGGTCGGCGGCCTGGTCCAGATCCCGTGCATCGAACGCAACGGCATGGCCGCGGTGAAGGCGGTCACCGCCGCCCGCATGGCGATGCGTGGCGACGGCTCCCACAAGGTGTCCCTCGACAAGGTCATCAAGACCATGAAGGACACCGGCGCCGACATGAGCGTGAAGTACAAGGAGACGGCTCGGGGCGGTCTCGCGGTGAACATCATCGAGTGCTGAACGGGCAAGGGGCCCGCGTGCCAAGGTGGTTGGCGATTCATCCACCCCCTGTCCCCCTACGGCACTTCAGGGAGTCCCCCCATGCTCCGCGGCATAGACGTCAGCGCCTACCAGTCCTCCTCCTACGACACCGACGGCCTCTCCTTCGTCTTCGTCAAGGCGACGGAGGGCCGTACGTACACCAACCCCAAGCTCGCGGCCCAGACCAAGCGGGCCCGCGACGCCGGGCTGGTCGTCGGCTTCTACCACTTCCTCTGGCCGGGCAATCTGACCGCCCAGGCCGAGTACTTCGTGAGCAAGGCCCCGGAACGGGCGGGCGACATCCTCGCCGTGGACTGGGAGACCACCGGCGAGGGCACGCACGCGAGCAACGCGGAGAAGGACCGCTTCATCCGGAAGGTGAAGGAGCTGCGGCCGAACAACCGGGTGGTGCTCTACACGAACCGGAACTACTGGCTCAACATCGACACGACGTCCTACGCCGGCGACGGCCTGTGGATCGCCGACTACGTGACGGCCGGCAAGCCCCGCATCAAGGCGAAGTGGCGCTTCCACCAGTACACCGACGATCCGCTGGACAAGGACGTGGCGGATTTCGCGAGCCGGGCGGCACTGCGCGAATGGGCCGAAGGCGCCTGATCAGAGGCCTGGGATAGAGTCCGCCCCATGGGTGGGCAGATCACTGCGGTCAGCAGCAACGGGACGTACTCCTTCACCAAGCCGAACCGGGAGAGCATCACGCTGCTCGCCGGGCTCGGGGTCGAGGGGGATGTGCACGCCGGGGTGACGGTGAAGCACCGGTCCCGCGTGGCGAGGGACCCCTCGCAGCCGAATCTGCGCCAAGTACACCTCCTGCACCAGGAGTTGTTCGACGAGGTACGGGAAGCCGGTATCGAGGTCGGCGCCGGGGAGCTCGGCGAGAACGTCACCACGCGGGGCATCGATCTGCTCGCGCTGCCCGTCGGCACCCGGCTGCGCCTCGGTGAGCGGGCGGTCGTCGAGGTGACCGGGCTGCGCAACCCCTGTCTTCAGATCGACAACTTCCGGCAGGGGCTGCTGAAGCAGGTCGTCACCCGGGACGCCGACGGGAAGCTCCGGCTCAAGGGCGGGATCATGAGCGTCGTCCTGGAAGGCGGGGTCGTACGGCCCGGCGACGGGATCGAGGTCGAGCTGCCGGACGGGCCGCACGTGCCGCTGGAGATCGTCTGATCCCGGGCCGACCGGCCTCAGGCCCGGAATTCGGGTCCGCGTCCCGGACCCGCCTCACGCGCGGAACTCGGGCTCGCGTTCCGGGCTCGCCTCACGCACGGAACTCGGGCTTGCGTTCCGGGCTCGCCTCACGCGCGGAACTCGGGCGCGCCTCTCGAACCCGCTCCCGCCTCAGGCCCGGAACCCGGGTTTGCGTTCCGGACCCGCCTCAGCCGCGGAAGTCCGGCTTGCGTTCCGGGCTCGCCGCCGCCAGTGCCTTCGTCACCCCGTCGACGCCCTCCCGCAGTCCGTACACCGGCGTGTCCGGCTGCTGGCGCCAGGAGTCGTCGAGGCCGCCCGCGTCGACCGTGTCGAAGCCGAGTTCGTCGATGAGGGCGCGGACCTTCGCCTTGGCCGCCTCGTCGTCGCCGGCGACCGGGAGGGCCTGGCGGTCGGGGGCGCCGGCCGGGCGGTGGCGGTCGAGGATGTCCTGGGCGTAGGTGCCGTTGAAGGCCTTGATGACGGGGTGGCCGAGGTGCCGTTCCGTCCAGCGGCTCTCCGTCAGGCCCTCGTCCTCGATCCCGGCGATCCGGCCGTCCCGCTGCTTCGGGTAGTAGTTGCCGGTGTCGATCACCGCCACGCCGTCCGCGGCGCCGTCGAGCACGCCCTTCGGCAGGTCCGGGATCGCCTTGAGCGGGATCGTCACGACGACCACTTCGGCGCCTCGCGCGGCCTCCTCGACCGGGACGGGCGTCGCACCCGTCTCTTCCGCGAGCGCGGTCAGCGTGTGCGGGCCGCGCGAGTTCGCCACCGCCACCTCGTGCCCGAGGGCGGTGAGCCGCCGGGTGAGGTTGCCGCCGATGTTTCCCGCGCCGATGATGCCGATCTTCATGACAGACCCTTCCAGATTCGATGCATGTGCATGCGTCTGGGTGGCGTCAACCCGGCTCGGCGGGGAGGTATTCCGGGGAGCCTCAGATCCTGACTCCGAGAGCGTCAGATCCTGACGACGATCTTCCCCGTGTGCCGGTTCGACTCCATCAGCCGGTGGGCGTCCCGGATCCGGTCCAGGCCCTCGAAGACCTCGGCGATGACCGGGCGGAAGCCGCCGTCGGCCAGGCCCGCGTTGAGGAACGCGGTGGAGCGCCGGCGCCCGCCCGGCGTCCCGGTGAGGATCATGTTGGCGTACGTGTGGATCGTGAACGGCCAGTTCCAGGGGATCTCGGCGGGACGGCGGTCCAGCCAGCCGTAGGCCACCACCGCCCCGCCCTCGGCGAGCGCGCCGGCCAGCGGCCGGAAGCCGGGGCCACCGATCGCGTCGAAGATCACCTCGACGCCCCGCCCGCCGGTGAGCCGCCCGGCCTCCTTGGCCACCGTCTCGGCGTCCCCGTCCGAGACGATCACCTCCGCCGCCCCCGCCTCCAGCAGTCCCTGCCGCTTCGCCTCGGTACGTGTCGTGGCCAGCGGGATCGCGCCGATGCGGCGGGCCACCTGGATCGCTGCCGTGCCGACCCCGCTGGAGGCCCCGGTGATCAGGACGTGGTCGCCGGGCCTGAGTCCGGCCGTCTCCAGGAGGGCGCCGTAGGCGGTCGTGTACGTCAGCCAGGACGCCGCCCCCGTGACGGCGTCCACGGAAGCGGGGCGGGGCAGCACCGAGGCCTCGGGCAGGACGACCCGTTCCGCGTACACCCCCTGCGCGCTCATCTCGATGCCGGGTCCGGTCGTCACCGGGTCGCCGACGGCGAGTTCGGTGACGCCCTCGCCGACGGCCTCGACGACTCCGGAGCCTCGTAGCCGAGGCGGGAGGCGGGGAGGGTGGGCTGGTAGTAGTAAGTGCCGGAGCGGAAGAGGGCCTCGGCGCGGTTGAGGCCCAACGCCTCGACCCGGACGGCCACTTGGCCGGGGCCGGGCGCGGACACCGGTACGTCCTCGACGGACAGCACTTCGGGTCCGCCCATGTCATGAAAGAGCACAGTACGTGCGGTAGTTGCCATGGCGTCCACGCTAGGAGCCGTGGCGGAGACGATCCATGTCCGCCGGTCTCCCTTTCCTGTCCGTACGTCTTCGCCTGACAACTCCCGGCTACGGTGGTGGACATGGACGTACTGAGCGACGCGATCGCCGCGATGCGCACCGGGCGGCCGCACTCGGGCCGGCGGGACAAGTACGCGCCCTGGGGGATGCGGATCGAGGACTCGGAGGGTGCCGGGTTCCACGTGGTGCTGCGGGGGTCGGCCTGGCTGCTGCCCTCGGCGGGCGAGCCGGTGGCGCTCGCGGCGGGGGACGTGGTGTTCCTGGCCCACGGGCGGGGGTACGCGCTGACCAGCGGGCCGGACGTGGAACCGGAGGTCGTACGGTTCCAGCCGGACGCGCCACCGCCCCCGCCCCCGCCTCCCGTACGGGACGCCGTCCCGGACACGGTCCTGCTGTGCGGCGCCTACTGGCTGGACCGCAGCCGGGCCCACCCGCTGCTGACCGAACTGCCGAGGTCGTGCACCTGCCCTCCCGGGTCGGTGCCCACCGCTCGCTGCGGGCGACCGTGGAGCTGCTGGGCGCGGAGCTGGAGGAGCCGCAGCCGGGCTCGGACATCATCGTGCCCTCGCTCCTGGACACCCTGCTGCTGTACATCCTGCGCGCCTGGTGGCAGGACGCGGCACGCGCCGACCGGCATCCCACCGGCTGGGCGGCGGCGCTCGCCGACCCCGCGGTGACGGCGGCCCTCCAGGCCATCCACGCCGCGCCGGACCACCCCTGGACGGTGGAGGAACTCGGCGCCCACGGCGGTCTGTCCCGGGCGGCGTTCGCCCGGCGGTTCACCACGCTGGTGGGGCGCCCGCCGCTGGCGTATCTGACCTGGTGGCGCATGACGACGGCGGGCCAGCTGCTGCGCGCGGACGACACACCGCTGCGGACCATCGCCGAACGCACCGGCTACACCTCGGAGTTCGCCTTCGCCAAGGCGTTCAAGCGGCAGTACGGGGTGGCTCCGGGGCAGTACCGGAGACAAGCCTCCTAGACGCGCACCACATGACGAAGGGGGCGCCCCTGAAGCCTCTCCCGGCTTCTCGGACGCCCCCTTCCGCGCACGTCACTTGCTCAGGTACGCCCAGAACTCGTCGAAGGAGAGCACCTTGTCGCCGTTGAGGTCACGGGTCTTGATGATCACCTCGGCGACGGACTCGGTCACGTTCCAGTCGCCTCCCTGAGCGAGGGCGGTCTTGAACTCGGCGGCGGTGATGAAGCCGTCACCGTCCGTGTCGATCCGCTCGAAGTCCTTGCGTGCCTCGTCGATGTTCGCCACCGATCCGCCCCTTTTCGTCGTACCTTGCTCGGCTTGTTGCCGGAGGTCAGATTAACCGGCGGTCCGAGCGCGCAATGCGGCGACCACCCACGCGAACTTCTCCTCGTGCGCCGCCTGCGGTCCAAGCCCCGCCACCGTCGCCCAAAGCTGCCGGTACCGGGCCAGCCGGACGTTGGTTCCCGCCTCGAGGCGGGTCAGCACCTCCGCCGGGTCCGCGTCCCCGAGCAGCCCGCGGAGCAGGTCGGCGGCCTCCGGTGCCTCCGGCGCGACACCCCGCTCCAGGGCCTCCCCCGCCAGCTGCACCAGCCGGCTCATGAACCACAGCGAGGTGCCCGCGGGCACGTCCGGCCCGCGGTCCGCCGCGTTGAACTCGATCATCCTGCGCATCAGCGCCTTGAACTCGGGGTCCTGCATCATCTCCGCGATCTCGACCCACGCGTCGACCTGCTCCGGCGTCGGGTCGTCCGGCAGGTCCGCCGGGGCGTACCGCAGCCGCTCCCGGATGTCGGGGTCGGCGGTGTCCAGCCCGTCGAAGATCTCGGTGGTGAAGTCCTCGACGATCCGGGCCCGTTCGGCCGCCGACAGGCGTGCCAGCTTGTTCATGAGCGTCATCTCCTCTGCGGTCGAACCGCGTCGCGCCACGGTCGACAGCACCGCCCGGGTCACCTTCAGCGACCGGATCTGCGCGTCCAGCGCCGTCACATGCGCGGCCGCCACCTCCGCGACCGTCCGCTCCCCGTCCAGCACCTTCCGTACGTCGTCCAGGCCGAGGCCCAGCTCGCGCAGGGTGCGGATCAGCTCCAGGCGGGCGGCGCACGAGGCGTCGTAGAGCCGGTAGCCCCCGGTCGAACGGGTCACCGGCTCCAGGACCCCCTCGTCCGACCAGTAGCGGATGGTGCGCACGGTCAGTCCGGTGGCCCGGGCCAGCTCGCCGATGGTGAAAAGTCCGGTGCCGTCGTCGATCATGTGTGTGAGTCTGGGCCTTCCAGCGGGTGGAGACTCAAGGAGCGGGTGCGGTGGAGACTCTCCGGGACATTCTCGACGCGGCGGCCCGCGGGGTCTTCCCGCCGGCGGACGGCCGCACGACGGTCGTCCCGCAGCACTCGGCCCGGGACGCGGGCGTCCTCGCCTTCACCGCGCACTCCGTCGTCTTCACCGACGAGGATCCGGAGTGGGTGTACGCGACCCTGCGCGGGCTCGACTGCGACCCGCTCGCCGCGACCATGAATCCGCTGTTCCTGGCGGCCTTCCTGGAACGGACGGGGCGCAGGGCCGAGACCATCGACGTCATGCTGGTCGGCTCGCCCCTGCCCGGCCGGCCGCCGGTCACGCTCACGGAGATCGCGGACGCCGGTCATCCGCGGATCGTGTACGCCCGCGGGCGCCGTCACGACGTGCGGGCCTGGACGGCGGACGGCGGGGTGCTGGTCATGGGGCGCGGGATCGGTGGCCGTCTGGAGGTGTCGGTCGAGGTCGACGACGCCGTACGGCACCGGGGGCTGGGGCGGCTGCTCGTGGGAGCCGCCCGGCAGCTCGTCGACGAGCCGCTGTGGGCGCAGGTCGCGCCGGGGAACGCCCGCAGCACGCGGGCGTTCCAGGCGGCCGGTTACCGGCCGGTGGGCGCGGAGGCCCTGCTCCTCAGGGCCGATCCCTGACCTCTCAGTGCCAGGCCTCGTAGTGCGGGTTGCTCTGACAGCCGCTCATGATCTCGACCTTGGTGGTCTTGTTCACGGGGCAGACGCCGATGATGTACTTGCGGGCGATGCCGCCGGGGAAGGCGACCTCGACCTGGTCGGCCCACTTGTGGGTGTCGCCGATGGTCTTGTTCACGTCCACGCCGCCGGGGGCGTCGATGTAGTAGTTGTAGCCCGACTTCCACCAGGTCTTGTACAGGTCGTGGTCGTAGGTCGTGGAGACGTACGGGGAGGGCTGGTTGACCAGGACGTACTTCTCGATGTCGTACTGGCCGTTCACCACGTCCTTCGGTTTGAAGCCCTCCGCGAAGACGATCTCGGGGCCGCGGCCGTCGCTGCGGTAGAGGGTGCCGCAGCTCTTGCGCCAGACCGGCTCGGGGGTGATGCGGCTGACGTCCACGGTGCGGTCGGCGGCGGCCTTGACGGGGTCGTCGAACTGGACCTTGCAGTCCGGGGTCGCAGGGGCCTTCGCAGGCGCGGCGGGCTTGGCGGGGGCGGTGGCCGCCGTGGTGGCGACGACGGCGGCGAGGGAGAGGGCGGCGGCAGCGGCACGCCGCCGCAGGCGAGTGGTGATCATGGAAGCACCATCCCGGCCCGGCCCGGGCGGGCCGGGGATCTTCACTCGTGCGGCGGCGTGTCAACTGACCGAGGATCAACCTGAGATCAGCGGAAGATGCCCGTGTGCCCCAGTGAGTAGCGGCCGGGCTGCGGGTAGACGGCGAGGCCGTGCGGTCCGCTGCCGACCTTGATGCGAGCCAGCTGCTCGCCGGTGCGGGTGTCGACGGCGTACACCTCGGCGTTGTAGCGCCCGGACAGCCACAGCACCTTGCCGTCCGCGGAGACGCCGCCCATGTCGGGGCTGCCGCCGTCCGGCAGGCGCCACTTCTTCGTCACCTTGTCCTGTGCGAAGTCCCAGACGGAGATGGTCCCTTCACCCCGGTTGGAGACGTACATCTCGCGCGAGTCGCGGCTGACGTAGAGGCCGTGGGTGCCCTTGCCGGTGGGGATGAGCTTCGGCCGGCCGAACGTGGCGCCGTCCAGGACCCACATGCCGTCGGCCATCATGTCGGCGACGTAGAACCGCTTGCCGTCCGGCGAGATCTTCACGTCCTGCGGCATGGCCCCGCGGAAGGGCAGCTTCTGCTGGCCGACGACCTTCATCTTCTCGGTGTCGACCTTGAGCAGTTCGCCGCTGAACTCGCAGGAGACGATGAAGTACCGGCCGTCGAGTGAGAAGTCGGCGTGGTTGACGCCGTAGCAGGTGACCGGGACGGTCTTCTTGCGCTCCATGGTGTGCGGGTCGCGGAAGACGAGTTCGCGGTCGAGGGAGGCCATGACGACGGCGTACTTGCCGTTGGGCGTGAAGTAGAGGTTGTACGGGTCGTGCACCTCGACCGGCTTGCCCGCCTTGCCGGTTCTCGGGTCGATGGGTGTGAGGGTGTGGCCGCGGTTGTTGTTGACCCACAGTGTCTTCATGTCCCAGGAGGGGACGACGTGTTGGGGCTGGCGGCGACGTGGATCGTCTCGATGATCCGGTACGTCTTCGGGTCGATGACGGAGACCGTGTCGGACTCGGTGTTGGGGACGTACACGCGGGACGGGAAGTCCTTGACCACCGGGGAGAGCTTGTCGGGGCGGTCGGCGGCGTAGACGTCCTGCGGGTCGAGGACCGGCGGCATGCCGGGCAGCCCGTGGACGGGCTTCTTCTTCGGTGGCGCGGGGACGGCCGCCCGGGTGGCGGTGTGGTCGGGGGCGGCGTGGTCCCGGGTCTCGGTGCCGCAGGCGGTGAGGGCGGCGAGGACGACTCCGGCGGCGAGGGTCTGCTTCACAAGGCGGTGCATCAGCTGAACAGCTCCGTGGTGGTCACCGCGGCCAGGCCGCGGCGGTCGAGTTCTTCCAGTACGGCGGGGAGGGCGGCGACCGTGTCGGCGTACCCGAAGTGCAGGCTCACCACGGACCCGTTCCGGACCTCGGCGAGCACCTTGCGGGTGATCGCGGGGGCGCCGGGGGAGGTGAAGTCCAGGGAGTCGACGTCGTACGACAGGACGTGCGGGTAGCCGACGCGGCGGGCCAGCCGTTCAACGAGCGGGGAGGCCCGGGCGGCACGCGAGGGGCGGAACCAGCTGCCGATGGAGCCGGTGAGCGTGCGCAGCCGGTCGGCGCAGCCGGCGATCTCGGCGAGCGCGTCCGCTTCGGACATGTCGTTGACGCCGAGGTGGTGGAGGGTGTGGTTGCCGAGGTCATGGCCGCCGTCGAGGATGCGGCGGGCGAGCTCGGGGTGGGCGTCGAGCCAGGTGCCGACGGCGAGGACGGGCCGCGCCGCGTTCCTCGGCCGCTCGCAGCAACGCCGTCGCGTGGTGGCGGTCGCCGTTGCCGTGGAAGGTGAGGCGCGCGGGGGCGGTGCGGGGCCGTGGCCGAGCTGGGCGGGGCGGCCGAAGCGGCGGGGCCGGGCGGGGTTTCGCCGAGGGCGGCGGACTTCGAGGGGCCGGACGGGCGACGCACTGCTGGTGGCGGGCGCCGATGTGCGACGGAACCGCTGGTGGCGCACCCGGCGGTGAACGCGAGGCCGGCGGTGGCGCGGAGCACTGTCCGACGATCGGTAGTGGTCACTTGCCCCATTTAAGGGCGGTTTGCCCCCGCTATCGATCAGCGACCCGCATCTCGAACCACGTCGTCTTCCCGCGCGGCAGCAGATCGACGCCCCAGCGGTCGGACAGCTTGTCCACCAGGAACAGCCCCCGCCCGCTGATGTCCATCTCCTGCACCGGCATCAGGCACGGCAGCCCGCGCGAGGGGTCGCGCACCTCGACGCGGATCCAGCCGCGCCGCCGGCGCATCCGGAGTCCGAAGACCCGCGCTCCCGTGTGCCGTACCGCGTTGCCGACGAGTTCGGAGACGAGCAGGACGGCGTCCTCGGTCATCTTGGGGGTGAGGCCCCACTGGCGCAGGACGACCACCTGGGTCAGCCGACGGGCGGCGGCCGCGGACTCGGGGCGGGACGGAAGCGGAACCTCCGCCTCGGTCGGGTCTCCGAACAACTCCAGCGCCTTCTGCGCGTGTTCGTCCTCGACCGTCGGCGACCAGCGCGCCGCGGTCGCACGGCCGTGTCCCCGCGGCTGTTCGATACCCTCCAGCCCCGCCATGCCCCCATCATGGCCGCCCCGGCCGTCCTCCGGGGCCGTTCCTGTTGAATACGCCCCCCGGAATCCACCATTCCGAAGTGGCCGATCGGCATATGCCAGAGGCAGTTCAGGGTCATCGACAGCCCGTCTGACCTGCGGTGGAGGCTCGGTTGGAGGCAATCGACGGTCCCCCTCGACAAGGCAGACTTAAGGTTGCCTTAAGGCTCCCATAAACCGCCCCATCGAGGGACCCGGATCAGACAGTCCGTCAATTGCAAGTGGTTCGGGGAAGTTTCACCATCGACTTCGTCACTCCGGTCCTCAGAGGAACTTCGCCTTCCCCGGGCCCTCCTCGACGAAGCTGCGCATGCCGATCTCACGGTCGGCGGTGGCGAACAGGCCCGCGAACCAGTTCCGTTCGACGGCGAGCCCGGTGTCGATGTCGGTCTCCAGACCGGTGTCGATCGACTCCTTCGCGGCGCGCAGCGCGATCGCCGGCCCCTGCGCGAGCTTCGCCGCCCACGCCCGCGCCTCCGTGTACACGTCGGCGGCCGGGACGACCCGGTCCACCAGGCCCAGCTTCTCCGCCTCGTCGGCCTTGACCATGCGGCCGGTGAAGATGAGGTCCTTCGCCTTGGACGGGCCGACGAGCCGGGCCAGGCGCTGGGTGCCGCCCGCGCCCGGGATCAGGCCGAGCAGGATCTCGGGCTGGCCCAGCTTGGCGTTGTCGGCGGCGATCCGGAAGTCCGCGCACAGCGCCAGCTCGCACCCGCCGCCCAGCGCATAGCCGGTGACGGCCGCGACGACCGGCTTGGGGATGCGGGCCACGGCCGTGAACGAGTCCTGGAGGGCGCGGGCGCGCAGGACCATCGCGGTGTGGTCCATGTTCTGCATCTCCTTGATGTCCGCGCCGGCCGCGAACACCTTCTCCCCGCCGTAGATCACCACGGCCCGCACGTCCTCACGACGCGTCGCCTCCTCGGCGAGCTCCTTGAGCCGGTCCTGCGTGGCGACGTCCAGCGCGTTCATGGGCGGACGGTCGAGAAGGATGGTGCCGACGCCTTCGGCGACTTCCAGAGTTACGGTCATGGAGGCAGGTTAACGGCCACTAACGACATCGGCCCCGGTGGAGTACCTCACACCGGGGCGAGAGCCGATACGGACGTGCTACTTCTTCCACTCCGCCCAGGACATGTTCCAGCCGTTGTAGCCGTTGTCCGGGGCCACCGTGGCGTCGTTGGAGTGCTTCACGACCACCACGTCGCCGATGATCGAGTGGTCGAAGAACCACGCGGCCGGCGCGGAGCGGTCGCCGCCGCCGCGGTTGTCGCGCAGGCCCACGCAGCCATGGCTGGCGTTGTAGTTGCCGAAGGCGTCGCCGCCCCAGTAGTTGCCGTGGATGAAGGTGCCCGAGTTGGTCAGGCGCATGGCGTCGGGGACGTCCTTGATGTCGTACTCGCCGCCGTAGCCGACCGTCTCGCCGTTCATCCGGGTCACCCGGAGGCGCTCACTGATGACCATCTGGCCGTTCCAGGTGTCGTAACCGGGCTTGCCGGTGGTGACCGGGAGGGTCTTGATGACCTTCCCGTCCTGCATGACCTTCATCGTGTGCTTCTTGGCGTCCACGATCGAGACCTGGTTGCGGCCGATGGTGAAGGAGACGGACTTGGCCTGCTTGCCGTAGACGCCGTCCCGGCCCTCGACGCCGTCGAGGTTGAGGTCGACGGTGACCTTGGTGCCCTCGGCCCAGTACTTCTCGGGGCGGAAGTCGAGGCGGTCGTTGCCGAACCAGTGGCCCTCGACGTCGACGGCCGGCTCGGTCTTGATGCTGATGGCCTTCTCGACGTCCTCGGGGTTGGTGATGCCCCGGGTGAAGCGGATCGAGAAGGGCATCCCGACGCCGACCTTCGAGCCGTCCTCCGGCGTGAAGTTGCCGATGAAGGTGTTCTTCGGCGTCAGGGTGGTGAAGCTGGAGTCCTCGGCGGCCTCACGGCCCGCGGAGTCCTTGGCGACCGCGTGCACCGTGTACTTGGTGGACCCGGCCAGGTGGGTGGACGGCGTCCAGGAGGCGCCGTCGGCGGATATCTCGCCGTCGACCTTGTCCCCCTTGGCCGTCTTGACCTCGACGGCCGTCAACTTGCCCTTGCTGGCGCTCACCTTCAGGGCACCGCTGGTCTCGACGGCCTTGGCGCCGTCCTTGGGCGCGATGGCGACGACCGCCACCGACTGCTTGCTCTCCGCGACGCTCGCGTCCTCGCCCTTGCCGGCGCCCGGCTTGCCGTCCGAGTCCCCGCCGCCTCCGCCGCAGGCCGTGACGGCGACCAGCATCACCCCGGACACCACGGCCATCCAGCCCTTGCGTCGCCGCCCGCCTGCGTCAACCGACGCCCCCGGTATCGGTCGCACGTTCAAAGTGTTTCTCCCCTCGCCGGCCCGGTCCAGGCCCGCAACCCCCTGCGCGTCCCGCGCACTCGGCGCATATTAACCACAAGATCCCGGCCGTCGGCGGGGTGCGATTGTCACCGTTCGGTCCCAACCGCGCCCCCTGCACCACCCGTCGACCCGGCCCCCCACCTGGTTACTTCACCGCGCTGCCCGCCTGCCACTCCTTCCATCCCATGTTCCATCCTCCGAGCCCGTTGTCAGGAGCGACCTTTTTGTCATTGCTGTGCACGACCTCGACGACGTCCCCGACGAGGCTGCGGTCGAAGAACCAGCCCGCGGGGGTGTCCGAGCTGCCCCCCTTCACATCCCGCAGACCGACACAGCCATGGCTGACATTGACCTTCCCGGGGGCGTCCGGCGCCCAGTAGTTGCCGTGCAGGAAGGTGCCGGAGTCGGTCAGGCGCATGGCGTGCGGGACGTCCGGGATGTCGTACTCACCACCGAAGCCGACCGTGCGGCTGTTCATGCGGGTCACTTCCAGCATCTCGGTGACGACCATCTTGCCGTTGTAGGTCGTGGTGCGGGGTGCTCCGGCGGTGATCGGCACGGTGGCGAGGAGCTCTCCGTCTCTCCTCACCTGCATGGTGTGCTTGGCGGCGTCGACGAGGGAGACCTGGCTGCGGCCGACGGTGAAGGAGAACGTCTTGTACTGCAGGCCGTAGACACCGGGGGCGCCCTCGACGTCCCGCAGGCGCAGCGCGACGGTCACCTGGGTGCCGGGCTTCCAGTAGTGCTCGGGGCGGAAGTCGAGGCGGCCCTTGTCGAACCAGTGGGGGCGGATCTCGACGGGCGGCTTGGCGGTGACGTGGACGGCGCGCTCGACGGCGGCACGGTTGTCGATGTCGCGGTTGAAGGTCAGGGAGACGATCATTCCGGTGCCGACCGTGGAGCGGTTCTCCGGGGCGACGTACCCGATGAAGCGTTCGTCGGGGACGTAGGTGGTGAAGGTGGTGTGCCGGGCGGAGCGGCGGCCGTGGCCGTCGAGGGCGACGGCGTCGACGGTGTACTTCGCGGCGAGGGCGAGCTCGGCCTCGTCGGGCTCCCAGCGCAGGCCGTCCTCGGAGACGCGGCCGGGCACCGGGGTGTCCTGCGCGTCCTGGGACTTGACGACCTTCACCGACTCCAGCCGGCCGCTGGGCACCCGCACCCTGAGCCGGCTGTCCCGCCCCACGCCCTTGCTGCCGTCGTCCGGGGTGACCCGGATGACGTCCTCGGGTGCGGGCGGTTTCCCGAACCCGCCGAGGTCGAGCCCGCCGGACCCCGAAGTGCAGCCGGCCAGCAGTCCTGCCCATGTCAGTACGGCGGCCAGACCGGTCGCCACGCGCCGAGCGCGCCCGTGTGCATGCCTCACAGGGGGTCCAACGATCGGGGCGGCCCAGGGGAAACGTGAGTGCGAGCCAAGCGCTGGGCAGAACAGTGGGGAGGACGACGCGACGGGGAGCCGCGGCCGGGACGCTGTGCGCCCTTTTTGACGTCGTTCCGCGAGCCGTGGGAGGCCCTGAGGTGTCCAGCGCAGCCGAGCAGGAGGCGGTGGCCGAGGACGTACGTCCGGCTGTCGTGAACGGTGCGCGGCACACGCCGTCGGCACCGGCCGTGCCCGTGTGGCCGGGTACGCCCGTGCCGTTGGGGGCCCGGTTCCGGGTGGGACCGGACGGGGTCGCGGGGACCAACTTCGCCTTGTGGGCGGGCGGCGCGGAGGGCGTCGAGCTGTGCCTCTTCGACGAGCGGGGCAAGGAGACCCGGGCGCGGCTGACCGAGCTGACGCACGAGATCTGGCACGGGTTCGTGCCGGGCGTGATGCCCGGGCAGCGGTACGGCTACCGGGTGCACGGGCGCTGGGACCCGTGGACCGGCGGACGCTGGAACCCGGCGAAGCTGCTCCTCGACCCGTACGCCCGCGCCGTGGACGGCGACTTCAGCCTGCCGCCCGAGGTGTACGGGCACGTCCGTGACTGGCCCCAGCAGCAGGTCGCGGACACCGTGCGCGACGAACGGGACTCGGCGCCGTACGTCCCGAAGGGCGTGGTCGTCCACGACGACGCCCCCGACGACGAGTGGGCGGACGACCGCCGCCCGAAGACACCGTGGGCGGACTCGGTCATCTACGAGCTGCACGTGCGCGGCTTCACGAAACTGCACCCGGGAATCCCCGAGGAACTGCGCGGCACCTACGCCGGGCTGGCGCATCCGGCGGCCGTCGAGCACCTCACCAAGCTGGGCGTCACGGCCGTGGAGCTGCTCCCGGTGCACCAGTTCGCCCATGAGGACCATCTCCTGCGCCGCGGCCTGAAGAACTACTGGGGCTACAACTCGATCGGCTACTTCGCCCCGCACGCCGCGTACGCCGCCTCCGGCACCACCGGCCAGCAGGTCGGCGAGTTCCGGCGGATGGTGCGCGCGCTGCACGAGGCGGGCATCGAGGTCATCCTCGACGTGGTCTACAACCACACCGCCGAAGCGGGCGAGCTGGGCCCGACGCTGTCGCTGAAGGGCATCGACAACCGGGGCTACTACCGCCTCCAGTCGGACGCCCGCAGGTACGCCGACTACACGGGCTGCGGCAACACCCTCCACGTCGTGCAGCCGCACGTCCTGCGCCTCATCACCGACTCCCTGCGCTACTGGGTCACCGAGATGGGCGTCGACGGCTTCCGCTTCGACCTGGCGGCGGCGCTGGCGCGCTCGATGCACGACGTCGACATGCTGTCGCCGTTCCTCGCGGTGATCGCGCAGGACCCGGTGCTGCGACGGGTGAAACTGATCGCCGAGCCGTGGGACGTGGGGTCGGGCGGCTATCAGGTCGGCGCCTTCCCGCCCCTGTGGACGGAGTGGAACGACCGCTACCGCAACGCCGTACGGGACTTCTGGCGGGGCGCGCTGCCGGACGTACGGGACCTGGGGTACCGCCTCTCCGGCTCCAGTGACCTGTACGCCTGGGGCGGCCGCCGCCCCTACGCCTCCGTCAACTTCATCACCGCGCACGACGGTTTCACCCTGCGCGACATGGTGTCGTACGAGCGCAAGCACAACGAGGCCAACGGCGAGGGGAACCGCGACGGTTCGGACGACAACCGGTCGTGGAACTGCGGGGCCGAGGGCGAGACGGACGAGGAGCGCGTACGGGCGCTGCGGCGCCGCCAGTTGCGCAACCTGCTGACGACGCTGCTGCTGTCGACGGGCGTGCCGATGCTGGTGGCGGGTGACGAACTGGGCCGGACACAGCGCGGGAACAACAACGCGTACTGCCAGGACAACGAGATCAGCTGGCTGGACTGGGGGCTGCTGGAACAGCCGGGCTGGAAGGCGCTGTTCGAACTCACCTCCCGTCTGATCGACCTGCGCCACCGACACCCCGTGCTGCGCCGCCGCGCCTTCTTCTCCGGGCGGGCGCACTCCGCGGACGGACTGCGCGATCTGGCGTGGTTCACGGCACGCGGGACGGAGATGACGGAACGGGACTGGTACGCGCCGGCGGCCACACTCGGCATGTACCTCTCCGGCCGGGACATCCCCGGGCGCGACGAGCGCGGCGCCCCCGTCCTCGACGACAGCTTCCTCGCCGTCCTGCACGCCGGCGACCGCCCGACGAGTTTCGTGCTGCCGGGGCCGCCGTGGGCGGAGCGGTACGAGGTGGTCGTCGACACGTCCCGGGAGGAGCAGTCGGAGGCGCCGGGGGTGGTGCACCGGGCGGGGGCGGCCATCACGGTGCCGGCGCGGGCGGTGCTGCTGCTGCGGGTGGGGTAGGAACCGGCGGTGACCAATGGGAACACGTACTTCCTGAGGGACAACGACCGGTCGCCCCGGGGGCGGCAGGACCGGGCCAGGGGGCGGCGGCTGATCGTCGTCGGGTGGCTGCTGCGGGTGGGTGGGGCCGTGCTGGGGCTGGGGGAGCATCTGGATCTTCCAGTTCTGCCTGCGCACCGTCCTGGACGACGCCGCGCACCGCGGCCGGTGGCTGCTGATCATGCTGGTGTGTGTCGTGGTCTTCTTCCTCGGCTGGTCCGCGTTCGCCCTGGGCCGGGTCTGGGCGCAGGCCGGCCGCCGTCACACCGCCGCGATCCTCGACCCGCTGCGCGCGACCCACTCGACCGGGCACGTCCTCTATCTGCGCCCCTTCGACCTGGACCCGGTCATGTCCGCCATGCCCCTGGAACTGTCCGGCGGTGGAGCGGGCGCGGCCAACCTCTTCTTCCTCTCCGGACGGACCCAGGAGGAGGACCTGGTCCGGCGCTTCGGGCGGCTGGGCCGGGTGGTCGCGATCGGCCGCCCCGGGGAACCGTTGCCGCAGGTCGGCGCCGAGCGCATGTACGTGGCCGACGACGCGTGGCAGCGGGTGGTGAGCGGGCTGATCGCACGGGCCCGGGTGGTCGCCCTGTCGGTGGGCACGGGGCGGGGCACGGTGTGGGAGTTCGTGGAGTCGCTGCGTGTGCTGCCGCCCGAGCGGCTGGTGCTGTTGATCTACTGCGACCGGACGGCCTACGACGAGTTCCGCGAGGTGGTGGCGGAGCGGTGCGCCCTCCCCGCGTATCCGCCGCCCGCCCGTGCGGAGCGCCCCCGGTGGGAGGTGCTGATGAACGGTGGCCGCAAACGGCTGCTCTGGGACTTCGCGTTGAAGGGCGTGATCGTCTTCGGTCCCGACTGGCAGCCGCGGTTCGTGCGCTTCGATCCGTCGACGCTGCGGGTGCCGAGCGTGTTCTCGGTGCGCAAACTGCTCCGGCGCGAACTCGACCCGGTGCTGGACCGGCTGGCGGCCCTTCCACCGCCCCGCTGAGGTCCGCGTTGCGGGGCCATTGCAGCCCCGTGAACTCCGCCTGTGATTCCTGGCCAGGGCACCTGTCCGGCGATCAGACTCGGCCGCATGCCGAAGATCTCCCGCCGCACGTTCGGTGGTCTCGTCGGGGGCGGCGCCGTGACCGCCGTCGCCGGTACGACCACGGCCGCCGCCGCGGCCGAACGCCCCTTCACCGCTCGTCCCGCCGCCGCCTCCGGCAAGCGGCCCAACATCCTCGTCATCCTCGGCGACGACCTCGGCTGGGCCGACCTCTCCTCCTACGGCGCCCCGCACATCAGGACGCCGCACCTGGACCGGCTGGCGCGGCAGGGGGTGCGGTTCACGGACGCGTACTCGGGCTCGGCGACCTGCTCGCCGACGCGGTTCAGTCTGTACACCGGACGGTATCCGGGCCGTACGCCGGGCGGGCTGGCCGAGCCGATCGGCAACCGGACGCAGGGGCTGGACCCGCACCACCCCACCCTCGCCTCGCTGTTGAAGAAGGCGGGTTACGCCACCGCCCTGATCGGCAAGTGGCACTGCGGCTGGCTGCCCGACTACAGCCCCACCAAGTCGGGCTGGGACGAGTTCTTCGGCAATCACGGCGGTGTCCTGGAGTACTTCTCCAAGCTCGGCCAGCTCGGCGACTACGACCTCTACGAGGGCGACGCCACCTACAAGGACCTGCGCTACTACACCGACGTCCTGACCGAGCGGGCCGTGGAGTACGTGGGCCGGGAGCACCGCTCGCCCTGGCTGCTGAACCTCAACTTCACCACCCCGCACTGGCCCTGGCTCGCGGAGGGCGACGAGGAGACCGGCGCCGAGATCGAGGCGAAGATCCGCGCCGCGAAGTCCCCGGCCGAGGTCGTCGCCGCGCTCAACCACTACGACGGCGGCTCGGTCGAGAAGTACGCGGAGATGGTGGAGTCCCTGGACGCGGCCGTCGGCGAGGTGCTCGCCGCGCTGCGCCGCTCCGGACAGGAGGAGAACACCGTCGTGGTGTTCGCCAGCGACAACGGCGGCGAGCGCTACTCCTACAACTGGCCGCTCAGCGGCGAGAAGTTCGTCCTCCTGGAGGGCGGCATCAGGGTGCCGACGATCGTCCGCTGGCCCGCCCGCATCGACGGCCACCAGGTCAGCCACGAGCCCAACTTCTCCCCCGACTGGACGGCGACCCTGCTGGAGTTCGGCGGCGCCCGCCCCGACCCGGCGTACCCCCTGGACGGCACGAGCCTCGCGGGCTATCTGCTGCGCGGCGAGAAGCCGCCGGAGCGCGACCTGTTCTGGCGGGTGCGGGCCAACCGGGCGCTCCGGCGCGGCGACTGGAAGTACTACCAGGACGCGAACAAGACCGACCACCTCTACAACCTGGCCGCGGACTCCCGCGAACAGGCCGATCTCGCCCCGGACGAGCCGGAGTTGCTGGCCGAGCTGAAGGCGGCGTGGGAGAAGACGGCCGCCACGCTCCTGCCGTACCCGAACTAGCCGAGAATCCCCCGCTGGTACGCCGTCGCGACCGCCGCCGCGCGGTCGTTGACGCCCAACTTGGCGTACAGGTGGGTGAGATGGGTCTTCACGGTCGCCTCGCTGATGAAGAGTTCGCGGGCGATCTCGCGGTTGGACGTGCCCTTGGCGACGAGCGCCAGCACTTCGCGTTCGCGGGCGGAGAGCGGCTCGTTGCCGGGGGCGCGGACGGCCGAGACCAGGCGGGTGGCGACGGCGGGCGACAGCACCGTACGGCCCTGCGCCGCCGCACGGACCGCGGTGAACAGTTCGTCGCGCGGGGCGTCCTTGAGCAGATAGCCCGTCGCGCCCGCCTCGATCGCGGGCAGGGTGTCGGAGTCGGTGTCGTACGTCGTCAGGACGAGCACCTTCGCGCGGGCGCCTCGGCGGGTCAGTTCCCGGATGGCGTCGACTCCCCCGCCGCCCGGCATCCGCAGGTCCATCAGGATCACGTCCGGGTCGAGGACGGCGGCGCGTTCCAGCGCCTCCACGCCGTTCGACGCCTCGCCGAGGACGGTGAAGCCGGGGGCGTTCTCGAACATGCCGCGCAGACCGTCCCGTACCACGGGATGGTCGTCGACGATCAGCAAAGAGACCTGGTCGTTCCCGGCGGAGTCAGTCATGGCGGACCAACGGTACGCGAGCCGACAGCGCGGTGCCGTGCCCCGGTTCCGACTCCACCGTGAGGGAGCCCGCGATGCGTTCGGCGCGGGCCCGCATGCCGTCGAGGCCGAAGCCGCCGGCCCGGGTGCGTTCGGGGAGGGCGGCGGGGTCGAACCCGCGGCCGTCGTCCCTGATGTCGAGGATGACCTCGTCGCCGAGGTAGGACAGGGTGACGCCCACGCGGCCGGCCCGGGCGTGCCGGGCCGCGTTGGACAGGGCCTCCTGGACGATCCTCAGCAGAGTCGCCGCGACCTCGTCGTGGAGCTGCTCGGCGGTACCGGTCACGGTGAACTCGGCGCGTACACCCGTCCGTTCGCCCCAGTCGGCGACCGTCTTCTTCAGGGCCTCCGCGAGGCCCGCGTTCTCCAGCGCCACCGGGGCGAGGTTGTGCACCGAGCGGCGGGCCTCGCCGAGACTGTGCCGGGCCAGGTCCGAGGCGCGCTCCAGGTGGGTGCGTGCCACGTCCAGGTCGGGGGCGTTCGCGACGACCTGGAGCTGGGCGATGATGCCGGTCAGCCCCTGGGCGATGGTGTCGTGGATCTCGGCCGCGAGCCTCCGGCGTTCGTCGGCCACGCCCGCTTCCCGTGCCTGGAGCAGGAGTTGGGCGTGAAGGGCGGCGTTCTCGTCGAGCGCCTGCTGCAACGCCTCGATCGTGGCGGCGCGTTCACGGGACCGCTGCTCCTCCTGGTAGGTGAGGTGGGCGACGGCCATCAGCAGCGCGTTGTTGACGACCAGCAGCCCGCAGAAGACCGCCACCTGCCCCCAGTTGCGGAACGGCAGCCCGCCCGACTGCGAGCCCGCCACCACGATCGACGTGGCGAACAGCCCGAACCGCTGCCGGCGCACTCCGGGGATCACCTCGTCGGCGTCGAAGTAGCCGGCCACCGCGTAGAACGCGAAGAACGGGTTGAGCCACGTCAGTCCGAAGGAGATGACCCAGCGCAGCACGTAGTAGACGACCCCGCGCCGGGACGGGACACGACGGCCCCGGCGCGGCCCGTGCCACAGCTGGAGCACGAGCGCGGCGACCACCAGGGGCCCGGCCACCCACCACTCGCCGGGGCCCGCCATCACCTCGTCGGAGGTGACGGCGGACAGGAGGGTGCCCATCGCGAGCAGTCCGTAGGGGCCCCAGGTGTGGAACTGGTCCCAGCGCCGCTCGATCGCTGCGTCGGCCGCGGTCATGCCCCCAGTGTGCACGGCGGACCGCCTACTCCCACCGGAACCAGCGCGCGGCGGCGCCCGTCAACAGGACCGTCCAGGCGACGAGGACGCCCAGGTGGGTCCAGCCGATCCAGTCACCCGCGGCGGCCCGGTTCAGCGCCTCGGCGGCCGCCCCGAACGGCGTGCAGCGGACGATCCGGGCGAGGACGTCCGGCATGGTCTGCACCGGCGCCCACAGGCCCGCGCAGAACATCGCCGGGAAGAACACCGCCGACCCGATGGCACCGGCGATCTTCGTCGTCCGGGACAGCGCGCAGACGACGGCACCGAGCGCGAGGGACACGAGAACGGCCAGCACCAGGGCGAGGAGATAGCCCGCGGGCTGCTTCGGCAGTCGTACGTCGAAGGCGAGCCGCCCGACGGTGAGGGCGAGCAGCGCGGAGGCGAGGGCGGCGCCGCCGAACACCGTCATCTGGGCGGCGAGCAGCGCCGAGGGCCGTACCGGAGTGGTGGCCATGCGGCGCAGGATGCCGCGTTCGCGGTAGCCGGTCAGCGTCTGCGGCATCGCCTGGAGGCCGCCGACGATCAGGCCGAGCAGCACGGCGACGGGGACGTACACGTCGATGGTCCGCAGCCCGCCGAGGTCGGCCTCGGCGTGCCGGAAGGACGGGACCGAGCCGAGGATGACCAGGAGCAGGGTCGGGAAGAGCAGGATCCAGAAGAGGGCGCCGGGTTCGCGGCGGAAGAGGCGGATCTCGGTGCGCAGGACGGCGGCGTTCATGCCCTGCCGCCGTGCGTCGTTCACCAGGGCGGTGCTCATGCCGCGGTCTCCTTCGTCAGGTCGAGGAACGCGTCGTCGAGGGTGGCCTCGGTGACGCGGAGCTGGTGTGCGGTGACGTGGCTGCGGGCGAGCAGTGTGATCACGGCGTTGACCGTCTCGTCGGTGCCGGCGAGCGTGACGCGGCCGTCCTTGTGCGCGATCGAGGCGAGCGCCGGCAGGGCGTTGAGGTCGCGGTCGTCCAGCGGGGCGGAGGGCGTGAAGCTGATGACTGTCGCCCCCGCCGAGCGGCGGATGAGGCCGGCCGGGGTGTCGAGGGCGGCGACCCGGCCCTTGTCGATCACGGCGATCCGGTCGCAGAGCCGCTGGGCCTCCTCCATGAAGTGCGTGACGAGCAGGACGGTGACGCCGCCCGCGCGGATGTCCTCGATCAGCTCCCAGGTGTCCCGGCGGGCCCGCGGGTCCAGGCCGGTGGTGAGTTCGTCCAGGACGACGATCCTCGGGTTGCCGATGAGCGCGAGCGCGATGAACAGGCGCTGCTTCTGACCGCCGGACAGCTTCGCGAACCGGGTGGTGAGCTTCCCGGCCAGACCGAGGCGTTCGGCGAGCGTCCGCCAGTCGGCGGGGCGGGCGTGGAAGGAGGCGTAGAGCTCCAGCGCCTCGCGGACGGTGAGCTTGGCCTGGAGCTCGCTCTGCTGGAGCTGGGCGCCGAGGACGCGGGCCACGCGCGCGTGGTCGGCGATCGGGTCGAGCCCGGTGACCCGGACGCGGCCGGCGTCGGGGACGCGCAGTCCCTCGACGCACTCGACCGTGGTGGTCTTGCCGGCTCCGTTGGGGCCGAGGACGCCGAAGATCTCGCCCTCCTGCACGGAGAAGGAGACACCGTCGACGACGGGCCGGCCGCCGTAGGACTTGCGCAGTTCGCTGACTTCGATGACGGACATGGCATCAGCGTCGCGGGACAGGGGGTGCGCACACATCGGCCGTCGCGCTCGAAGGCGCATCAACCGATCGGTTGATACGCCCGTACGACCCCTTGAACGCGCAGGTCGTAGGACCAAGGCCCGACCCCGGTCCGGCCAAAACTCGGTGGGCGTTGTCAGTGCCGATCCGTAGGCTCGCTGCTGATGTCCACGACACGTGCAACCACCCGGAAACGCTCCGCCGTCAGAACCCTGCTGCGCCTGTGGCCGTACGTCAGACCGGTGCGGGCGCGGCTGTTCACCGCCGCGTTCGTCGCGGTCCTGGCCTCCTGTACGGGCCTGGTGATCCCGCTCGTCCTGAAGTGGATGGTGGACGGCCCCGTCGCCGACCGGGACCCGGCGGGGGTCTGGCTCGGGGCGTTCTTCCTGCTGTTGCTGGGGTTCGGTGAGGCGCTGCTGTTCGGGCTGCGGCGGTGGCTGGTGGCCCGCCCGCTGTCGCACGTCGAGGCGGAGATGCGCGCGGACCTGTACGGGCACCTGCAACGGCTGCCGGTGGCCTTCCACGACCGGTGGGCGTCCGGCCAGTTGCTGTCGCGGGGCACCACCGACTTGATGCTGCTGCGCATGTTCCTGGCCTTCCCGCTGACGTTCCTGCTGGTCAACAGCGTGACGATCCTCGTCGGCGTGATCATCATGCTGATCCAGGACTGGACCCTCGGGCTGGTGATCCTGGCGCCCGCGGTCCCGGTGATCGTCTCCTGTCTGCTCTTCGAGCAGCGCTACTCCTCGGTGGCCCGGCAGGCACAGGACCAGGTCGGTGACCTGACGACGGTCGTCGAGGAGAGCGTCCTCGGCATCCGCATCATCAAGGGCTTCGGCCGGCACCGCAGCCAGGCGCGGGCGTTCTGGGAGCTGTCCCGGACGCTGCGCGGCACGGAACTGCGCAAGGCCCGGCTGCTGGCCGCGATCCTGACCGTCATCGTGACGCTGCCGGAGGTGGCGATCGGGGCGGCGCTCGTGCTGGGGTCGGTGCAGGTGGCGGACGGGGAGCTGTCGGCCGGGACGCTGGTGGCCTTCCTGTCGACGGCGCTGGCGCTGCGGTGGCCCATCGACTCGATCGGCTTCCTGCTGGCGATGAGCCAGGACGCGGCGAGTGCGACGGAGCGGTATTTCGAGGTGATGGACGAGGCACCGGAAGAGACCTCCGTCGTGAGCGCGACCGGCGCCAAGGGCACCGGCCTCCAGTTCCACGACGTCCGCTTCCGCTACCCCGACGCCGCCCCCGGCTCACCCCCCGTCCTCGACCGCGTCGACCTCCACATCCGCCCCGGCGAGTCCATGGCACTGGTCGGCGCGACGGGCAGCGGCAAGACGACCCTCACCGCGCTGGTCCCCCGCCTGCACGAACTCACGGACGGCCGCATCACCCTCGACGGCGAGGACATCACCGCCATGTCCCGCGAAGAACTGCGCTCGCTCGTGGCGATGGCCTTCGAGGAACCCACGCTCTTCTCCGCGAGCGTCGGCGAGAACGTCCTCATGGGCGCCGACGACCGCGAACTCGACCGCGCCCTGTCCATCGCGCAGGCCGACTTCGCGCACGCCCTCCCCCAGGGCACCGACACCAGGATCGGCGAGCAGGGCCTCAGCCTCTCCGGCGGCCAGCGCCAGCGTCTCGCGCTGGCCCGCGCGGTCGTCGGCAGGCCCAGGTTCCTCGTCCTGGACGACCCGCTGTCCGCGCTGGACGTGCACACGGAGGCCGCGGTCGAGGCCGCCCTGCGGGACGTGCTCGCGGACACCACCGCCCTGATCGTCGCCCACCGCCCGTCGACCGTGCTGCTCGCCGACCGGGTGGCGCTGCTGTCGGGCGGCCGTATCACCGCCGTCGGCACGCACCACGAACTGCTGCGGACGAACGCCGAGTACGCCCATCTCATGTCCGGCTCAGGGGAAACGGAGGACGCCCGATGACCGCGCCGACGACGGCCGCGCCCGCCACCGCCGACGACGACGAACGGGAACCGCAGGTCCGGGAGAAGGCGGGCGACCCCTTCGACCGTGACGTCCTGCCCACCCCGCCCCGCGCGACCTCCGCCCTGCTGCGCTCCCTGCTCGCGCCGATGAAGGCCCGCGTCGCCCTCACCAGCTTCCTGCTGCTGCTCCAGCAGGCGGCGGTGCAGGCGGGGCCGCTGCTGGTGGCGTACGCGATCGACAGTGCCGTGCCGGCGTTCCGGGAGGACCGGCACGGGCCGCTGATGGCGGTCGGGGTGGCCTATCTGCTGTGCTCGGTGGCCTCCGGCGGCCTGCAGTACGCGTTCATCCGCGCCTCGGCCCGCGTCAGCCAGGACGTGCTCCTCGATCTGCGCGGCCGCATCTTCCGGCACGCCCAGGCGCTCAGCGTCGACTTCCACGAGCGCTACACCAGCGGTCGCCTGATCTCCCGCTCCACGACGGACGTCGAGTCGCTGCGCGAGCTCCTCAACGAGGGCCTCCAGGAGCTCATCACGGTCATCCTGTCGTTCGTCTACATCTCGGCGATGCTGCTCTGGCTGGACCTCGGCCTCGGCGCGGTCGCGGTGGCGTCGTTCGTGCCGCTCTACCTCCTCGTACGGAACTACCGGCGCCGCGCGGGACGCGTCTACACGCTCCGCTCGACGGCCATCGCCGCCGTCATCGTGAAGTTCGTCGAGACGATGAACGGCATCCGCCCGGTGCGGGCGTTCCGCCGGGAGGCCGCCAACGACGCCGAGTTCGCCGTACTGAACAAGCGCCACGAGCGCACCAACGGCGACGCGCTGCTGGAGATGGCCCGCTATGTCGTCGGCTCCCGGCTGGTCGCCAACACGGCGGTCGCACTGATCGTGCTGTGGGGCGCCTACCGGGTGGCGGGCGGCTCACTGGAGCTGGGCGTGCTGGCGGCGGCGGTGCTGTACCTGCGCCGCCTCTACGACCCGATCGACCGCCTGGGCATGTTCCTCAACTCCTACCAGTCGGCGGCGGCCTCACTGGAGAAGATCGCGGGCCTGCTGGCCCAGACCCCGTCGGTCCCCGAGCCCGCCAAGCCCCGCGAACTGCCGCCCCTGGAGTCGGAGCACCCCGGCCGCGAGGTCGTCTTCGACGGCGTCCGCTTCGGCTACCGCACCGGCGGCGAGATCCTCCCCCGCTTCGACCTCACCCTCCCCGCGGGCCAGACGGTCGCGGTCGTCGGCTCCACGGGCGCCGGCAAGTCGACCCTCGCCAAGCTCCTCGCCCGTTTCTACGACCCGACGGCGGGCCGGGTCCTCCTCGACGGCGTCGACCTGCGCGACCTGTCCGTGCCCGAACTCCGGCGCGGGGTCGTGATGGTGACGCAGGAGGCGTTCCTGTTCTCCGGCACGGTCGCGGACAACATCGCCATCGGCCGCCCCGACGCCACCCGCGAGGAGATCGAGCGGGCCGCGAAGGCCATAGGCGCCCACGAGTTCATCAGCGCCCTGCCCGACGGCTACGACACCGACGTCCGCAAGCGCGGCGGCCGCATCTCCGCGGGCCAGCGTCAACTGGTGGCGTTCGCAAGGGCGTTGCTCGCCGACCCGGCCGTGCTGATCCTCGACGAAGCGACCAGCTCGCTCGACATCCCCGGCGAACGGGCGGTGCAGCGCGCGATGTCGACGGTGCTGCACGGCCGTACCGCCGTCGTGATCGCCCACCGGCTCTCCACGGTCGAGATCGCCGACCGGGTGCTGGTGATGGAGCACGGCCGGATCGTCGAGGACGGCCCGCCGGCCGAACTCATCGCGGGCACGGGCAGGTTCGCGGACCTGCACCGGGCGTGGCGGGACAGCCTGGCGTGAGTCTCCGAGGGGGTTACCAGTGATCGACGCGTACGAGGACCCCGGCACGCCCGACCGCCGCGGCGGCTGGCACTACCTGTGGTGGCTGGTCCGCCGCCAGCCCGGCCGCTGCGCCCTCGGCGCGCTGTTCGCCAGCGTCTGGATGGTGCTGCTGGCGGCGACGCCGTACCTGATGTCCAAGGCGATCGACGAGGGCCTGGAGCCGGGCGACCTCGGGACGCTCACGCTCTGGGCGACCGCGCTGTTCCTCGTCGGCGCCTTCAACGCGTGGCTGAGCATCATGCGGCACCGCACGATGACCCGGGTCCGGATGGACGCCAACTTCCGCACGGTCAAGGTCGTCGTCGGCCACGCCGTCCGGCTGGGGGCCGCGCTGCCGCGGCGGGCGGGAGCCGGCGAGGTCGTCACCATCGGAGTCGGCGACGTCCAGACGATCGCCTCCGCCCTCACGGTGGTCGGCCCGGGCGTGGGCGCGATCATCGCCTACCTCGTGGTCGCGGGCCTCCTGGTCTCCGTCTCCCCGGTCATCGCCGCGGTCGTCCTGCTCGGCATGCCGGTGATCGTCGGCCTCGTGGGCCCGTTCCTCACCCGCCTCCAGGGCGCCGAGACCGAGTACCGGGACCGCCAGGGCATCCTCACCGCCCGCATCGCCGACCTCGCCGGCGGCCTGCGCGTCCTCAACGGCCTCGGCGGCAAGGGCCTGTTCGCCGACGCCTTCCGGCGCGACTCCCAACGGCTGCGCGAACAGGGCTACCGGGTGGGCGCGGTGACCAGCTGGGTCCAGGCCCTCGGCGTCGGCCTCCCGACCCTGTTCCTGGCGGTGGTCACCTGGCTGGCGGCCCGGCTGGCCGCCCAAGGGGACATCAGCATCGGCGAGTTGGTGTCGGTGTACGGCTATGTCGCGGTCCTGGTCGGCCCGGTGGCGTTCTGGGTGGAGTGCGGCTACATGCTGAGCCGGGGCGTGGTGGCGGCACGGAGGGTCGTACGGTTCCTGAGCCTGGAGCCGATGGAGGACAGGGGGACGAGGGACGCCCCCGCGGAGCCGTCGGTCCTGCACGACCCGGAGTCGGGCGTACGAATCCTGCCGGGCCGCTTGACGGCGTTGGCGGGGGCGCGTCCGGCGGATACGGCGGCCGTACTGGACCGGGTGGCCCGGTACACCCCGTCGACGGCGACCTGGGGCGGGCTCCCGCTGGACGAGATCCGCTTGCCCCAGATCAGGGCCCGCATCCTGCTGGCGGACCATGAGGCGGACGTGTTCGCTGGAAAACTCCGAGAGGTGCTGACGCCGGTAAGGGGCGCGGGGAACTGCGCGACCAGCCACGACGGCGCCGCACCCGCCACACAACAATCCGAGGCACCCCTTCCCGCGCACATCACCTCCGCCCTCCACACAGCCGCAGCCGAGGACATAGTCCAAGCCCTCCCCGACGGCCTCGACTCCCCCATTGACGCGAACGCCCGCAACCTCTCCGGCGGCCAACGCCAGCGCATCCGCCTGGCAAGAGCCCTGGCAGCCGACCCCGAGGTCCTCCTGGCCATAGAGCCCACGTCAGCCCTCGACGCCCACACGGAGGCCCGCGTGGCCACCCGCCTCAAACAAGCCCGCCAAGGCCGCACCACCGTCGTCACCACCACCTCCCCCCTCGTCCTGGCGCACGCGGACACCGTCATCCACCTGGTGGACGGCAAGGTCGCAGCCACCGGCACCCATCAGGGCCTCCTCGACCACGACCCGGCGTACCGGGCCCTCGTGGCGAGGGACACCGACGCGGAGGAGCCCGTACGGTGACGACTTCCGGCCACCTCCCCATCGCCACCGCCGCCGACGTCCGCCGGGCGGCCCAACGCCTGATCCGCGCGGACCGAAGCGCCTTCGCCGCCACCCTCGCCCTCAACGCCGCCGCGGCGGTCGCGGGCCTCGGCGGCCCCTGGCTGCTGGGCCGCATCATCAACGAGGTGAAGGCGAAGGCCGGCGTCGGCACGGTCGACCGCCTCGCCCTCGCCCTCCTCCTCTGTGCCGTAGCGGAGCTGCTGCTGGCCCGCTGGGCCCGCTTCGTCGGCCACCGCTTCGGCGAACGCACCCTCGCCAGGGTCCGCGAGGAGTTCGTCGACCGGACCCTCGCCCTGCCCGCGTCGACGGTCGAGAGGGCGGGCACCGGTGATCTCACCGCCCGCGGCACCGCCGACGTCTCCACCGTCGGCACCACCCTCCGCGACGCGGGTCCCGACCTCCTCATCAACGCGGTCCGTTTCCTGATCGCGCTCGTCGCGGTGTTCGTGCTGGCCCCGCTGCTCGGCGTGGTCGGTGTGTGCGGTCTGCTGCCCGTCTGGTTCGCCCTGCGCTGGTATCTGCGCCGCGCCCGGGACGGCTATCTGGCCGAGGGCGCGGCCACCTCGGACGTGGCCGAGATCGTCGCGGCGACCGCGTCGGGGGCGCGCACGGTGGAGGCGCTGCGGCTGGAGGGCGAGCGGATCGCGGCGAGCCGGGACGCGATCGAGACCGCGCGCCGCACCCGTTTCCACACCCTGTACCTGCGCAGCGTCTTCTTCCCGGCCGTCGAGGTGTCGTACGTCCTTCCGATCGCCGGTGTGCTGATCGTCGGCGGTGTGCTGTACACCCACGGGGCGATGAGCCTGGGGGCCGTGGTCGCGGCGGCCCTGTATCTGCAGCAGCTCACCGGCCCGCTCGACCAGATCCTGGTCCGGGTGGAGCAACTCCAGAGCAGCGGCGCCTCGTTCGCACGGGTGGAAGGGCTCGCCCGGGCGCCGAGAACCACCTCCGGCGAGTCGCCGACCCCGGCCGGCGACCGTATCGACGTGACCGGCGTGCGGTACTCCTACGGCCGTGGCGGCGAGGTCCTGCACGGGGTGGACCTCACCGTGCGGCCCGGGGAGCGGCTGGCGATCGTCGGCCCGTCCGGCGCCGGGAAGACCACGCTCAGCCGGCTGCTCGCGGGCGTCGACGCGCCCACCGAGGGGACGGTGACGGTCGGCGGCGTTCCGGTCGGCGCGCTCGGTCCCGAGCAGCTGCGCCGCCAGGTCGTCCTGGTCACCCAGGAGCACCATGTGTTCCTGGGCACGGTCCGGGACAACCTGCGGATCGCCGAACCCGGCGCCGGGGACGAGGAGTTGTGGTCGGCGCTGGCCGCCGTCGGCGCGGACGGCTGGGTGCGCGAGCTGCCCGGCGGTCTCGACACCGCGCTCGGGGAGGGCGGCCACCGCACCGACGGCTCGCAGGCCCAGCAACTCGCCCTGGCCCGGGTGGTGCTGGCGGACCCGCACACGCTGATCCTGGACGAGGCGACGGCGTTGCTGGACCCGACGACCGCCCGGCACACCGAGCGCGCCCTGGCCGCCGTGCTGGAGGGCCGTACCGTCATCGCGATCGCGCACCGGCTGCACACCGCGCACGACGCCGATCGGGTGGCGGTGATGGAGGACGGCCTGCTGACCGAACTCGGCGCGCACGAGGAACTGGTGGCGGCGGGCGGGGCGTACGCGGCGCTGTGGCACTCGTGGCACGGGGACCGCCCGTCCTGACTTCGCACGGGGGTCACCCGCCCTGACTTCGCACGGGGACCGGCCGCCCCTGACTTTTAGACAAATTGCCCGTATAACGAACATGACCATCCGGGCAACGGACGATTTCCAGCCAACTTCCTGACGCGCTCCTGACAGAAACCGCAAACTGCTGCGACTCTTCCCACGGCCACGACACAGCAACCCCACAGCTTCCGCACAGGGCTGTGCCGTGATCGAACTCCAGCACGCGCAATGCCCGTTCTGCCCGGCCGGCCCACCAGCCGACCGGTCTCCCCATGGCCGCGCGACCCGCGGCCCGCAGACGCAGGAGTCAGTGTTGAGAGAGAGTTCCTCCCACAGACGCACCTCCCACACGATGCACCGCCGTGCCGCAGCCGTGGCACTCGTCGGTGTGTCCGCCCTGATCGCCGCGGCCGTCCAGTCGGGCGCCGCCACCGCAGCCCCGGAGAAGGCACCGTCGGCCGCGGGCAAGGTCATACCGGGCGCCGAGTCGGTCAAGCTGACGCCCGCCCAGCGCGCCGAGCTGCTGCGCACGGCGAATGCCGGCAAGGCGGACACCGCCAAGGAACTCGGCCTGGGCGCCAAGGAGAAGCTGGTCGTCCGTGACGTCGTCAAGGACGGCAACGGCACGCTCCACACGCGCTACGAGCGGACCTACGACGGTCTGCCCGTCCTCGGCGGCGACCTGGTCGTCACCAGCACGAAGGCCGACGCCACCGCGGCGGTCACCAAGGCGACCCGGGCCACCATCAAGGTCGCCTCGGTGAAGCCGCAGCTGTCGACCGCCAAGGCCGAGAAGCAGGCGCTGAGCGCGGCGAAGGCGGAGAAGGCCAAGAGCCCCGCGGTCAGCCACGCCCCGCGCAAGGTGATCTGGGCGGCCGACGGCAGGCCGACGCTCGCCTACGAGACGGTGGTGGGCGGCTTCCAGCACGACGGCACCCCGCAGGAGCTGCACGTCATCACCGACGCGGCGACCGGCGCGAAGCTGTACGAGTGGGAGGCCATCGAGACCGGCACCGGCAACACGGTGTACTCGGGCACGGTCAGCCTGACGACGACGCAGTCGGGTTCGACGTACAACCTCACCGACGGCGCCCGCGGCGGCCACAAGACGTACAACCTCAACCGCGGCACCTCCGGCACCGGCACGCTGTTCTCCGGCTCCGACGACGTCTGGGGCAACGGCAGCGCGTCGAACGCGGAGTCGGCGGCGGCGGACGCGCACTACGGTGCGGCGCTGACGTGGGACTACTACAAGAACATCCACGGCCGCAGCGGCATCCGCGGTGACGGGGTGGCGGCCTACTCCCGCGTCCACTACGGCAACGCGTACGTCAACGCGTTCTGGGACGACAGCTGCTTCTGCATGACCTACGGCGACGGCTCGGGCAACACCAACCCGCTCGTGTCGATCGACGTGGCCGGTCACGAGATGACGCACGGCGTCACCTCCAACACCGCGGGCCTCAACTACAGCGGGGAGTCCGGCGGTCTGAACGAGGCCACCTCCGACATCTTCGGCACGGCGGTCGAGTTCTACGCGGCGAACTCCAACGACGTCGGTGACTACCTCATCGGCGAGGAGATCAACATCAACGGCGACGGCACGCCGCTGCGTTACATGGACAAGCCGAGCAAGGACGGCGCGTCGAAGGACAGCTGGTACTCCGGTATCGGCTCGGTCGACGTCCACTACTCCTCGGGCCCGGCCAACCACTTCTTCTACCTGCTGTCCGAGGGCAGCGGCGCCAAGGTCATCAACGGCGTCAGCTACAACTCGCCCACCTCGGACGGCCTCCCGGTCACCGGCATCGGCCGCGACAAGGCGGAGAAGATCTGGTTCCGCGCGCTGACCACGAAGTTCACCTCCACCACCAACTACGCGGCGGCCCGCACCGGCACCCTCGCGGCGACCGGTGAGCTGTACGGCACGACGAGCGCCGAGTACAAGGCGGTGCAGGACGCGTGGGCGGCCGTCGCGGTCGGTTCGCGCTCCGGTGGCGGCGGCGGTGGCGGTACGTCCTTCGAGAACACCACCGACGTATCGATTCCGGACAACGGCGCCGCGGTGACGTCGTCGATCACGGTCTCCGGGCGGACGGGCAACGCGCCCTCCAACCTTCAGGTCGGGGTCGACATCGTGCACACCTACATCGGTGACCTCAAGGTCGACCTGGTGGCCCCCGACGGCAGCGTGTACACGCTGAAGGCGTACGGCACCGGTGGCAGCTCGGACAACATCAACACCACGTACACCGTCAACGCTTCCTCCGAAGTCGCGAACGGTACGTGGAAGTTGAGGGTTCAGGACAACGCGGCCATCGACACCGGCTACATCAACAGCTGGAAGCTCACCTTCCCGTAGGCCGGCCGTGCTCCACGGCTGAACGACAGGGCGCCGCCCCGGAGGTTCGACTCCCCGGGGCGGCGCCCTCTTTTTGCCAGCCGCTTACCGGCGACTTGTTGGGCCTTTGCCGAGGTCAAGTCGCTTTACATTGCGGCAACATTCACCTGATAGTCGATTTTCGGCCAACATCACTTCAGGGTCCTGACATGTACGCGCCTTGATGCCACGCTTCTTCACACCCGCCGCACAACCTCACAACCGCCCCGGGCCGACGACCCCGATGTCAGTCCGGGCTCCCCCACGAAGGAGCTTGTGTGACCCCCGTCTACGCGCGTCACAAGCGCACCACTCTGGCCATCGCCACCGCCGTCGCGGCCGGAGCTCTCCTCACCACCGGTCTGACCACCGGCACCGCCGCCGCCCAGACCCCGGCGGAGACCAGCGGCAAGGCCGGCCTCGCCGGCGCGCCCCTCCAGCTCACCCCGGCGGCGCGCACCACGCTCATCAAGCAGCAGCAGGCCGACGCCGCCGACACCGCCCAGAAGATAGGCCTCGGCGCCAAGGAGAAGCTGGTCGTCAAGGACGTCGTCAAGGACGCCGACGGCACGGTGCACACCCGCTACGAGCGCACCTACGCCGGTCTGCCCGTCCTCGGCGGCGACCTGGTCGTCCACGAGTCGAAGTCCGGTGCGACCAAGGGCGTCACCAAGGCCACGACCAAGTCCATCAAGGTCGCCTCCCTGACCCCCAAGCTCACCGTCGCCAAGGCCGAGAAGCAGGCGCTGACCGCCGCCAAGGCCGCGGGCTCGGAGAAGACCGCCGCCGACGGCGCGCGCAAGGTCATCTGGGCCGGCTCGGGCACCCCCGTCCTCGCCTACGAGACGATCGTCGGCGGCTTCCAGGACGACGGCACCCCGAACCAGCTGCACGTCATCACCGACGCCGCCACCGGCAAGAAGCTCTTCGAGTACCAGGGCATCGAGAACGCGACCGGCACCGGCAAGAGCCTGTACTCGGGCACGGTCAGCCTGACCACCACCCTGTCGGGTTCGACGTACCAGCTGACCGACGGCTCCCGCGGCGGCCACAAGACGTACAACAAGTCCCACGGCACCAGCTCCTCCGCCGGCACGCTGTTCACGGACGCCGACAACACCTGGGGCACCGGCACGGCCTCCAGCTCCACCACCGACCAGACGGCGGCCGTCGACGCCGCCTACGGCGCGGCGGAGACCTGGGACTTCTACAAGACCACCTTCGGCCGCAGCGGCATCAAGAACAACGGCGTCGCGGCGTACTCCCGGGTGCACTACGGCAACCAGTACGTCAACGCGTTCTGGGACGACAGCTGCTTCTGCATGACGTACGGCGACGGCGAGGGCAACGTCAGCCCGCTGACCTCGCTGGACGTGGCCGGCCACGAGATGAGCCACGGCGTCACCGCCAACACCGCGGGCCTGAACTACTCGGGCGAGTCCGGCGGCCTGAACGAGGCCACCTCGGACATCTTCGGCACCGGCGTGGAGTTCTTCGCCAACAACGCGTCCGACAAGGGCGACTACCTCATCGGCGAGAAGATCGACATCAACGGCGACGGCACCCCGCTGCGCTACATGGACAAGCCCAGCAAGGACGGCGGCTCGGCGGACTCCTGGTCCTCCTCCGTCGGCAACCTGGACGTCCACTACTCGTCCGGTGTCGCGAACCACTTCTTCTACCTCCTCTCGGAGGGCAGCGGCGCGAAGACGATCAACGGCGTGAGCTACAACTCGCCGACGTCCAACGGCTCCACGGTCACCGGCATCGGCCGGGACAAGGCGCTGCAGATCTGGTACAAGGCGCTGACGACGTACTTCACGTCGACGACCAACTACAAGTCGGCACGCACGGGCACGCTCTCCGCGGCGTCCGCGCTCTACGGCTCCAGCAGCACGGAGTACAAGGCGGTCGCGGCGGCCTGGTCTGCCGTGAACGTGAGCTAGCCCCAAGGGGTTTGGCGGGCGGCACCCGGGACGAAGGCATTCCGGGGTGCCGCCCTACCCTTGTTTCCCATGCCGCCGATAGAGCCCCCGAACCCCTTCACCTACGCCGACGTGGGAGCGACCCGCAAGCCGGGCTTCTGCCCACCGGACTTCCACCCCCTGCATGTGCGCACCCGCATCGGCGAGGGCGAACCGGTCTTCCGCCGCGCCTCCGAAGCGGTCCTGACCTGGGAGATGCACCGCGCGATGGGCGTGGGCATCGACGCGACGGCCGACCGGGCGCCCCCGAGGTCGATGTCACGGTCACCCTGGCCGGCATGATCAAGGCGCCCTGCCGGATAGTGTGGACGGTCGAGGAACACCGCCGCGCGGGCTGGGCGTACGGCACCCTTTCCGGCCACCCGGAGTGCGGCGAGGAGTCCTTCGTGGTCGACCGCACCGGCGACGGCACGGTGTGGCTGACGGTGTCGGCGTTCAGCCGGGCGGCGAAGTGGTACGCCCGGGCGGGCGGCCCCGCGACCCGCGGGCTGCAGCACGCCTACGCCCGCCGCTGCGGCGTGGTCCTGCGCCGGCTGTCCGGCGGGGAGGAGGACTGAGCCCGGCCCAGCCCTCCGTCCGTCACCGCATCAGCACCCCCGCGGCCTCCACCGCCTCCTCCGAAGGCACCGCCACCAGCCCCAACTCGGCCCCGGAGGCCAGGAGCCGGTGCGCCGGGAGGATGCGGACCGTGTAGCCGAAGGGGCCCGTCCGGTCGAGCGACAGGGGGCCCTCGTAGACCCACCGCCCCTCCGCGTCCGGGCCGCCCACCGGCTTCAAGGGGAGCGTCAGCGCGTCCGTGATCCTGTCCTCCTCGTCGACCCGGCCCGACAGGGCCTGCACGTCGACGTCCTCGGGGCTCAGATCGCCGAGGCCGACCCGGACCCGCAGCCCCAGCGTCGTCCCGAGCTCCGCGGTCGCGGTCGTCACGGACGTCTCCACATGGTCGACCGTCACGCTCGGCCACGCGGAACGCACCCGCGCCTTCCAGCCCGCCAGCTCCCGTGCCACCTGCGGCTCCATCGCGCGATGCGCGTGCGCGGCGGGGGTGTAGAGACGCTCCACGTACTCGCGGACCATCCGGCCGGCCAGCACCTTCGGGCCCAGCAGCGTCAGCGTCTGGCGGACCATCTCGATCCAGCGGTCGGGCAGACCGCCCTGGCCGCGTTCGTAGAAGCGGGGGGTCACCCGCTGTTCCAGGAGGTCGTAGAGCGCCGCCGCCTCTATGTCGTCCCGGTGGTCCGGGTCCGTGCCCGTGCCGTCCGCCGTCGGGATCGCCCAGCCGAAGTCCGGCTGGAACCATTCGTCCCACCAGCGTCCAGGACGGAGAGGTTCAGACAGCCGTTCAGCGCCGCCTTCATGCCCGAGGTGCCACAGGCCTCCAACGGCCTCAGGGGGTTGTTCAGCCAGATGTCGCAGCCCGGGTAGAGCTTCTGCGCCATGGCCATGCCGTAGTCCGGGAGGAAGACGATCCGGTGGCGCACCCGCGGGTCGTCCGCGAACCGCACAAGCTCCTGGACCAGGCGCTTTCCTCCGTCGTCCGCCGGGTGCGCCTTGCCCGCCACCACGATCTGGATCGGACGCTCGGGGTGCAGCAGCAGGTCCATCAGCCGGTCCCGGTCGCGCAGCATCAGCGTCAGGCGCTTGTACGACGGGACCCTGCGCGCGAACCCGATGGTCAGGACGTCGGGGTCGAGCACGCCGTCGATCCAGCCCAACTCGGCGCTGCCCGCGCCCCGTTGCCGCCAGGACGCGCGCAGCCGCTGCCGTACCTCCACCACCAGCTGCTCGCGCAGGTTGCGCCGCAGCTCCCAGATGTCCTGGTCCGGGATCTCGCCCACCGCGTCCCAGCGGTCGGAGCCGCCGACCGTCAGCGCGTCCTCGGTGCGCTGGGCGCCGATCTGCCGGGCGCCCAGGCGGAAGACCTCGGGGGCGACCCAGGTCGGGGCGTGCACCCCGTTGGTGACCGAGGTGATCGGGACCTCTTCCGGGTCGAATCCGGGCCAGAGGCCCGAGAACATCTCGCGGCTCACCTGGCCGTGCAGCAGCGAGACGCCGTTCGCCCGCTGGCCCAGCCGCAGGCCCATCACCGCCATGTTGAAGAGGTTCGGTTCGCCTCCCGGGTACGTCTCCATGCCCAGGCGCAGGATGTGCTCGACGTCGATGCCCGGCAACTCGGCGTCGGGGCCGAAGTGGTGGGCGACCAGTTCGCGGTCGAAGCGGTCGATGCCGGCGGGGACCGGGGTGTGGGTGGTGAACACCGTTCCGGCGCGGACCGATTCGAGGGCCGCGTCGAAGTCCAGGCCTTCCCCGGCGCACAGTTCGGCGATCCGTTCCAGGCCCAGGAAACCAGCGTGGCCCTCGTTGGTGTGGAAGACCTCGGGCGCGGCATGTCCCGTCAGCCGGCAGTACGTGCGTACCGCCCGCACCCCGCCGATGCCCAGCAACATCTCCTGCAACAGGCGGTGTTCACTGCCGCCGCCGTAGAGTCGGTCCGTCACGCCCCGTTCGCCGAGGTCGTTCTCCTCGACGTCCGAGTCGAGCATCAGCAGCGGGACGCGGCCGACCTGCGCCAGCCAGATACGGGCGTGCAGCTGCTTGCCACCGGGCAGGGCGAGCGACACCTGCGCCGGGGTGCCGTCCTCCTCCCTCAGCAGCGCCACCGGCAGCTCGTTGGGATCCAGGACGGGGTAGTGCTCCTGTTGCCAGCCGTCCCTGGACAAGGACTGGCGGAAGTAGCCGTGGCGGTACAGCAGGCCGACCCCGATCAGCGGCACACCCAGGTCGCTGGCCGCCTTCAGATGGTCGCCGGCCAGGATGCCGAGGCGCCGGAGTACTGCGGAAGCGCGGCCGTGATGCCGAACTCGGGCGAGAAGTAGGCGACGGCGGACGGGAGTTCGCCGGGCTGGATCTGGTACCAGCGCTCGCCGGAGACATAGTCGTGGAGATCGTCGGCGACCGACTGCAATCGGCGCAGGAAGCGGCGGTCCTCCGCGAGCTCCGAAAGACGCCCGGGCGGCACGCTGCCCAGGAGGCGTACGGGGTCGCCGCCCGAGGCGGCCCACCGCTCGGGGTCCACCGACTGGAAGAGGTCGCGGGTCTCCGCATGCCAGGACCAGCGCAGGTTGCGTGCCAGGTCGCTCAACGGGCGGAGGGGATCGGGGAGTACGGGTCGGACGGTGAAGCGACGGATAGCCTTCATGGGCACTGCCACCTCGTCAGGCGTGCGGAAGCGGACGCACCGCGTTGTGCGTCCCGTCGTCGACAACGACGGTATCCGTGGAGGGGCCGCCATAACCACGGTGCCGTGGAAGCCATACGGATCGGAATCAGACCGGAAACCGCCGCAACCTTCACGCACCCCTCATGGCCGGTATGGCTGATTCCGCCCCCATAGGCCTCCTTGTGGTGACTTCACACCCCACGAGAGGCTGCACCTGGCGTATCGGTCACACAGGGCCAGACCCGGACGACACCGGCCGGCCCGCAGCGCTTCCGGCCGACTCCCGGGCGCGTCAGGACCGCCGTACGCCGAGTCGAGGAGGGGAACTCACACCATGGCACGGACGCGAACCCGGCGTCTGCGCCGGGCGGGGTGCTTGGCCGCGGTGACCTGTGCCGCCGCGCTTTCGGCCAGCACCCTGCCCGCGCACGCCGCACCGGAGGGGCGGATACTCGGCGCCGGAGCCCCCGGCTCCGTCGGCGGAAGCTACGTGGTGACGCTCAAGGGGGGGAACGACGGCCCCGTCGTCGGCGGGTAAGAGCCTCGCCGAGAAATACGGGGCGAAAATCAGCCACACCTACGGCACGGTCCTCAACGGCTATGCGATCAAGGCCGATGAGAGACAGGCGAGGCTTCTCGCGGCGGACTCCCGGGTCGCCTCGGTCGTGCAGGACACCCGGGTCACGCTCGACCGCACCCAGCGCAATCCGCCGTCCTGGGGCATCGACCGTGTCGACCAGCCGGGTCTCCCGCTGGACAAGAACTACACCTGGCCGGATTCCGCGGGCGCCGGGGTCACGGTGTACGTCATCGACACCGGCATCCGCATCTCGCACAAGGACTTCGGCGGACGGGCCTCCTACGGCTGGGACTTCGTCGGAAACGACAGGTACGCCGGTGACGGCAACGGCCACGGCACCCATGTCGCCGGCACCGTCGCGGGCACCAGGTACGGCGTCGCCAAGCAGGCCGAGGTCATCGCCGTCCGGGTTCTCGACAATGCGGGCTCCGGTACGACGGCCCAGGTCATCGCGGGCATCGACTGGGTCACCCGGCACGCCAGGAAGCCCGCCGTCGCCAATCTCAGCCTCGGCGGCTACCACAACGCCCAACTCGACGCCGCCGTCCAGAACTCGATCAAGTCCGGCGTCACCTACACCGTCGCGGCAGGCAACGACGGGCTCCCCGCCGGCCTCTACTCCCCCGCGGACGTGAAGCAGGCGATCACGGTCGGCGCGACCGGCACCACCGACACCCGGGCGAGCTTCTCCAACTACGGCTCCGCCCTGGATCTGTTCGCCCCGGGGGTCTCGATCACGTCAACCTCGAACAAGGGCGACAGCGCCAAGGCCACCTACTCGGGTACGTCGATGGCGTCCCCGCACGCCGCGGGCACGGCCGCGCTCTATCTCGCCGACCATCCGGGGGCCACGCCCGCACAAGTGGCGAAGGCGCTGGTCACGCTGGCGGCGTCCGGCAAAATCTCCGCACGCGGGCCGGGCTCGCCGGACAAACTCCTGCAGGTGCCGGGCTCCTAGGCACGGTATGCGGACACCGGTCCCGTCCGATGCGGACGGGGCCGGTCTTGTGTGCAGACATACGCGTGAGTAGTTAACAAAGTGCCGGATTGCCCACCCGAATAGGGTGGGAAGGCTCCACCGGTACACCCCCAGCCACATCATGGGAACACACGAGAACACCACGCAGGACCCACCTCCCCACAGCCATCCGCCCACCCCCAGTTGACGCGGACAGGAGCGGTCATGCCCGCCACGCACCACTCGTCAGCACCCCCGACACCGAGCACCCGGCCCGCCGTCACCGGGCCACCGTCCACCTCGGAGCCACCCTCCACGGACGAGACCCCCACGATCGGACGGATACCGGTGCTGGACGTCCGCCCGGTCGTCCAGCACGGACGCCGCCCGGCCAAGGCCGTCACCGGCGAGACCTTCCAGGTGACCGCCACGGTGTTCCGCGAGGGCCATGACGCGGTCGCCGCCAACGTCGTACTGAAAGACCCCGAGGGCCGCCCGGGCCCGTGGACGCCGATGCGTGAGCTCGCCCCCGGCACCGACCGCTGGGGCGCCGACGTCACCCCCGGAACCGAGGGCCACTGGACCTTCTACGTGGAGGCCTGGGGCGACCCGATCAGCACCTGGCGCCACCACGCCCAGATCAAGATCCCCGCGGGCATGGACATCGAGCTGGTCCTGGAGGAGGGCGCCCGCCTGCACGAACGGGCCGCCGAAGGTGCCCCCAAGGGACAGCGGAAGATCCTCCGGGCCGCCGTGACCGCCCTCCGGGACGAGACCCGCCCGGCCATGGCCCGGTTGGGGGCGGCGTTGACGCCGGAGGTGGACGCGGTGCTGGCCGCGCATCCGCTGCGGGAGTTCGTCACCGCCTGCGACCCGCTGCCGCTGCTGGTGGAGCGGGAGCGGGCGCTGTACGGGTCCTGGTACGAGTTCTTCCCGCGCTCCGAGGGCACTCCCGAGCGGCCGCACGGCACCTTCCGCACCGCCGCCCGCCGGCTCCCGGCGATCGCCGCGATGGGCTTCGACGTCGTCTACCTGCCGCCGATCCACCCGATCGGGACGACGTTCCGCAAGGGCCCGAACAACACCCTGTCGGCCGGTCCGGACGATGTCGGGGTGCCGTGGGCGATCGGCTCGCCCGAGGGCGGCCACGACGCGATCCACCCCGACCTGGGCACGATCGAGGACTTCGACCACTTCGTGCGGGAAGCCGGCCGGCACGGTCTGGAGATCGCACTCGACTTCGCGTTGCAGTGCTCCCCCGACCATCCCTGGGTGCAAAAGCATCCCGAGTGGTTCCATCACCGCCCGGACGGCAGCATCGCGTATGCGGAGAATCCGCCGAAGAAGTACCAGGACATCTATCCCATCGCCTTCGACGCGGACATGGACGGTCTGGTCGCGGAGACGGAGCGGGTGCTGCGGCACTGGATGGACCACGGGGTGCGGATCTTCCGGGTCGACAACCCGCACACCAAGCCGGTGGTGTTCTGGCAGCGGGTGATCGCGGACATCAACGCCACCGACCCGGACGTGATCTTCCTGGCGGAGGCGTTCACCCGCCCGGCGATGATGCACACCCTGGGGCAGATCGGTTTCCAGCAGTCGTACACGTACTTCACCTGGCGCACCACCAAGCAGGAGCTCACCGAGTACCTGACCGAGCTGTCGGGGGAGGCGGCCGCCTACATGCGGCCCAACTTCTTCGCCAACACCCCCGACATCCTGCACGCCTACCTCCAGCACGGCGGCCGCCCCGCCTTCGAGATCCGCGCCGTCCTCGCGGCCACCCTCTCCCCCACCTGGGGCATCTACAGCGGCTACGAACTCTGCGAGAACACCCCCCTGCGCGAGGGCAGCGAGGAGTACCTGCACTCGGAGAAGTACCAACTGCGCCCCCGCGACTGGGAGACGGCCGACACCATCGCGCCCCTGATCACCCGCCTCAACACCATCCGCCGGGAGAACCCGGCACTGCGCCGGCTGCGCGATCTCCACTTCCACCACGCGGACAAGGACGAGGTGATCGTGTACTCGAAGCAGAGCGGTTCGAACACGGTTCTGGTGGTCGCCAACCTCGACCCTCACCACACCCAGGAGGCCACGGTCTCGTTGGACATGCCGCAACTCGGCCTGGAATGGCACGAGTCGGTGCCGGTGCGCGACGAGCTCACCGGCGAGACCTACCACTGGGGCAGGGCGAATTACGTGCGTCTCGAACCGGGCACTCGTCCCGCGCACATCCTCACCGTCCTGCGACCGTCCACCCCGCAGATCGGAGGGTCACCCACAACATGATCGTCAACGAGCCCGTCCAGGACACCTTCGAGGACACCCCGGTCAAGGACCGGGACCCCGACTGGTTCAAGCGCGCCGTCTTCTACGAGGTGCTCGTCCGCTCCTTCCAGGACAGCAACGGCGACGGCGTCGGCGACCTCAAGGGCCTCACCGCCAAGCTCGACTACCTGCAATGGCTGGGCATCGACTGCCTGTGGCTGCCGCCCTTCTTCAAGTCACCGCTGCGGGACGGCGGTTACGACGTCTCCGACTACACGGCCGTCCTCCCGGAGTTCGGTGACCTCGCCGACTTCGTGGAGTTCGTCGACGCCGCCCACCAGCGCGGCATGCGCGTCATCATCGACTTCGTCATGAACCACACCAGCGACCAGCACCCGTGGTTCCAGGAGTCGAGGCGGGACCCGGACGGACCCTACGGTGACTACTACGTCTGGGCCGACGACGACAAGCAGTTCCAGGACGCGCGGATCATCTTCGTCGACACCGAGGCCTCCAACTGGACCTTCGACCCGGTCCGCAAGCAGTACTTCTGGCACCGCTTCTTCTCCCACCAGCCGGACCTCAACTACGAGAACCCGGCGGTCCAGGAGGAGATGATCTCCGCACTCCGGTTCTGGCTGGACCTGGGCATCGACGGCTTCCGGCTCGACGCGGTGCCGTACCTGTACCAGCAGGAAGGCACCAACTGCGAAAACCTTCCGGCTACCCATGAGTTCCTCAAGCGGGTCCGCAAGGAGATCGACGCCTCCTACCCGGACACGGTGATCCTGGCGGAGGCGAACCAGTGGCCGGAGGACGTCGTCGACTACTTCGGCGACTACGAGTCCGGCGGCGACGAGTGCCACATGGCCTTCCACTTCCCGGTCATGCCGCGCATCTTCATGGCGGTGCGCAGGGAGTCCCGCTACCCGGTCTCGGAGATCCTCGCCAAGACCCCCGCGATCCCGCAGAACTGCCAGTGGGGCATCTTCCTCAGGAACCACGACGAGCTGACCCTCGAAATGGTCACCGACGAGGAACGCGACTACATGTGGGCCGAGTACGCGAAGGACCCGCGGATGCGCGCCAACATCGGCATCCGCCGCAGGCTGGCCCCGCTGCTCGACAACGACCGCAACCAGATCGAGCTGTTCACGGCTCTGCTGCTCTCCCTGCCCGGCTCGCCGATCCTCTACTACGGCGACGAGATCGGCATGGGCGACAACATCTGGCTCGGCGACCGCGACGCGGTGCGCACCCCGATGCAGTGGACACCGGATCGCAACGCAGGTTTTTCGTCCTGTGACCCCGGCCGGCTCTATCTGCCGACCATCATGGACCCGGTCTACGGCTACCAGGTCACCAACGTCGAGGCGTCGATGTCGTCGCCGTCGTCGCTGCTGCACTGGACCCGCCGCATGATCGAGATCCGGAAGCAGAACCCGGCGTTCGGACTCGGCTCGTACACCGAACTCCAGTCGTCCAACCCGTCGGTGCTCGCGTTCCTGCGGGAGTACGAGGACGATCTCGTCCTGTGCGTGCACAACTTCTCCCGCTTCGCGCAGCCCACGGAGCTGGACCTGAGCACGTTCAACGGCCGCCATCCGGTCGAGCTGTTCGGCGGGGTGCGTTTTCCGGCCATCGGCGAGCTGCCGTACTTGCTGACGCTGGCGGGGCACGGCTTCTACTGGTTCCGGCTCCGCAAGGAAGCCGCCTGAGAGTCCCGGCGGGGCGGCTGATTCCCTGTTTCTCCCGCCCCGCCCTGGGCACGCATCAGTAACACCCCGCCCACCCGGGGAAAGGACGCGACGCCATGCCGGAAGCCGTCACCCGTACTGCCACGACAAGCCCGGGCCTGCTTGCGTCACTTGATCCACTCCTGCGGGAATGGCTGCCACGGCAGCGCTGGTTCGCCGGCAAGGGCCGCCCGGTCACCGGATTCACGCTGGTCGCGGCCACCGAGCTGCTGCCGGCCGACCGCAGGCTGGGCCTCTACCACCTGCTCGTCCAGGCCCATCAGCCGGCCGCCCCCTGGGACTGCTACCAGCTCCTCATAGGCGTGCGCGAGGCGCTGCCACCCCATCTGGCGCCCGCGCTGATCGGACATGTGGAGGAGGGCCCGCTCGCCGGACGGACGGTGTACGAGGCCCTGCACGACCCGAAGGCCGCCGAGGTCCTCCTGGAGGCACTGCGCTCGCAGGCCCGCATCGGCGGACTCCGCTTCGAACGGGACCCCGGGCAGGACATCCGGCCCGGTCTGGTGCCGCGCGTGATGACCGCCGAGCAGTCCAACACCTCCGTCGTCTACGGAGATACGTTCATCCTGAAACTGCTCCGCCGGATCGTGCCCGGCATCAACCCCGACCTGGAGCTGCCCCTGGCGCTGGCCCGCGAGGGCTGCCCCCGGGTGCCCGCGCCGACGGCGTGGCTGAACGCCGAACTGGACGGGGAGACGTACGTCCTCGGGGTGCTGCAACCCTTCGTGCAGGGCGCGGCGGACGGCTGGGAGCTGGCGCTGCGCGAGCTGGCCAAGGGTGAGGACTTCAGCGCGGAGGCGCGGGCGCTCGGGCGGGCCACCGCCGAGGTGCACACCGCGCTGGCCCACGCACTGCCCTCGGTGACACTCGGCGCCGCACAGCTGCGGCTGCTGGTCGACGGCATGGTCGAGCGTCTCGACGCGGCCGTCCAGGCGGTGCCCGCGCTCACGCCGCACGCGCCCGGGCTGCGCTCCGCGTTCACCGCGCTGGCCGACCTGGCCGCGGAGGGCCGTACCTGGACCGCGCAGCGCATCCACGGCGATCTGCATCTGGGCCAGTGCCTGCGCTCGCCCGCCGGGCAGTGGTCGCTGATCGACTTCGAGGGCGAGCCGTCGAAGCCGCTGGCCGAGCGGCGGATGCCGCAGCCGCCGGCCCGGGACGTCGCCGGGATGCTCCGCTCGTTCGACTATGCCGCGTTCTCGGCCGACCCTCCGGCGCCGGGCTGGGCGCACGCCTGCCGGGCCGCGTACTGCTCCGGATACGCCGAGGTCAGCGGCTCGGACCCGCGCACCGACCCGGTGCTGCTGCGCGCGTACGAGACGGACAAGGCGATCTACGAGGTCGTCTACGAGGCCAGGCACCGTCCGGACTGGCTGCCGGTGCCGATGGCGGCGATCGAGCGGTACGCCACATCCGACCTGTTCTGACTTCACGTTCGCCGAGGAGGCTCCCCCGTGACTCCGCCCACGCCCAGCGGATCGGACCCGAAGAAGAAAGCGACAGCGAAGAAGGCAGCAGCGAAGAAAGCGACACCCGAGAAGGCGGCCGTGAAGAAGGCGACGGCGAAGAAGACGGTCGTGAAGGAGGCAGCCGTCAAGAAGGCGGCGGTCAAGAAGGCGGCGGTCAAGAAGGCAGCTGTGGAGGAAGCAGTCGTCAAGAAGGCGGCGGCGAAGAAGGCTGCGGTGACGAAGGCGACCGCGAAGGAAGCGACGGCCAAGAAGGCGGTCGCCAAGAAGGCGGCCGTGAAGAAGGCAGCCGTGAAGAAGGCCGTCACAAAGGCCAAGAAGACCCTCACCCCGCAGCCTGCCCAGGAGCCCGCTCCCCTGCCCGGGACGCCCGTCTCCCCCGCCATCGACGCCCACGACCGCGACCGTCTCCTCTCCGGCACCCACCACGACCCCCACGCGGTCCTCGGCGCCCACCCCGTGCCCGGCGGCATCGCCTTCCGCGCCTTCCGGCCGTACGCGCTGTCCGTCACCGTCCTCACCGGCACCCTGCGTGCCGAGCTGCACGACGACGGGGACGGGTTCTTCAGCGGCCTGCTCCCGCTCCCGGAGGTCCCCTCCTACCGGCTCCTCGTGACGTACGAGGGCTCGGAGCAGGAGATCGAGGACGCGTACGGCTTCCTGCCCGCCCTCGGGGAGCTGGACCTGTATCTGATCGGCGAGGGGCGGCACGAGCAGCTGTGGACGGCGCTCGGCGCCCAGCCGATGACCCACCAGGGTGTGACCGGCACCCGCTTCACGGTGTGGGCGCCGAACGCCCGCGGGGTCAGCGTGGCCGGCACCTTCAACTTCTGGGACGGCACGGGCCATCCGATGCGCTCGCTCGGCGGCTCCGGTGTCTGGGAGCTGTTCGTGCCCGGCATCGGGGAGGGCGAGCTGTACAAGTTCGCGATCACCCGCCCGGACGGTTCGAAGACGCTGCGCGCCGACCCGCTGGCCCGCCGCACCGAGGTCCCGCCGGCCACCTCGTCGATCGTGCACGCCTCGCACCACGAGTGGCAGGACGAGGCGTGGCTGTCGCGGCGCGCGGACACGCCGGCCCACGAGGCGCCCTTCTCGGTGTACGAGGTCCATCTGCCCTCCTGGCGACCCGGCCTGACCTACCGTCAGCTGGCCGAGCAGCTCCCGGCGTACGTCAAGGACCTGGGCTTCACGCACGTGGAGCTGATGCCCGTCGCCGAGCACCCCTTCGGCGGCTCCTGGGGCTACCAGGTCACCGGCTTCTACGCCCCGACCGCCCGCCTCGGCACGCCGGACGACTTCAAGTACCTGGTCGACGCCCTGCACCAGGCCGGGATCGGCGTCCTGATGGACTGGGTGCCGGCCCATTTCCCGCGTGACGACTGGGCGTTGGCGGAGTTCGACGGACGGCCGCTGTACGAGCACGAGGACCCGCTGCGGGCCGCCCACCCCGACTGGGGCACGCTGGAGTTCGACTACGGCCGCCGTGAGGTGCGCAACTTCCTGGTCGCCAACGCCCTGTACTGGTGCGAGGAGTTCCACATCGACGGGCTGCGGGTGGACGCGGTGGCGTCCATGCTCTACCTCGACTACTCGCGCGAGCCGGGCCAGTGGACGCCCAACGTGTTCGGCGGCCGGGAGAACCTGGACGCGGTGGCGTTCCTCCAGGAGATGAACGCGACCGTGTACCGCCGGGTCCCGGGCGTCGTCACCATCGCCGAGGAGTCCACGGCCTGGGACGGGGTGACCCGGCCGACCGAGAGCGGCGGACTCGGGTTCGGGCTGAAGTGGAACATGGGCTGGATGCACGACTCGCTCGGCTATGTCCAGCACGAGCCGGTGCACCGCAAGTACCACCACCACGAGATGACCTTCTCGATGGTGTACGCGTACAGCGAGAACTACGTCCTGCCGATCTCGCACGACGAAGTGGTGCACGGCAAGCGGTCCCTGGTGTCGAAGATGCCCGGCGACTGGTGGCAGCAACGCGCCACCCACCGCGCGTACCTGGCCTTCATGTGGTCCCATCCGGGCAAGCAACTCCTCTTCATGGGGCAGGAGTTCGCGCAGGGTGCGGAGTGGTCGGAGGCGCACGGCCCCGACTGGTGGCTGCTGGACCCGGCGTACGGGGCGGAACCCGATCACCGGGGCGTCCGGGACCTGGTCCGTGACCTCAACGTCGTCTACCGCCACACCCCGGCGCTGTGGCAGCGCGACACCACCCCGGACGGTTTCCAGTGGGTGGTCGGCGACGCGGCGGACGACAACGTCTTCGCGTTCCTGCGCTACGACGCCGAGGGCACGCCCCTGCTGGCGGTCTCCCACTTCTCCCCCGTCGTCCGCCACGACTACCGCCTCGGTGTCCCGGACGACATCCCCGCCTGGCACGAGACCCTCAACACCGACCTGGGCAAGTACGGCGGCGGCGACGTCACCAACCCGGACGCGGTGAAGCCGGAGGCCACCCCGTGGCACGGCCGCCCGGCCAGCATCCAGCTGACGCTGCCGCCCCTGTCCACGGTCTGGCTACGGCCCGCATAGCCGGGAGCGGCGTTGTTTATAAGGTGATCGGGTCGATGTCTGTGCTCCACGGGGGAATCGAGAGCTCATGCGATCCGGAGGCAAGCGCGGGGCGGCCGCGGCCGCCCTGCTCTGCGCGCTCGCCGTACTGCTGCTTGGCGGGTGCGGAACCCAGGTGGCCGCCCAGGGCGGCACTACCGCACCGTCCTGGACGCTGGGGGCGCCCACGCGCTCCCAGATCACCGGCGCCGAACTCGGCGCCGATGGACGCACGGTGACCATCGCCGTGGACGTGCCCAGTGGCCCGAAGCCTTGCGTGCGCCGTCTCAAGGCGGAACTCACCGAGCTCGTCGCCGACGCCGTGCCGGTCCAGGTCACCTTCGAATCGCCGGAGGACCCGAGTTCCGGCTGCACGAAAACCGCCACCGCGAAGGCCCGGGTCAAGCTCCCCGAGCCCCTGGGGAACCGCGAGCTGGCGGTCGGCTACCCCGCCGCCGTCTTCACCGCCCAGGGCGCGAAGCCGCCCGCCCTGCGCCTCTGCGGCGACCTGGGCTGCACCCCGCCGGCCACCGGCTGCACCGCCGACTCCTACGAGCAGGCGGTCAAGGCGGTCGACGTGCCCACGCACACCTACCGCGACGCGGAGCACTGCGACGGCAAGTGGCTGGTCCTGGACCTCTCCTGGCGCACGGGTCCGGCCTGCGGCGACCAGGCGGACAGCGCGTGCACGTCCCGGCTCGGCGACCGCTGGTTCTACCGGGCCGAGAAGCCGGGCTGGAAGCCGTTCTTCCGCACGACGGAAGGGGGCTGCCGGGCCGTGCGGGACCGGGAACCGGCCTTCCCGACCGCCCTGTGCGCGTCCCTGGAGCCCCTCGATCCGTCCCTGCACCCGACCTACTCGCCCACTCCCACGGCGAGCCCGTCCTCCTGATCGGCCAGCGCCTTCGGCAGCCTCCCGGTGTGCAGCACCCCCAGCCGCTGTGTCGCCCGGGTCAGCGCCACGTACAGGTCACTGGTCCCGTACAGCCCCGGCTCGACCACCAGCACGGAGTCGAATTCGAGGCCCTTGGACTGCCGCGGATCGAGGAGTACGACGGTCCGCGTGAGGTCGGGTTCGGCGCCCGCCGTCACTCCGTCCAGCCGTGCCGCGAGCCTGCGGTGCAGATGGCGCGGGGCGATGACCGCGAGCCGGCCCTCGGCGGGGGTCAGCTCCCCGACCGCCTTGGCGACGGCGCCGGGCAGGTCGTCGGTGGCGCGGACCCAGGGCCGTACCCCGGTCGAGCGGATCGAGCTCGGCGGTTCGAAGTCCGGGTTCTCGGCCCGTACGACGGCCGCCGCGAGGTCCATGATCTCGGCGGGGGTGCGGTAGTTGACGCCGAGCCGGGTGTGCTCGAAGCGGTCCTCGACGTACGGCTCCAGGATGTCCGACCAGGAGCCGACCCCGGCCGCCTCCGCCGTCTGGGCCGGGTCGCCGACCAGGGTCATCGAGCGGGTCGGGCTGCGCCGCATGAGCAGCCGCCAGGCCATCGGAGACAGCTCCTGCGCCTCGTCGACGATGATGTGCCCGAACGCCCAGGTCCGGTCGGCCGCCGCGCGCTCGGCGGCACTGCGGTGGTCGTCCTCCTCCTGCCGCTCGGCGAACCGCTCGGCGTCGATGATGTCGTGTGCCGACAGCACCTCGGAGTCCTCGTCGTCGATGTCCTCGAACTCATAGGTACGCGAGGCGTACGACACGTCGAGGACGCCCTGCGCGTACGCCACTTGCGTCTCCCGCTCGCGCTCGGCAAGGGCTCGCGCCACCCGCTCGTCCACGCCGAGGAGTTCGGCGGCCTCGTCGAGCAGCGGTACGTCCGCCACCGTCCAACCCCGGGTCACCGGGCGGCGGATGGCGGCCGCGTCCTCGTCGGGGAGGTAGCCGACGGGGTCGGCGAGGAAGTCCGCGACCAGCCGCTGCGGGGTCAGCCGGGGCCACAACTGGTCGATCGCGGCCCACACTTCGGGGTTCTCGGCGAGCTCGTCGCGGATCTGCGTGATGTCGGCGGCGTCGAGGAGGCTGCTGCCGTCGTAGGGGTCGGTGCCGACCCGCTCGGCGTACAGCTCGGTGAGGGTGTTGAGGATGTGGCCCTCGAAGTGCTCGCGGGCCACGTTGTGCGGCAGCCGCGCGGCCCGGGTCTTCTCCCGCGCCATCTTCACCAGACCGTCGTCGAGCATCAGGACCTCCCGGTCGTGCTCGATCGCGATGACCGGATCGGGCAGCGCCTGCCAGTCGCGTACGACGTCGGCGAGGACGTCCGCCATGTCGGCGCGACCCTTCACCGCGGCCGCCGCGCGGCTGTCGGCGGCGGTCGCCTTCACGCCGGGGAACAGTTCGCCGACCGTCGCGAGCAGTACGCCCGTCTCGCCGAGGGCGGGCAGCACCTCGCCGATGTAGCCGAGGAAGGCGGGGTTGGGGCCGACGATGAGCACGGCCCGCTTGGCGAGCAACTCCCGGTGCTCGTACAGCAGATAGGCGGCGCGGTGCAGGGCGACGGCCGTCTTGCCGGTGCCGGGGCCGCCCTCGACCACCAGCACGCCGCGGTGCGGGGCGCGGATGATCTCGTCCTGTTCGGCCTGGATGGTCTGCACGATGTCGTGCATCCGCCCGGTGCGGGCGGCGTCCAGCGCGGCGAGGAGCACGGCGTCGCCGGTCGGGTCCTCGTGGCCGGTGCGCTCCTGGTCGCCGAGGTCGAGGATCTCGTCGTGCAGGGCGGTGACCGTACGGCCCTCGGTGGTGATGTGCCGGCGGCGGCGCAGACCCATGGGGGTGTGGCCGGTGGCCAGATAGAAGGGGCGGGCGACATCGGCGCGCCAGTCGATGAGGACCGGGGTGCGTTCGGCGTCGTCGGTGCGCAGTCCGATGCGGCCGATGTGATGGCTGGTCCCGGACGTCAGGTCGATGCGGCCGAAGCACAGCGAGCCGTCGACCGCGTTGAGCGCGGCGAGCAGCCCCGACCGCTCGGCGACCAGGATGTCCCGTTCCAGCCGGGCCTGCATGGGCGTGTTGCCCTGGGCGAGGGCGTCGGTGACTGAGGCCTCGGTGTCTCCGCGCAGCGCGTCCACGCGGGCGTACAGGGTGTCGATGAATTCCTGCTCACCGCGAATTTCATCGCTGTTTGACAATTCCACTCCCACGCAGATATACTGTGCCTACTGAACTTCTCCGCGACCCAATTCCCGTAAAGTCGCGAACCATTGAGTCTAAGCAAAAGAATCCCCCCGGCGCAATTGCCGAGGGGAATTTTTTTGGTTATGAGAAGTCAGACGACGTCGGCCAGTTCCTCCAGCAGTCGCCGCTTCGGCCTGGCCCCCACCATGGACTTCACCGGCTCACCGTCGCGGAAGACCATGAACGTCGGCATGGAGAGAACCTTGTAGGCGTTGGTGGTCAGCGGATTGTGGTCCACGTTCAGCTGCACCACCTTCAGGCGGCCGGCCTCCTCCGCGGCGAGCGCCTTCAGCACCGGTCCCATCTGCCGGCACGGCGGGCACCAGTCCGCCGTGAACTCCACCAGCACCGGCAGCTCGGCCCCGATCACCTCGGCCGCGAAATCCGCGTCCGTCACATCCGTCACGGCGTCGGTCACATCCATCACAGCTCCTGCCCTCCCAGTTCGCACAGGGGCGCCTCGCCCCCGGCCGTGGCCAGCCGCACGCCGATCTGTGCCCGTACCGCCTGGAGCTCGCCGATCAGCTCGTCCAGCTCCGCCAGCTTGCGCCGGTAGACGTCGAGCGAGGCCGGACAGGTGTCCCCCTCGGGATGCCCGGCCTGCAGACACTCCACGAAGGGCCGGGTCTCCTCCAGGTCGAACCCGAAGTCCTGCAGCGTCCGGATCTGCCGCAGCAGCTTCAGATCGCTCTCGTCGTACGTCCGGTATCCGTTGCCGCCCCGCCGGGCGGGCAGCAGCCCGCGTGACTCGTAGTACCGCAGCGTCCGGGTCGTGGTCCCGGCCCGCGCGGCCAGCTCGCCGATTCGCATGTCCACGAACGTAATCCTTTACGCCGACGTCAAGGCAACAGCGGTTTCCGCTCCACCGGAGAGGTCAGCACGATCGAGGTCGTGGTGCGCCCGAGAGCGGAGACCTCTTCGAGCACCTCCTCCAGGTGGACGGTGTCCCGGACGGCGACCTTGAGGATCCAGCAGTCCTCGCCGACCGCGTGGTGCACCTCGATGATCTCCGGGCGCTCGATCAGCTCCAGGGTCCTCGGGTGCTTGAGGTTGTAGCCGCCGTGCGGGTTGACGCGGATGAACGCCTGGATGCCGTAGCCGAGCCGGGCCGGGACGACATGGGCGCCGTACCCGCCGATCACGCCCGCCGCCTCCAGCCGGCGCACCCGCTCGGTGACGGCCGCGGGGCTCAGCCGCACCCGGCGGCCCAGCTCGCTCAGCTTGATCCGTCCGTCGGTCTGGAGCAGCCGGAGGATCTCCCGGTCCAGCGCGTCGAAGGCCGCCGAGGTTTCGCTGGTGGCGGGTCGCGGATGCCGTGGTTCTTTCGGTGCCGCGGCCTGAACTCCCATGGTTCCCCCTTCAGGACGTGGGTGTACGCCGGGAGAATTATGGTCATGGAAAAGGCACGGGAGATACTGGTCATCGGCGGCAGCCGCTATTTCGGCAAGCGGCTCGTCACCCGTCTGCTGGCCGCCGGGGACCGGGTGACGGTCCTCAATCGGGGATCGTCGGCTCCGCCGCCCGGGGCTTCGCACCTCGTCGCCGACCGCGACGACGAGAAGTCCCTGCTGGCGGCGCTGGGTCCGCGCACGTTCGACGTCGTCGTCGACCAGGTCTGCTACACCCCGCGGCAGGCGGACATCGCACGACGGGTGTTCACGGGCCGCACCGGCCGCTACGTGATGACGTCGACGGTGGAGGTGTACGAGTACGAGGACTCCCTCACGCCCGTACGGGAGGACGCCGTCGATCCGCTGACGGTGCCCGTCGATCTCGGCCTGCCCTGGGACGACCCGGAGTTCCTGGAGTCCCACTACGGCGAAGGCAAGCGGCAGGCCGAGGCGGTCTTCGCGGCCGATCCGGACTTCCCCTACGTGGCCGTCCGCGTGGCCCATGTCCTGGGCGGGGACGACGACTTCACGGGACGCTTGGAGCACTACGCCTCCCGCATCCGGTCCCGCGAACCGATCTCGGTGCCCTTCTCCAACCAGCCCGCCACCTACATCCACGTCGAGGAGATCGCCGACTTCCTGGCCTGGACGGTGGGCGAGGACTTCACGGGCCCGGTCAACGCCGCCTCCCACGGCCTGCTGACCACCGTGGACCTGTGCGAGGCCATCATCACGCAGGTGCCCGAGGGCAAGGTCGTGCTCCAGCTCGTCGAGGTCGGCGAGGTCTCGCCGTTCGCCTTCTTCCGCTCCTACGGCATGGACAACTCCCGTGCCACACGGCTCGGTTTCACGTTCCGCGCCGCACCCGCGTGGCTCACGGCGGCCGTGGCGGAGACGCTCGGGAAGGGCGGCAACTGACATGCGCTATCGCACACTTGGCGACCTGAAGGTGAGCGCCGTAGGGCTCGGCGCGATGCCGCTGTCCATCGAGGGACGGCCGGACGAGGAGCGCGCCCGGGCGACCGTGCGGGCGGCGCTGGACGCGGGGGTGACCCTCTTCGACACGGCCGACTCCTACCATCTCCCCGGCGCAGAGCCCGGCCACAACGAACTCCTGCTGGCCCGCGCCCTGGCCGACGCCGGCTCCGACGTCCTGATCGCCACGAAGGGCGGCCGGGGCCGACCGGCGGACGGCAGCTGGACGGTCAACGGCGACCCGCGGCACCTCAAGCGGGCCGCCGAGGACTCCCTGCGCCGGCTCGGCGTCGAGGCCATCGGCCTGTACCAGCTTCACAAGCCCGATCCCGCCGTCCCCTTCGAGGAGTCGGTCGGCGCACTGCGCGAGCTGCTCGACGAGGGCAAGATCCGGCTGGCGGGCGTCTCCAACACGGATGCGGAGCGGATCCGCGCGGCCCACCGCATCCTGGGCGACCGCCTGGTGTCGGTCCAGAACCGCTACTCACCGGAGGTCCGGGACAGCGAGCCCGAGCTGCGGCTGTGCGCGGAACTGGGGCTCGCCTTCCTGCCGTGGAGCCCGCTGGGCGGCATCTCGCGCAGCTCACTGGACGGCCCGTCGGGCCTCGCGGCTGCCGCGCGCTTCGCCACCTTCCACGAGATCGCGACCGAACGCGGGGTCAGCCCCCAACAGGTGGGTCTGGCCTGGCTGTTGGCGAAGTCGCCGACCGTGATCCCGATCCCGGGGGCGAGCCGTCCGGAGACGATCCGGGACTCGGCGGGGGCGGCGGAGCTGGAGTTGAGCGGGGCGGAGTTGGCGCGGCTGGAGAACGCCTGACTAATCCGCCGTCCACTCCTCGTCCTCGATGTCCCTCGCGCCCTGCACTCCCAGCAGGCGTCGGGTCAACCGGTCGCGGTCGGAGAGCAGTTCGTCGAGGGCCTCGCGGACGTCTCGTGCCTCGGTGCGTGCCGACTCACGTTCGGCGGCGATGAGCACGGAGCGTCGTACCAGCTCCTTGGTGAAGGAGGCGGTCGTGCCCTCCGTACGGGTCACCACCTCGTCCGCGATGTCCTGGCCGAGGCCGAGTCCGCCGGCGTAGAGGTCGAGGAGACGGGCGCGGCCCTCGGCGTCCGGGAGGGGGATCTCGACGGCGAGGTCGACACGTCCGGGACGCTGGGCCAGGGCGGGTTCCAGCAGGTCGGCGCGGTTGGTGGTGAGGAGGAAGGCGACGTCGGCGTCGTCGCCGAGACCGTCCATCTCGTTCAGCACCTGGAAGAGCAGGGGCTGTTCGCCGCCGCCGTAGTCGCGGGCCTCGGCGACGAGGTCGCAGTCCTCCAGGACGACGAGGGCGGGCTGGAGCATCCGGGCGAGGGCGCAGGCCGGGCCGATGGCGTTGATGCTCTCGCCGGACAGGATCACCACGGTGAACTGCGGGAGGTGGGAGAGGAGATAGCGCAGGGTGTGGGTCTTGCCGGTGCCGGGCGGGCCGTACAGCAGCAGGCCGCGGCGCAGGTGCTGACCGGCCTCGCGCAGCCGCTCACGGCGCCGGGCCACGCCCACGACCTGACGCTCGACGCGCTCCAGGAGGCCGGACGGCAGGACGATCTCGTCGCGAGTGAGGCCGGGGCGGCGGTGGAAGCGGAACGGGCCGAGGCCGTGTCCGAACTGCGAGCCCTCGAAGGACAGGACCTGGCCGCGGAAGACGTTGTGCTCGCGGACGAGCGCGTCGACCTCGGCGAGCAGCCGGTCCGCGAACTCCTTGTCGGCGGCGAGGACTTCGACCTCGACCTTGTTGCGTCCGTACTCGTCCTGCGGCCCGCGCAGCAGGACCACGAATCGCTCGTCGCCTTCCGCACCGAGGTAGAACCCGCAGGAGACGCAGGCCAGTTCGGCGTCCGGGGAGACCGGCAGCTGGGCGTAGTCGACAGCGCCGACCACGAAGCGGTCGTAGCGGTCGGCGGCGTCGATGATGTCTCCGAGGGTGAGCTCGCCGTGGTGCCGGCCGCCGCGCATGCCGATCAGCTCGTGGGTGCGGCCGTCGGCGGCGAACCAGCGCTCCAGGGCGAGATGGACGTTGGGCAGGTCGAAGGGGGCGTACGCCGTCTTCACCACGGGGCGGTCCGTGGGCGCCGAACCGAGGTGGTCGCGCAGGCGTTTGGCGAGGTCGCGGCTGCCGTCGGCGTCGGCGCGTTTGGGGCGGGCGACGGCGATGAGGAACTCGTGGAACAGCTCGTTGATGCGGTCGATCGAGAGGGCCGAGGGTTCGCGGCTCTCGCCGTACTTGGCCTCGTACTCGTCGGCGCCGAGGATCTCCACCGTGACCTTGCCCGGTTCCGCCATACCCTGCCCGCCTCCGTGTGCCGTGGCCGCGCCCTTCGAGGCCCTCCAGCCTGGGCCCCCGCGCGGGGGCGGGTCAAAGCATTTCGGGCAAGCGGCCGCCAAGAGCCTGGAAAGGCGCCCGGGGTGGGGCAGGGGGCAGCTGATCGGCGGGTGAGCTGATCGGCGGGTGAGCTGATCGGTGGGTGAGCGGCGTAGAGAGCTGCCGCGCTACGGGGTGCCCGGGCGCCGAGCGCCGAGCGCTGCGCTGCGCGGGCCGGCGCGGATCGGCCGCGGGTCGCGGGGCCGGACCGCGCAATCGCCACGCACCACCCCACCGGGCCGACCACCGCACCGGGCCGCTTGGCCGCCGAGCACGACCGCGCCACCGGGCCGCCTGGCCGCCGAGACACCGCGCCACCGCGCCCCCCGTGCCACCGGGGCACCGCGCCACCGGGGCACCGGGGCACCGCTCCACCGGGGCCACCTCGCCACCCGGTCGCCCGGTCACCCGCTCACCGCACCACCCGGAAGTCACGTCACCGAGGAGTCGTGACCCCCGTCCACGGCTCCCCGGCGCGTTCGGCCCACTCACGGGCCGCGTCCGGGCGGCCGGTGAGCAGCAGGAGGAGGGCGGTGATCGGCCCCCGGAGGTCGTCGCCGGTCCCGCGCGTCCACTCGATGTCGGTGGCGACGAGCCGGCCCTTCGGCAGGGGCCAGGGGCGGGGCGGCAGCCGCATGGTCCAGACGCGCTCGGCGGCGGCGCGTGCGGCGGTCGGCGGCACCGCCCGCTCACGGCCCAGCGCGAGGGCGATGTCCTGGCCGTGGACGAGGAGGTCGAGCAGGGGTTCGTGCGGTGAGGTCATGGGGGCGAGGCGCCGGGAGCCGATGATCGACCGCAGATGACCGACGATCACGTCGGTGGGCGCCGCGGCCTCGCGCACGGCCGTGTCATGGATCATCCGGTTCCAGTTCCCGCGGGCGCGCAGCATCTCGCGTACCGCCTGCCCTCGGGTGATACGGGCGGCGAGGGTCAGATGGGCGGCCACGTCCCGCACCCGCCAGTCCCCGCACCGCGTGGGCGTCTCCCACTCCTCGGCGCTCAGGCTCTCCAGCAGGTCCGCGAGGCTCACGCGCTCGCGGTCGACGACCTGCCACAACTCGTCGGTCGCCAGCATGACGCCCATGGGAATCACCCACTCAAGTGGTAAGCTTCTCTGACCAAATTAGTCAGGGTCTCTGACCACTGTCAAGCGATGCCGGCCATACCGGCGATACCGAGGGAGCCTCGACGATGCCGACGGAGAGCGAGCTCAACACGGGCGTGCTCCTGTTCCTCCCGTACCGGGCCCTGGAGAATCGTGTCTTCGCCGCGCTCGCCGAGGCCGGTTTCGACGACTTCACGCCCGCCCAGGCCCGCGTCATGCAGCGCATCGGCCCGAACGGCACGCGGCTGACCGAGCTGGCCGAACAGGCCCAGATCACCAAGCAGACCGCGGGCTTCCTGGTGGACCAGCTGGAGAAGGCGGGCTATGTGACCCGGGTCCCGGACCCGACGGACAAGCGGGCCCGGCTGGTGTGCGGGGCGGAGAAGGCGTGGGCGGCCAAGGAGGTGGCCGACGCGGTGGTGGCCGCGGTGGAGAAGGAGTGGGAGGAGCACCTCGGCAAGCGCCGCATGAAGCAGCTGCGCGAGGCCCTGTCGCTGCTGCGGGAGATCACCGACCCGTGGGCCTGACTAGGCGGCCCCGGAAGGCACCTTCGCGGCTTCCTCGACCTCCAGCAGTGACGCGCTCCGGCGTTCCGCCTCGAAGGCGCGGTGGCCGCCGCGCAGTCCGAACAGCCGCTTGGTGAGCAGGATGTAGAGCACGGCGAGGATGTTGAGGACCAGGGTGGCGATCTTCAACCAGCTGATGTGCTCGGTGAGTTCGTAGATCTCCAGAGGGAGGAAGGCGGCCGTGGCGACGACCGTCAGATACTCCGCCCAGCGCTTGGCGTACCAGAGTCCGACCGCCTCGACGAGCTCGATGAGCGCGTAGGCCAGGAGCAGCACCGCCACCAGAAGCAGGGTGTCGTGCTTGTATCCGAAGGTCTTCTGGAGGGTGCCGACGACCGGTGAATGGTCAAGGTCGTAGTGGAAGTGCCGGAAGACCGGGCGGAAGACGTCGAGATACTCGTCGAAGAGCCGGCGCACCGCGTCCTGGGAGTTGCTGAACTTCCACACGGCCGCCGCGACCAGCACGATGAACACGCCCCGCACGGCTCGCTCGATCGCGAGGAAGCGCAGCACGAACAGATCGCGCAGCACCTTGCCGCGCGGCACGAGGGGCGCCTCGGCGGCCGGTCCCGCCCCGTGCGGCTCGCCGAGCACGAAGTCACCGCAGCGCAGACAGCGCCAGACCTCGCCGAGCCCGGTGTCGGCCCGCAGCCGGATCCGCAGCCGGGGGTCGTCCGGCGCGTACGTCACATGCCCGCGCCGTGCGCAGGTGCGCCGGTCCCAGTCGATCGCCATCCCCCGTGCCTTCCCCGAACGCCGAATGAGCCTGCCGCGCCTGTACGGGGGCAGGCGCGGCAGGCTAGTGGGGGCGGGTAAGAGTTCGGTGAGTGATGACTCTGCCGTGCTGACGACTCTTGTCGTGCTGACGACTCTTGTCGCGCTGACGACTCTTGTCGTGTCGGTGCCCGGGCGGCTGAGCGACGGGGGAGCTGTCCAGCCGCCCGGAGACTTCAGTGGGCCGAGGGGCCTCAGGCCTTGGCGAGTTCCTTCTCGCCGCCCTGCTCCGGCACGTCCGCGTGGACGTCGTCGCCGGCACCGTCGCCGTCCTCGTCGAGCAGCGTCTTCTCGTCGAAGGGCAGCTGACCGGCGAGCACCTGGTCGACCCGGGCGCGGTCGATCTCCTTGGTCCAGGTGCCGATCAGGACCGTGGCGACGGCGTTGCCCGCGAAGTTGGTGAGGGCGCGGGCCTCGCTCATGAAGCGGTCGATGCCGACGATGAGGCCGAGGCCGTCCACCAGGGCGGGCTTGTGCGACTGAAGACCACCGGCCAGGGTCGCGAGACCGGCACCGGTGACACCGGCGGCGCCCTTGGAGGCGACGAACAGGAAGAGCAGCAGCGGGATCTGCTCACCGAGCGACATCGGCGTACCCATGGCGTCGGCGATGAACAGCGAGGCCATGGTCATGTAGATCATGGTGCCGTCGAGGTTGAAGGAGTAGCCGGTCGGGACGGTGATGCCGACGACGGGCTTGCTGACGCCCATGTGCTCCATCTTCGCGATGAGCCGCGGCAGCGCGGACTCGGAGGAGGAGGTGGAGAGGATCAGCAGGAACTCACGGCCCAGGTACTTGAAGAGCTTGAGGATGTTGAGGCCCGCGATCACCCGCAGCAGCGCGCCGAGCACGATGAAGACGAACAGGAAACAGGTGATGTAGAAGCCCACCATGAGGAGGGCGAGATCCTTCAGCGCGTCCACGCCCGCCGAACCGACGACGGCGGCCATCGCGCCGAAGGCGCCGATCGGGGCGGCCCACATCACCATGGCGAGGATCCGGAAGACGAGCCGCTGGATGTGCTCGACACCGCGCAGGATCGGCTGCCCGGTGGAGCCCATGGCCTGCAGCGCGAAGCCCGCCAGCAGGGCGATGAGCAGGGTCTGGAGGACCTCGCCCTCGGTGAAGGCGGAGACGAAGGTGGTCGGGATGATGCCGAGCAGGAACTCGGTGGTGTCCTTGGCCTCCGCGTCGACCTGGGCGTGGCCGACGTCCTTGACGGCGTCGGTGACGGCGAGCCCGGTGCCGGGGTCGAGGATGTTGCCGACGATCAGACCGATACCCAGCGCGACCAGCGACATGACCATGAAGTAGCCGAGCGCGATACCGCCGACGGCTCCGACCTTGGCGGCCTTGCGCACCGATCCGATGCCCAGGACGATCGTGCAGAAGATGATCGGCGAGATCATCATCTTGATCAGGCTCACGAACCCGGTGCCGATCGGCTTCAGCTCGACGGCGAAGTCCGGAGCGACCATGCCGACGAGGATGCCGAGGGCGACCGCGACGATCACCGCGATGTAGAGGTAGTGGGTGCGGTCCTTCTTGACCTTGGGTGCCGTATCGGGTGATCCGGATGCTGCGGGGGTGCTGGCGGCCACGGCTGCCCTCCTTGACGTCTTCGTCGGCATACCGGCGTGCGGCTCACGTCCGGGCTGATTGAGGAATGCCGTGACTATCTCCCGCCCTGTGAGGGCGGTCACCCTTCCGTTCATTTAGTTCACACTTAACGAGAGAGGCACACTGACGACATGCGCGTACCCGTCCCCCGTCCCCGCAGCCTGGCCGGCCAGCTGTTCGCCATGCAGGCGGTGCTGATAGCGGTGCTCGTGGCGGGATACGCGCTGTTCACGTACGTCAGCGACCGCAGCCAGGCGGAGGAGGCGGCGGGCCGCCAGGCGATGGCGGTGGCGGGCGCGGTCGCGGACTCCCCCTCCGTACGGCAGGCGATCCACACCTCCGACCCGTCGGCGCGACTCCAGCCGTACGCGCTCCGCGTGATGCGGGACGCCGACGTCGACTTCGTCACGATCATGAACACGCACGGCATCCGCTGGACGCACCCCACGGAGACGGAGATAGGCAAGAAGTTCCTGGGCCGGATCGGCCCGGCCCTGGCCGGCGACTCCTTCACCGAGACCTACACCGGCACCCTCGGCCGCTCGGTCCGCGCGGTCACGCCGATCATGGAGGAGGGGAAGGTCATCGGCCTGGTGAGCGCCGGCATCAAGGTGGAGGCGATCAGCAAACGGGTTCAGGGCCAGCTCACGGCCCTGCTCGGAGTCGCGGGAGGCGCGCTGGCGCTGGGCGCGATCGGCACGTACGCGATCAATGCACGCCTCCGTCGCCACACCCACGGCATGAACGCGGCCGAGCTGAGCCGGATGCACGACTACCACCAGGCCGCGCTGCACGCGGTGCGCGAGGGGCTGCTGATGCTGGACGGCCAGTTCCGGGTGGCGTTGATCAATGACGGGGGGCGGGAGCTGTTGGGGGTGCCCGGGGACGTGGTGGGCCGGTCGGTGGCCGACCTGGGCCTTCCCGCACCGCTGACGGGGGCGTTGCTGGCGTCGGAGCCGAGGGTGGACGAGGTGCATCTGACGGCGGACCGGGTGCTGGTGGTGAACACGTCGCCGGTGTCGGGCGGTGAGCGGCGGGGCACGGTGGTGACCTTGCGGGATGTGACGGAACTGCAGTCGTTGATGGGCGAGTTGGACTCGGAGCGGGGCTTCACGCAGGCGCTGCGCTCGCAGGCGCACGAGGCCGCGAACCGCCTGCACACGGTCGTCTCCCTGATCGAGCTGGGGAGGGCTGAGGAGGCGGTGGACTTCGCGACGGCGGAGCTGGAGTTGGCGCAGGCGCTGACGGACCAGGTGGTGGCGGCGGTGAGCGAGCCGGTGCTGGCTGCGCTGTTGCTGGGGAAGACGGCGCAGGCGAACGAGCGGGGCGTGGAGCTGGTGGTGTCGGAGGACAGCCGGTTGGACGACGGCTTGCTGCCGGCGTCGCTCCCGGCCCGGGACCTGGTGACGATCCTCGGGAACCTGATCGACAACGCGGTGGACGCGGCGCAGGGAGGTGTGGGGCGCGGGTGACGGTGACCGCGTACACGGACGGTGGCGAGCGTGGTGCTGCGGGTCGCGGACACGGGTGAGGGTGTCGACCCGGCGCATGCGGAGGCGGTGTTCGAGCGCGGGTTCTCGACGAAACCGGCGGGGCCGGGTGGACGCGGGCTGGGGCTGGCTCTGGTGCGGCAGGCGGTTGCGCGGCATGAGGGGACGTTGGCGGTGGCGGAGGCGGCCGGGGGCGGGGCCGAGTTCGAGGTGCGGGTGCCGTTGCGGGATGCCGGGGGTACGGCGACCGCGGGCATGGTCGAAGATGCGTCGACGACAGCTGCCGTACCGGCCGGGACCGGGCGGCGCGCTGCGCGAAGTACCGCATCCGGAGGCGACGCATGACGACCCAGCCACAGCCGATCCGTGTCCTGGTCGTGGAGGACGACCCGGTCGCCGCGGATGCGCATGTGATGTACGTGGGCCGCGTGCCGGGATTCGTCGCGGTCGGCAAGGCGCACACGGGGGCGGAGGCGCGGCGGCTGCTGGACCGCACGCCGGTGGATCTGCTCTTGCTGGATCTGCATCTGCCGGACGTGCACGGCTTGCAGTTCGCGCGGTCACTGCGGGCGGCGGGGCATCAGGCGGACGTGATCGCGGTGACGTCGGCGCGCGATCTGACGGTGGTGCGGGAAGGGGTGTCGCTGGGGGTCGTGCAGTACGTCCTGAAGCCGTTCACGTTCGCCACGCTGCGGGATCGGCTGGTGCGGTACGCCGAGTTCCATGCGGCGGTGGGAGAAGCGAGCGGGCAGGACGAGGTGGACCGGGCGTTGGCCTCGCTGCGGGCGCGTCGCCGGCGGCGCTGCCGAAGGGGTTGAGTGCGCCGACGCTTGAGCGGGTGACGGTCGCTCTGCGGGATTCCGGGGAGGGGCTCACGGCTACGGGGTTGGCCGAGGTGGTGGGGATATCGCGGATCACTGCTCGGCGGTACTTGGAGCATCTGGTTGAGGCGGGGTGGTGCTGCCCTTCTGGGCAGCCCTGCAATGGCTGGCGGCAGGCCGGGCGCCGGAACGGACCCGGGGTGGCGGGGCCGATGTGAAGACCGTAGAGGAGTCGCGACGAGAGTGCAACCATCTAGTTGGTTTTCTGAACCATCCAGTTGGTTGTGCGGTGGACTACGCTTGCCTCATGGCTGAGACACCCAAGGCGCAGGCGACCCGCGCCAAGCTTCTGGAAGCCGCCGAGGCGGAGTTCTCCGAGCACGGGCTCGCGGGTGCGCGCGTGGACCGCATCGCCGAGCGCTCCGGCGTCAACAAGCAGCGGATCTACGCCTACTTCGGCAACAAGGAAGCCCTGTTCGCCGCCGTGATGACGAAGGTCTACGCCCATATGTCGGACGCGGTGCCCATCCCCGTCACGGAGGAGGGGCTGCGTTCGTACGTCGGCGAGGTCTTCGACTATCACCGCCAGTCCGACCTCGTACGGCTGCTGGCCTGGGAGGGTCTGCACTACCGCGACAAGCCGATCCCGGACGAGAAGGAGCGCGAGGCGTACTACGTCCACAAGACGGCCGCGCTCAGCCTCGCGCTCGGCGTCGACGACCCCGCCACGGCCGCCCGCGTGCTCATCGCCCTGATCGGTATCGCGTCCTGGCCGTTCATCGTGCCGCAGCAGCGCCGGCTGATGCTGGGACCCGACGGGGAGACGGAGAGCGGGTGGGCGCTGCTGCGGGCGAGCGTGGTGGCCCACGGGCACTCGATCATCGACAACGTGCTCCAGGGGGCGGTCTGACGACCGTCTGACGTCCGTCGGGTCTGGGTGGGCTGAGGGAGTCCGGATATTTTCCGGGCTCCCTTTTTGCTGGTCGCAGGGGGTGGGGGAGGGGTTCAACCATCTAGTTGGTTCTTAAAAACCAACTAGATGGTTGCGCGCGTTCCGCAACCGGGCTACCGTCTTCATCACCAGGCCGGACCCGCTCCGCTCGGGCCGCCGGTGGTATCTGACGCATCGTCAAGCCCCGTCTCGTGCCCGTGAATCGAGGACGCCATGACCCCCATCGCCGCCACCTCCGCCACCTCCCTCGCCCCCGTGGTCGTCGTCACCGGCGCCACCGGCGGCATGGGTTCGGCCGTCGTCGAGGAGCTCGCCCGCTCGGACGCCACCGTGGTCCTGCTCGGCCGGGACGCGGGCCGCCTGGAGCGGACCCGGCAGGAGATCGACGCCCGCACGGGCGGCGCGGGCCGGCTCGTGACCTACGAGACCGACATCAACTCCGCCGCCTCGGTCGACGCCTGCGTCGCCGCCCTGGTCGCCGAGCTCGGCCGGGTGGACGGCCTGGTGCACACCGCGGGGGACGGCCCGCTCGCCCCGCTCGCCGAAGCCGACGACGCGATGTGGCAGGCCACGTTCAACGGCAAGCTGATGGGCGCCGTACGGCTCACCCGGGCGCTCGCCGGACCGCTGGCCGAGGGCGACGGCGGCTCGGTCGTGCTGGTCAGCGGCGTCTTCCGTAAGGACCCCGACCCGCTCTTCCCGGTGAACAGCGCGGTCAACGCCGCCCTCGCCGCCTTCGCCAAGGCGGTGTCCAAAGACCTCGGCCGCTCCGGCGTCCGGGTCAACGTCCTCGACCCCGGTGCCGTCCGCACACCCCTCTGGGACGAGATCGCCAAGGCGATCGGTGACCGCACCGGCGCCACCGCGGTGGAGGTCACCGCCCAGGTCGCCGCTCAGAGCCCGCTCGGCAGGCTGGCCGACCCGGTCGACGTGGCCCGCGTGGCGGCCTTCCTCCTCTCGCCCGCCGCCCGCCACATCACGGGCGCCGCCCTCACCCTCGACGGCGGAGCGTCCGCGGGTCTGTGACCCCGCGCGCCTCCCCGATCCTCAACCCCGTACGCCTGAGGCGCCGCCGCGCATGTCTCCGCGACCACCTGGCCGAACCAGGCCGACGGGGGTGCCGGGAGCGGTCGAACTCTGCGACCGTACTGCGTCATCGGGGCGCCCTCGACAGATCGCCGTCATCCAGAGTCCTGGGAACCGCTGGGCGGGCGGGGTGCTCGGACCGCGAACCGGGTTCGCCGGGCTCGGGGCGCCGCGCGCCCGGTGGACGCCTGACCGCACGCGCCGCCTACCACCCGCTGTCTCAGAGAGTTCCCATGGCCATCCTGACCCGGTCGCGCGGACCGACCGGCGCCGGTCGAACCGGTAGCGCACCGCCCGCCGCCCGGTCAGTTCCCACCGTCCTCGCCGCCGCCCTCCTCGCCTTCGTCCTCTCCCTCGACGGCTCGGTCGTCTTTGTGGCCTCGGCCATTTCCCTCCCTGGGCGGCACGATGGCCGACCTCCAGTGGATCGTCGACGGCTACACCCTGATGTTCGCCGCGTTCATGCTGTCGGCCGGTACCTTCTCGGACCGGATCGGTGCCAGCCGCGCCTACGCCTGGGGCCTCGCCTCCTTCACCGTCGCCTCCCTGGCCTGCGGAATCGCCCCCAACCTCGGGACGCTGATCGGCGCCCGCATGGTGCAGGGCGGCGCGGCGGCCCTCATGGTCCCGGCCTCGCTCGCGCTGATCCGGCAGACCTACACCGACCCCGGCAAGCGGGCGCGGGCCATCGCGATCTGGACGGCCGCCGGTTCCGTGGCCGTCGCGGTCGGGCCGGTCATCGGCGGCATGCTCACCAGCGGGCTGAGCTGGCGTGCGGTGTTCTACCTCAACCTCCCGGTCGGCGCCCTCGGTCTCGCGCTGCTGACCCGCATCACGCCCTCGCCGCGCCGGTCGGCGCCGGTCGACCTGGTCGGCCAGCTGTCGGTGGTGGCGTCCCTGGCCGGTCTGACGTACGCCGTGATCGAGGGCGGGCGCGCGGGCTGGACGAGCGTGGACGTGCTGGGCACGCTGGCGCTCGCCGCGGTCGCGATCGCGGTGTTCGTGGTGACGCAGTCGCGGCGCGAGCAGCCGATGGTGCCGCTGAGCATCTTCAAGAACCGCACGGTCCTCGTCTGCCTCGCGGCCGGCTTCACCATCAACGCGGTCTTCTACGGCGCGATCTTCCTGCTCGGCATGTACTTTCAGCAGGTCCGCGGCGCCTCCCCGGTCAGCACCGGCGCGATGTTCATCCCGATGTGCGCGCTGATCTCCATCGTCAACATGGCGGGCGTGAAGCTCGCGGCCCGCAAGGGGGCGTGGGTGCCGATGACGATCGGGCAGCTGGTGATGACGGCAGGCTCACTGCTGATGCTGACGGTCACGTCCTCCACCTCGTACTGGGTCCCGGTGCTGCTGCTGGTCCCGATCGGCCTGGGCGGCGGGCTGGCGGTGCCGTCCCTGACGGCGGCGATCTTGGAGAACGTGGACGGCGAACGGGCCGGCACGGCGGCGGCGGTGCTCAACACCTTCCGCCAGGTGGGCAGTTGCATCGCGGTGGCGGCGTTCGGCGCACTGATCGCGGACACGGGGCACTTCCAGCGGGGCTTCGACACGAGCTTCGTGGCAAGCGTGGTGATGCTGCTGGCGACGGCAGCGGCCACGGCCGTCCTCCTGCCCCGCCTGACCAACAGGCCGGGCGACAAGGCCTAGGGGTACCGGACGTACCCCTGGACGGCCGGTCGGCTCCGACGCCCCCCGCCCACCGCACCGGCCACACGCGAAGACCCCGGCCCGGGTTCCACACCCGCGCCGGGGTCTTCGTCGTGGTGAGGGGACGCTTACACCCCCGCGAAGACACCCTGCGAAAACGCCCCCGTGAGCGCCCCCGCGCAAACCCCTTCGCAAAGCCCCGTTAAAATACCTTCACGAAGGAATTTAAAGCAGGCAGGATGGACCCATGACCGTGATGGAAGAACGCACCCTTCCCCAGCCCCCACCGGACACCACACCCGCGACCTCCACCCCCGCTCCCACCCCCGACACCACCCGCACCCGCCTCGCCGAACTGCACCTCATCCGCGAGCTCGCCCACGACGGCCCCGCCCCCGGCGCCACCGAGCAGCAGCACGCCCGCGGCAAGCTCACCGCCCGTGAGCGCATCGAACTGCTGCTGGACCCCGGCTCGTTCACCGAGGTCGAGGCGTTGCGTCGGCACCGGGCCACCGGGTTCGGGCTGGAGGCCCGCCGCCCCTACACCGACGGTGTCGTCACCGGGTGGGGCACCGTGCACGGACGGACCGTCTTCGTCTACGCCCATGACTTCCGCATCTTCGGCGGCGCTCTCGGTGAGGCGCACGCCACGAAGATCCACAAGGTGATGGACCTCGCGCTGGCCGCCGGGGCTCCGCTGGTCAGCCTCAATGACGGGGCCGGCGCCCGGATTCAGGAGGGGGTCTCCGCCCTCGCGGGATACGGCGGCATCTTCACCCGCAACGTCGCCGCCTCCGGCGTCCTCCCGCAGATCAGCGTGATGCTCGGCCCCTGCGCCGGCGGCGCCGCCTACTCGCCCGCGCTCACCGACTTCGTCTTCATGGTCCGCGGCATCTCCCAGATGTTCATCACCGGCCCCGACGTCGTCCGCACCGTCACCGGCGAGCAGGTCAGCCAGGACGCCTCGGCGGCGCCGACGTGCACGCCGACGTCTCCGGCGTCGCCGCCGCGGCCTACGACGACGAGGCGAGCTGCCTGGAGGACGTGCGGCATCTGCTGTCCCTGCTGCCGGACAACAACCGTGAACTGCCGCCCTACGAAACGCCCTCGGACGATCCCGACCGGCGCTGCGAGGCCTTGCTCGACCTGGTGCCGGCCGAGCCGAACCAGGCCTACGACATCCATCGCGTCATCGAGGAGATCGTCGACGACGGCGATTTCTTCGAGGTGCAGGCCACCTGGGCGACCAACCTGGTGTGCGCGCTCGCCCGGCTGGACGGGCATGTCGTCGGCGTCGTGGCCAATCAACCCTCCTCCACCGCCGGGGTGCTGGACATCGCCGCCTCCGAGAAGGGCGCGCGGTTCGTGCAGTTCTGCGACGCCTTCAACATCCCCCTCGTCACGCTCGTGGACGTGCCCGGGTTCCTGCCGGGCGTCGGCCAGGAGCACGCCGGGATCATCCGGCACGGCGCCAAGCTGCTGTACGCGTACTGCAACGCCACCGTGCCGCGCATCTCCCTGGTGCTGCGCAAGGCCTACGGCGGCGCCTACATCGTCATGGACTCGCGTTCCATCGGCGCCGACCTCGCCCTCGCCTGGCCCACCAACGAGATCGCCGTGATGGGGGCCGAGGGGGCCGCGAACGTCGTCTTCCGGCGGGAGATCGCCGCCGCGGACGATCCGGAGGCGGTGCGCGAGCGTCGTATCAAGGAGTACAAGTCCGAGCTCATGCACCCCTATTACGCCGCCGAGCGCGGCCTCGTCGACGACGTCATCGATCCTCGCGACACCCGGGCCGTGCTCGTCCGGGCGCTCGCGATGCTCCGGGCCAAGCATGCCGACCTGCCCTCCCGCAAGCACGGGAACCAGCCCGTATGAGCGGCACCGAGGAGCCCCTGCTCAAGGTGGTGCGCGGCGATCCGTCGCCCGAGGAGCTGGCCGCCGCCACCGCCGTCCTGCTGGAAGTGGCCCGGCGGGCGCCTGCCGCGGAGGAGCCCGCGCCCGCCCGGACCGCCGCACCCACCTGGTACCGGCCGGCCCTGACCGCACACCGCGCCGCCGCGTCCTGGCGCCACTGAAGCCGCCCGGCCTTCCAGGCCTTCCAGACCCCGCCGGCTGTCCCGACCGTCCCGACTCTCCCGACTCTCCCGACCGAAGGATCACCATGTCCGTGAGCGACACCACGACCGAGTACGCAGGCTACGACCGCAAGCGGCCCACCGCCTACGTCACCACCCACGCCGAGACCTACTCCCTGGAGGAGGTCGTCCGCATCAGCGGCCTCGACGCCGAGACGCTCGGCTGGTACGAGCGGCAGGGGCTGATCGAGGGCGCCGAGGAGGACCCGTACGGGGTGCGCGCCTACAGCCCGATCCATCTGCGCTGGCTGGAGTTCCTCAACCACCTGCGCAGCACCGGGATGTCCCCGGCCGACATGAACCACTACGTCGAGCTGTACCGGGCGGGCGACTCGACCATCGCCGCCCGCCGTGAACTGCTCGAAGCGCACCGGGAGTTGCTGCTCCCGCGGGCGGCCGAGTTCGCCGCCACGCTCCGCTACCTGGACTGGAAGATCGGGTTCTACGCGGAGCGGGAGGCCGTGCTCGCCCGGTCCGCCGCGGCGAGCGCGGTGGAGGCGTAGGCGGCGGCGGCCGGCTCGAGGCGGAGCACACCGTGCGAGGCGACCGTGTGGACGTCCCGCCACAGGCGGGTGAGGTCGCCGGAGGCGTCGCGGATGTGGGCGCCGCCGGTGCGGAAGAGGCGGTCCACGGCGTCGGCGAGGAGGCCGGCGGCCACGGCCGCGTCCCGCTGGTTGCCGGTGACCAGCGCCGGGGTGACCGGCTCGGTGTCGGCGCGCCGCGCGGCCCGCTCCAGGAGCAGTCCGGCCGCGTCGATGTGGGCCGAGGCCACGGCGAGCGTCTCGCGCACCGCCGCACTGTCGTGCTGCGGGCGGCCGCTGCCGGGCGCCTTGGAAGCCGCCCACTGAGACCACACCGCCAGCGCCCGGCGGGCCGCGCCCAGCGCGGGCGCGCAGAACATCAGCCCGCCGGCCAGCCGGGCGGGCGCGGTGTGACAGCGGGGGAGGTCAGGGGCGCTGGCCCCGCGCATCAACTCCGCCATGGGGAAGGACAGTTCGTGCGGGACAACGGCGTCCCGTACGACCGCCGTGTGGCTGCCGGTGCCGCGCAGACCGGTGGCGTCCCAGGTGTCGAGCACGTCGACGGCGGCGCCCGGCACCGCGAACACCCGCGTCTCCCCGTCGTCCGCGACGGGCGCGGCGACCAGCACCCACTCCGCGCTGTCCACGCCGCTCACGCAGCCCCAGGTGCCGGTCAACCGCCAGCCGTCCGAGGCCGGTTCGGCCCGGCCGGCCGGTGGCATCAGGGCCGCCGATATCCGTACGTCGGGGGAGGAGCCCCACAGTCTGCGCCGCCCCTCCTCGGGCAGCAGCGCGGCGAACCGGCCGTGCGCGGCCCACAGCATGCCGACCCAGGCGGCCGACGTACAGGCCTCGCCGACCGCGGCGACCTCGTGCAGCAGGACCGTGAACGTGCCTTCCGCACCACCCCAGCGGGCGGGCACGAAGTGCCGGGCCAGGCCGGAGGCCGCCAGCGCGGCGACCGCCTCGCGCGCCAACCGGCGGTCGCTGTCGGCGGTACGGGCCTGTCCGGCGATGGTGTCGAACGCGGAGGGTGTGGGGGGCATGGGGCTGCTCCTAGTCATCTCTGTCAGGATCAGGTAAAAAAAGTGCGTTCAAGAAGGTATTGTTCGAGGCAAACGGACGAAGGGGCCCGTGATGGCGAAACAGGCGCGCTCACTGCGCACCCATGAGCTGGTCCTGGACGCCGCCGCGGCCGAGTTCGTCCGGCACGGTTATCCGCGCGCCAACCTCCAGCACGTGGCGGCCCGCACCGGGCTGACCAAGGGCGCCCTGTACGCCCACTTCGCCTCCAAGGAGCACCTGGCGCGGGCGCTCACCGACCACCTCGACCAGGTCGTCGACGAACTCCTCGCCCGGTACAAGGACACGGACCTCCCGGCGAACGAGCAGTTGCGTGCCGTGTGCTGCGCCCTCGCGGAGCGCGTGGAGTCGGACGTACGGTTCAACGCGGCGCTGCGCCTGGTGATGGACGAGGCCCAGTCGGCGCCCGAACCCCCGCGGCTCCCGGCCGACTTGCGGGCACTGTCAGCGGAGTCGCTGGCCGATCTGGCCCTGGTGATCCTGGTGGGCGCGTACTACACGGCCCCCGATCCGGAACGGCGCGGACTGGCCGAGCGGGTACGGGGGCTGTGGGAGGCGGTGGACGGGCGTCAGGCCGTGGAAGAAACGGGCGCCCGGTGATCGGCGCGAGCGGCGCGGTGCGCCGTCTGGGTGCCCCACAGGGTGCGGCAGGTGGCGACCGAGGTGCCGTTCTGCACGGCGTCCAGGGTCAGCCGGGTGGTGCCGGAGCCGGTGTCGGGCTGCCGCTCGCGCACCACCAGGTCGATGGGGGCGTCCAGTTCGCCGAAGGCCTGGCAGTCGACCTCCATGCCGAGCAGGCCGTGTCCGGCGCCGCGGGCCATGTCACCGGGGTGCAGCAGGAGGTGGCCGAGCTGGCGGAAGCCCTCCAGGGTGACCATCAGCGGGACGTGGTCGCTGGGGTGGTCGAAGAAGATCGGGTGCTCGACGTCGATGAGCAACTGCCAGGGTGTGTCCGTGTGTTCGCGCACCAGCACGCTGTCCTTGGCGCGCAGCCGCCCCACCGCGGCCGGGTGCACCCGCTCCAGCGCGCGCGGCGCCGGGCCGGTGACGGCGACGCCGCGCGGCTTGGCGCCCCGGCCGCGCAGCATGGCGTACCGCTTGTCGTCGACCGCGACGACGTGCAGCGCGCCGCGCCCGCAGGTCCGGCCGCCCACGGTGAGGACGACGTCGAGGCGCATGCCGAAGCGATGCGGCGGACGGTTGCCGACCCACGCCCACTCGGCCTCCAGGACCACCGGGACCGGTTCGCCGCCGATGCGCAGGGCGGCCGGGTCGGTGATCTCGAACTCCGAGCCGAAGCCGATGAAGCGGTGGGTGAGCGGCACGTCGTAGTAGGCGTGCGCGAGGTAGACCAGGGCCTGGCGGATGGTCTCCATGAACAGCAGCGGGTCGCTGGTGCCGTCGCTGCCCGGCGAGTAGAGGGCGTGGTCGCGCGGCCACTGGGCGGCGACCAGGAAGGAGTGCTCGTCGGTGCGGACGGCGTCGGTGAGGAAGACCTCGGCGATGGCGGCGCGGTGCACCATGTGGCGCGGGACCGGCTGGAGGTAGCTGAGCTGCGGGTGCGCGGGGTGTGCGGGGGCCTCGGGGCCCGGCGCGAGAAGCAGCGGACCACGGGATTCCGCTCGTGCGGCGGTCGAGCCGACCGTGGCGCGTATGGGCGTGGAGACAGGTGTGACGACAGGCTGATGCATGGTCTGTACCCCCAGTGAACGATTCACGCAGACAGCAACACCGGCACAACACCGGCACAGGACGTCCGCCGGTCGGGCCGGGACTTACAATACATTCCCGAAGGTATATTTCAAGGAACGCCAGAGGATCGGCAGAGGATGGACAGCATGGCCGTGGAACGCAGCGCAGCCAGGCCCCGGCCCGCCCGGGACACCGCCCCCCGGCACCGGGACACGGGCCTGAAGCAGGAGCGGGCCGTGCGCACCCGCGCCCAGGTCCTCGACGCGGCGGCGGAGGCCTTCGCCACCCAGGGGTTCCCCGCGGTGACCGTGCAGGACGTGGCCGCACTCGCCGGAGTGACCAAGGGCGCGGTCTACTTCCACTACGCCAACAAGGAGGCCCTCGCGCAGGCCTGCGCCGAGGAGTTCTACCACCGGATCGGCGTCATCGGGCAGGAGGTCGAGGAGGCCGACCTCTCGCCGCTGCGGGCGGTGACCGAGCTGCTGGAGCGCACGGCGAGGGCGTTCCGGGACGAGACGATGGTCCAGGCCGGCGCCCGCCTCCAGATCGAGCGTTCCCTGATCGGCGCCGAGATGCCCATGCCCTACCTCGGCTACACCGAGTCCCTGACGGTCTGGCTGCGCCAGGCCCAGGAGGCGGGCCAGCTCCCCGCGGGCACCTCCCCGGAGGCCACCGCGCGCGTCCTGGTCTCCGCCTTCTTCGGCGCCCAGCACATCTCCTGGGTCCTCAACGACCGCGCGGACATCGCGGACCGGGTGCAGGAGATCCTGGCGGCGGTGGTCCCGATGGCGACGCGGAACGCGGGATGAGATGACGGCCCGCGTGGACCTGGACCGCGCCCTGGCGGTCGCGACTCAACTGGCCGACGAAGCGGCGGAGTTGATCCGCCGCCCACGCCCCGACGCGGTCCGGGAGAAGGACGGCCCCGCCGACATCGTCACCGACACCGACGAGGCCGTGGAGCGCCACGTCCGCGAGACGCTCGCCGCGGCCTTCCCCGGGCACGGGATCGTCGGCGAGGAGTACGGCGTCACGGCGGGCGCCCCCGACGCCCCGCACTGGGTCGTCGACCCGGTCGACGGCACCACCAACTACGCCCACGGCATCGGCTGGTGCTCCTTCTCCCTGGGCCTGGCCGCCCCCGACGGCACCCCGCTCCTCGGCGTGGTCGCGGATCCGTGGCGCCGCGAGACGTTCACGGCGCTCAAGGACCGCGGCGCGCACCTCAACGGCACCCCGGTCCACGCGGCCCCGCACACCACCCTCACCGGCCACGTCTTCCTCACCGAGTGGGCGGCCCACGCCCACTGGCCCGGCCTGGACACCCTGCTGTCCGACCTGGCCGACCGCCACTGCACAGCCCGTGTCATGGGCTCCACGGCCCTGTCCCTGGTCCAGGTGGCGGCGGGCCGCGCGACGGCGGCCGGAATCGGCTCCTTCCACCATGTGGACGGACTGCCGGCGTTGCTGATCGCGAGGGAGGCGGGCGCGGTCGCCGTGCCCGAACTCCCCTCGTACGGAGAGCCGTTGCTGCTCGCCGCACCGGGGGTGGCGGAGGAGGCGCTGGAGGTGTGGCGTCGGCGCCTGACCGCCTGAGGCGTCAGACCGTCGGAGAGGCGCTGAACAGGTGCTTCTGGTCGCCGCCGCCGTCGCTGTCCCAGTCGAGGTGCAGCTCGCCGTCGCCCAGCCCCTTGCCGGAGCCGATCCTGTAGCTGATCGTGCCGGTGGTGTACGAGTTGTTGTAGTTGCCGTTGGAGGTGCTGTCCTCCAGCTTGGCCTCGATGCCGTGGAAGTTCTTCGACGTCTTCACCGGGTCCGTGCCGGACTGCGACTTCTTGATCTGGACCTTGAAGTAGGCCGAGTCGAAGATCGTGTCGTCGTCGACCTGGCCGTACGCCGGGCCGTCCCAGCTGATCTTGGCGTAGCTGTAGACGGTGGAACCGGAGCGCTTGGCGCACACCTTGACGGTGAAGTCCCAGTTGTCGGCCCACGGGCCCGAGTACGAGGGGTCGTCGACGGACTTCGTGCTGGTGGTGCACTTGTAGTCGGCGGCGGCAGCCGGGGTCGCGGCCGTGATCGCCGTGGTGCCCGCGAGCGCGGCGACGACAACCGCGGCGGACGTGACGCGCTTCAACTTGCGCATGATGGGGGGCCTTTCTCGGTGCATGTGGGGATCACTCGCTGCACAGGAGGTCGGGGGAGTACCTCGGGCGTGACCGCCCTGCGCGCGTCGTCATGCAGCGGGCTTGATCGTAACCGGCACATGATCAGAAGGGGTTGCCGTACCTGCGGGCGCTCTGATCATTCACGAGAAGCCCGTGAGCTTTCACCGCGCGATCACGGGACGACGTGAGTGTCACGGCAGAGGCGTGTCCGTGGAGAGCGCTGCGATGGGCTGGGGGCCCACGTGCTCTACGTGGAGAATGGCTGCGTCGCCTGTCGTCTTGCCCACGACGGAGCCCTCCCACATCCGCGTGGCAGCTGGCAGCAGTCGTTTCGCTTTGCGCTTGGTGTAGTCGCGGCGAATTACCTTGGTCGGCCCGCGCCGCCCGCCCGCGAAGGCGTGTCCGTCGGCGTCCAGTACCCCTGCCAACCACCCGGCAATGCGGGTGTTCTCGGGCTCCCACGGGCGGCCGAGGCTGTGATCGTGCCCTCTGCGGTGGTGATGCGATATGAGTCCGTGGTGGCCAGCTCGTTGCAGGTGACAACTCCACGCCGATAGCGCCGTCCGCCGTTCGCGTTGCCGACCGCCCGCCCCCTGGGCTGGCTTTATTTGGAGGGCGATTATGTGATTCCCACCGCCGGAGTGTCACCGGTTGGCTACTCTCGGCTACGAGTCGAGCATGCGAGGGGTGACCGCCCATGGCACACGTCCGCCGAGACCTTGATCCCAGCGCGTCCCCGCTGGACTACTACGGCTACGAGTTGCGGCGACGCCGCGACAGCGCGGGGCTGACCTTGGGTGAGCTGGGGTCGATCATCTTCTGCACGGGGTCGCTGGTGGGCCAGATCGAGTGCGCGCAGAAGGTGCCGACGCGGGAGTTCAGTGAGCGGGTGGATGCGGCGCTGGGGACGGAGGGGTTCTTCTCGGGGTTGGTGGGGCTGGTGTTGCAGAGCCAACTCCCTAGCTGGTTTCAGCCGTTCGCAGGGATGGAGGCGAAGGCGGCGTACATCTCCACGTTCCAATGCCAGGTGGTCTACGGGCTGCTGCAAACAGAGGAATACGCGAGGGCGCTGTTGAGCGTCGGCCACCCTGACGAGGTGGATGAGCAGGTGGCTGCCCGACTTGAACGGCAGCGCATTCTGAGTCGGGAAGTGCCGCCCCCGCTGTGGGTGGTGCTCACGGAGTCGGTGCTGCACCAGGAGGTCGGTGGTCCCGCCGTCATGCGAGGGCAACTGGAGTACCTGTTGGGCTTCGCGAAGAACCCCTGGGTGCAGATTCAGGTGCTCCCGTCCTCGGTCGGGCAACACCCGGGCCTGATGGGCTCATTCACCTTGCTGCGCTTCGACCGTGACCCGGACCTCTTCTACGCCGATGGCTACGACCAAGGCCATATGACGGCCAACCCGCAAGTGATCAGGGAACGTTCGGTCGGTTACGCTCGCTTGCAAGCCTGCGCCCTCTCCCCGGAGGACTCGGCGGAACTGATCGGGCGCGTCATGGAGGATCGCTATGGGCACCAACCAGGACCTGACCGGAGCACCGTGGCGTAAGTCGTCGTACAGCGGCACCAGCGGCGAGTGCCTGGAAATGGCCCCCCTCACCACCCACATCGCCATCCGAGACTCCAAGCACCCCACCCTCGGCCACCTCCGCGTCACCCCCGCCACCTTCACCGCCTTCGTGGCCGCAACTGCGCGCGGCGCCCTCTAGGGCGATCCACAGCTCCCTGCCACGTTGGCTTTAAGCGGCGGCGAAATCGTCTCCGCCATGGCCAACTCAACGCACGGACACAAGCCCCGTACCCCCGCAGCGCACCGCTCGCGCCGCTGGTTCCTGAACAAGTCGCTCCTCGCCGGCGGCGTCTCCGCCGTCGCGGTGATGGGCGGCTATGCCGCAAGCCAGGCGGGCGCCGAGACGACGTCCACCGCCGACGCCATGGCGAGCGCGAGCCCCACCCCGTCCGGCCCTCCGCCCGGCGGCGGCTTCGGGCAGACCATCGCCTACGACGACTTCGTCGGCGTCACCACGGACGGCACCGTCATCGACGACCTGTACGCGATCCACCGCACCGGCGTCTCCACGACACCCGTCGTCCGCGCGGGCGCGGCCTTCGTCAACTCCCTCACCGACGACCAGAAGTCCGCCACCCTCTACGACATCGACGCCGACCAGTGGCTGGACTGGACGAACGTCGACTCCAACGACCGCGACGGCCTTGCCCTGCGCGACATGACGGAGAAGCAGTACAAGCTCGCGATAAAGCTGCTGAAGGCTGCCCTCTCCGCGCGCGGACTCGAGAACGCCACCCAGATCCGCAAGCTCAACCACTACCTCGGCGAGGCCGGTGGCGACACCAGCAAGGCGCTCAACTACGACGCCTACTGGTTCACGATCATGGGAACGCCGTCCGCGACCGACCCGTGGGGCTTCCAGTTCGAGGGACACCACCTCGTCATCAACTACTTCGTCCTCGGCGACCAGGTCGTCGCCACCCCGACCTTCCGCGGCTCCGAGCCCACGAAGATCACGTACGACGGCGTCGACTACCACCTGTTCAGGGAGGAGACCGCCGCCGGCCTCAAGCTGCTGCACTCCCTCACCGACACCCAGCTCGCCACCGCCGCCCCCGGCACCGAGACGAAGACCGGCACGAACCTCACCGTCGGCGCGGGCAATGACAACGCGGTCCTGCCCTACAAGGGCCTGAAGGCCTCGGAGCTCAACCGCAGGCAGCAGAAGCTGCTCCTCGACCTCGTCGAGGTCTACACCGGCACCATCGACGACGGCCACTCCCGCGTCTGGCTGCGGGACATCGAGAAGCACCTCGACGACACGTACTTCTACTGGATCGGCGAGTCCGACGACGACTCCGCGTTCTACTACCGCGTCCACAGCCCCGTCGTCCTGATCGAGTACGACGCCGAGTCCCCGCTCGCCTACCACGAGGACGGCGACACCAGCTCGGGCGGCCCCAACGGCACCCCCACCCAGCAGCACATCCACACCATCATCCGCACCCCCAACGGCAACGACTACGGCGTCGACCTCCTCAAGCTCCACCTGGAGACCGACCACTGATCACCACCCCGTGCGCAGCAGGTGGTTGAGGAGCAGCGCCAGCACCGCCTGCGCGGCCAGCCACGCGCGCGGGTGGGTGAGAAAGGCACCCGCCGGGAGCAGCCACACCGCGAACGGCAGCCAGATGCGTTCCGTCTCCGCCTTGCTCATGCCGGACAGGTCGGCGACCAGCAGGGCGAGCAGGGCGGCGGCCACGAGGAGCGCGAGACGCCGCGCTCCGGAGCGGTCGCCGCCCTCCCGTCGTACCAGCAGCACGGCACCGGTCCGGCGCAGGCCCGCCACCGTCGCCAGGCCGGTGATGAAGACCGTGCAGGCCAGGTTCGCCCACACCCAGTAGCCGTACGGGCGGATGCCGCCCGCTCCCTGGTCGTAGCGGGTGACCAGCAGGCGGTACGCCTCCCACCAGTCGAACCCGGCGAGCGTGAACAGGGTGGGGACCACGGCCAGTCCGGCGAGCAGCGGTAGCAGGAGGGCGGGGCGCGGGCGGGCCGGCAGGAGCACCGCCGCCGCGATCAGGGCGACGAGCGTGAGGCCGTAGGAGAGATAGCAGGTCAGGCCGAAGAGCAGGCCGGACGCGCCCGCGCACCACAGCGAGCCCCGTGTCACCGCCAGAGCCAGCAGCGCCACCGCCCAGGCCGCGACCGCGGCGAAGTAGGCGTCCGCCGACGTGCCCATCCAGACCGCGGCCGGGGCCAGGACCAGGAAGGGGGCCGCCCGGCGGGCGAGGGTCTCGGAGGCGAGAGCGCGGATCGTGACCAGGACGGCCACGCACGCCGTCGCGCCGACCACGATGCACCACACCCCGGCCCAGCCGCCGCCTCGCAGCCCGATGCGGTCGAGGAGGACGAAGGTGAGGGTGGCGGCGGGCGGGTGGCCGGCGATGTGGGCGGGCCAGTGGTCGGGGGAGCCGAGGAGGATGTGGTCGGTGAAGGTGCGCAGGGTGGCCGGGATGTCGTCGAAGCGGTCGATGACCTGGAGATATTCGTAGCGGGTGGTCAGCCGGCGGGCGATGCCGCGGTGCCAGCCGTCGATCAGGGCGAGGGAGAAGATCCACGCCGTGGCCGTGCCCCAGGCCGCGGGCAGCAGCGCCGCCAGGGAGCCGGCGGCGAGGGCGGGCCGGTAGGCGATGGTCGCGGCGGCGACGAGGACGGCCGCCGGGGTGCCGGGGCCGAGGTGCGGGTCCCAGTTGGCGAACAGCGGCGGCCAGCTCACGAAGAGCGTGTGGCGGGTGTCCTGGATGTGGCGGCCGACCAGTACGGCGGCCGTCACCAGCAGGGCCGCGGCACCGGCGGCGTACAGATCACGGCGGAGGGCGCGGGAGGGCGAGCGGGTCACGCCGGAGACGCTAGGCGGGGTGGCGGCCCATGACCCGTCTCCCGGGCCGGACGTCAGCGTTTCGTCATGGGTCGCGCACCCTTTCTTGGGGTGGTCCCGGCCTACGGTCGGCCCATGCGAGACGATCCGCGGCTTCCTTCCACTCCCGGTTTCTGGCGCAGCCCGCTGCGCGGTCCCTGGTTCACCTCGGTGCTGGGCCTGGTCCTGCTCGTCGGCATCACGGTGCTGTTCGTGACGGGACTGCTCTCGTACGCCGCCTACAACCCGGACCTGTCGCCGGTGAACGACAAGACCCCGGACAAGGGTGTTCTCGGCTTCTATCTTTTTGCTTGGCCGACCCATCCGCACTGGCTGTACCGGCTCAACCAGGGCGTGCACGTCACGCTGGGGATCACGCTCATCCCCGTGCTGCTGGCCAAGCTGTGGTCGGTGGTGCCGAGACTGTTCACCTTGCCCCCCGCCCGCTCACTCGCCCACGCCCTGGAGCGGATCTCGCTGCTCCTCCTGGTCGGCGGCGGTCTGTTCGAGTTCGTCACGGGCGTCCTCAACGTCCAGCTCGACTATGTCTTCCCCGGCTCCTTCTACCCCCTGCACTTCTACGGCGCCTGGGTCTTCTTCGCCGCCTTCGTCGCGCACGCCTGCCTCAAACTCCCGGCGGCGCTACGGGCGTTGAGGCATCTGCGGGAGGAAGAGTCCGGCAGCGACCTCGTCTCCCCGCGTCCCGCCGCGCCGACCGTCTCCCGCCGGGGTGCGCTGTGGTTCGTCGGGGGCGGCTCGCTGCTGCTCTTCGTCACCACCGTCGGCCAGACCCTCGGCGGCCCCCTGCGCCGCACCGCCCTCCTCGCCCCGCACGGCGGCAGCGACCCCGGCACCGGCCCGAACGGCTTCCAGATCAACAAGACGGCCGCCTACGCCGGGATCTCCGCGAGCGAGACCAGCGCGGAGGCATGGCGCCTCGTCGTCACCGGCCGCACCGGAACCGTCCGGCTGAGCCGCGCCGACCTCCTCCAACTGCCTCTGCACAGCGCCTCTTTGCCCATCGCCTGCGTGGAGGGCTGGTCGACCTCGGACCAGTGGTGGCGCGGGGTGCGGCTGCGGGACCTCGCGGCTTTGGTCGGCTACGACCGTGACGATCCGCCGGACGTGTTCGTGGAGTCGCTGCAACGCCACGGCGCCTTCCGCCGCGCCGCCCTGCGCGCCAACCAGGTCGCCGACCCGCGATCCCTCCTCGCCCTCTACGTCAACGGCGAGGAACTGTCCCCCGACCACGGCCACCCGGCCCGTGTCATCGTGCCCGCGGCACCCGGTGTGCTGAACACCAAGTGGGTGGCCCGGCTGACCTTCGGAGACCTGTGATGCGCAAGCTGGTTGTCGGCAGCCCGCTTCAGATCCTGTTGCTGGCCTGCTCGTTCGCGCTCGCCGCCTACGCCGGGGTACGGCTGCTCGTCGACGACTGGTTCGGGGTGGCGCTGTGGCTGGTGGGGGCGGCGCTGCTGCACGACCTCGTGCTGCTGCCGGTCTACGCGGTCGCGGACCGGGTGGTCGTACGGGGGCTCGGCGCGGCCGGTCGCCGGGAGTGGACGATGTACGTCCGGGTACCGGCCGCGTTGTCCGGGCTGCTGCTCCTCGTGTGGTTCCCGCTGATCAGCGGGATGGTGGACCGGCGTTACCGGTCCGCGACGGCGCTGTCCCCGGACGGCTTCCTCGGGCGCTGGCTGCTGATCACGGCCGTCCTGTTCGGCGGTTCCGCGCTGCTGCTCGCGCTGCGGGTCCGCAGGGCGACGAAGCTGCGTCCGCCGGCCGACCACTGACGTTCCCGCTCCCAGCCGCGCGCGTGGCGCAGCAACGCCGGGGTGCCCAGGCGCGCCCAGGGGAAGGGGGCGCCGGTGGTGGTGCGGGCGTCGGTGAGGTGGACGTGGACGCGCTCGTCGACGTCCACCGGTGCCGTTTCGGCGATCAACAGGCCGCCGGGCTTGAGGAGTTGGGCCACTCGGTCGAGCAGGGCGCTCGGATCGCCGCCGATGCCGACGTTGCCGTCCATGAGGAGCACCGTGTCCCAGCGGGCCTCGCCGGGGAGCGGCTCGAAGACGGAGCGGCGCAGGGCTTGCCCGCCGAGGCGGAGGGTGTGGGCGACGGCGGCCTCGCTGACGTCGATGCCGAGCGCTGCGCGGGCTTGTGCGGCGAGTTCGGCGACGAGGCGGCCCGGGCCGCAGCCGACGTCCAGGACGGTGCCTTCGCAGTGGGCCAGTACGTCGAGGTCCACGGCGTCGGCGCGGGCGCACCAGCGTTCCACTTCCAGGGGGAGGAGCCAGCCATCGGTTCGGCGGAGGAAGAGGGGGCCGTGGCCGGTGCGGAGGGCTTGTGCGTAGGGGTCGGCTGTGGCCCAGGCGAGGGTGGTGGGCGGGCTGGTCATCGGTTGGCTGCGGGTCGGTGGGGGCTGGTCGCGCCCCGCGGCGGAGCCGCAGATTGATACAGCCCCGCGCCCCTAGGCGCGCTGCGGTGGTCGCCGGCCGATGAGCCACCCGGCGCAAGAGCCCCGTAGCCCGCCAGCCTCGCCGCGAACCGGCCGTGTGGAGCCAGCTCCGCCACCGCCTCTGCATCTCTCGCCGTGTCCACATCCCTCAGCGGCGGCAGATCCCGTACCCGCAACCCCGCCGCCACCAGCCGCTCCCTCTGCACAGCCCCCGTCCTCGGCGTCGACATCGGGACCCCCAGGAGCAGCCCCGGATCGGGAGTCGCCAAGCCCAGCGCCCAGAAGCCCCCGTCCTCCGCCGGACCGAAATACGCGTCGCAGTCCGCGAAGTCCACGGTCAGCAGCTGCGGCGTCACCTGCGGGGTGTCCATGCCGATCAGCAGGGTCGGGCCGTCGGAGCGGGCGAAGGCGTGGGCCAGGCGTTCGTCGAGGCCGCCCGCGCACTGGCGGACGACCTCGAAGCCGGGCGGCAGCCAGGGCCCGGGCTCGCCGGCGAGGACCAGGACTCTGCGGTCGGCCGGGGTCGCCGCCACCGTGTGCAGGGTGTCGGCGAGGGACGCCTCCGCGAGGGCGGCCGCCTCCTCGGGGGTGAACGGTGGCGTCAGCCGGGTCTTCACCCGGCCCGGCACCGGTTCCTTGGCGATGACGAGCAGCGTGGTCACCGTACGGCCCTCCCCGCGGTCGGAGCCTCGCCGAGGACGCGGCTCATGTCACGTACCGCCTGCCAGGTGCCGCGCCAGGTGCCCGTCACCTTCGAGGCGCCGGTGCGCGGCAGGTAGGGCACGTCGTGCTCGGTGATCCGCCAGCCGGCGTCGGCGGCGCGGACGACCATTTGCAGCGGGTAGCCGCTGCGCCGGTCCGTGAGGCCGAGGGCGAGCAGGGGCTCGCGGCGGGCGGCGCGCAGGGGGCCGAGGTCGTGCAGGCGCAGGCCGGTGCGGCGGCGCAGCATGCGGGCGAGGGCGAGGTTGCCGGCGCGGGCGTGGGCGGGCCAGGCGCCGCGGGCCTGGGGGCGGCGTCGGCCGAGGACCAAGTCGCCTCCTTCTCCTGGACTTCGCGGACGAAGGGGATGAGGAGGCGGGGTCGAGGGAGGCGTCGCAGTCGCAGAAGCAGACCACCTCGGCGGTGGCAGCGGTCAGGCCGGCGTGGCAGGCGGCGCCGAAGCCGCGGCGCGGCTCGTGCACGACGGTCGCGCCGAGACTGCGGGCGAGGTCGGGGGAGCCGTCGGTGGAACCGTTGTCGACGACGAGGGCGCGCCAGCCCGCCGGAATCCGGCTCAGCACCCAGGGCAGGGCCTCGGCCTCGTCCAGGCAGGGCAGCACCACGTCGACGTCGGAAGGTGTCGTCGTCACGGTTTCACCCTACGAACGCGAATCAGGCATACCGGACTCCTGCTCCTTACGAAACGCGGACGTCCGAGGCCGGGGCACCCTCGGGCACCGCATCGGCGGGCGCGTGGTGCCAGGCTGGAGGCATGCAGCAGCCGAATGTGGACGGTGGTCCCTCCCGGATCCTCGTCGTGGACGACGATCCGACCGTGGCCGAGGTCGTCGCCGGGTACCTGGACCGCGCGGGATACCTGGTCGACCGGGCCGACGACGGGCCCACGGCCCTCGCCCGCGCCGCCGCCCACCGGCCCGACCTGGTCGTCCTGGACCTGATGCTGCCCGGCATGGACGGCCTGGAGGTGTGCCGCCGGATGCGCGGCCACGGCCCGGTGCCGGTCATCATGCTCACCGCCCGAGGCGACGAGGACGACCGCATCCTGGGCCTGGAGGTCGGCGCCGACGACTACGTCACCAAGCCCTTCAGCCCCCGTGAGCTGGTGCTGCGGGTGGAGTCGGTGCTGCGCCGCAGCAGGCCCGCGCCCTCGGGGCAGCGGCTGGGCGCGGCCGGTCTCGCCGTGGACCCCGAGGCCCGCCGGGCGACCAAGAACGACTCCGAACTCGCCCTCACTCTCCGCGAGTTCGACCTGCTGGCCTTCTTCCTGCGGCACCCCGGGCGGGCGTTCGCCCGGGAGGACCTGATGCGGGAGGTGTGGGGCTGGGACTTCGGCGACCTGTCGACCGTCACCGTCCACGTCCGCCGCCTGCGCGGCAAGATCGAGGACGACCCGGCCCGCCCCCGGCTGATCCAGACGGTGTGGGGCGTGGGCTACCGCTTCGACCCCACGGGCACGGAGGAGGCCTCGTGAACGACACCCTCCTCATAGCTCTGTACGCCTTCCTCGGCGCCGCGGGCACCGGGCTGGCCGGGGCCGTCGTGCTGCGGGTGGTCCGGCACCGTTCGCTGACGGTCTCCATGGCCGTGGTGGCGGCGGTCGGTGTGGTGGCGATGCTGGCTGGAACACTCGCCGTCGCCTGGGCGATGTTCCTGTCGCCGCACGACCTGACCGTGGTCACGACGGTCGTGGCGATGGCGGCCGTGGTCTCCCTCGCCACCGCGTTCCTGCTGGGCCGATGGGTCGTCGCCCGCAGCCGCGAACTCGCGGTCGCGGCCCGCTCCTTCGGGGACGGCGGCAGCTTCGCGGCCCCCTCCGTCCCGGCGACGGCCGAACTGGAGTCGTTGAGCAGGGAGTTGGCCGCCACCAGCGCCCGTCTGGCCGAATCCCGCGAACGTGAGCGAGCGTTGGAGACGTCCCGGCGTGAACTGGTCGCCTGGATCTCGCACGACCTGCGCACCCCGCTGGCCGGTCTGCGCGCGATGTCGGAGGCGCTGGAGGACGGCGTCGCCGCCGACCCCGACCGCTACCTCCGCCAGATCCGCACCGAGGTCGAGCGCCTCAACGACATGGTCGGCGACCTCTTCGAGCTCTCCCGCATCCACGCGGGCACGCTGCCGCTGTCGTACGCCCGGATCTCCCTCTACGACCTGGTCGGCGACGCCCTCGCGGGCGCTGACCCGCTGGCCCGGGAGCTGGGCGTACGGCTGGTGGGCGACCGCATCGAGCCGGTGCCGGTGGAGGTGGACGGCAAGGAGATGAGCCGGGTCCTCGGGAACCTGCTGGTCAACGCCATCCGCCGGACCCCGGCCGACGGCACGGTCGCGGTGGCCGCGGAACGTGCCCCCGACGGCGCCGTCGTCGTCTCCGTCACGGACGGCTGCGGCGGCATCCCCGAGGAGGACCTGCCCCGCGTCTTCGACACCGGCTGGCGCGGCACCCACGCCCGCACGCCTCCGGCGGGGGCGGGCCTGGGCCTGGCGATCGTGCGGGGGATCGTGGAGGCCCACCAGGGCCGGGCAACTGTACAGAACATCCCGGGGGGCTGCCGTTTCGAGGTGACACTACCGACGGCGACTTCCTGAGTCGGGGCACTGCAACGCCGTTTGGGGGCGCGGGGAACTGCGCGCCCAGCCACAGCGAACCCGCACTCGAAAACGGTCTTCACCCACCGTTTCTGCCCGCCGCGAACTCCGCCATCCCCTCCCGGAACCCGACCTCCGCCTTCCACCCCAACTCCCCCCGCAGCCGCGCCGAGTCCGCGGTGATGTGCCGTACGTCCCCCAGCCGGTACTCCCCGGTGACGACCGGCGCGGGCCCACCGCAGGCGTCGGCGAGCGCACAGGCCATCTCCCCCACGGTGTGCGGCTCACCACTGCCGGTGTTGTACGCGACGAGCACCCCCGAGTCCGAACCCCCTTCCAGAGCAACCACGTTGGCGGCGGCCACGTCCCGCACATGCACGAAGTCCCGCCGCTGGAGCCCGTCCTCGAAAACGCGGGGCGCCTCACCACGAGCCAGCGCGGACCGGAAGAACGAGGCGACGCCCGCGTACGGCGTATCGCGCGGCATCCCCGGCCCGTACACGTTGTGGTAGCGCAAGGAAACCGCCGACCCACCGGTACACCGGGCCCACGCGGCGGCCAGATGCTCCTGCGCGAGCTTGGTGGTGGCGTACACGTTCCGTGGATCGACGGCCGCGTCCTCCCCGACGAGCCCGGGCACGAGGTCGGCCCCGCACACCGGGCACAGCGGCTCGAACCGCCCCGCGTCGAGGTCGCTCACGGCCCGCGGCCCGGGCCGCACCACTCCGTGCCGGGGACACTCGTACCGCCCCTCCCCGTACACGACCATCGACCCGGCCAGCACCAGCCGCCGCACCCCCGTCTCCGCCATGGCGGCGAGCAGCACGGCGGTGCCGAGGTCGTTGTGGGAGACGTAGTCCGCGGCGTCGGCGACCCCGTTCCCGAGCCCGACCATGGCGGCCTGATGGCAGACGGCGTCGACACCGCGCAACGCCCGCCGGACACCGTCCGGGTCCCGCACATCGGCACCCGGATCGACCCGGACGTCGTGCACGACCGCCTCGTGCCCGCGCGCGCTCAGCGCCGCGACAACCTGTGACCCGATGAACCCGGCACCGCCGGTGACCAGTACACGCATACGGCCACGCTAGGTCCGCACGGGCACGCGGCCAGGGGAGCGCGCGGGTACGTCATGACTCCGTAAGGGGTTCAGCGCAGGTTCAGTGCCGGTTCAGCGCACGGGGAAGCCGAAGCTGTACCCCTGCTCCTTCAGCCAGGGCAGGACCTGGCGCAGGGCCGCCACCGTCTGGGAGCGGTCGCCGCCGGCGTCGTGGAAGAGGACGGTCGGGCCGCCTGCGATCTCCTGCTGGACCGTGGTGACGATGGCCGCCGTGCCGGGGCGTTCGAAGTCCTTGGTGTCCACGTTCCAGCCGAGCGGGCGCATGCCGTGGGAGGCGGCGAGCTTGCGGCTGTACGGGGTGAAGGCGCCGCCGGGAGCGCGGTAGTACATGGGACGTACACCGCCGGACGCCTCGGTGATCATGCGTTCGGCGTCGAGGATCTGCTGGGACTGGTAGGCCTCGGACTTCTTGTCCATGGTGGTGTCGTGGGACACCGAGTGGTCGCACAGCCGGTGGCCGGCCGCGACGACCTTCTTCACCAGGTCCGGGTGGGCCTGGGCCTGCGTCCCCACCATGCAGAACGTGGCCTTCACCCCGTACTGCGCGAGCACGTCCAGCACTTGGGGGGTCCACTCCGGGTCGGGGCCGTCGTCGATGGTGATGTTGACGCCGCGCGGGCCCTTGTCGGAGGCGTGCACGATGGTCACGTCCACCGGCTTCACGGCCGCCGGCTTCGCGGACGCGCTCGCCTTCGGCGACGAGCCCACGGCACCGGCCTGCGCGGTCCACATCGAGGCGCCGGTGGCCAGGATCGTCACCCCGAGCGCCGCCCCGACGACCTTGCCGTACCAGCCCCGCCCAGCACCGTGCCGCGCCATGTCCGCCCCACTCTCCCGCAGTTGCTCGCCCGACCCTCGCATGGCAGGACGGGCAACGGCGCCCCAGGATCCGTCCGTTACCGATCACGGACAATTCCGGGGAAGTTCACGGACAACCGAGGGGTGCCGAGGACGACGTCGTCGCCGGTGCCGCCTCCGCCTGCGTATTGCGGACGTGCAGCACATAGCCGTCCAGGGGCAGCGGGGAGCGGTCCACCAGCGTGAGGCCGGCGTCGGCGAACAGTCGGGCGTAGTGGTCAAAGCGGCGCTCGCGGCCGCCGACGTTGCACATCATGTGGAGATCCCAGGCGGTGGCCAGGGACACCGAGCCGTCGTCGGGCAGGACGCGCTCGATGACGAGCAGATCGGCGTGGGCGGGCATCGCGCGGGCGCAGTGGCGGAGGATCTCGCGGCAGCGCTCGTCGTCCCAGTCGTGCAGGACGCGGGAGAGGACGTAGACGTCACCGCCCGCCGGCACGTCCGCGAAGTCGCCGGTCAGGAAGGCGCACCGGGTGTCGTGGCCGGCCTGCTCGAACCGGCGGCGGGCCGCCGCCACCGCGTGCGGCCGCTCCAGCAGGATCCCCCTCAGGCGCGGGTGCGCGGCCAGGACGCGGCCGAGCAACTCCCCGTTGCCGCCCGCGACATCGACCACCGTCGCCCCGGCGGCGGACCCGGCCGCGGCGGTGAGCACCGGGTGCGCGGGGACCGGGTCGAACATGGCGGAGCCGGCGGCCATCGACTGGTCGAAGAGGTCGGCGAGGTGGGGGTCGCGCGCGAAGTGGTCGAAGTGGTTCTCGCCGTAGACGTGCTCGAAGGCGGGCTCGCCCGTGCGTACGGTGTGCCCGAGCTCGCCGAAGGACCGGTAGAAGGGGCCGCCGTACATCAGCGCCAGCGCCCGCATCGACCCCGGGGCGTCGCCGCGCAGCAGCCTGCCCGGACCGGTGAGGCGGAAGCCGTCGCGGTCCTCCGCCACCGCGCCCAGCATCACGAGATAGCGCAGCAGCGTCGCCAGGTTCTCCGGCCGCGCGCCGACCCTCCGCGCCAACTCCCCGGTCGGCGTGCCCCGTTCGCCGTCCATCGCGTCGGGCACCCGGAGCCGGACGAACGTGGCCAGGGCCTGGGTCGTCCATGCCCCGGTCAGCAGGCGCAGGACCGTTTCCGCGGGGTGCCGGGCGCGGTACTCGTCGAGATGCGCGGCCAGCAGGTCGCGGTGGTCGCCGGGGACGTACAGCTCCATGCGCCGGTACCCGGTCTTGCCTTCGGCGGGCGTGCCGAAATAGAAGACCGTGCCGTTCTCGTGCGGGTTGTAGCCGCCGCCGTCCGGGACGGCCCCGTACCGCGCGAAGCTCGCGCACAGCCCGCGCAGCACCAGCGGATCAGGCGCTACGACGTCGAAGGCGACGTGCGCCTCGTGCTGGCCCTCCCGCTCGGCCGCGGCGATCGCCTCCAGCCCCGAGCCCGGCGGCACGGTCAGCGCGAACACCTCGACCGTCCGGCGCGCTCCGTCCCCGCCGGTCACCCGGGGGCGCAGGATGCCGACGTCCAGCTCGGCGGCCGGCCGCCGGTGCCGCAGGGCCAGCCGCTCGCGTACGACGACACTCGGCCGCGGCGGTGCCCCGGCGGCCAGCCCGCAGTCGGCGAGCATCGCCGCCAACTCCCTGTCGTCCGAGGGGAAGACGAGGAGCGCGGCGTGCGAGAAGCGGCACTGCTCGGCGACGCTGCGCAGCTCGGGGCCGTCGAGGCCGGGAAGGAGGAGCGGGAGCAGCGTGGTGGTGTCGTGCTCCTGGACGAAGTCGACCGTGGCGGACAGGCGGGACGTTTCGCCTGACAACGTCGTGATCATGGGGGGAGTCCTCAATAGGGGAGAGGGGAGAGGGGAGGAGGGGAAGGGGAGGGGAAGGGAACGGGAGGGGTCAGCACGCCGACGTAGTGCTCGGCGAACCAGTCCTGTCGGCTGCGGGACGTACGCAGCGAGGCGAGGCGGGACTGCCGTAGCGCCTCATGGAACGGCGAGGGCCGGTCCGCACCGGACGGGCCGTGCAGCAGCGCGATCATCCAGTGCGAGAACTCCTGCGCCCGCCAGATGTGCGTCAGACACCGCGCGGAGTAGGCGTCGAGCCCTTCGGCGTCGCCGTGGCGGAGGTCGTCGATCAGGGCGCGGGCGAGGAGCTCCGCCTCCAGCACGGCGAGATTGGCGCCCTTGGCGGCGGACGGGCTGATGAGGGCGGCGGCGTCGCCCGCCAGGAACAGCGATCCGTGGCGCAGCGGTTCGAGCACGTCGGACTCCAGGTCGACGACCGTCCGCTGGACGATGGGGCCTTGGTGCAGCGGGCCGTACTCCTTCGTCCGCATCCGCAGTGCCAGCTCGTCCCAGATCCGCTCCTCGGACCAGGCCCCGGCCGGGTCCCGCGCTCGCACTGCACGTAGTAGCGGGTGATCTCGCTGGTGCGTGCCATGTGCCCGGCGAAGCCGCGCTCGTGCACCGCGTATCCGACGGCGTCCAGGCTGGGCGGCGCCTCGGCGAGCAGTCCGAGCCAGGTGACGCCGTGGGCGCAGTCGTAGCGGCGCACCGAGCCGGGCGGCAGCGACCGCCGGGCCGCACCGTGCCGCCCGTCGCACCCGGCGACGTACCGCGCCCGCCGCCGGCCGGCCGGCCGTCGGCCTCGCGCACGGTCACCGAGGGGCTGCCGGTGTCGGGGTCGACGACGGCCACCGCCTCGGTGCCGAACTCGACCCGTCCGCCCCGGTCCAGGAAGCGGGTCAACAGGTCGGTGACCAGCAGCTGTTGGGGATAGACGGTGTGCCGCTCGCCGCGTCCGAGCCCGCTGTAGTCCAGCCGGAACCGGCCGTCCTCGGTGCGGAACTCGCAGGTGCTGTGGGCCTGTCCGTGCCGGCGCAGCCCCTCGGCCAGCCCGTGCCGCTCCAGGATCCGTACGGTGTGGGCGGCCAGGAACCCGGCACGCGCCCGCGTCTGGACGTGCGCGCGCCCGGCCCGCTCCAGGACGACGCAGTCGATCCCGGCGTCCTGGAGGAGATTGCCGAGCACGAGCCCGGCCGGCCCGGCACCGAGGACGACGACCTCGGCCGTACCGCCGGTCTTCCTGTCTGTCACGAGACGGGATGTTAAGTGGCCACAAGATCACCACTTGACCGAATTCACCTGAATGCGGCGCCTGACGCGATGACCGCCGGTCGGGCCAATCCATCGCCCGAGCAGCTCCGGATCACAGGTGACAGCCCTGATGACGGCTCCCGGAAGGACAGAGATGACGCGTACATCCCCGGCGGTGTCCCCTGCGCCGGAGAGGGCGAGGGGGGTGCGGCGTACGGCCGTGCTGGGTGCCGGGGTGGCCGGACTGACCGCCGCCCACCTCCTGGCCCGCACCCGCCACGTCACCCTCTACGAGGCCGACGACCGGCTCGGCGGGCACGCCCACACCCACGAGCTGACCTCGGCGTACGACGGGCGGACGCGCCGCGTCGACTCCGGGTTCATCGTCCACAACCGCCGCACCTACCCGCACTTGCTGCGGCTCTTCGACGAACTCGGCGTCGCCACGCAGGAGTCGGAGATGAGCATGTCCGTGCGGTGCGAGGGGTGCGGCCTCGAGTACGCCGGTGCCCGTGGCCCGGCCGGGCTGTTCGCGCAGCCCCGCAACCTGCTGCGCGGCCCCTATCTGCGGCTCCTGTCGGAGGTCCCGGCCTTCCACCGGGCGGCCCGGCGACTGCTGGCCGAGGGTGGTGAAGACACCCTGACCCTGGGCGGGTTCCTCGACCGGCACGGCTTCTCCGCCTACTTCCGCGCCCACTTCACGACCCCGGTCGTGTCGGCCGTGTGGTCCTGCGACGCCGCGACCGCGCAACGCTACCCGGCGGCCTATCTGTTCCGGTTCCTGGAGCACCACGGCATGCTGTCGGTCGGCGGCTCACCGGTGTGGCGCACGGTGCGCGACGGATCGCGCACGTACGTCGACCGGATCGCCGAACGCCTCCCCGAGATCCGCACCGGCACCCCCGTACGGGCCGTGCGCCGCCACGCCGACGGGGCGGAGGTGACGGCCGACGACGGGACGACCGCGTCCTACGACTCCGTGGTGATCGCGGTCCACCCCGACCAGGCGCTGCGGCTGCTCGCCGACGCCACCCCGCAGGAGAAGGAGGTCCTCGGCGCCTTCCGCTACTCCCGCAACTCCACACTCCTGCACACCGACACCGGCCTGCTGCCGCGCGCCCGCGGGGCCCGGGCCTCGTGGAACTACCTGATGCCGGCGTGCGAGGCCGGCGCCGACCGGGTGCGGGTCAGCTACGACATGAACCGGCTGCAACGCCTCGACGCCGCCGAGACATACGTGGTCACGCTGGGCGGCGACGACCGTGTCGACCCCGGCCGGGTGCTGGCCCGGATGGTGTACGAGCACCCCGTCTACACCCCGGAGTCGGTGGCCGCCCAGCACCGACTGCCCGAACTGAACAGCCCGGTCTGCGCGTTCGCGGGCGCCTACCACGGCTGGGGTTTCCACGAGGACGGCTGCCGCTCCGGCGCCGAGGCGGCGGCGACCCTGGGGGAGCCGTGGTAATCCCGGACCCCACCTCCACCGCCCCTGCCGACCGCGTGTCCGCCCGCCCGGGTGATCCCCCGCCCGCGCCACGCTCCCGTCACCCGCCCTCGTACCCCTGCACGATCACCCACGTCCGCACCACCCCCCGGCGCTACACGCTGCGGCACCGCACCTATCTGTGGCTCATCGATCCCGACCGGCCGCCCCGGCTGCCCCGGGCGCTGCGAGGGCTCGCCCGGTTCGATCCGCGGGATCACTTCACCGGGGACCGGACCTCGGTCCGTGCCGGGCTCGACGACTTCCTCGCCGGCCACGGCATCCGCCTGGACGGCGGGCGGGTGCTGATGCTGACGCAGGCCCGGGTGTTCGGGTACGTCTTCAACCCGCTCACCCTCTACTGGTGCCACGGCCCCGACGGCCGCCTGCGCTGTGTGGTCGCCGAGGTGCACAACACCTACGGCGGCCGGCACTGCTACCTGCTGCACCCGGACACGGCCGGGACCGCACGCGCCGACAAGCGCTTCTACGTCTCGCCGTTCTTCCCGGTCGACGGCCGCTACCGCATGCGCGTCCCGCCGCCGGACCACCGCCTCGACCTGACCGTGCACCTGGACCGCGAGGGCGGCCGGGCCCTGACCGCGACGGTGCGCGGCACCCGGCGCGCGGTGAGCGGCGCGGCGCTGCTGCGGCTGGCGCTGCGCCACCCCTGGGCCCCGCTCCTCGCCTCCGCCGCCATCCGCGTCCACGGCATACGCCTCTACCTGCGAGGGCTGCCCGTCCAGCCCCGCCCCCATGACCACCGCACACCGGAGAACGCCCCATGAGAGCAGCAGAGCCCCGCACGGCCCCCCAGAGGCCCGCCCTCGCCGTCGACCCCGTCCGCTGGCCGGACGTCGCGCACGTCCCACGCGTCTCGTGGCCCCGCGTCGCGGTGACCGAGGCCGTCGTCCGCAGGGCGCTGCGGGAACTGCCGTTGCGGGCCAGGTTCGCCGGCGGGCCCACGCTCGGCCGGGGCGGCCCGCTGCTGGACGTGCGCGACGCGAAGGCCTTCCACACCCGGCTCGGCGCCCAGGGCCTGGTCGGCTTCGGCGAGGCGTACATGGCACGCGAGTGGGACGCCCCCGACCTGGTGGGCGTGCTGACGGTGCTCGCCGCACACACCGCCGACCTCGTCCCGGCCCCGCTGCAACGCCTGCGCCGCCTGTGGGCGCTGCGGCAGCCGGAGGGCGAGCGCAACACCCCGGACGGTGCCCGCGCCAACATCGGCCGTCACTACGACCTGTCCAACGACCTGTTCGCCCTGTTCCTCGACGACACCCTCACCTACTCCGCCGCCCTCTTCCGGGGCTTCCCGGCCAACTGGGACCTGCTCGCGGCGGCCCAGCACCGCAAGATCGACCGGCTCCTCGACCTGGCCGCCGTGGGCGAGGGCACCCGGCTGCTGGAGATCGGCACCGGCTGGGGGCGAACTGGCCCTGCGCGCCGCGGCACGCGGCGCCCGGGTCACCTCGCTCACCCTCTCCCGCGAACAGCAGGCCCTCGCACGGGAGCGGGTGCGCGCGGCGGGCCTCTCCGACCGGGTCTCGATCGAGCTGTGCGACTACCGCGAGGCCCGCGGGGAGTACGACGCGGTCGTCAGCGTGGAGATGATCGAGGCGGTCGGCGCCGAGTTCTGGCCGGTGTACTTCCGCGCCCTGGACGAGCGGCTGGCCCCCGGCGGCCGGGCGGCGCTCCAGGCCATCACCATGCCGCACGAGCGGATGCTCGCGACCCGGGACGGCTTCACCTGGATCCACAAGTACGTCTTCCCCGGCGGTCAGATCCCGTCCACGCGGGCCGTCGAGGAGTGCGTCCGCGACCACACCGGGCTGACCGTCGCCCGCCGTGACGCGTACGGCGCGCACTACGCCGAGACGCTGCGCCTGTGGCGGGAGCGGTTCACCGAGCGGGCCGACGAGGTCGAGGCGCTGGGCTTCGACGAGACGTTCCGCCGCCTGTGGACCTTCTACCTCGCCTACTCCGAGGCCGGTTTCCGCTCCGGCTACCTCGACGTCCACCACTACCTGCTCACCAAGCCATGAACGACTTCCCGTGGGGCGCCTTCGCCCTCAACCTCGCCCTCGCCGCCGCCGCGGCGCTCGCCGTCATGCTCGGCACGTTCGCGGTGGCCGTCCGCAGGGGCGTGCACCGGATCGTGGACGTCGCCTGGGGCGTCGCCTTCACGGCCGTCGCCGTCGTCACCTTCGCCGCCTCCTCCGGGGACGGGGACCCGGCCCGCCGGACCCTGGTCACCGCCCTGACCGCCGTGTGGGGGCTGCGGCTGGCCGTGCACATCGCCCGGCGCGGTCGCGGCCACGGCGAGGACCCGCGCTACGAGGCGATGCTGGCCAAGGCCCCCGGCAGCCGCAACGCGTACGCCCTGCGGTCCGTCTACCTCCTGCAGGGCGGCCTGGTGTGGCTGGTGTCGCTGCCGGTCCAGGCCGCGCAGTACGTGCCCGGCGACCTGTCCCCGCTCGCCCTCGCCGGTACGGCGCTGTGGGCGGTCGGGCTCTGCTTCGAGGCGGTCGGCGACGCCCAGCTCGCCCGGTTCAAGTCGGATCCCGCCCACCGCGGCCGGATCATGGACCGGGGCCTGTGGGCGTGGACGCGGCACCCCAACTACTTCGGCGACTTCTGCGTCTGGTGGGGCCTGTACCTGCTGGCCTGCGACGAGCCCGCGGCGGCGGCCGTGTCCCTCGTCTCCCCGGTGGTGATGAGCCTGCTGCTGACGAAGGGCAGCGGGAAACGCCTGCTGGAACGGCACCTGCGCGACCGCCCGGGCTATGCCGAGTACACGGCCCGTACCAGTGGCTTCTTCCCCCGCCCGCCCAAGTCGCGGTGAACTGGGGGCAGCGGCCCGCCGCTGACCGTCGACCGTCGACCGTCGGAGCAAGGAGCGTCACCGTGCGGCGGAACCGAAATGACCAGGAGGCTTCCCTGCGCGCGCCCGTCAGCCCTCTCGTGCCCCGCCTCCTCCCGTCCCGCCCCCGGGCCGCGGTGCTGCTGCTGCACGGCGGACGGGAGGCCGGCCTCACCCCGTCCCGCCCCTGGCACCCGGCGGCGCTGCGCATGCGCCCCTTCCACCGGGCGATCGAGGCCGCGCTGCCCCACGGCGACGTCGTCCTCGCCCGGGTCCGCTACCGGCTGCGCGGCTGGAACGACGTCCGGGCCGACCCCGTACCGGACACCCTCGACGCGCTGAACCGGCTCGCCGAACTGGCGGGGCCGGTGCCCACGGTGCTGGTCGGCCACTCGATGGGGGCCAGAGCCGCGCTGCACGCCGCCGGCCATCCGCAGGTGTGCGCGGTGCTGGCGCTGGCGCCGTGGTGGCCGTCGGGGGAGCCCGTGCACCAGTTGGCGGGCCGTCAGGTCGTGGTGCTCCACGGCGAGGACGACCGGGTCACCTCACCCGTCGACTCCGCCGACTGCGTGCGGCGGGCGCGGGGCACCGCCGCCGGTGCGGCGATGGGCGTGGTCCGCGACGGCGACCATGCGATGCTCAGGCGCCACCGTTTCTGGCACCGCACCGCCGCCTCCGTCGTGGCCCACCTCCTGGACCCGACCGCCCACCCGGACCCGCTGCCCAGGCAGTGCTACGGGCCGGGCGACGCGCCGCTGCTGTGACGGCGGCCGCACGTGCGGCCGCCCTTTCCCAGGTCAGGCCGGGAAGGGCAGCAGGGCGAGCGGGGCGGAGGTGGGCTGCGCGCTGCCGCCCGCCGGTTCGACCGTGACCCCCACGCCCGAGGCCCCGTCGATCCCGCCCCGCAGCAGGACGGCCTGGTCGGTCCGGCCGGGGTCCATCAGACCGGCCGACCGCATGGCGCCGTCGTCGTCGAACCACAGCTGGTAGACCTTGCCGCGCGCCGGATGCGGCATGCCCGCGACGACGAACACGGCCTCGTCCCTGCTGCGGGAGACGACACCGTGCCGGTGGACCCGTCGCCGAACGCGGCGGCCCGTGTCCTGGCGTCCGGTGCGGCCAGTACGGCGGCGATCTCGTCCGTCGCCTGCTCCGCCCGGCGGGCCTGACGGGCCGCGTCCTCGGCCCGCTGGTGCTGCCAGACCGCCGTACCGCCGAACGCGGCGCGCCCGCGAGGCAGGCGGCCAGCGCCCACCGGGACAGCATCCGGCCGCGCAGCGGGGCCCGGCCCGGGCGGGCCGGACGGCTCCGTCCGGTGGCTGCTGCCGGACGGGGCCGATCCGGCGCAGCACCTGTTCACGCAGGGCGCCGGGGGGCGGCACCGTGACGGCCAGTCCCAGCCGGGCCGCGGTGGCGGACAGTTCGGCGGCCTCCTGGGCACACGCCTCGCAGCCCGCGAGGTGCCGCTCGAACGCGGCCGTCTCCGTGTCGGACAGCGCGTGCAGGGCGTAGGCGCCCGTCAGCCGGTGCAGATCGGTGGTCGTCACGCGGTCACCCCCAGACAGTCGCGCAGCCGGATGAGTCCGTCCCGCAGCCGGGTCTTCACGGTGCCCAGCGGAAGCGACAGCGCCTCCGCGACCTGGCGGTAGGTGAGCCCGCGGTAGTAGGCGAGGGTGACGGCCTGGCGCTGGATCTCGGTCAGCGTGCGTACACAGCGCCGCACCTGCTCCCGCTCCAGCCGGGTCTCGACCTGCTCGGTCACCTCGTCGTACTCGGGCGTCCGGTCCAGCAGGGCGGCCTTGTGCTCCCGCGCGGCCGCGGCCTCCACCGACCGCACCCGGTCGATGGCCCGCCGGTGCGACAGCGTGAGGATCCAGTTCATGGCCGTCCCGCGGTCCGGCCGGTAGCGCGGAGCGGTACGCCACACCTCCACCAGCACCTCCTGGGCGACCTCCTCCGACTGCGCCTGGTCCCGCAGGACAGCCCGGACGACCCCGAGAACGGGGCCCGCGACGGCGTCGTACACGGCGGCGAACGCCTCCTCGTCACCCAGGGCCACCCGGCCCACCAGCTCCTGGAGGCCTGGCTTCGACGAGGGGTTCGTGCCGATGTGCACGGCTTCTTTCACTGGGTGGCCTCCGCGGTCGGGACGTCTACGGACGTAATCCGAGCCGGACGCGCGGACGGATTGGTCTCCGTACCACCCGAAACCGCGGGTGGGTGCGCGGCGGTACCGCGCGGCTCCCGAGCCCGGCGCCCTGCCCACCTCGTCCTTCGGTTCGACCGGCCGTCCCGGATGCAGGTGTTCAGCCGTCATGCCGCCGGCCGCCGGGCGGCTGGAAAAAAGCCGGCATCGGGGCGGCAACCTTGTCTTCCTCCGCGGCAACTGGGAGCCGGAAGTCCGATTCGAACAACCTGGATGGACGGGCATGAGGGCAACGAACGACGCCGCGCGGCGACCGTGGCACAGGAACTGTTAGGCTGCGCCCCCCGTTGTTGTTTAATGCGCAACTAACGCACCCATCATGGCAAGGAGAGGGCGACCGGGGGATGGTCCTCGATGACGCGTCCGTGGAGTTCCACGAATTCTTCGAACGCCACTATGCCGAGCTTGCCCGTCTGGCATACCTCCTGACCGGCGAGAGCGACGCGGCGGACGACCTCGCGGCGGATGCCCTGGTCGCCCTGTGGCAACGCTGGGACCGCTTGCAGCAGGCCGACCATCCGGTCGCCTATGCCCGCGGTGTGGTGGCCAACCTGGCGCGGGGACGGATCCGCAGCACGGTCCGGGAGCGACGCAGGATCACGCTGTTCTGGTCCCGCAGCCCCGAGAAGGTGGAGGGGCCGGACACGGCGGCCGTCCTGGACGTCCGCGCCGCGCTCGCCCGGCTGCCCTACCGCAAGCGTGCCTGCGTGGTGCTGAGACATGCCATGGATCTGTCGGAGAAGGAGACGGCGGCAGCACTGGGCATATCGGTCGGAACGGTGAAGAGCCAGACCTCGAAGGGAATGGCGGAGCTGGAAAAGCTCCTGGGCGCACACGCGGCCGGGGACTTGGTGCCAGGGAGGAGGAGGAACCGGTGAACGAGGAAATCGACCGTCGCCTGCGCGAGGCCGCAGAGGCCCACAGGCCGGACCGTGCGCGGATACTGGCGCGGGTGGAACGCGGCATGGCCGGTCCCGCCGTCCGGCACCGCGCGCGACCGTTCGCGAGGTCCGGTACCAGGTCGCCTCGCCGGGCTCGCCGCCGCGCATCTGACGACCGGCGGCCTCGCCGTCGCCGCCATCGTCGCGAAGCCGTCGCCGTCGCCACCGTGACCACGCCCACCACCTGGCCCCGGCCGTCAGCTCCCACCCCGAGCTCGGCCCGCCCCCCCGAGCACCGCTCGCCACCACCCGGGCAGCTCGCACCGACCCCGTCGGCCACCAGTACCAGTCCCTCGCCAACCGCCGACGAGGGCCAGGACGGGCCGCTGTCGTCGGCCGGCTCGCTGGATGCGAAAAGCACCGTCTACTGGACGCAGAGCAACCTCGTCCTCAAGACGAAGCAGCCGCTCAGCTCGCTCACGGTCGAGATCCGGATCGTGCAGACCGGCGAGGCGAAGAGCACCGGCACCTGGCAGACCCTGCCCGGCGACGACTTCACGGTCACCGTCCAGGAGACCGGCGGCGCGCTGGTCTACCGCTGGGTCCTCAAGCCGGGATCGACCGTGCCGGCCGGGAACCACGAGTTCGCCGCGCAGTTCAACAACGGCGCCGGCAAGCGCAGCGCCGCGGGCGACGGCTACCGCGTCGACGCACAGGGTCCGGGCGGCTCCGCGTCGGTCCGGGGAGGGTTCGTCCCGGCACGGTGAACGCCGCCGCACGGCAGGAAGATGACGGCGGCGGGGCGACGACGGCGGGGCGATGACAGGGCGGAGGCGGCGGCGGGGCGATGACGGGGGCGGTGCGCACTTTCCCCCGATCGCGGCAACTTCTGGGCAGGTGGCGGCAACTGGCGGATGACCGGGACGGGATCAAGTCCCGCTGCGCCAGAAGGACATGCCGTTGTCAGATCAGAACCGTTCTCATCGTCGCCGCCCGGCGACCCGCCGCGTGATCGCCGCCTCCGTGGTCCTCGCCGCCGCGGGCGCCGCCGTACCGCTGGTCGCGCTCGCCGCACGCACGCCGGATTCCGCGGCACCGGTCACGGCCGCCGACGCGGCGGCCGGCAGCGGCCGCTACTTCGGCACCGCGGTGGCCGCGGGCAGGCTCGGCGACTCCACGTACTCCGCCATTCTCGACCGGGAATTCAAGATGATCACCCCGGAGAACGAGATGAAGTGGGACGCCATCGAACCCTCCCGCGGCAACTTCACCTTCGGGTCCGCCGACCGGATCGTCGACCACGCCTCCGCGCACGGCCAGCGCCTGCGCGGCCACACCCTGGTCTGGCACTCCCAACTGCCCGCCTGGGTCAAGTCCATCACCGACGCCGGCACCCTGCGCACGGTGATGAAGAACCACATCACGCAGGAGATGACCCACTACAAGGGCAAGATCTACGCCTGGGACGTGGTCAACGAGGCCTTCGCCGACGGCGGCAGCGGCCAGCAGCGCAGTTCGGTGTTCCACGACGTGCTGGGCAACGGCTTCATCGAGGAGGCGTTCCGCACCGCCCGGGACGCCGACCCCGCCGCCAAGCTCTGCTACAACGACTACAACATCGAGAACTGGTCCGACGCCAAGACCCAGGGCGTCTACAAGATGGTCAAGGACTTCAAGTCCCGCGGTGTGCCCATCGACTGCGTCGGCTTCCAGTCCCACTTCGGCGCCGCGGCCCACCGGCGAGCTTCCGGACCACGCTGTCCAACTTCGCCGCACTCGGCGTGGACGTGCAGATCACCGAGCTCGACATCGCCCAGGCGTCCGCCACCGCGTACACCAACGCCGTCCAGGCGTGCGTGGACGTCGCGCGCTGCACCGGCATCACGGTGTGGGGCATCCGCGACAGCGACTCCTGGCGCACCGGTGAGAACGCGCTGCTGTTCGACGCGAGCGGCAACAAGAAGCCCGCCTACAGCGCGGTGCTCAGCACTCTGAACAGTGTCGGCAGTACGGGCAGCACCGGCGGCACGAGCGGCACCGGCACACAGGCCGGGGAGATCACCTCCGGCACCGTCTACACGCTCTCCAACGCGGCCGCCGGACGCGTGCTCGACGAGCCCGCGGGCCAGAACGGCAACGGCACCGAGCTCCAGGTGTGGGACGCCAGTGGCGCCTCCAACCAGCAGTGGAAGGCCACCAAGAACAGCGACGGCTCCTACACCCTGACGAACATCGCCAGCGGCCGGGTCCTGGACGAGCCGGCGGGCCGGACGGCCAACGGGACGAGACCGACGGTCTGGGACGCCAACGGCGGCTCCCACCAGCACTGGAAGGCCACCAAGAACAGCGATGGCACCTACACGCTGACCAACGTCGCCAGCGGCCGCGCGCTGGAGCTCCCCGGCGGCAAGACCGCCAACGGCACCCCCGTCCAGATCTGGGACACCAACAGCGGCGCCAACCAGCGCTGGACCTTCCAGCCGGCCGCGGCGCCGAAGAGCGACACGACGGCGACGCCGACGAGTGCCACGACCGGGGCGCCGAGCGCCACGTGCGCTCTTCCGTCGACGTACCGGTGGACCTCGACGGACGCGCTGGCGCAGCCGGCGAACGGCTGGGCCTCACTGAAGGACTTCACCACCGTCACGTACAACGGCAAGCACCTGGTCTACGGGTCCGACTTCTCGGGTTCGTCCTACGGCTCGATGGCGTTCAGCCCCGTCACGAACTGGTCGGACTTGGCATCGGCCCGCCAGACCGGCATGAGCCAGAAGGCGGTGGCGCCGACGCTGTTCTACTTCGCGCCCAAGAAGATCTGGGTGCTGGCGTCCCAGTGGAGCGGCGGCTGGGCCTTCAACTACCGCACCTCCAGCGACCCCAGCGACCCGAGCAGCTGGTCCGCGCCGCAGCCGCTGTTCACCGGCAGCATCCCCAGCGGCGAATCCGGCACCGGTCCGATCGACCAGACCCTGATCGCCGACGACAAGAACATGTACCTGTTCTTCGCCGGTGACAACGGCAAGATCTACAAGGCGTCCATGCCGATCGGGAACTTCCCCGGCAGCTTCGGCTCGTCGTACACGACCGTCATGAGCGACACGACGAAGAACCTCTTCGAGGCGCCGCAGGTCTACAAGGTCCAGGGCCAGAACCAGTACCTCATGATCGTCGAGGCGCGCGGGGCGAGCGAGCAGCGCTACTTCCGCTCCTTCACCGCCACCAGCCTGAACGGCCCGTGGACCGCGCAGGCCGCCACCGAGTCCAGCCCCTTCGCGGGCAAGGCCAACAGTGGCGCCACCTGGACCAACGACATCAGCCACGGTGACCTGGTCCGCACCAACCCCGACCAGACCATGACCATCGACCCCTGCAACCTGCAGTTCCTCTACCAGGGCAAGGCCCCCAACGCGAACACCTCCTACGACAACCTGCCGTACCGCCCCGGCATCCTCACCCTGAAGCGCTGACCCTCAGCCCGACGCAAACAACGAAGTGCGCCCCCGTCCAAGAGACGGGGGCGCACTTCGTCGTCTGTGGCGGACCGCTACTTAAGCGCCGTACCACCCGCGTTGTGATAGGCGATCGTCTTGTTGAACAGGTTTCCGCCGTCGGTCTCGGGCGTCGTCTGCTCCGTCCACCCCGCACCGAACAGCAGGCCGGCGATGTGCGCGTCCGCCACCTGGTTCATGTGCGAGAAGAACCAGTCCACCTTGTCGTCCTTGTAGTGGCCGGACGTGTTGTTCCCCGACATGTTGCCCACGGGGATCTGCCACAGGACGACCGGCTTGCCCACGGACTCGGCCATCGTCTTCCAGAACTTCAGCGAGGCGGCGGCCTTCTGGTCGTTCCAGAAGGTGTCACGGCTGCCGTGGGCCGGCTGCGCGTACCAGCCCGCGTCGCGGTCCGACACATCGGTGACCAGGAAGTCGGCGTTCTTCGCCCCGAGGTCCGCGTAGTCCTTGACGCACTTCTGCAGGTTGCTCTCCCAGTCGAAGCAGGAGAGGTGCAGTCCCACGGCGGTGTTCGGCGCGTACTTGTGCGCCATCGAGATCAGGCACTGGGCGAGTCCGGAGGCGCTGTTCTCCTGCGAACCGCAGTCCGTCGGATTCGAGGCCTTGACCTGCGCGGGAACGTCGTGCAGGTTGCCGAGCGACCGGGCGAAGCCCCAGAAGTCGGGCTCGAGGTCGATCGCGTCGTGCGACGTGCCGATCTTCTGGAGGAAGAAGCGGTAGTCGTTCAGGTACTTGGTGAGCAGGTCGGTCCGGTTGATGGCCTTGACCTCGCCCGGGCCGTCACCCTCGCCTGCCGCGTCCCCGAGGTCCCGCAGGGAGTACCAGGTCCACAGATACTTCTGCGGTCGCGACTTGCCCTGGTAGGTCGCCTTGGCCGCCTCGGCGTCCTGCCAGGTCACCTGGTTGCCGGGCGCCGTGCTGGTGCCGCCCCAGCAGCCCCACCAGTTCGACCACTCAGCCTTGCACTTCGCCGCCGTATAGGCCTCCGACGAGGGCGCGGGCTGGCTGTGGATGTAGGCGTAGCGCACGTCGAACGGCGCGGCCTTGAACGAGGCTTCGGTCATCGAGCCGCCGATGAGCACCTTGTCACTGCCCATGAAGCTCTTCGCCGACGTGCCGTTGGTGGCGGCCGGCGACGTCGGCGAAGACGTCGGGGTGCTGCTCGGAGCCTGGCTCGCCGGAGCGCTGGCGCTGGGCGTGGGCGTGCTGCCGGAGCCCCCCGGGTTGCCGGTGTTGCCGACGCTGCCGGCCTCGACGAGCTTCCACTGCTGGTTGGCGGCGGCCTTGTCGCGGTTCTGGACGATGCCGCGCCCGTTGGCCTTGGCGGCGCTCTTCACACCGACGGCCATGCCGCTGAAGCGATTGACCAGACGCACGTAGCCGTTCGCCGACTTGGCCAGCTTGAACTGCTGGTTGCCGGCGTTCAGGTCGCTCCACTGCACGATGGCCGAGCCGGCGGTCTTCGACCAGCCGAGGTCGTCCAGCACCTTGCCGGAGCTCCGGTTCTGCAGCCGGTAGTAGCCGTCACCCGAGTCGACGAACCGCCACTGCTGGTTGGCCCCGCCGTGACGGCTCCACTGCACCATCGCCGCGCCGTCGTTCTTGGCGGAGCCGCGGTCGTCCAGCACCTTGCCGCTGTTGCGGTTGACCAGCAGGTACCACTTCTTCAGATCCGGGGTCTTCTTCTGATCTGCCGAAGCCTGGCTGACCACGACAGCCGAGCCCGCCACGACCACCATGGCGAGACCGCCCCAGAGCCCCCGGCGCGCGAGCAGCCGGCGACCACGATGCTTGCGACGGCCACCGCGCGTGGGCGGAACAGGGACATGTCTGCGCTCTGGTTCCAGGGGCATGCCTGTGCTCTCTTTCAACTGGTGCATCTGACCGGACCACTTGGCCGGACGCCACTCAGTGACCGGAGAGGCCGGAAAGGTTGCCGCGAAGATCCCCGGAATTTTTTTCTGCCGGTCAGTTCGCCGGCGCACCCGCCAGGTCGGCCAGCTCGGCGGCGAAGAGCTGCGCGGGGTCGATTCCCATACCGGTGAAGTGGCCGGCGAGTTCCAGGGACAGGACGCCGTGCAGCCGGGTCCAGAAGGCCAGGGCCCGATGGAGGGCCGCGGGCGGGGCGGGATGGCCGTCGGCCCAGTCCCGGTGGTCTTCGAGGTGCGCGTCGAACGGCGTCGCCGGTCCGCTCGAGGGTGACGCGGCACACGCGTCCAGGAGGGTCGCCATGATCTCGGACGAGATCGCGGTCGTGTCGTCGGGTGCCTGGTAGCCGGGGACGGGCGTGCCGTAGATGAGGAAGTACCGCTGTGGGTCGCGCAGGGCCCATTCCCGCAGGGCGTGGGCCAGCGCGGTCAGGTCGGCACCGCTCTGGGAGGCCGCGCGGAAGGTGTCGGCGAGGCTTCGGTACGCGTCCCTGACGAGCTCGGTGATCAGCTCGTCGCGCCCGCCGAAGTACCGGTACAGCGCGGGTCCGCTCATGCCCATCTGCTTGGCGATCGCGTTGAGGGAGAGCGCGGACGCGCCCGCCGTGGCGATCTGCTCCCACGCGCGCTCCTTGATCTCCGTACGCACCTGGGCGCGGTAGCGCGCGCGGGGGGGTCTCCGCTTCCGAGTTCACCATAGTTAGAGGTTATCACTGAAGTTATTGACACTCGCGATCCCGTGCGGTTATAACTTCTAACGAACACGAAGCCATGTAACGGCTGAGGGCACGTCACTACCGACACTGCGGAGGTCGCCATGAACAGCACCGAGGAACTCGTCGAGGTCGTCCTGCCGGGCAAGGTCGAGCCCGAGGGACTCCGGATCCGGCACGGAGCCGTACCCGCCCCGGGCCCCGGCCAGGTCGTGATCCGGATGGAGGCGACCGGCGTCTCCTTCGCCGAGCAGCAGATGCGACGCGGCCGCTACTACGACCAGCCGCCCTTCCCGTTCGTGCCCGGCTACGACCTCGTGGGTACGGTGCTGTCGACCGGCGGGGGAGTCGAGCCGGGCCTGGCCGGCACCCGGGTCGCCGCGCTGGTCAAGGTCGGTGGCTGGGCCAGTCATGTGGTCGTCGACGCGGCGGACATGGTGCCCGTGCCCGACGGGATCGCCGCGGCGGAGGCGGAGGCCCTCGTTGTCAACGGCATCACCGCCTGGCAGATGCTGCACCGCAAGGCCCGCGTCCGCGCGGGGCACACCGTCGTGGTGCACGGCGCGAACGGCGGCGTCGGATCGATCCTGGTCCAGCTCGCCCAGGCCGCGGGCGCGCAAGTGATCGGCACGGCGTCCACGCGCCACCACGACTCCCTGCGGGAACGGGGAGTCGCCCCCGTCGACTACCGCACCCACGACCTTGCCGCACGGATCCGCGAACTCGCCCCCGACGGGGTGGACGCCGTCTTCGACCACGTCGGCGGCCGCGGCATCGTCGACTCCTGGCGCCTTCTCGCCCCCGGCGGCACGCTCGTCTCGTACGGCAGTGCCTCGACCCGGGACGACGAGGGCTCCAAGCAGTGGCCCGTCCTCAAGCTGCTCGGCCGGGTGTGGCTGTGGAACGCCCTGCCCAACCGCCGCAGCGCGTACTTCTTCAATGTCTGGGCCGGCCGGGCCCTGGCCAAGACCCGCTTCCGCGCCCGCCTCCGCACCGACCTGACCCAGGTCTTCGCAGCCCTCCAGCGCGGCGAGATCACCGCGCAGATCGCCGCACAACTGCCGCTCACCCGTGTCGCCGAAGCCCTGCGCCTGGCCGAGTCGGGCACGACCGCCGGAAAGATCGTCCTGAACCCGTAGCGGCGGTTGTCGGCTCCTGGGCGAACATGAGGGCATGGAAGCGTCCTGTGGCCCGCCCTCACGGTGTACTTCCACGACGCCGAAAACTGATCCGCGCCTTCACCTGGCGTGGCGGAGGATGGTCCGCATGCGCACACCCTTCGACCCCCCTGAGCCCCGCCCCGTACCGCCCGGCGAATACCCCGTGTGGGAGCAGGCTCTCGCGCTCCTGAACCGGGACCTGGCGGCGACGCTCCCCCGGCAGGGACCCCTGCGACTGCTGGCCCTTCCGCCCTACGACGAGGACGAGCCGGAGTACGTCTACGTCGCCACGGCCGACGGCGAGTGGCACGGCAGCCACCTGGCCCCGCACACCCAGGCCGGCTTCGCCTCCGCACTGGCGACCGTCGCCGACGCCGCGCAGGAAACGGTCACGGAACGACTGTGGCAGGCATGGCCCCTGTGCCCCGAGCACAACCTCGGCATGCACCTGAGGGAGGACGCGGAAGAGCGACTGTCCTGGTGGTGCGCGGGAGAACGGCTGCGTCACGGCCCGGGCCACATCCACGCGGCCGTGGGCGCGCTCGGGGCTTAGGGAACGGACGCGGTGGGGACGGGAATTCCGTCCTTCACGTCCCGCAGCCGGATCCGGTCCGTGTACGAGGAACTGTCGCGGAGCAGGGCGAGCCGTACCAGGGTGATCAGAGCGGTGCTCTGGTCGTCCCCGTCGCATACGGTCAGGTGCTCGACCCGGGCACTCGCCATGACGGCCAGAGCCACCTCGACGGTCATGTCGTCGGATACCCGCAGCCCGTGCGCGTCGAGGTCCTCGAGCGCGGTCACGGAGGTGGGGCGGGGCATGGCGTACTGCGTCCGCGCTGGCGTCACGGATGTCTCCTTCGGTAAGGGAGCAGGAATGGGCACAGCGGCTGGTGCGTCGGCCTGAGCGGCCGAGTCGGTGCCGGGCGTATGTGCGATGGGCCCGTGTGCGATTAATGCGCGTGCGACTGCCACGTGCGCGGCTCACGCGGAACCTTCCTCGATGCGGGCGCGCATCGAGGAATGCCCGCAATGGAATGAGCGGGGCAGAAAATCGCGAGAACGGGGCGGAAAACGGCGGGGGCGAATCACCCGGGAATGAAGCGAGCTGGGGCCCGCACCCCAAGGTGCGGGCCCCAGCTGCGAAGTGTGCGGCAGTGCCGGTGCGTCAGGCGGGAACGATGTTCTCGGCCGTCGGGCCCTTCTGGCCCTGCGCGATGTCGAACGACACCTTCTGGCCCTCCAGCAGCTCACGGAAGCCCTGGGTGGCAATGTTCGAGTAGTGGGCGAAGACGTCGGCGCCGCCGCCGTCCTGCTCGATGAAGCCGAAGCCCTTTTCCGCGTTGAACCACTTCACGGTGCCAGTAGCCATGTTGTTTCTCCTTCGGAGGCGGGTACGGGAATACGCCCTGTGCGCATTCCGTGTCGCCGTGATGAGCAGCCGTCGGAAAAACCTTCTGGCAACCACACCTGCAACTGAGTTCGACAGTAGCACGGTGCGACCGGCCGTGCGCGGTACATAATTCCGCTCCGCCGGGCGGCCGAGAAATACTCGCCGTACCCCGCACCTATTTCTCATTTCACGGATACAGATATTGTGTGCACCGCTACGACGGCTCAGTCGGCCAGCCGGTCGACGGCAGCGGCGGTGATGCCTGCCATGTAGCCGGGGTCCTTGCCGGGCTGACCGGTGAGTTCGACGATGCCGAACCTGTGGCCGCTGCGGATCACCGCGACACCGCCGGCGACCTTGCCGTCACCGTTGAAGGCCGGGTACCAAGTGCCCTTGCCGGTCTTGACGGTGAGCGCGTGTCCCTTGCCGTAGTGCCAGTGGCCCTGCGGCTCGTCCTGGCAGCCGCGCACCATCTTGTTGAGCTTCTTCTCGTACGACGCCGCCGACGCGTCGGCGGAACCGTCCGCGGCGGATTCGGTCAGCGCGGTGCGGTCGGTGTCGAAGGACCAGGTCACGTCGGCATAGGCGGCGGCCTTGCCCTTGGTCAGCGCGCGCATCGTCTCCTCCCCGGAGCACGCCGAAAGAGCCTGCTTCCCGGTCAGGTTCACGCTCGCACCGACCGGGGCCAGCCCCTGCCGGACGAGGTCGTCACTCTGCAGGAGGGCGGCGGATCCGAGGCCGGGCGCGGGGGCGGCGCCGGCTGCGGGAAGCGCGCCGATCCCGACCACGAGGACCGCGGCCCCGACGGAGGCGGCTACCCCTGCGGCACGAAGGCGACGCGCGAACTTCCTGCCGGCTGCCTGGTTGGCGCGGGTGCCGCGGGTGCCGCGGGTGCCGCGGGTGTCACGGGTGCCGTGGTTGTCGAACATCTCATCCCCCTGTCTGGTCGCGACGCGGTGGGCGTCGTCGTACACCTGGGAGATGCCGGAGGTGCGGGGGATGTTGGATGGCGGCCGACGGTGTTGGGTGTGATCCACGTCACGCAGGCCCATGGAGCGTTGAACGATCTCAGAGCCTTGTCACAGCCGCGCGCACGATCCGCGTCATCGCGGCCGTGTCCAGGCAGGCCTGCACCTCCAGGACCCCGTAGTGCGAGCCGTTGCGGAGTACGGCGATGCCTCCGCACGGCTCCTTGCCTCGGGGTGCGGTGCCCGTGGTGTTCAGCTCGCCGGCGTACGCACCCATCCAGCTCGCGGTGATGTCCGCGGCGACGTCGATCGTGTGCGTCGGTCCGTAGACCCAGTGGGTGGCCGGTTCGCTCTGGCACGGCACTTCCTCCAGCAGCAGGCGTTCGGCGAAGTTCCGGGCCAGCGCCCGGCTCCCGGCGTCGTCGGCGACCTCGCGGGCGACCTGATCACCGATGTGCGCCGCCGTGGTGGGATCGTCGCTGCCCGTGTCCTTGCTCGTCACCAGCCCGCGGAAGTGCGCGTCGTACGAGCCCAGCGTCTCGCCGAGGGTCCTCTCACCGGTGCAGGCGACGTTGGCGTAGTTGCCGTCTCCGACACGGTCCCGCACGTGGATGCGCTCGGAGAGTCCGACCTTCTTGAAGTCGGCCGCCGTCAGCAAGTGCCGCTCCGTCAGGGGGCCGCTCGCGGGTTCCGGCGGGGGAGAGCCGTTGCCCGGCGAGGAGGCCGAGGCGCCCGGCGTCACCGCCGGGGTGGCGAGAGCGGACGGCGGAGGCAGGGCGAACCGACCGGTCAGCAGCCCGAGCACGGCGGCCACCGCGAGGATGACGAGGAACGTCCGGCGCCGCACGGCAGCACCTCCCGGCCGCTGGTCAGGCTGATACCGGTCGGAAGCGGAGAGTCGCAGGCGTCTCAGAACCCACCGCCGAGACGGTCCCGCATGAAGCGACGAGCCTGATGGATGCGGTCCTTGACCGTGCCCAGCGGAGCTCCGGTGACCTCGGCGACCTGAAGATAGGTCAGGTCGCCGAGATCGCGGAGCACGAAGGACTCCACCAGGGCCGGGTGCCGCTCCTCCAGCGCGGCCAGCGACTCCATCAGGTCCAGGCGGGTCCCCGCGATGACGCTCGTCGTCCGGGGGTCGACCCCGTCGGGAACGACCGCATGACTGTCCTCCGCGCGCCGACGCATGGAGCGGTACGTGGACCTGGCGGCGTTCGACGAGATCACGGTCACCCACCCGAGGAACGAGCCTCGCCCGGCGTACTCGTGCAGATGGGTGCTGATGGACAACAGCGCGTCCTGCGCGGCCTCTTCGGCGTCGGCGTGGTGCGGCAGGAACCTGGAGCAGCGGCGCATGACCATGGGCCGGAGCCTGACGAGGAGGCGGTCCAGGGAGGCCCGGTCACCTGCCTGGGCGGACGTCACGAGCTGCGTCAGCTCATCCTCTTCGAGCACCCTGCTGTCCCCCCGATATCGTCCGACCTGGATCCCACAAGGCCGCACAGTAGTTCAGGGAAAATGTTGCCCCATGCAGAAGCTAGGTCGTTATCTCCTTGAGGACAGGCTGGGGGCCGGTTCGTTCGCCACTGTCTGGAGGGCATACGACCCCGAGCTCGACACCGATGTCGCGGTGAAGGTGCTGGCCGACAACTGGGCCACGAACGCCGATGTGCGGCAACGCTTTCTGGCGGAGGCGAGGCTGCTCCGCAGGATCTCCAGCCCCCGTGTCGTGCGGGTGCACGACGTCGGTGTCGACGACGACCGACCGTACTTCGTCATGGACTACGTCCGGGGCGGCACCCTGGCCGAGAAGATAGGCCACTGCCGGCCCGAGCAGGCGCTCCGGCTGGCGGCCGAGGCCGGGTACGCCGTCCAGGTGCTCCACGACGCGGGCGTCATCCACCGCGACATCAAACCGTCGAACCTCCTCCTCGACGCCGACCGCACGCCCGTGGCCGTACTCGTCGCGGACCTCGGCAGCGCCAAGCAACTGGCCGACGCGTCGGGGCTGACGGTGACCACCGGCACTCCCGCGTACATGGCACCCGAACAGGCGTTCCAGACCGGCGGGTTCGACGGTCGAGCCGATGTGTACGCCCTCGGTGTCGTCGCATTCGAGCTGTTGACCGGGACCAAGCCGTTCGGCTCGGGCGGCCGCGCCCTCCTCGTGCCGCAGGGCTCGGCGACGTCGTCGTCGCCGACGATCCCCGGAGAGCTGGGGGTTCCGGACGGCGTCGCGGCACTGCTTCGTGCCGCGCTGTCCGCGGAACCAGAGGAACGGCCGCACACCGCGCAGGAGTTCGCGGACGCACTGCTGTCACGAGGAGACGAAGAGCGGCCGCCCGGGCCGTCGGGGCCGACACGCCTCGTGGTCTGGCTCGCGGCCGTCGCCGTGTTCCTGATGACAACGCTGCTGACATGGCTGGTCCGCTGAACTCGGACGACGGCCGGGGAGCGCGAGCCATCTGAGCGGGTGGGCACGGAGCCGTCCGCGGCGTTCATCATCCGGTCCTCGAACCGGCAAGGCCACCCCCTGGTCGATCACTGAGCGACAGGCTACCGACGGGTTCGGTTACCGATTGCTAATTGATGGGATCTCTATGACAGTTACACGTGTCCTCAGTGATCGACTCTTGTCGCCTCCCGCCACGCAAACGTGGCTGTCAGACCGCTAGATTGACGCCCGCGCCTCCAAGGTGAAGCCGGATCGATCCCGCGATCGCCTGGAGGCAGAAATCCCACCTATGCCTTCACCGAGGCTTCTTCTGGCGGAAACCGCAGTGGCTGGTTTCCTTTGCTTCCCCTCTGCATGCCCCCACCTCTTGCCGTTCGGCATTTCGAACCCCCACTGACTGGAAGCGCACGCAAGTGATGAGATCCCTTCAGCGTTTCGGCCCCCCGCTGGCCCTCTCTGCCATGACGCTCGTGCTGAGCACGTCCGGTCTGGCCACCGCTGACGCGGCGACCGACGAGAAGGACGCCACGTACTACATCTCGCTCGGAGACTCCCTGGCGACCGGCTACCAGCCGGACGTCGACAAGGACACCGACGTCGCCTACACCGACCAGCTCTACGCGCAGCTCAAGCAGCGCGACCCCGGACTGGAGCACATACGCCTCGGCTGCACCGGTGAGACCACCGAGTCCCTGATCAACGGCGGAAAGTGCCACTACCCGAACGCCACGTCCCAACTGGACGCCGCCCTCAAGGCCATGGCCCAGCACCCCGGCAAGGTCGCCTACGTGACCCTCAGCGTGGGCGCGGATGACATCCTCCTCAACTGCGTCAGCCCGGCGGGCACCCTCGACGGGGCATGCCTGAACAGCAAGAGCCGGTCCATGGCGAAGAACCTCGCCCAGATCGCGGGCGCGCTCCACAAGGCGGGCACGGACAACACCCAGTTCGTGGGCTCGACGTACTACAACCCGTTCCTGGGGGCCTGGCTGCAGGGCGAGGCGGGGCAGCAGGCCGCCAAGGAGTCGGCTCCCCTGGTCAAGGCCGCCAACACGGGGATCACCCAGGTGTACAAGGCCACCGGCTTCAAGGTGGCGGACGTGGCCGGGGCCTTCTCCTCGGACGACTTCACCACCCAGGTGAATGTGCCCGGCGCGGGCGAGGTGCCGGCGAACGTGGCCGAGATCTGCCGACTGACCTGGGCGTGCACGAGGAAGGACCCCCACCCGAACACGGAGGGGCACCAAGTGATCGCCGGCGTCTTCGCGGCTGAACTCACCGATGACGACGCGCCCGGTGCAAGCGCCTCCCCGACCCCCGGCGCGAGCACCTCCCCGGCCCCCAGCGAGTCGCCCACGCCCGGCGCGAGCGCCTCCGCGGCCCCCAGCGAGTCGCCCACGCCCGGCGCCGGCACGGACACCGGGGAGAACACCCCTGCCCCGAACGGAGATCTCGCCGACACCGGCGCGTCGAGCGGCACTCCCGTCCTGGCGGGTGCCGGTCTCGCGGTCGCGGCGGCCGGTGCCGCGGCGGTCTACTACGCGCGCAGGCGCCGTACCGGCGAGGAGAGCTGACAAGCCGCTCGAGGCGCCCAGCGCTCATGGTGCGCTGGTAGTACGCACCCCGCTCACCGGTCTGGACAGCAAAGAACCCCCGGGTCATCGATCCGGGGGTTTCAACTGGAGCGGGTGACGAGAATCGAACTCGCGCTCTCAGCTTGGGAAGCTGTGGGCATTCAGGGGCGGTTGGGGGACTGACCTGGGCTCACAGCCGTCTCGCGGCCTGATTGGCCCCAGCGGCTTTCACCGTAGTTCCCCGCTGTTCCCCGCTAGATCTGGTGCGGTTGTGGTGCGGCGGTCGCTCACGGACGCTCCAGATGCTTCCCCACGACACGGCTGCTGTGCTCGACGAACCCCTGTAGTGCTGCGCGGTACCGGTCCCGCCGGGACCGGTACTCGGCCTCTTGCGCGTTCCCCCGGCGCCAGTAGGCACCCAGGGCCTGGCCGGCATCATTGACCTCTCGCAGTGCGGCCAACAGCCCAGCGTCCTGGGACAGGATCTGTATGCGTGCGGTCGCCAGACGATGGCTGGCCAAGTCCCAGTCGACCACGCGGCCCTCAAGGTTCAGTACGCGCTCTTCCCAGACACGGTTGAGCAGATCGCCGCTGGACGCGGCGACGTGAGCGCACGCCTCCATCAGCAGCTCCACAGTCCTGGCACGTGCCTCGCTACGCTTGCTCAGGTACTGCCCCAACAGGGCGATTGCCGCACCAGTGGCGGTTGCTAGAAGCGTCCCCCAGGCGTCCACAAAGGAAGGTTGCCCACCAACACGCTTTCCAACTGTGTCGGTGGTCTACGGAGCGGCTTACAGGTGCGTTCATGGGCGGTCGGTCCCTAGGGAGTGAGCATGCCGACCACACCGGGGCTACGTCCAGGGGACACAGCTGGCTTGATGCCGGGTGTTCGCCGTGGTTCCCCACGAGATCTGGGGCGGAGCCGGCACGACCTAGTAAGCACGGGAGCCCTCGTCTCGAACCGACTGCCGGATTAGTTCGGGACGGAGACAGCCACTGGAGAGCCCCCGGTCCAAGACACCCAAATCTCACCCGGTAGGGGTCCTGCCATAGAAGCGGCCATGAGGAACTCCACGGATTCGCCAGGGCGCACAACCGCATCTTCGGGGAGGTTGGATGCGATAGATGGCATGTTGGAGGGATCGACTCGCACCCCGGTTGCCGTTTCGCTCCCGACGTTGCGCAGCAGGTAGACGTGCTTACCTCTTCGTTCCAACGTCCAATGAATCGACGATGGAGTTGGTTGAGGAAGCGACGAGCCGGGTTGCAGCTCGTTCGTCGTGATCAGCTGCTCTAGCATCTGCTCCACCGCGAAGGCCCGACGCTCAGCGGCCTCGGTTTGGCGATGGGCAAGGTCTGTGGCCTCACGTTGAACGCGCGCCTGCTCCTCCTGCTCTGCCTTCGTCTTCATGCCCTGCACCCATGCGGTCACGGCCACGAGCACGGCCACGAGTGTGCTGGCCCAGGTTGCGGCATCGCCTGCCTCGACTGCCATGTTCACCATGCTGAGGACCCTAGATCCCACCGGGCTTGCCATGGACCCAATCGGTTGGATGAGCCGGGCAGGTTGCCTCCCATCGACTGCTGCGAACATCCCCCGGCTGAGTGCGCTCATGATGACGGGAAGAGGGGGCGAGCACGGTTACAGTGCCAGGCCAGGGAGTCCGTAAAGCAGTAGCGTTAGCTCCAACAGTGCTTTGGAAAAGGAGTTGCGGTGTCTATATCGGTCATGAGCAGGAAATTTCTCTGGGGGAGAGCCGGAAATAGGTGTGCTTACCCTGACTGCTTTCAGTCGCTGACTCCTGATCTCGACTCGGAGGTTTCGGAGGTTTTTACGAGAGCGGGCGTAGTAATTGGAGAAGAGGCACACATACGGTCCAGCAAAGAGGACGGTCCTCGTCACGATCCAAAATACGATGTTAGCAAACTCGACAGCTACGAGAACCTATTGCTATTGTGCCCAACTCATCACACTCTTATCGATAAGGACGGTGGGCGAGGTTTCTCTGTAGACTCGTTGGTTCGGATGAAAAATAATCACGAACAGAGCGTGGACGAAAAACTCGGCCCTACAGGAACAACCCAGCGCGAACTCTCAGAGAGGATGGTGGGCCTTCTTTCCATATGGGAAGAAAAGTTCTGCGACGAATGGCAGTCCATCACATCTCAACTCAACCAGCCCCATCCGATTATTTTCGACGCCCTATATGAGCACCTCATACAGGCTGGAAAGTGGATGCTTAGCATGCGCTGGCCGACGCAGTACCCTAAAACTGCGCGCGCTCTCGATAACCTAAACTCCATCGTGGGAGACCTGCTATCCCATCTAAATCAGTGCATGGCGTTGGAAAATGATCCCATATGGAAGATCAAGATGGACTACAGGAGAATCGGCCACTGGGATCCGCCTTTGTACAAGCAGTTGTTTGCAGAGTTCCAGACGGATCGGAACTACCTCTACGTCCTGCTAATCGAAGCGACTAAGGCTATCAACTGGGTTATAGACGTGGCTTCGGGAGAGGTGGACTCCTTTTTCCGCTTCGAAAAAGGGGTGGTGCTAATGGCGGACGGGGACGGCCTCATAGAGAGCTACGTAATGCGCATCGAGTATATGTCTGGCGAGTCGCCCACCGAATCCCCTTACCCCGGAGGTCGCAAAATTAAAGAGTACATAGAGGGTAAGATCCTTGATGACGCGCATTATTTCGACAGAAATCCGCTAGGCTCGGTGATTAGCGATTGTGCTAATTGACTTCAGGCGGCACGTCGATTTTTGCAGTGCTATTTGAGGCAACAACCGTTTCAGATGTCGAAGGATGGAAACTTCAACTTGACGGTTTGATCGAACTCTTGAATGTAGTCGCGGCATATCCTTGCGGCAGGCATTATTATGTGCCTATCGAGCAGGAATTTTCGTCCTTGTGTCTCCAGGCCGAGACATCGCTGAAGTCCAGTACGAATAGCAATCATCTGCGGCACCTTGGCAACCTGAAAATCGGTCATGCCGCCGTTGCCGTGAACGACACTGTTGCGAAGTTCGACAAGGAGGCTGAAGTCTTGTTCGTATTTCGATCCTCGAATCACGATGTCGAAGGCTTGGGATAGCCATCTATATCGCGATTCCCAGGTTCGATGAATTGAGTCCTGAACCTCTCGGTATAGGTGACTGCTCAATTCACTATCTAGTGCACCGGAAAGTATGAAAAGCCTCCGTAGGCAGGTGTCTACGTGAGCTTCAGTTAGAGTCACGAAGCTCACGACGGCGCTGCTCCCGTCTTTCTCCTCTGCCAGAATTGAAGCGATCCTCAGAATCGCTCTCTCACCAGATGTCGAAGGAATCAGTGAGCTCATATCTTTTCGCCCCATTCGTAGGCATTCTTGTTCAGAACGCTCTCGCTCGTAACGGACGAAATTAGTGCCTTACTGAGCCCTCCCTGGCGACCTTCTGAGGACAGGACACCCGCCTTTCTGCCCATGGCGGCGGCGATGCCCGGCAGAGTAATTGGTGTAGCCGCCCTAAGCAGCTCATAGACTTGGTCGTCTTTAAGCTGCCTGAAGGTGGCTGCTGCCCAAGCCGCTTGTGCTCTGACCGTTTCGTGACGGTCAGCGAGTTGGCTTTGCACCCAGCGCTGCACACGTTCAAAGGCGCGACTGTCGATTTCAGGGAGTTCGCCAATCACATGCAAGAGCCAGAGTCGGCCCCAGGGGCTTAGGCGACCCGATTCGGTGAGAGACTGAAGAAGCTTCCAGTTGTCTTCATCTTCCCCTGTTTTGCTCAGACGTCCAAGGATATAGCGACAGATCCTTTCAAGTCGAATAGGTTCGGCTGTCACGAGGTTCGACAAAATCGAGTTATCTATCCGCTTTTCGTCTTGGAGTACAGAGATCGCAAGTGGCAGCAATTGTCGGAGAGAGGATTCGCTGTGCACTTCGATATCTGGATGAGCGCGAGCACTGCCGCTTTTCGCTTGCCAATCCGATATGACGCGCCACATTGAGGCCTTCAGCGTTTCGACATCGCTGGGGAGTACCTCTACAAGAGACGCATCTCCGTATCGGCCGCCCCCTGCGACGTGAAAGAATGTCATCCGCTCCTTTTCGCTGTCGAAGTAGCGTTTCTGGAGCTCTCTCTGCGACTCCGCCTTTTTCTTGAAGGAGAGAGTGCGAGCTGCGCGCGTTTTCTCATACGAAAGGATCAATCCCAGATTCCGCGCGTATTCCGCCGCGTACTCGATGGTCTCATTCGCTCGCTCCCAGCTGTCGACTCGTATGAAGAAATCGTCCGCGTATCTCGAAACTTCGAGTCCCTGTCGCATGAGTTGTCGTTCAATGATGCTCAAGTAGACATCGGCGAGAATATCGCTTGCTGTTGTGAGTTGAGGAAGGCCACGCCTGTTAGTCGAGCACTCTTCCAGGTAATTCGTGATGGATTTCGCGTACCCGGCATCGAGAGTGCGTGTTACTAGTTCCTCCCGGAGTCGTTCATGGTCGATAAACTCATAGCATGCGGCAATATCGACTTCGACAATGTATTCGCTGGGTGATTCTTCTGCGAATGCCTCGTGGCGAACCCATGATTCTCCGCCTCGGCTATTAGGCTCCAATTCAGACGCTATTCCGGAGACGAGTGCCTGGTAGAGGATTCTCGAAGGAAGGGACGACAAAATGATAGGGCGCTGACCGAACCTGCTCTTCGGCATTGTGATTACCTCTTTTGGGACGTTAGCCCCGCCAGTGAAGCTGGCCCGCACCCACTTGACCAGCACGTCTTTTGCATCTGACAGGCATCGGTCATGCACCAGGAGTGGTAGTCGATCCATTGGGGTGGTGAGGCAGTGACTTGCCGCCGTAGACAGGTCTAGCTTCTGCATGATGTTGCCTGGCACGCGCATGGTTTCTCCCCTAAGGCCGGTGCAAGTCGCATTTTGCCAGGGTCAGTTGCTGTGCTGAGGGCGGCGGAGCGGGTTTGGCCGGTGGCCTGCCCGGTCTGGGGTCGAGCATGATCAGGGGGCCGTACGCTGGTTGGCAACTCGGGCAGGCTTTGGGCCTGACCGCAATATGCACGAGTGGCCCCCTGGTCTTGCTCGACGCGGGGCCCGGACCGGGGAGGTGGCTAAAGCCGTGGAGCCGACCGCCCCAGCCACGACGTACCCCTTCTCTGGCATCAGGCGGCTGCATGCTTTGAGCGCGGCACGGGCGCCGGCCGGGCTGGAGCGGGGCGGAGACAGGAGCGCAGGCCCGGCCGGGGGCCGGGCGCGCGCGGGGAGCGGAGCGAGCCGCCTTGAACTAGTAGAGAAAGTTGTAACTCAGTCGGGCGTGTGGGGCTTGAAGTCGTGTGCGCAGGCTGGGAGTTCGATGCCCTGACGGTGAGCGAGTGGCAGGAAGATCGCTGGTCGGATCGTCCAGGTGATGCGGGTCTGGTCCTGGGTGATCGTGACCGCGCAGGGCTCGGAGCGTAAGAGGGCTTGCCGGGTTGCGATGCGGCCCTGGGAGAGCCAGGCCCACGCCACGTCCGAGGCGTCAGAGTCCAGCGCGGGGGAGATCGTGCGGAGCGTGACCGCCACCCATCTGTCCGCCTCGGCAGCCGAGTAGGCGTCGAAGGATGCCTGGAGCGCCGGCCGTTCCTCCTTGGTGAGGTCCTGGGTCCAGCACTCGCACCAGAAGCCGCGTCGCAGTCCGTTCGTCAGCACGGGTGCCCTCCCATGCGGGCGTCGGTGAACAGTTCCGCGGTGACCGTGTGGCCGCCGTCGCTGTCGTGGACCACCACCCGGTGAGCGATGACGCTGACCATGCCCAAGCCTCGGCCGTGCTCAGCCTCCTGGTCTTGGTGCTCGACCTTCGGGGCCGTCCCGGTGCCGCCGTCATCCGTGACCGACACCGCGACCACCTGCGCCGACACCGCCACAGCCAGATGAAAGCTGCCCGCCTCCCGACCGCTGGCCGTGTGCAGGATCGCGTTTGCGCTCAGCTCGCTCACGATCAGTTCGGCGTCCTCCGCCAGTGGCGACTCGCGCAGGATGTCGCGGGTCCAGCGGCGGGCCCGGCTCACCTCTTCTGGAAATCCTGGGCAAGTGAGCCCCCAGACCCGGGTCTCACTCGTATACTCGTGCATACAAGTTCCTTCGTGCTGGTAGGCCGCCATGTGCAGCGGGTTCGGGCTAGACGAGTTTCACGCCGTCGTGGGCGCGGATGGCCGGCGGGGACGCCGCGTCGAGTGCGTCAAGGACGCGGATCGCGTACGCCTCGTCGGCGAGTTCGGAGACTTCTTCGCGGGTGGCCCAGCGCAGTGCGCGGGTTTCGGAACCGGTGGTGGGTGTGCCGTCGGCGACCTGGCAGCGGAAGACCAGGGAGACGATCAGACCCGTCATGTTCTTGTAGACGCCGGTCAGGGTCGCGGGAAGTGCGATCTTGATGCCGGTTTCTTCGAGGACTTCGCGCTGGAGGGCCTCGGGGATGGTTTCCTCGCGTTCGAGGACGCCGCCCGGGGGTTCCCACTTGCCGTTGTCGCGGCGCTGGATCAGGAGGGCGCGGTTCTGGGCGTCGACGATCACTCCAGCGACGCTCACGGAGTGCGGTCGGTCCATGCTCACGTTCCTCGGCCCTCTCGGCTGGCTAGGCTCTCCACCGTAGCAACAAGACTCGCCCACTCGTCTAGATACCTAAAGGAGTACACGTGAGCCCTCTTTCTTCGGGCCTTCTCGGTGATCTCGACCCCACGAGTGATCGTGCGGTCTTCCGTCAGATCGCCGATCAGCTGCGTGAGGCCATCGACCGTGGGCGATTCCGGGAAGGCGAGAAGCTGCCCTCGGAAGCAGAGCTTGTCGAGCATTACGGGGTATCCCGTATGACCGTCCGAAACTCCTTCTCCATCCTTCAGGGGGAAGGGCTCGTGCACGCCGAGCACGGCAAGGGCGTCTTCGTCCGGCCCCGGCCGCCCGTGCGGCGTCTCGCCTCCGACCGGTTCGCGCGGCGCCATCGCGAGCAGGGCAAGTCGGCCTTCATCGTCGAGGCCGACACGGTCGGCAGTCACCCCCAGGTGGACAGCCTTGAGGTGAAGGAAGAGAAGGCGAGCCAGGACATCTCCACCCGGCTCGGGTCCGTACGGCGCGTGCTGGCCCGGCGTCGCCGCTACCTCCTCGACGGGCGGCCGGTCGAGTTCGCCACCTCCTACCTGCCCCTCGACATCGCCCGCGGGACCCAGATTGCCGAGCCGAACCCCGGACCCGGCGGCATCTACGCCCGCCTCGAAGAACTCGGCCACCGCCTCGACCACTTCGAGGAGGAGATCCGTGCCCGGATGCCGTCGCCGGCCGAGGTGAAGACCCTCCGCCTGGCCTCCGGCGTGCCCGTCATTCACCTCATCCGGACCGCCTTCGACACCGAGGGGCGAGCCGTGGAGGTCTGCGACACCGTGATGGCGGCTGACGCATATGTGCTGTCGTACCAGCTTCCTGCGACCTGATCGTCATGGTTTGCGGTGGTGCGCGGGGTCGGTTCTCGGACTCGTACACCTCAACAGGCATACTCGTATAGACGAGTGGGCAAGTTGAGTGGCAGAGTGATCCACGCGAACCCGGAGATCGGGTTCGCAGGACACACCATGTATAGACGAGTAGATAGGACAACTGCCTTGCGTACCATCCGCGTTGAGACCGCCGCCGCGACGATCCTGCTCACCGAGGCCCCGGAGCCGAAGGTTCGCGACCGTCAGACCGGCGAGCGGGCCACCGACGCCGTCAGCGGTGAGCCGCTGATGACCGTCGGCGTCGTCTACATCGAAGACGGCGAATCGTCGCTCATCAAGGTCACCATCCCCGAGGGCGGCATCTCGGAAGGACTGGCCCTCGGCGCGCCCGTCTCGCTGCCGGGGCTCATCGCCCGGCCGTGGGAAAGCGTCTTCAACGGCCAGCAGCGCCACGGCATCGCCTACCGCGCCGCCGCCATCACCCCGGCCGCCTTCCCGGCTGCCGCTACCGGAGCCGCTGCCTGATGGCCGACATAGCAACGCTCCTGGAGGTGGGTGGTCCTGTCGCCGCACTCGGCGGCGGGGCCGCCTACGCCCGGGCCAAGCACCCGGCCGTCTACTGGTCCACCGTCGGCCTGCCGATCTCCACGGCCCGGCTGCTCGGCTCGTACGCCTCCGTCATGGAGGCGTGCGGCCTGACCGTCGCTCCGTCGCGGCTGCGGGTCCTCGCGGTCAAGGCCACCACCAATCGAGAGATACGGCCCGTCCCGCCCCGCAGGGGCCTCATCCGGCCCACCACGACCGGCCTGCGGATACGGCTCCGGCTCGCCCCGGGCCAGGAACCTGCCGACGTCGCTGCGTCCGCCGAACGGCTGCGGCATGCCTGGGGCGTTCACGCCGTCTACGTAACCACCGTCAAGCCCGGTGTCGTCGAACTCCGGCTCGTCGGCTACGACGTCCTGCGCCGCGTACAGATGCCCCGCAAAGTCGACAGCGGCCACCTGCGTATCCCAGTCGCGCTCCGCGAGGACGCCTCCCCGTTCGTACGCGACTACCGCACCATCCCTCACCAACTCACCCTCGGCGCCACCCTGTCCGGCAAGTCCATGTACCTGCGCCACCTGATCACCGGACTCGCCCCGCAACCGGTTGCCCTCGTCGGCATCGACTGCAAGCGCGGCGTGGAACTGGCGCCCTTCGCTTCCCGCCTCTCCGCACTCGCCACCGACCCGGAACAGGCCGCCGAACTGCTTCCCGCACTCGTCCAGGAAATGGAGGACCGCTACGACCTGATCAAGGCCCGACAGGGCATCGCCCCCAGCACCCCCCGACGAGGAGATCACCTCCGACATCTGGGGCCTGCCCGAGCGTGAACGCCCCACCCCGATCGTGCTGTTCGTCGACGAGGTCGCCGAACTCTTCCTCGTCGCCACCAAGAAGGATGAGGAACGGCGGGACGAGATGGTCACCCAACTCATCCGCCTTGCCCAGCTCGGCCGCGCCGCCGGCATCTACCTCGAAGTCTGCGGACAGCGCTTCGGCGCCGAACTCGGCAAGGGCGCCACCATGCTCCGCGCCCAGCTGACCGGCCGCGTCTGCCATCGCGTCAACGACGAAGCCTCCGCCAAGATGGCCCTCGGCGACATCGCCCCGGAAGCGGTCTTCGCCGCCTGCGCCATCGCGCCCGAGTTGCCCGGACTGGCCGTAGCGGGCGACACCTCCGGCGGCTGGTCCCGCATCCGAACGCCGTACCTCTCCCTTGGCGACGCCGCCGAGATCTGCCAGGACACCGCGCACTTGGTGCCCGACCTGGCGGCACTCAAGCCCTTCCGGCCCGACGTGCCCGTACGACCGCTCGAAGCACCGACCCCGGTCCTCCGGCCGTACCCGATGACCGACTGACCTCCACCCGCCCACGGCTGGCGTGACCGCCTCACGCCACGTTCCTACCCATCCCATGCCCGAAACAGGAAGGTTCCGATGAGCAGCACCGCCCGCGATGACTTCGTGCGCACCGTCGTGATGCTCGGCCAACTCGCCCTGTACGCCGCCACCCTCGACGCCGACAACGACTTCATCGACGTCGCAGGACCGTCCCTGGCGGCCTCGCTGCCGGAGCCGCCGCCCGGCTTCTTCCCGCCCGACTACGACCCCAACTCCGGCCCCCGCTACCCGGGCACGGACTCCTGATGGCTCGCCCGCCTCTCCGCGTCGACGCCGTCCTGGTCCAGGCCGTCATCGCCGGAGCTCTCTCCTTCGCCCATCTCCACGACATCGCTGCGGCGGCCGGACAGGACGGATGGAAGGCGTGGGCCTACCCGATCAGCGTCGACCTGCTGCTGGTCGCGGCCTGGCGCCGGTTGCGGTCCGGTACGGCGAAAGCTGCCGCGTGGTGCTGGTTCGTCATCGCACTCGCCGCATCCCTCGGCGCGAACATCGCCACCGCCGGACTCCTCGACCTCAACCAGGTGCCGGCCTGGCTGCGCATCCTCGTCGCGGGCTGGCCCGCGGTCGCCTTCCTCGGCGGAACGCTCCTCGTCCACACAGCACCGCGGCCGGACACCGCCACGGAGGACCAGGAAGACGCCCCCGACCCCGAACCCCTCGCCCAACCCGCCATCGAAGCAACGCCCGAACGACCCGCCGTCACCGTCCCGGCCGCCCTCGTCGACCACGCCCGCAAGGTCGCCACCGACCACCACACCCGCACCGGCACACCCATCGACACCCCCACCCTCCGCGCCCGCCTCGGCGTCCCTGCGCCCATGGCCGAAGCCATCGCCGCCCAACTCTGAAAGGAGAGGCTCATGACTGCCAAACGCCGCTTCCGCAACGTCGTCCGTATCGGCCCGGTCCAGGTCGCCACCTCGTACGACGGCCGGGGCCGCGAGAAGCACACCGCCGCCTGCACCGCCCCGCGCTGCGGCTTCTCCACCGACTACGACAGCCGCGCCGCCGCCGAACTGGCCGCCCGCACCCACCGCTGCCCCGTCCGCTGAAAGGACCCGAAACCCCGTGACCGTCAGCCTGCCGCTCGTCGTCGTCCTCGGCTTCTTCGCCTGGGGAGCGGTCAAGTTCCTCGGCGTCCGCACCTGGGTCGTCGTACTGATCGCCCTCTTCGGCTTCTGGCTCTCACAGACCTTCTTCGCCCCCGCCATCGAGTCCGGCACGCGCACCGGCGTCGACGTCATAAACCGCTCACATACCTAGACGAGTAGATGAGGAGAGATCGACCGTGCTGCTGCCGAAGTACCCAGACAACCCGACCCCGCCGCCTGCGCATACCCACGCACCCGCCGACCCGGCACCCGTACAGCGCTCGCTCCCGTCGGTCTCCATCGACCACAAGACGGTCGCGGCCCTGGTCGTCGGCGGGGTCGTCCTCACCGTGCTCTTGGCCGCCGTCGCCGTCACGGCCATCTCCGTAGCCGTGGCCGCCGTGGTCCTGCGCTCGATGCTCCGCGATCAGCACCGGCGCTGAGCCCCTGACCTCCAGGGCGACGTCGCTCGACTAAGCATCACGCCGCCCCGGGGCCTGTTCCTCCCGACCGAGTCAGCCAGAAGGAGAAACGCCATCTTCACCCGCACCACTCCGGCCCCACTCCCGGAACTCGCGAACCTGGCCGCACAGGGCACCCTCCCCGGTACCCTCCGCCAACTCTCCACCCTCGGCGGCTGCACCCACCCGATCCGCCTCGACGGCCACCGCACCGAGTACGCCGTCGACACCACCACCGGCGAGATCGGCGCTGTCCTCCACCACCTCGACTCGACCGACCTTCCGGCCGGCCAACTCCTCGTCCGCTGCAACAACCGCCGCACGACCCGCTGCCCGGCCTGCGCGGAGGTCTACCGCCGCGACACCTTTCACCTGATCACCGCTGGACTGCGCGGCGGCAAGGGCACCCCCGAACAAGTCGGCACTCACCCGCGCGTGTTCGCCACCTTCACCGCCCCCGGCTTCGGCCCGGTCCACAACCGCCGCACCGACCGCCGCCCGTGCCGCTGCGGCATCCACCACGACCACGACGACGAAGCACTCGGCACCCCACTCAACCCGGACACCTACGACTACGAAGCCGCCGTCCTCTGGAACGCCCACGCCGGACAGCTCTGGCGCCGCTTCTCGACCTACTTGCGCCGAGAGGTAGCCAAGCGTGCGGGCCTGTCACAACGCAGACTCCGCGACCACGCCCGCGTCTCCTTCGCCAAGGTCGCCGAGTACCAGAAACGTGGCGCCGTCCACTTCCACGCAGTAATCCGCCTCGACGGCCCCGGCGGCGCAGACACCCCGCCCCCGTGTTGGGCAACCGCCGAACTGCTCACCGACGCCATAGAGGCCGCCGCAACCAAGGTCCGCGTCGACGGCCCGACCATCGACGGCCGCGCCCACACCTTCACCTTCGGCCGCCAACTCGACGTCCGCACCATCCGATCCGCCGACTTCAACGACGGCCAGGAGCTGACCGAGCGAGCCGTAGCCGCGTACATCGCCAAGTACGCGACCAAGGGCGCCGAGACAGCGACGGGAGCTCTCGACCGCCCGCTTAAGTTCGCCGCCGAACTGGCCCAGCTCGACATCAGCGACCACGCCCGCCGCCTCATCCGAACCGCCTGGACTCTCGGCGCCCGCAAGAGCCTGGAACACCTACGCCTGCGCGCCTGGGCCCACATGCTCGGCTTCCGCGGCCACTTCTCCACCAAGTCCCGCCGCTACTCCACCACCCTCGGCGCCCTCCGCGACGCCCGCGCGGAATGGCGCCGAGCACAAGCCGCGCCCGTCAACGCATCCACCCCCAACACCACGTACGTCCTCGCGCACTGGGTGTTCGCCGGAACCGGCCTCTCCGACACGGAGGCCTGGCTGTCCGCATCCCTCGACCCGTCCCCCGGAACGGAAGGTGAGCCCACCGCATGACCGACCGCTACCTGTCCGTCGACCAGGTCGCCGAGCTGCTCGGTACGAGCGCCCGATTCCCTCGGCGGCTAATCGAGGAGCGACGCATTCGGTACGTGAAGCTCGGCCGGCATGTCCGTATCCCTGAGAGCGCGGTCGAGGAGTTCATCCGGTCCCGCACCGTCGAGCCGATCAGGCTCCGGCGCACCGCACTTAGGAGGGCCGCCTGATGGCCAACAAGAAAGGCAGGAGACGCCGCTTCGGGGCGGTGAGGCGGTACCGGTCCGGCCGCTGGACTGCTTCCTACCTCGGTCCTGAGGGTGAGCGCATCCGCGCGGAGGAGACGTTCGAGACCAAGAAGGACGCGGAGGTCTGGCTGTCTCAGGTGGAAGCGGACCTCACCCGGGGAGATTGGCGCGCTCCGGACGCCGGGGCAGTCAACTTCCGCGTTTACGCCGAGAAGTGGGTCGAAGAACGAGAGCTGTCGGTACGCACCGTAGACCTCTACGAGGATCTCCTACGGCTCCACATCCTCCCGACCTTCGGTGACCTCGACCTGGATGAGATCACCGCGCCGCGTGTCCGCGAATGGCGCGCCGAGAGACTCCGCACCACCAAAGCCAAGACGACGATCGCCAAGGCGTACCGCCTCCTCAAGGGCATCCTGGAGACAGCGGTCGATGACGACCTGATCACCCGTAACCCGTGTCGAATCAAGGGCGCGGGCAAGGAGTCAGCCGCCGAACGTCGTATCGCCACCGTCGCCCAGGTCGACGCCCTCGCCGAAGCGATCGGCATCCGCTGGCGCCTCATGGTCTACCTCGGCGCGTACGGTCCGATGCGTCCCGAGGAGCTGGCCGGCCTCCGCCGCCGGGACGTCGACGTCGACAACCTCGTGATCCGGGTCCGCGTCGCCGAGCCTGAGCGGACCAACGGCAAGCGGGCCCCTGGCGAGACCAAGTCAGAGGCAGGCGTACGTGTCGTTGTCCTCCCGCCGTTCCTCCACAAGGAGGTGAAACAGCACCTCGCCTGGTTCGCCGAGAAGGGACCCGACGGGCTCGTCTTCGTGGGGGAGAAGGGAGCTCCCTTCCGGCGCACCTCGTTCGGCCGGAAGTGGCGACGCGCCCGCACCGCGGTCGGCCTCCCGGACGGCTTCCGCTTCTACGACCTTCGTCACACCGGGCACACCCTCTCGACCCGCTCGGGCGCCACCCTCAAGGACACGATGGTTCGCGCGGGGCAGTCCTCAGAGAAAGCCGCGCTGATCTATCAGCACTCCGACGAGGAGCGTCAGCGCGAGGTGGCCGCCGGGCTCGATGACCTGGTCCGCGCCGAGCGTGTGAAGCACCACAAGAACCACCCCGCGCACCACAGCGAGGAGATCGCCGAGGGCTAATGGTGCGGTTATGGTGCGCACCCCGCACACCGGTCTAGACAACAAAGAACCCCCGGGCCCACGGCCTGGGGGTTTCACATGGAGCGGGTGACGAGAATCGAACTCGCGCTCTCAGCTTGGGAAGCTGATGTTCTACCATTAAACTACACCCGCGTAAGACGCCGGTTCGACCGGTGTCGTAATGCCTCGTCACTGTACCTCATGTCAGACCCCCGGCGCTGAAGCCGCGGGGTCTGAGTGCGTTAAGGGGGTGTGACAGGGCTGCGGGGGGCCGGAGTTGGGGCGTACGGTGGAGAGGTGGGAGAGGGTCCGGGAGTGGCCGGAGTGCCGCCTGGAGAGTCGTTCCTTCCATCCCGTAATGTGGCATTTGTCGTCCGGCGAGCAACAGCCGGACGGGGCTCTTGGGGAAGGGACTCTGGGACTTGATGGAACGCACCGTCGTCCGCTGTGCCGATGGGCACGTGTTCAGCACCGCTTCGTTCCCGATGCAGCAGGCCGAGCGGCTCGGCCCCGGCCGGCTGGTCCGATGTCCCCGGTGTGCGCGGCTCCGTAGCGTCGTACCGGTGACCTTGGAGAAGCACTGACCACGGCAGCAGCCACCCGGCAGTGACACAGGCGCGCGGTGTCCGATTCGAATCGGTCCGCGCGCCTTGCGTATCCTCGGGACGTGCTTCTCTCAGACAAGGACATCCGGGCCGAGATCGACGCCGGGCGGGTACGGATCGATCCCTACGACGAATCCATGGTGCAGCCGTCCAGCATCGACGTGCGCCTCGATCGCTACTTCCGGGTGTTCGAGAACCACCGGTACCCGCACATCGACCCCTCCATCGAGCAGGCCGATCTGACGCGACTGGTGGAGCCGGAGGGCGACGAGCCGTTCATCCTGCACCCCGGGGAGTTCGTGCTCGCCTCGACCTACGAGGTCATCACGCTCCCCGACGATCTCGCGTCGCGGCTCGAGGGCAAGAGCTCCCTCGGGCGGCTCGGGCTCGTCACCCACTCCACCGCCGGGTTCATCGACCCCGGCTTCAGCGGGCACGTCACCCTTGAGCTGTCCAACCTCGCCACCCTCCCCATCAAGCTGTGGCCCGGCATGAAGATCGGCCAGCTGTGCATGTTCCGGCTGTCCTCGCCGGCCGAGTTCCCGTACGGCAGTGAGCGGTACGGCTCCCGGTACCAGGGGCAGCGCGGGCCCACCGCCTCCCGTTCCTTCCTCAACTTCCATCGGACGCAGGTGTGAGCATGAGCGACGCAGCCGTACGGGAGAACCTCACCTACGAGCGCTTCGGCACCGCCGTGCGCGAGCTCGCGCAGACCATCGCCGACGACGGCTACGAGCCGGACATCGTCCTCAGCATCGCGCGAGGCGGCGTCTTCGTCGCCGGGGGCCTCGCCTACGCCCTCGACTGCAAGAACATCCACCTGGTCAACGTGGAGTTCTACACGGGCGTGGGGACGACCCTGGAAATGCCCGTCATGCTCGCCCCCGTCCCCAACGCCATCGACTTCTCCGACAAGAAGATCCTGATCACCGACGACGTCGCCGACACCGGCAAGACGCTCAAGCTGGTGCACGACTTCTGCCTCGACCATGTCGCCGAGGTGCGGTCCGCCGTGATCTACGAGAAGTCGCAGTCGCTGGTGAAGTGCGAGTACGTGTGGAAGCGGACCGACGACTGGATCAACTTCCCGTGGAGTGTGGAACCGCCGGTGGTCAAGCGGGCCGGGCAGGTGCTCGACGCCTGAGGCCTGGGGCCTCGGCGGCTTGTGGCCGGCCTCGTGACAGTGCTGTGGCGAAGCCGTTGACATAACAACGTGGTGAGGCCTTGGCCAACGCCGTACGCTCCCCTGTGATCAGCTCCGGTCAGATCAATTCAGCTCTATTGAGATCCATTCAGATCCGTCCTGACCGGCCAGGGACTCCATGGGGGGACGTTCATGCGCGCAACCACGCGCCTTGCCCTGCTCGGCACCAGCCTCGCGCTGGCCGTCACCGCGGTCGGCGCCACCAGCGCCCAGGCGGACGACGTAGGTGCCGGGAACATCACGATCGACAAGGCCGTCGTCAACGGCGGCAAGCCGGTCGTGGTGGGCACCACCGCGGTGACCGCCAAGGTCTCCGTGACCGCGACCGACAACTCGGGCATCGCCAAGGCGTCCTACATCAGCGGCGACGGACCCGGCCCGAACTTCGCGACGATCTGGTACGACGACGGCGACATCACCTGCGTCGCGGTCAGCGCCACCACGTCGACCTGCTCGGGCACGCTGACCTTCGACCCGCGGGCGGAGACCGGCTTCGCCAACAACGCCGCGGCCGGCACCTGGAACCTCGGTGCGCTCGTCTCCGCCAACGACTTCGACTACATCCGCCGTGACGCGGCCACCACCTTCAATGTGCAGCGTGCCTCGAAGCTGACGGTCAACGCCTCGCCGGAACCGGTGAAGAAGGGCAAGACCCTCACCGTCACCGGCAAGCTCTCCCGGGCCAACTGGGAGGACAACCTGTACCACGGGTACGCGGGCCAGTCGGTCAAGCTGCAGTTCCGGAAGAAGGGCTCCAGCACCTACACGACCGTCAAGACCATCAAGACCGACTCGACGGGCAACCTCAAGACCACCGTCACCGCCGCCAACGACGGCTACTTCCGCTACTCCTTCGCGGGCACCTCGACCACCCCGGCGGTCAGCGCGGCCGGCGACTTCGTCGACGTGCAGTAGCACGGGCGAACTGGCCTGCCCGCACGTGCCGTTGGTTCTAACCTGGTTCTTCACAGTGGGGGACGGGCTCGGGGCACGTGCGGGGGAGTATGACGGAGTACGGGGTGTCGTCGAGCGACGGTGTGTGGCTCACGCGGGGTCTGGGCCGGTCGCGGGACGAGGAATGCGGGCGATTCGTCGCGTGGTCGCCGGACGGGTCGGTGGTCGCTGTGCCGGCCGCGCCGGACCGCGTCCTTGTCGTGGACGCAGAGAGCGGCACGGACGTCGCGGTCTTCAAGGTGCCCGCATCCGACCGGCTCGCAGACCGGGTGGACGTGGTCCACGTGTCCTGGGCGCCGGACGGTACTCGGATCGCCGGTGCGTGCGGCCAGGCCGGCGTGTGGCTCTGGGATCTCGACGGGGGCAGGCCGTCCCAGCACTTGGCGGCGAACAGGGAATTCCTCTACCAGGTCGCCTGGGGGAACTTCCGCTTCGGGCATCTGCTCGCGTCCGGCGGGTACGACCAGACGGTCCGAGTCTGGGATGTCCGTGACGGGCGGCTGCGGAACACCTTCGGGGGACACAGAGACTTCGTGTCCGGCCTCGCCTGGATGTCGGACGGACTGGGCCTGGCCAGTTCCTCGGCTGACCGCACGGTCCGAACGTGGAGGACGGGGCCTTCCAGCACTTCGCACCCCCTCGCTCCGACGGAGTGGGAGGCCCCTGACCACGTGTCCTGCCTCGCCTGGTCCGTGCACACCGGGCTGCTCGCCTTCGGGACGGACCGTGGCACTGTCGGGCTGCGGTCACCCTTCCCCACCGACGATCCGGAACAGCGCTCCACGACCTTGGAAGGGCACACCGACAGGGTCTGGAACGTGGTGTTCTCCTCGGACGGCAAGCTCATGGGGACGGCCTCGGACGACGGGACCGTCCGGCTGTGGCGCACCGACGACTGGACGACCGTCGCGGTCGTGGCACTCCCTCGCCACAACGAAGCGGACGAGGCCGCCCTCCGCAGCCGGTACGAGGAATTTGACGAGCCCATCGACTGGAAATGGCGCACTGCCCCGGCCCTGGACTTCCACCCCGACCAGCACCGTTTTGCCGTCTGGACCCACCACTCGGGCCTCTCCGTCTGGGACTACGACCTGGACCAGCTCCTCGGCCAGCCGGCGCCGGTCGAGTCCGTCCGCTACATGACCGCCAAGGTCGTTCTCGTCGGCGACTCCGGCGTCGGCAAGACCGGGCTCGGATGGCGGCTGGCGCACGACGAGTTCCGGGAGCATGCGTCGACGCACGGACAGCAGTTCTGGGTCGTCGACGACGTACGGACACAGCGTGCGGACGGCACCGACTGCGAGGCCGTGCTGTGGGACCTCGCGGGGCAGCATGTCTACCGGCCCGTGCACGCGATCTTCCTCGACAACGTCGACCTCGCGCTCGTGGTCTTCGACCCGACCAACCGTCAGGAGCCGTTGAAGGGCGTGGAGTTCTGGCTCCAGCAGCTGTCCGGCGGAAGCACTCTCCCGCCGACCGTCCTGGTCGGCGCGCGCGACGACCGGGGCAGTTCGGCCCTGCCGTCCTCGGATCTCGAACAGTTCTGCCAGAGCCGGGGGATCAGCGGCGGATACGTCAGCACCAGCGCCGCGACCGGCGCCGGGGTCGGCGAGCTGATGGAGCTGTTACGCGGCCAGATCCAGTGGGAGCGGATGACCACGACGGTCACCACCGTCACCTTCAAGCGCATCAAGGAGTACGTCCTGGCGCTGAAGGAACGGCCCGACCGCAGCGAGGTCCTGGTCCTGTCGGCGGATCTGAGGCAGCAGCTCCAGGTCACGGACGCCGGCTGGCGGTTCACCGACGACGAGATGATGACCGCCGTCGGACACCTGGAGAATCACGGCTATGTGTCGGTGCTCCGCACCTCGGCCGGCGCTGAGGCGATCCTGCTGGCCCCTGAGCTGCTGGTGGACCTGGCCTCCTCGATCTTCCTCCAGGCCGACAAGCACCCGCAGGAACTCGGCGCGATGAGCGAGGCCTTCCTGCTGGCCGGTGAGTACCGCTTCGCCGAGCTGGAGACGCTGGCGCCCGACGAGAAGCAGGTCCTCGTCGATGCCGCGGTGGCGCGGTTCCTGGAGCACAACCTGTGCTTCCGGGAGACCCTCGGCGCGGAGACCCTGCTGATCTTCCCCGGCCTGATCAAACAGAAGAGGCCGCTGTACGACGCCGTCGAGACCGTCGACGACATGACCTACGTCGTCCGCGGCCGGGTGGAGAACGTCTACGCCGCGCTCGTGGTGCTGCTCGGCCACACCCGCCGGTTCACCCGCGTCAACTACTGGCAGAACCAGGCCCAGTTCGAGATGGGCAGCGGTCAGCTCTGCGGTCTGCGCCTCCTCCAGGAGCGGGAGGGCGAGATCGAGCTCGTCCTTCATTACAGCGACACGGTTCCACCGTACGGCCGGAACGCCTTCCAGGGACTCCTCGAAGGGTTCCTCTACGAGCGCCACGACGTCACCGTGACCCCCTTCCCGCCGGTGGCCTGCGGGAACGGCCACCGGCAGGACCGTACCGTGGTGATCGGCGTCCTGCGGGACGGGCTGCGGACGATGTTCTGCTCCCGGTGCGGGGAGCGCATCGCGCTGCCGGATCTCGACGGGCCGGTGGCGCTCGGCGAGGAGGACAGCCGGCTCGTCGGGACCGACCGGGCGGCTGCGCGGCTGCGCGGGGCGTACGAGACGCGCCTGGTACGGGTGAAGAGCTACCGCGCCGACCGTGCGGTGCCCCGGTGCTACGTCAGCCGTCTGCCCGAGGACGCGGAGTGGGCTGCGCAGCTCGCCCGCGATCTTCGGGATGCCGGTGTGCTGGTCCTCGAGGAGGTGGGTGAGGTCCAGGACGACGACTTCGTGCTGGCGGTCGTGACACGCGCGTACGCACGGGAGTTCGCTCGACTCGGCGCCGACGCCGCGCTGATCCGGGCACGGCGGATGCGCCCCGGCCGGTCGCCCCGTGTCGCCCCGCTGTTGCGCACCGGCGCCGCTGAGGCGGTCCTTCCCGACGAGCTGCGTGGCCTGCTGCCCGGAGAGTTCCAGGACGACTTCTGGTACAGCAGGTATGTCGTCGCGCTGTTCGACCTCGTGCTGACGTTGTACGCCATCCCCTTCGACCATCCGGCGTTCGGGGGGTTGCGGGGGGACATGGAGCTGGAGGCGCTGAGGTTCCGGCTCGCGGTACCGGAGCCCCTGTCGTCGATGCAGTCCGCAGACGTCTATCTGTCGTACTCCTGGAGCGAGGAGAGCAACGCCCTCGCCGACGAACTGGACGCCGCCTTCCAGAAGCGCGGTGTCGTCATGGTGCGCGACCGGCGGGACGCCGGTTACAAGGCGTCCATCGGCCGGTTCATGGAGCGTATCGGGGAGGGCCGGTGCGTGATCCTGGTGATCAGTGACGCCTACCTCAAGTCGCAGAGCTGTCTGTTCGAGCTGCTGCAGGTCGCCCGGCACGGGGACTTCCGGGACCGGGTGTTCCCGGTGGTGCTGTCCGACGCGCGGATCCACCGGCCGCAGGACCGGGTCGGGTACGTACGGTACTGGGAGGAGCAGATCGCCGAGCTGGACGAGGCGCTCAAGTCCGTGTCGTCGGCCAACCTCCAGGGATTCCGGGAGGACATGGACCTCTACACGGAGATCCGTGCCCAGCTCCCGGGGCTGGCCGACATCCTGCGTGACATGAACGCCCTGACCGTGGACCTGCACCGCGAGTCGGCGTTCACCGAGCTCTTCGAGGCGGTGCTGGCCCGGCTCGCGGTGTAGCCGCCTAGAACGTCCCCAGCTTCACGATCGACAGCAACGCGATCAGCTGGATCGCCGACGCGCCCAGTGCCTTCGGCCACGGCAGGTCGTGGGACTTGGAGACCATCAGGGTCAGGAGGGCGCCCGCGGCCACCCAGGTCGCCCAGCCGAGGGCCTGGACGAAGGTCGCGTCGCCGCCGAAGAACATGGCGAAGACCAGACGGGGTGCGTCGGTCAGGGACATGATCAGCATGGACAGGCCCACCGTGGGCTGCCAGGCGCCGTCGCCGCCGAGCTGGCGGGCCAGGGTGTGGGTGACCACGCCCAGGATGAAGGACGACAGGACCATGGCGACGGCCGTCGTCAGGACGATGGGTACGGCGTTCGAGAGGGTCGCGTTGATCGCTTCCTCCCTCGCGCCGTCGAAGCCGAAGACCGCCAGCAGGCCGTAGAGGAAGGTCACGATGAGGGCCGGGACCCACATCGTGTAGTCGCGCATCTGGAGGAAGGTCTGGTTGGGGGCCATGACGATGCCCCTCAGCAGGTCCTTCCAGTGCAGGCGGGGGCCGACGGGGCCCGCGGGGGGCGTGGAGCCGGCGCGGTAGGTGCCGCCCTGGTTGTACGGGTCCTCCCCGACCGGGAAGGCCTGGGTGTGGCCCGGCTGGTTCGCCGCGTACGGGTCCGGGCCGCCGTGGTGGGGCTGTGGGCCGTAGCCGCCGTCGCCGAAGTACTCCGGCTCGTCGTACCCGCCGCCCCGCTGACCGCCGCCGTAGCCCTGCTGCTGCCCTGGGTACGGCTGCGGCGGCGCGGGGTAGCCGCCGTACGACGGTCCCTGCGGAGCCTGCGGGGCCTGCTGCCCGTACGGAGGTTGTTGCGGTCGCGTGTGAGGAGCGCCGTTGTCCCGGCCGCGTCCGATCCTGAATCCAGCCACGCCTTCGAACGTACCTGGTCCCGGAGAGTCACGTGCCGGGCCCGAGCGTTCGGGCCCGGCTTTGCTGCCGAGCTGTGACATCCCTTACGGGGAATCCCTGAAGGTCACAGGGATCACCGCGGAGCCGGCTACTGCAGCATTCCGCTGATCAGGCCGTCCGCGGGGGCCGGTGTCACGCCCGTCGTCGTCACGCCCGACGCGGTGCCCGGCAGCCGCAGCGAGCCCACCTGACCGGTCACGAACAGGTCCGCGTGGCCGTCGCGGTCGGTGTCGCGCAGGCGGACCGTGGCGCCGAAGAAGTCGTCCGACTCCAACGCGCCCGGAATTCCCGCCGAGTTGCGGGCGAACGCCTGGGAACCCGTGCCGGTCAGGCCGGACGCGCGGCCGTAGAGGACGTGGACCGTGCCCGCGTACTCCTTGCCGTCGATCTTCTCGCCGGGCGTGCCGACCGCGAGGTCCTGGTAGCCGTCGCCGTTGACGTCACCGGCCGAGACGCTGTCGCCGAAGTGGTCGTAAGCCTCCGCCGTGCCCGCCACTCCGCTGGTGTTCTGGGTGATCCGGGCCGATGTGCCCGGGCCGGACGACGAGCCGTACCAGACGGACACCCGGCCCTTGTAGCCGCCGTACAGGGACGTGCCGATGGCGATGTCGCCGTAGCCGTCGTGGTCGAAGTCGGCGATGACGCCGTCGCCGCCGCGGTCCGCGCTGCCCCCGCCGCCCGACTGGGACTCCAGGCGCAGCGTCTTGCCGGAGGAGAGGGTGCTGCCGCCCTTGACGAACCAGGCCTCCGACCAGATCTCCTCGGGGTTGACGCCGTCGCCGATCACGACGAGGTCGGTCTTGGCGTCGCCGTTCACCTTGCCCGCGATCACGGCCGTGGCCGAGAAGGCGGACCCGGACTTGTCGAGGGTGGAGACCGTGCCGTGCACGCCCGTGCGGTTGATCGCGCCGCGGTAGACGTACGCCTTGCCGCCCGCGACGACCGCCAGGTCCTTGCGGCCGTCGCCGTTGAAGTCGCCGACGGCCAGGTCCCGGCCTGTATAGGCGTACGACTCCTTCGCCTTGGCCGGGATCGCCGTACCGCCCGACAGGCCGTTCGCGCTGCCCCACAGGATGGTGACCGCGCCCTGGTCGGCACGGCCGTCGACGTTCTCGCCGGGGGCGCCGACCGCGAGGTCGCCGTAGCCGTCGGCGTTGAAGTCGGCGGCGGCACGGAACGCGCCGAACATGTCGTCGGTCTCGTCGCTGCCGGGGACACCGGCGCTGGACTGGCTGACGAACTGGGTCTTCGTGCCCGGGCCGGTCGCCGTGCCGAAGGTGATCAGGACGCCGCCGCCCTTGGTGTTCCCGCCCGCGCTCGCCGCGTAGTCGCGGTACCCGTCCCCGTTGAAGTCGTCCCCGTACTTCGCGGAGGCCGCGGAGGCGGGGGAGCTCAGGGACAGGCCCGCCGTCAGGAGGGCGGCGATCGTCGTCGCCGTGCGGATGCGCATCGCTCAGCCCTCCAGTACGTCGCCGAAGTAGGAGTCGCCCGCGGGCCCGCCCAGGGTGGTGCCGCTGAAGGACTTCGAGCCGGTGCCGGTGATGCCGGACGTGGTGGACTTCAGGAACCAGACCGCGCCGTCGCCGCTGTTCTCGCTGGACGCGGAGGCGACCAGTTCGGTGCGGCCGTTGTTGTCGATGTCCGTGAGCCGGACCGCGTACCCGAACTGGTCGTCGGACTCGGCCGTGCCAGGGACGTTCGTGGTGTTCTGGGACCAGGACTTCGCACCCGTGCCGGTCAGGCCGGTGGACGAGCCGCGCAGGATCGTGACCGTGCCCGCGTGCCTCGCCGAGCCGATGGTCTCCTGCGGGGCGCCGACCGCGATGTCCGGGAACCCGTCGCCGTTGACGTCACCAGCCGACAGGCTCCAGCCGAAGAAGTCGTTCTTCTCGGCCGTGTCCGGGACGCCCGCCGAATCCTGGGTGAACTTCACCGGGGTGCGGGTGGACAGGCCGCCGGCCGCGCCGTACGTCACCGTCACCGCGCCGCCCAGGCCGCCGTTCGGCTCGGTCGTGGACTTCTCCATGAAGTTGCCGGTGACGATGTCGCCGTAGCCGTCCTTGTCGACGTCGGCGATGACGCCCGCGTAGCCGCCCGCGAGCTTCTTGCCGGCCTTGACGGTGGTGGTGGCGTCGCCGGTGTAGAGGACGCTGCGGGTGCGGTAGTCGCCGCCGCTGGTCTCCTCCTGGCCCATGACCAGCAGGTCCGTCTTCCCGTCGCCGTTGACCTCGCCCGCGATCAGGCCGTCGGGGTAGATCGTGGTCTGGTCGACGGTGTCGACGCCGACCAGGGAACTCGCCTTGCCCGTGCGGGAGATGGGGCCCTTGAAGATGTTCAGGGACGGGGCGGCGTTGTTGCCGGCGGCGAGGTCGGTGTGGCCGTCGCCGTCGAAGTCGCCGGCCGCGAGGACCCAGCCCAGCTCGTTGCGGTACCGCGGCAGCGGGGAGGAGATGTCGGTGCCCGACTTGATGCCGGTCGCGCCGCCCCACAGCACGGTCAGCGCGCCGAAGGAGTCGGTGGTGCCGATCCGCTCGCTGTGCACACCGACGACGAGGTCGGTGTAGCCGTCGCCGTCGAAGTCGCCCGAGGTCAGGCGGTCGCCGAAGTAGTCGGACGCCTCCGGGGTGCCCGGGATGCCGTCCGTGGCCTGGCTGATGATCTGGCGCTTGCTCGTGTCGAGGCCGCTCTTGGTGCCGTAGACGACGGCGACGTAGCCCGCGCCGGTCTTGCCGCTGACCTTGGCGATGGGGGCGGCGACGGCCACGTCGCGGTAGCCGTCGCCGTTGAAGTCACCGGTGAGGCCGGAGGGGGCCGCGGCGGCGGTCGTGGCGGACGCGAGGGTGAGCAGACCGCCGGTCAGGGCGGCGGCGGTGGCGGCCGCCAGGGCGGTTCTGAGGGGGCGCATACAGGTGCTCCAGTGAAGAAAAAAGGGGGGTGGAAGAGTCAGTCGAGGAAGCCGCCGCCGTACTCCGGCAGGTGGACGGAGCCCGTCGCGGTCGGGGTGGTACCGGTGCCGCGCATGAGCAGGCCGTCGCCGTTCGCGCCGACCGTCAGGTCCGCCTTGCCGTCGCGGTCGAGGTCGCGCAGGCGGACCGCGGAGCCGAACGAGGCGTAGGAGTCGGCCGGGCCGAGGACCGTCTGCGGGATCCAGGTGGAGCGGGTGCCGGTCAGGCCGCCGGAGCCGCCGCGGAAGACGGTGACGCCGCCCTGGTCCTCCTTGCCGTCGACGTCCTCCTGCGGGACGCCGACCGCGAGGTCCGCGTAGCCGTCGCCGTTGGTGTCGCCGGCCGAGACGGAGTAGCCGAAGTTGTCGCCCGCCTCGGGGCTGCCGGAGACGCCGGAGGAGGCCTGGTTGTACGTCATCGAGCCGCTCGGCCCCGACGACGTGCCGCGCCAGACGCTGACGATGCCCTTGCCGTCGTTGTTGTCGGGCAGCCCGACCGCGATGTCGCCGTAGCCGTTCTTGTCGAAGTCGCCGATCGCGGCGCCCCAGGGCTGGCTCGCGTACGTCTTCGAGGCGCCCGAAGTCAGTCCGGACGAGGCGCCCTTGAGGTACCAGACGCGGTCGGCCTCGGTCTGGCCGGTGAACTGGGTGCCGAGGATGACCAGGTCGGTCTTGCCGTCCCCGTTGACCTTGCCGGCGGCCAGGCCGTACGAGTACCAGCCCGCGCCCTCCTTGTCGATCTTGGTGACGCTGCCCGTCGTACCGGACTTGGTGAACGGGCCCCGGTACAGCCATGCCTCGCCGCCGCCGATCACCACCAGGTCGGGCGAGCCGTCGCCGTTGAAGTCGCCGGTGGCGAGCTCGCTGCCGAAGTGGGACTGCGAGCCGTTCGCGCCCGACTTGGGGGCGAGGCTGGTGCCGCCGGACAGGCCGGTGCGGGAGCCCCAGACGACGGTGACCGTGCCGCGGTACTTCGCGCTGCCCACGTGCTCGGTGCCGTTGCCGACGACCAGGTCCGCGTAGCCGTCCTTGTTGAGGTCGGCGCTGCTGAGCGACTCGCCGAAGTAGTCGTCCTCCTCGCCGGTGCCGGGGATGCCGGGGCTGTCCTGGTGGACGACCTGGGTGTGCGCGGTGTCGAGGCCGCTCGCCTTGCCGTAGACGACGGTGACGGCGCCGCCGTTCCAGCCGTCGTCGCCGGAGATGCCGCTGTAGTAGTTGCTGTAGGCCAGGTCGCGGTAGCCGTCGCCGTTGAAGTCGTCGTAGTGCTTGGCGACCGCGGCGGAGGCCGGGGCGGCGAGGAACAGCGGGGTGAGGCCGGTCGCCAGCAGGGTGGTGGTGAGGGCGGCGGCGGTGCTTCTGCGCATGGAGGGCTTCTCCCGTGGCTGGGGTGGGGGACCGCACGCGTTCTCCGGGGAGCGGTTGGCGGCTCACCTCGGGCACACAGCGCGGTCGGCGATCAGGAGACCGCTGCCGCTACGCAAGGGTTGTACGTGAGTTCGGTAAATTTTTGTGCGAGCTGGGGCGTGTGTGCCGTCAGGAGCCGAGGAACGCCGCCGTTGAGAAGGTGACCGTCGGCTCGGCCGTCACCAGGCCCTTCTTCGTCCCGGAGAACACCGCGACGCTGTCCTTCGTCTCGCCCCGGTAGGTGCGTACCGCGAGGTCCGCCCGGCCGTCCCCGTCGAAGTCGCCGACGCCGACGACCCGTGTCGTCCCGACGGCCTTCGGTTCGACGGTGACCATGGCCGACGCGGACAGTCCCTTCGTACGGCCCCGGAAGACCTTCACCCGTGAGCCGCTGGAGACGAGTTCGCTCAGTCCGTCCCCGTCGAAGTCCGCGGCGTCGAGCATCGAGCCGGGGGAGGCGAGGGTGCCGCGTACGGCGGTGGGCAGGTCGTAGCGCAGGGCGGTGCCGCCCATCGCGCCGACCGCCGCGTCCCAGGCCGGGCCCGCGCCGAAGCGGCCGAGGGCGACGTCGATGCCGGCGGGGAGGCCGGTGCCGGTACGGGTCGGACCGGCGGGCCCGCCGAGGACGACGGCGGACGCGGCGGTGCCTTCGGCGGTACGGACGACGAGGTCGTCGTACCCGTCGAGGTTCACGTCGGCGGCCGGGCCGACCGGCACCTGACCGGGGGACGGGATCGGCGCACCGGCCTTGCGCGGGGCGCCCTTCCGGCTGAACGGGCCCTGGAGGAAGCTCAGTCGGCCGCCCGAGGCGTGCAGGACGAGATCCTCGTCGCCGTCGCCGTCGAAGTCCCCGCACACCGGCTGGTCCGCCCAGTCGTTGCCCGCGCGGGACTTGGCGGGGACGGTGAGCTTGACGGCCTTGCCGGTCAGCCCGGCGGGGGAGCCGAACAGGACCTGGAGCGGGACGGGCGGCTGCCCTTGCCCGTCGAAGGGCGGGTCGGTGGAGACGACGAGGTCGGTGAACCCGTCCTTGTCGAGATCGCAGCTGGCCTCCGCGTCGAAGACGGCGGGGAGTTGGCCCTTGGTGGCCACCGCCTGCCGCTTCGCGCTCACCAACTGCCGCGCCCCCGGCCGCAGTCCGCGCGCGCTGCCGTAGACGATGCCGATGCCGGGGTCGTCGGTGTGGCTCTCCGCCTTGACGAGGTCGTTGAGGACGAGGTCGCGGTGGCCGTCGCCGTTGAAGTCGTCGGCGACCTTGCTGCCGTCGCCGCGCGGCACGGGCAGCAGGGCGGGCGCGCTGTTGGCCCGCACGGGGGCGCCGGCCGTGGCGTCGGAGCCCTCGGCGTGCTGGGTGGGGCCGCAGGAGGCGATCAGCAGCACACCGCAGAGAACCGCCGTCCCCGTCCCGGCTCTTCGCACGCGCACCGCTCACCTCGTCAGCATCATCGACAACGACCTCGCAATGATGCACGTGTTCGACGGCGGGGTTAAGGGGTGGAACAGGTCGGCTCGGTCACTCGTCGGTCGCCTGAGTCATCCGTCGGCTCAGTCACCGGTCGGCTCAGTCACCGTCGGCTCAGTCGGTCCCGTCGTCGCCGGAGCTGGAGTGGGAGCGGTTGCTCCCCTTGCTGCTCTTCGCCAGCACCAGCACGACCTCGCCCAGCCCGGTCGTCACCGCGGCCACGCCCCGCACCCACCGCGGCCCGCCGCGGGCGCCCCAGACCACGCACACACACCCGAAGATCACGAGCGCGAGCACGCCCAGCAGCACCACGAGCCCCATGCTTCCCCACCTCATCCATGCCTACGGTCCGATGATCCTCCCAGTGGCCCGCGGGGACGCGAAAACCGCTGGTGGGACGGGGGCCCGCGATGTTCGGATGGGGCGATGCAGCACGAGGCGTCGATGACCGTGGACCGAGGGAACTACCAGGACACCGTGACCCCCTGGGAGCGGCAGGAGTGGCGGGAGGCCGCGCTCGGCTGGCGAGACCCGGCTCGCCGCGCGCGGGCTGCGACCGGCGGGGCGGTGGAGTGTGCGGCTGCGGCCGTGGTCGGTGCTGGTGCGCATCGGCGTGCGGGACGGGACCGACGTCTGGTTCAAGGCCAACCCGCCCGCGAGCGCCTTCGAGGGCGCGCTCACCGCCGCGCTGGCCGGCTGGGTGCCCGAGCAGGTGCTGGAGCCGCTCGCCGTCGACGCCGGACGCGGCTGGTCCCTGCTGCCCTACGGCGGTGAGGTCTTCCGGGACGCGCTGGAGCGCGGTGCCGCCGACGTGCGGGCCTGGGAGGGGGCGCTGGGGCAGTACGCGCGGATGCAGCGCGCGCTGGTCCCGTACGTCGACGAGATGAGCCGTCTCGGGGTGCCCGACGCCCGCGCCGCGGCCCTCCCCGCGATCTTCGACAGCGCGGTGGCGCAGAACACCGCCCTGGAACCGGCGGACCGGTCCCGGCTGCGGGCCCTCCGCCCCCGCCTCCTGGACTGGTGCGCGGAACTCGCCGACACCGGAATCCCCGACTCCCTCGACCACTGCGACCTGCACGACGGTCAGCTCTTCCACCCCGGGCCCGGCCGCTTCACCTTCTTCGACTGGGGCGACGCCAACATCTCCCACCCCTTCTGCAGCTTCACCGTCCCCGCCCGCCGGGTCCGCGAGCGGTACGGCCCCGAGGCGCTGCCCAGGCTCCGCGACGCCTACCTCGAACCCTGGACCGGGAACGGCCGTACGCTGCCGGAACTGCGCCGCGCCCTGACCCTGGCCACCCGCCTGGGCGCCCTCGCCCCCACCCGGGCCTGGACCCGCCTCTTCCCCGGCACCAGCCTCCCGGCGGCGGACGCGGCGTGCGCGGAGTGGCTGAGGGGGCTGTGCACCGAGGAGCACCCGCGGTGAAACGATGATCGTCATGACGTACGCGGCCATCCGGCTCCCCCAGTACACGAAGGCCGACCTCGACGAGATCACCGGCGGTGTCGACGACCCCTTCGAGGTGGCCGCGTTCGGGGTGCGGTCCCGGGACAAGGACGTGCACTTCGGCGTCCGGCACCAGGGGCGGCTGGTGGCGCACGCGGGGCTGGTGGACGCCACGGTGTCGGCCGGCGCGAGGCGGTTCCCGGTGGCGGGCCTCGGCGGGGTGGTCGTCGCGCCGGACCTGCGGGGCCAGGGGCTGGCGCGGCTGGTGGTGGAGGCCGCCGTCGCCCATGCCCGGGGCACCGAAGCGGAGTTCGGGCTGCTGTTCTGCCTGCCGGACCGGATGCCGCTGTACCGGCGGCTGGGCTGGCGGGAGGCGCCGGACGGCATGCGGGTGGAGCAGCCGGGGGACGCCGTCGTCGACCATCCGCTGCACACGATGTGGCTGCCGCTCGTCGAGGGCGCCGTATGGCCGGCGGGGCGGGCGCGGCTGCATTCGCTGCCCATGTAGGGCGCCGCTGGAACCGTCCCCGCCCCGGCGGCGATCTACAGCACCATGCATGCCCTCCGCCAACTCGCCCGCTTCACCTGGCTCCAGGCCCGCTGCTGCGCCTTCGCCGTCGCCCTGTTCGCCGGCATGGCGGCCTCGACCCTGCTGCCGCCGCTGCCGGTCGCGCGCTACGACCTGCTGCTGGCGTACGGCGTCCTGCTGACCGGCGTGGGGTTCCTGGTGGGCTGGGAGACGCGGCGTGAGGTGGCGGTCGTGGCGTTCTGCCATCTGCTCGGCCTCGCCTTCGAGATGGTGAAGGTGCACGTCGGCTCCTGGAGTTACCCCGAGCCGGGGGTCGCGAAGCTCGCCGGGGTGCCGCTGTACGGCGGGTTCATGTACGCGGCGGTCGGCAGCTACGTGTGCCGTGCCTGGCGGCTGCTGCGGCTGTCGCTGAGCGGCTACCGGCCCCGCGCCACCGCCGCGGTCGCCGTGCTGCTGTACGCCAACTTCCTCACCCACCACTGGATACCCGACCTGCGCTGGCCGCTCGCCGCGCTGCTGCTGGCGGCGACCGCGAGCACCTGGGTGCACTACACGATCGGCGCCCACCGGTACCGGATGCCGCTGGCGCTGTCCTTCGCGCTGATCGGGTTCTTCCTGTGGCTGGCGGAGAACGTGGCGACGTATCTGGGCGCCTGGACCTATCCGGACCAGCTCGACGGCTGGCAGCCGGTCGCGGTCGGCAAGTGGGTCTCCTGGGCGCTGCTGATCAGCGTCACCTTCGTCATCTGCGGCGCGCGCCGGCACACGGCGACGCCCCCTGCCGATTCCTCGGACAGGGGGCGTCGTACGGCCGTACCGACCACGAGTGCTATTTGACCGGCTCGGGCTCCGGCTCGCTCTCGGTCTCCGCGGCGTCCTCGGGGTCCACCGGGGTCTTGACCGACTCCAGCAGCAGCTGGGCGACGTCGACGACGGTGATGGACTCCTTGGCCTTGCCCTCGTTCTTCTTGCCGTTCACCGAGTCGGTGAGCATGACCAGGCAGAACGGGCAGGCGGTGGAGACGATGTCGGGGTTCAACGACAGAGCCTCGTCGACGCGCTCGTTGTTGATGCGCTTGCCGATCCGCTCCTCCATCCACATCCGCGCGCCACCGGCGCCACAGCAGAAGCCGCGCTCCTTGTGGCGGTGCATCTCCTCGTTCCGGAGGCCGGGGACGTTGGCGATGATCTCGCGCGGGGGCGTGTAGATCTTGTTGTGGCGGCCCAGGTAGCAGGGGTCGTGGTAGGTGATGATGCCCTCGACCGGGGTGACCGGGACCAGCTTGCCCTCGTCCACCAGGTGCTGGAGCAGCTGGGTGTGGTGGATGACCTCGTAGTCGCCGCCGAGCTGCGGGTACTCGTTGCCGAGCGTGTTGAGGCAGTGCGGGCAGGTGGCGACGATCTTCTTCGCCGACTTCGGCTTCTTCGTCTCCGGGTCCTCGTCGTCCTCGCCGAACGCCATGTTCAGCGCGGCCACGTTCTCCATGCCGAGCTCCTGGAACAGGGGCTCGTTGCCGAGGCGGCGGGCGGAGTCACCGGTGCACTTCTCGTCGCCGCCCATGATCGCGAACTTGACGCCCGCCATGTGCAGCAGCTCGGCGAAGGCCTTGGTGGTCTTCTTGGCGCGGTCCTCCAGGGCGCCGGCGCAGCCGACCCAGTAGAGGTACTCGACCTCGGAGAGGTCCTCGATGTCCTTGCCGACGACCGGCACCTCGAAGTCGACTTCCTTCGTCCACTCCAGGCGCTGCTTCTTGGCCAGGCCCCAGGGGTTGCCCTTCTTCTCCAGGTTCTTGAGCATCGTGCCCGCCTCGGACGGGAACGCGGACTCGATCATCACCTGGTAGCGGCGCATGTCGACGATGTGGTCGACGTGCTCGATGTCGACCGGGCACTGCTCGACACAGGCGCCGCAGGTGGTGCAGGACCACAGGACGTCCGGGTCGATGACGCCGTTCTCCTCCACGGTGCCGATCAGCGGGCGCTCGGCCTCGGCGAGAGCGGCGGCGGGGACGTCCTTGAGCTGCTCCTCGGACGCCTTCTCCTCGCCCTCCATGGTCTTGCCGCCACCCGCGAGCAGGTAGGGCGCCTTGGCGTGCGAGTGGTCGCGCAGCGACATGATCAGCAGCTTCGGGGAGAGCGGCTTGCCCGTGTTCCAGGCCGGGCACTGCGACTGGCAGCGGCCGCACTCGGTGCAGGTGGAGAAGTCGAGCAGGCCCTTCCAGGAGAACTGCTCGACCTGGCTGACGCCGAAGACGTCGTCGTCACCGGGGTCGGTGAAGTCGATCGGCTTGCCGCCCGAGGTCATCGGCTGAAGCGCGCCGAGGGCGGTGCGGCCGTCGGCGTCGCGCTTGAACCAGATGTTCGGGAAGGCGAGGAAGCGGTGCCAGGCGACGCTCATGTCGGCGTTGAGCGAGACGACGATCATCCAGATGAAGGAGACGCTGACCTTGATCCCGGCGAACAGGTAGACCAGGTTCTGCAGCGTGGAGACGTCGAGGTCGCGCAGGGCGGCGACCAGCGGGTACGAGGCGAAGTACGCGGCCTCGTAGTGCTCCACGTGGTGCAGCGCGCCCTCCAGGCCGCGCAGGATGTAGATCACGGTGCCGATGGTGAGGATGACGTACTCGACGAAGTACGCCTGCCAGGCGGTGGAGCCGGCGAAACGGGACTTGCGGCCCGCCCGGGAGGGCAGGTTCAGCAGCCGGATCGGGATGAGGATCGCGATGCCCACCGTGGTCATGACGGTGATGAACTCGACGTACATCTCCCAGGGCAGCCAGCCGCCGATGATCGGCAGCTGGAAGTCGGCCTGGAAGAGCTGGCCGAGGGCCTGGCCCAGGATCGGGATCAGCGTCAGGAAGCCGATGGCGACGAACCAGTGGGCGAAGCCCACGATGCCCCAGCGGTTCATGCGCGTGTGGCCCAGGAACTCCTTCACCAGGGTCACGCTGCGCTGGTACGGGTTGTCGGTCCGGGCACCGGCCGGCAGCGGCTGTCCGAGCATGAAGAAGCGGACGAACTGCGCGATGACGCGTGCGAAGAGTGCGGCGCCGACCACGGTCAGGACCAGCGACACGATGATCGCTGCGAGTTGCATGTCGGGGGCTCCTCGGGCCTGGGCGGGGCGAGATTACTAAGCGGTAACTTATGCAGTCCTCTTGAGGGTACCCGCATCGTCGTCCGCACTGTAGCCAGCACTGCGGTGATCTGTGTCGCTGAGGGTTGCCTTAAGGGCCGATGGCGAGTGTGTGGCAATCCGAACGTGTTATTCGTACCAAATTGGTACATTCGTGACTACTTTAAGACGCGTGCTCTATGGGATCGCCGCCGCCACGACCGCCCTGCTGCTGACCGCCGTCCTGGCGGCCGTACTCCGCGCCCCCGCGCTGCGCCTCGGTCTCGTCGACCGCCGCCGGCAGCAGCGCAAGGTGCCGCTCTCCGGGGGCGTCGCCGTGGTGCTCGCGACCTGCGCCGTCGTGGCCGCGGGGGGAGCGGACGCACGTCGCGCCCCCGGGCGGCGGGGAACTCCTCGTCGCGGCCGGCGCCGTCGCCGCCCTCGGACTCGCCGCCGACCTGTGGCGCGTCCGCGCGCGCGTGCTCTGCGTCGGTACGGCCGTGGCGGCGGCCTGCGTGGTGCCGTACGAGGAGACCGGCGTCGTCGGCGGGGTGCTCGCCGTGGGCTGGATCGTGTTCGTGGCCCTGGGGTTCCGGGCACTCGACCATGCCGACGGACTCGCCGGGACCGTCGGGGTCGTCGCGCCTTCGGGGTGGGCGCCTGCGTGGCGGCCGAGGTGATGGACGGGCTCGCGGTGCTGCTGAGCGTGCTGGCGGCCGCGCTGACCGGGTTCCTCCATGCACAACTGGCCGCCCGCGCGCGTGGGGGCTCGGTTCGGGTGGGGCGCTGTTCGCCGGGTTCGTGCTCGCGGCGGCCGGCGTGGTGGCGCGGACCGGGCACGAGGCGGCCTCCAGCGCGGGCGTGCTGTTCGCGCTCAACGCCGTCGCCGTCGCCGACGTCCTTCTGGTCGTCGTCTCCCGGCGGCTGGCCGGGCGGCGCGGGCCCGACCATCTCGGGCACCGGCTGCGCAGGCTCGGGCTGACCCCGCAGGGGACGGTGGTGCTGCTCGGGCTCGGGGCCTTCGCCGGGGTGCTCGTCGGGGTGCTGGAGCACCTCGGATGGGTGGGCGGAACGGGGGCGCTGTGGGTGGCCTCGGGCGCCCTGGTCGTCGTACTCGCCCTGCTGCGGGTGAAGTCCTCCGGGACTCCTCGACCGGTATCGCCGCAGGTCAGAGCCCCATTGCGTGTAAGGAACGGATAAGAGTTGAGCCTCACAGACTCAGGTCTGTTGACCCATCCGCGGGCGTCATGCACACTTGAGTCCGTTCCACTCAAGTCAGCTGGAGGAATCAACCATGGCACGTGCGGTCGGCATCGACCTGGGCACGACTAACTCCGTCGTCAGCGTTCTCGAAGGCGGCGAGCCCACCGTCATCACCAACGCCGAGGGTGCCAGGACCACGCCGTCCGTCGTCGCCTTCGCGAAGAACGGCGAAGTGCTCGTCGGCGAGGTGGCCAAGCGCCAGGCGGTCACCAACGTGGACCGGACCATCCGGTCGTGAAGCGCCACATGGGCACCGACTGGAAGATCGAGCTCGACGGGAAGCCCTTCAACCCGCAGCAGATCTCGGCGTTCATCCTCCAGAAGCTGAAGCGGGACGCCGAGGCCTACCTGGGCGAGAAGGTGACCGACGCGGTCATCACCGTCCCGGCGTACTTCAACGACTCCGAGCGCCAGGCGACGAAGGAAGCCGGTGAGATCGCCGGTCTCAACGTCCTTCGTATCGTCAACGAGCCCACCGCGGCCGCGCTCGCCTACGGCCTCGACAAGGACGACCAGACGATCCTCGTCTTCGACCTCGGTGGCGGCACCTTCGACGTGTCCCTCCTGGAGATCGGCGACGGCGTCGTCGAGGTGAAGGCCACCAACGGCGACAACCACCTCGGTGGTGACGACTGGGACCAGCGCGTCGTCGACTACCTGGTCCAGCAGTTCAAGTCGGGCCACGGCGTGGACCTCGCCAAGGACAAGATGGCGCTGCAGCGTCTGCGCGAGGCCGCCGAGAAGGCGAAGATCGAGCTGTCCTCGTCCACCGAGACCTCGATCAACCTGCCCTACATCACCGCCTCCGCCGAGGGCCCCCTGCACCTCGACGAGAAGCTCACCCGCGCCCAGTTCCAGCAGCTGACCGCGGACCTCCTGGAGCGCTGCAAGACGCCGTTCCACAACGTCATCAAGGACGCCGGCATCTCCATCAACGAGATCGACCACGTCGTCCTCGTCGGTGGCTCCACCCGCATGCCCGCCGTCGCCGAGCTCGTCAAGGAGCTGACCGGCGGCAAGGACGCCAACAAGGGCGTCAACCCGGACGAGGTCGTCGCCATCGGCGCGTCCCTCCAGGCCGGTGTCCTCAAGGGTGAGGTCAAGGACGTCCTGCTCCTCGACGTGACCCCGCTGTCCCTCGGCATCGAGACCAAGGGCGGCATCATGACCAAGCTCATCGAGCGCAACACCACGATCCCGACCAAGCGGTCCGAGATCTTCACCACGGCCGAGGACAACCAGCCGTCCGTGCAGATCCAGGTCTACCAGGGCGAGCGCGAGATCGCGGCGTACAACAAGAAGCTCGGGATGTTCGAGCTGACCGGTCTGCCGCCGGCGCCCCGCGGCGTCCCGCAGATCGAGGTGTCCTTCGACATCGACGCCAACGGCATCATGCACGTGACCGCCAAGGACCTGGGCACGGGCAAGGAGCAGAAGATGACCGTCACCGGCGGCTCCTCGCTGCCGAAGGACGAGGTCGACCGGATGCGCCAGGAGGCCGAGCAGTACGCGGACGAGGACCACCGCCGCCGCGAGGCCGCCGAGACCCGCAACCAGGGCGAGCAGCTCGTCTACCAGACGGAGAAGTTCCTCAAGGACAACGAGGACAAGGTCCCCGGCGAGGTCAAGACCGAGGTCGAGTCCGCCGTCGAGGAGCTGAAGACCGCGCTCAAGGGCGAGGACACCGCCGAGATCCGCACGGCCACCGAGAAGGTCGCCGCGGTCTCCCAGAAGGTCGGCCAGGCCATGTACGCCGACGCCCAGGCCGCTCAGGCCGCCGGTGGCGCGGGCACCGAGGCCCCCAAGGCCGACGACGACGTCGTCGACGCCGAGATCGTCGACGAGGACCGTAAGGACGGTGCCGCGTGACGGAGGAGACCCCGGGCTTCGAGGAGAAGCCGACGTCCCCTCCGGCGCGACCCCCGACGACGCCGAGCCGAAGACCGCCGCCTCGCCCGAGGGTGAGGGGGCGGCCCCGGCCGGGGACGCAAACGCACAGATCGCCGGTCTGACGGCCCAGCTGGACCAGGTGCGCAAGGCGCTCGAGGAGCGCACCGCGGACCTCCAGCGGCTCCAGGCCGAGTTCCAGAACTACCGCCGCCGCGTGGAGCGGGACCGGATCACGGTCAAGGAGATCGCCATCGCGAACCTCCTGACCGAACTCCTGCCCGTGCTCGACGACATCGGCCGCGCCCGGGACCACGGCGAGTTCGTCGGCGGATTCAAGTCCGTCGGTGAGTCGCTGGAGACTGTCGCGGCGAAGATGGGTCTGCAGCAGTTCGGCAAGGAGGGCGAGCCCTTCGACCCGACGATCCACGAGGCCCTGATGCACAGTTACGCACCGGACGTCACCGAGACGACCTGCGTGGCGATCCTCCAGCCGGGGTATCGCATCGGCGAGCGCACCATCCGCCCCGCCCGGGTGGCCGTCGCCGAACCGCAGCCGGGTGCGCAGACGGTCAAGGCCGAGGACGCCGAGACCGAGGAGAAGAAGGACAACAGCTCTGAAGAGGGCTGACGTCAACGGGACCGACCGAGAGGAGGGGCGTCGAGGATGAGCACCAAGGACTTCATCGAGAAGGACTACTACAAGGTCCTCGGCGTCCCCAAGGACGCCACCGAGGCCGAGATCAAGAAGGCGTACCGGAAGCTCGCCCGCGAGTTCCACCCGGACGCCAACAAGGGCAACACCAAGGCGGAGGAGCGCTTCAAGGAGATCTCCGAGGCGAACGACATCCTCGGCGACCCCAAGAAGCGCAAGGAGTACGACGAAGCCCGCGCACTGTTCGGCAACGGCGGATTCCGCGCGGGGCCGGGCGCGGGCGGCGGCTCCTTCAACTTCGATCTCGGTGACCTCTTCGGAGGCGGTGGCGGCCAGGGCGGCCAGGGTTCCGGCGGCTTCGGCGGCGGCATCGGCGACGTGTTCGGCGGCCTGTTCAACCGCGGCGGCACCGGGGGCACCCGGGTCCAGCCGCGGCGCGGCCAGGACATCGACACCGAGGTCACGCTGAGCTTCACGGAGGCCATCGAAGGGGCCACGGTCCCGCTGCGGATGTCCTCGCAGTCCCCCTGCAAGGCGTGTTCGGGCACCGGCGACAAGAACGGCACACCCCGCGTGTGCCCGACCTGCGTCGGCACCGGCCAGGTGGCCCGGGGCTCGGGCGGCGGCTTCTCGCTGACCGACCCCTGCCCCGACTGCAAGGGCCGCGGCCTCATCGCCGAGCACCCCTGCATGGAGTGCAAGGGCAGCGGCCGCGCCAAGTCCTCGCGCACGATGCAGGTCCGCATCCCCGCCGGGGTGACGGACAACCAGCGCATCCGCCTGCGCGGCAAGGGCGCGCCGGGTGAACGGGGCGGCCCCGCGGGCGACTTGTACGTCACCGTCCATGTGGACGCCCACCCGGTCTTCGGCCGCAAGGACGACAACCTCACGGTGACCGTCCCGGTGACGTTCGCGGAGGCGGCCCTCGGCGGCGAGGTCCGGGTCCCCACCCTGGGCGGCCCGCCCGTCACGCTGAAGCTGCCGCCCGGCACCCCCAACGGCCGCACCATGCGCGCCCGCGGCAAGGGCGCGGTCCGCAAGGACGGCACCCGCGGCGACCTCCTGGTCACCGTCGAGGTGAGTGTCCCCAAGGACGTGACGGGGAAGGCTCGTGAAGCGCTTGAGGCGTATCGCGAGGCGACCGCGGACGAGGACCCGCGGGCGGAGCTGTTCCAGGCCGCGAAGGGAGCATGAGAGTGATGGACGGCCGTCGACGCAACCCGTACGAACTGACCGAGGAGACCCCGGTCTACGTCATCTCGGTGGCGGCCCAGCTCTCCGGCCTGCACCCGCAGACCCTTCGCCAGTACGACCGCCTCGGCCTGGTCTCCCCGGACCGCACCGCCGGGCGGGGCCGCCGCTACTCGGCCCGCGACATCGAACTGCTGCGCACCGTGCAGCAGTTGTCGCAGGACGAGGGCATCAACCTGGCCGGCATCAAGCGCATCATCGAGCTGGAGAACCAGGTCGCGGCGCTGCAGTCCCGGGTCGCGGAGATGGAGGCGGCGCTGGAAGGCGCCGCCGCCACGATGCGCCAGCGGGAAGCGGCGGTGCACGCGTCGTACCGGCGCGACCTGGTGCCGTACCAGGAGGTGCAGCAGACCAGCGCGCTGGTGGTCTGGCGGCCGAAGAAGGCCAAGGACTAGGCAGCTGTACGCGAGCGGGGCCCGGAGGATCATCGTCCTCCGGGCCCCGCTCCCGTATGTCACCGCCCGCTGAAGAACTCCAGGGAGGCGCCTTCGTACCCGACCCGGCCGTAGTGGTCGACGGCGTACACGGTCACCATGCACGGCCCGTTGTAGGGCGCGACCCAGGAGATGGCCCCCGTGGCCGACAGCTGCGTGCCGCTGTCACCGCACGCCCCGGACATCTCCCAGGAGTACCCCTTCAGCTGCCGCCCCTCGTCGCCGGCGCCCGGCGCGGCGGTGACCTGGATCGCGGAACGCCCCGGTATCCCGTTCGTCACCAGCGTCAGCTGTGGTGCCTTCGGCCCGACCGCGGTCGCCTTGGTGACGCGCTCGGCGGAGATCTCCTCGGAGGGCAGCGACTCCAGCCCGTCCGCGCCCACGGTGGCCACGTAGTAGTACGCCTTGCCGGCCGGCGCGGTCCGGTCCTCCCAGCCGGTGCCGTTGGTGGAGCCGATGGCCGTCCAGGCACCCGTGGGGCTGGTCCGGCGGTAGACGTGATAGCCGCCGACCTCGTCGGGCGACGCCGTCCACGTGACCATCGTGAGATCGTCGGCGGGCGGCTCGGTGGCGAGGCCGGTCGGCGCGGCCGCCGCCGAGGCCACGGCCCGGCTCGCGCCCACCTCGCCGGAGACCGGCGAGACGTTCGACGCGGTGTCGACGGCCTGCACGGTGAAGCCGTAGAGCGCGCCCGTGTCGTCGACCGGCACCGGGAAGTGCAGCGACGTCCCGAACACGAGCTCCGGTCCGTCGGGGACGACCTCCCCGTTGCGGTAGGCCCACACCTCGTAGTGATGGACGTCCTTCGACACCGACGCCTCCCAGCTCAGCGAGATGCCGGCGGTGGTGCCCTTCGCCGCGACACCGGTGACCCCGGTGGGAGCGGTGTGGTCGACGGTGGTGACGCCCTGGTCGGTCGTGCCGGTCGAGACGTTGCCCGCCTTGTCGTGGGCGCGGACCTCGTAGTAGTAGGTCTCGCCGGTGGGGGGCGGGGTGTCGGTGTACGAGGTGGAGGTGGTCGTGGTGAGCGGGGTGCTGCCGAAGGAGGCGCCCTTGAGCCGGCGGTAGACCCGGTAGCCCGCGAGGTCCATCTCCTTGTTCCTGGACCACGTCAGCTTGACCTTGCCGGTGGCCTGGGCGTACGAGGCCGAAGTGCCGGTCGGGGGCAGGGGCTTGACCTTGTCGACCGTCGCCGAGGTGCGGGGTGTGTAGCCGAACTTGACCTTGGCGCTGCCGGTCCAGTTGACGTAGTCGACGCGGAGGGTGTGCTTGCCCGAGGGGATGGTGACGTTGACGGTCTTGGAGACGGTCGTCGTCGTGTTCTTCCACAGGTCGATCTTGCGGGTGCCGTCGACGTACACCCGTATCCCGTCGAGCCCGGAGGCGGCGAGGGCGAACGGGCCCCCGGAGCCGAAGTCACGGGTGACCGACCAGCGCACGCCGAAGTTGTTCGACGGCAGTCCGGAGACGGGGGAGCCGCTCCAGCTCTGGTCGACGGCGTCGTCGCAGTCGGTCTTCTTCGGGGTGCCGGAGAAGGTGGTGTTCGCGAAGAACTGGCGCTTGAAGACCGGCGAGGCGCAGGTCGTCGAGGCGGACGCGGGCACGCTGGTGAGCAGGGTGCCCGCGGTGGCCAGGACGACCGCGCCGGCGGTGGCGGCCGTCGTGAGGCGGGGGTGAGTCATGGGTGTGGTGTTCCTAGGTTCTTCGGGCTCAGACGAGGTCCGGCCGGATCTGCCAGGGGTGTGCGGCGGTGGTCTCGGTGCCGTCGGGCAGGACGCCGACGACCCGGTAGTAGGAGATCGAGCCGAGCGGCATCGTGGCGTCGCTGTAGGACTGGTAGTAGACGCCGTCCTTCGGGGCCACGGTGCCCAGCAGGTCGTAGGCCTGCGTCTCGGCGTTCCAGCGGCTGACGCGGTACTCGGTGACGTCCGCGCAGACGTCGCCCGAGCAGTGCCACAGGACGTTCTCGCTCTGCGCGGGTATGGTCCAGCCCCCGCTGCCCCACAGCGCGCCGGAGTCGGCGCCGATGGGCTCGCCCGGAGTGATGGTCAGCTCGGTGGCGTCGACGACGGTCCAGGCCGAGACGTTGCCCCACTTGTCGGCGGCGTAGACCGCGTAGGCGGCGTTCTCGCCGTCCGGGATGTCGATGCACAGGGCGGTCAGCGGGTCGGTGGTGCTCAGCGTGCAGGGGTCCGTGGCCTTGAACGAGCCGTCGGCCTGGCGCACGCCTCGCACGGCCCAGTAGTGGTCGATGTCCTGGTCCGTGGACGCGTTCCAGCGCAGCAGCATGCCGTCGCCGCGGGGCGTCGCGGTCAGGCCGGTGACGGGCGCGGTCGGGAGATGGTCGGCGGTCGTCACGGTGACGGGCGCGGACGGGTCGGACTCGTTGCCCCGCCCGTCGGTGAAGGTGACGGCGTAGGTGTAGGTCGTGGCGTACGCCCAGGTGGGGTCGTCGCAGTCGAACACGTAGACGCCCTCGGCGCTGTGGAGCGTGGTGAGGTAGTCGCAGTCGATGCGCTCGGCGTCGGCGCCGACGGTGGTGCCCACGGAGCGGTACACGGTGAAGCGGCCGTAGTTGTCCAGCTCGTCGCGCGTGTGCGCCTCGGGCGTCTTCCAACTCACGTGCACGTCACCGCGGTTCGTGACCACGTCCAGTCCGAACGGCGCGGGCGGCGCGGTCCGGTCGATGCCGTCGGAGGTGACCGGCGCCGAGTACGGGCCCGGGTTGCCCAGCGCGTCGAGGGAGCGCACGACATAGGTGTGCGGCGTCGCGTCGTGGCCCACGTAGTGCAGGTAGGAGGTGCGGTGAGCGACTTCAGCAGGGTGTACGAGCCGGTCGCCGCGTCCTTCTCGAACACCTCGTACCCCACCGCGCCCGGCACGGCGTCCCAGCCCAGCACCATCCCGTCGAGATCCCCGTGCGCACTGAGCCCGGCCGGCGCGGCCGGTCCGGTGCGGTCGACGGTGGTGACGCCCTGGTCGGTCGTGCCGGTCGAGACGTTGCCCGCCTTGTCGTGGGCGCGGACCTCGTAGTAGTAGGTCTCGCCGGTGGGGGGCGGGGTGTCGGTGTACGAGGTGGAGGTGGTGGTGGTGAGCGGGGTGCTGCCGAAGGAGGCGCCCTTGAGGCGGCGGTAGACCCGGTACCCCGCGAGGTCCATCTCCTGGTTCTTCGCCCAGGTGAGCTTGGCCTTGCCGGTCGCGGCGTCGTAGGCGACCGAAGTCCCGGTCGGGGTGAGGGGCTTGACCTGGTCGACGGTTGCCGAGGTGCGGGGTGTGTAGCCGAACTTGACCTTGGCGCTGCCGGTCCAGTTGACGTAGTCGACGCGGAGGGTGTGCTTGCCGGACGGGACGGTGACGTTGACGGTCTTGGAGACGGTCGTCGTCGTGTTCTTCCACAGGTCGATCCTGCGCACGCCGTCGACGTACACCCGTATCCCGTCGAGCCCGGAGGCGGCGAGGGCGAACGGCCCGCCGGAGCCGAAGTCCCGCGTCACCGACCAGCGGACGCCGAAGTTGTCCGACGGCAGGCCCGAGGCGGGGGCGCCCGTCCAGGTCTGGTCGATCGCGTTGTCGCAGTCCGTCTTCCTCGGGGTGCCGGAGAAGGCGGTGTTCGCGAAGAACTGGCGCTTGAAGACCGGGGAGGTGCAGGTCGTCGCGGCGGAGGCGGGGGCGGCGGTCGTGGTGAGGAGACCGCCGGTCACGGCGAGCACGGCGGCGGACGTGACCGTCGTACGTCTGGCTGACTTCATTCGATCCTCTGAGCGGGTGGGGAACAGCCGGCAGAAGCTGTCGTGATCACGACTCGCGAGGAATGGAGTTGGTTGTACGGATCTTTGCCTCCGCAGGGGCTCCGCTTGAATGGAGAGTCCGTAAAGGGCGTTTGGAGGCGGTTCCGTCATCTCTTCACATAACAAGCGGAGCGTGGCGTTGCGCACTCGTTAAGTGGTTCCGCTTGACGCTGGGGGGCGGGGCCGCGTTGGCTTTTCAGTCATCTGGGTCGCAAAGCTGCGCCCGCGTCCGGAAGGCACCAGAAGTGAGCTCCCCAATGCGTCGTACCGCCATATGCATGGCCGTGTCCTCGATGGCCCTGTCGCTGACCGCCTGCGGGGCCCTGGGTGTGACGGGGGACAGTACGGACGCGAGTCCGACCAAGGGCAACGACGTCACCGTCGGCGTGCTGATGCCGGAGACGACGAACACGCGGTACGAGCAGTTCGACTACCCGATCATCCAGAAGAAGGTCACGGAGCTCACCAACAAGGAGGGCCAGACCGTCTACGCCAACGGCGAGGCGGACGCCAAGAAGCAGGCCGGCCAGATGCAGAAGATGATCGACGACAAGGTCGACGTCATCCTGCTCGACGCCGTGGACTCGCACGCCATCGCCCCCATGGTGAAGAAGGCCAAGGACGCCGGCATCCCGGTCATCGCCTACGACCGGCTCGCCGAGGGCCCCATCGACGCGTACGTCTCCTTCGACAACGAACTCGTCGGCGAGGTGCAGGGCCGCACGCTCATCGAGTCGCTGGGCTCGGACATCGACACCTCCGACAAGATCGTCATGCTCAACGGCTCGCCCTCCGACCCGAACGCCGGACAGTTCAAGGCGGGCGCGCTCTCCGAGATCACCGGCAAGGTGTCGATCGCCAAGACGTACGACGTCGACGGCTGGAAGCCGGCCATCGCGAAGAAGGACATGGCCGAGGCGATCTCGGCGATCGGCAAGGACAACATCGCCGCCGTCTACTCCGCCAACGACGCCATGGCCGGCGCCGCCATCGAGGCGATGGAGGAGGCCGGCATGACCGACCTGCCGCCCATCACCGGCCAGGACGCGGAACTGGCCGCCGTGCAGCGGATCGTCACCGGCGAGCAGTACATGAGCGTCTACAAGTCCTACCCGCAGGAGGCCGAGGCCGCCGCCGAGATGGCCGTGGCGAAGATCCAGGGCAAGGACATCCTGTTCGACTCCCTCACCCAGGACCGCGTCGACAGCCCCACCGACAAGGACATCCCGGCCCAGCTGGTGACGGTGTCCGCGCTGACGAAGTCCAACATCAAGAGCACGGTCGTCGCCGACGGCATCTTCAACGTGAAGCAGATCTGCACCGCGAAGCTCGCCTCGGCCTGTGCCCAGATCAAGTTGCACTAGCGGTCGGCGGGGTGGGCGTCATCGGGACGAACACCCCGTTCGGCGCCCGTCCGACGGGCTTGGTGCTGGTGAAGCCGGCCGGGTCGTTGTCGCCGGACACCCGCAGTCCGGTGACCTTCGCGCCCTTCGGGACGTCGTACCAGAGCTCGACCTCCATGAGGGTGTGGCCGCCGAGCCGCACCTTCTCCGACTGGCGGCGCACCGCCATCGCGAAGGCGTCGGGCCGGGACCGGTCGCCGGTGACGCCCGCGATGCGCTGCCGGGCCGACTCGTAGGTGTGGTAGTTCGGGTCGTTGTTCGCCACCCGCAGCCGTGCGGCGCAGAACTGTCCCTCGGGCGGGGCGTCCGCGTGGGAGCCCGTCACGCCCGTGATCCCGCAGTGCAGGGTCAGCAGCGTGAAGGTGAGATGCCCGTCCTTGTGCGGCTTCGGGGCCGTGCTGCCGGGGTCGCCGTCGTCGCCGCAGCCGGCGACGAGCAGCAGGGCGGTCAGGGACAGTGCCATGAGCCTGATCGGGCGCGCTGTCGGCATGACGGCGATTGTGCGCCCTTCGCCCCGGAAAGGGGAGAAGGGCGACACGAGCCGCTGCGGACGCCGTGAGAGGCTCACGCCACGCGCGTGAACTCCACCGTCACCTCCGGCGGGCCGCCGGGCACGCCCCGGTAGATGCCCTTGTGCGGGGTCACGTCGTCGTAGTCCCGGCCGCGGCCGACGACGACGTGCGACTCGTCGGCGCGGGTGCGGTTCGTCGGGTCGTAGCCGCACCAGTCGCCCGCCCAGTACTCGATCCAGGCGTGGCTCTGGCCCGCGACCGGGCGGTGGAGCTCCGCGTCCCGCTCGGGGTGGAGGTATCCGGAGACGTACCGGGTCGGCATGCCCAGGCCCCGCAGCAGGGCGATGGTGACATGGGCGATGTCCTGGCAGACGCCGGCGCCCTGGTCCCAGGCCTCGGCCGCGGAGGTGGTCACGCCCGTGGCGCCGGGGAGGTAGGTGACCCGGTCGGCGACCAGGGCGGAGACCGCGACGGCCGTCTGGTGCGGGTCGAGGCCGGCGGCGGCCTTCCGGGCCTTCTTGAGGAGCTTCGCGGGGACGGTCGTACGGGCTGTCGGGCCCGAGAACTCCAGGAGGCGGGAACTCGCCGTACGTTCCGACAGCTCCGCCCAGGCCGGCGCCTCGGGCAGGGAGTCCGGCGGGGCCGTCTCCACCAGGCTGGAGGCCGTGATGGTGAGGTCGGCGTGCGGGTCGAGGAGGTCGAAGCCGGTGACCTGGGTGCCCCAGTAGTCCCAGTACGACCAGGTCGAGGTGGCCGGGCTGACGGTGACCCGGGAGTCCAGGGTGGTCTGGCCCGGCAGGGTCAGCGGGGTCATGCGGACCTCGTTGTGGGAGGAGGCCGCGGGCTGGGCGTACGACACCCGTGTGACGTGCTTGATCCTCAGGCGGCGCGCCATCTGCTCACGCCCCTTCCTGGGCCCAGATCACGGGCCCCTGGTACGGGAAGAACCGCTCCGCGACCGCCTCCGCCGAGGCCATGCAGGCCTGTTGCAGGTCGCCGAGGAGGGCGGGGAGCTGGTCCTGGAGGGCGGTCAGGTCGAGGTACTCGAGGCGGGTGCGCAGGCGTCCGATCGGGCGGCGGGCCGGGTCCTGGCGGGGGCGGCCGAGGGCGCTGAGGCACTCCTCGGCGGTGGTCAGCGCGTGCAGCGCGGAGCGCGGGAAGTCCCGGTCGAGGAGCAGGAATTCGGCCACGCGGGCGCTGTCACCGAAGCCGCTGTGGATGCGTGCGTACGCCTCGTCGGCGCCGGACGCGCTCAGCAGCGTCGTCCAGTCCGGCGCGTGGGCGGCGTCGAGCACGCGTACCGACAGCAGCCGTACGGTCATGTCCACCCGCTCCAGGCTGCGCCCGAGGACGACGAACCGCCAGCTGTCGTCCCGGCTCATGGTGGAGTCGGCGAGCCCGAAGAACAGCGCGGCACGGGCCCGTACGAGCTCCAGATAGGCGTAGGGGCCGGTACGGCGGGCCGCGCGGCGCTGGTCGGCGAGGGCGTGCCAGGTGGAGTTGAGGCACTCCCACATCTCCGAGGAGACGGCCTCCCGGGCGCTGCGGGCGTTGAGCCGGGCGGCGCCGAGGGCGCCCTCGATGGAGCAGGTGGAGCGGGAGTCGAAGGCCAGCTGGTCGAGGACCTGCTGCATGTCGACGCGTTCGGCGCCCGCGTCGACGCCGAGGATCGCGTACAGCGAGCGGCAGGCCACGTCCTCGTCGCGCCACGGGTCCTCCAGCATGCGGTGGAGGTAGGCGTCGAGGATGCGGCCGGTGGCGTCCGCCCGTTCGACATAGCGGCCGGTCCAGGTCAGCGCCTCGGCTATCCGGGAGAGGATCACGTCGCTCACTGCTGCTGCGCCCCTTCCTCCACGAAGGTGGGGTTGCCGTCGGGACCGAGCTGGCGGGGTGCGACCTCGGGGAGTCCCTCGGTGCTCGGCACCTCGAGGGGCTCGGCGGGGCCCTCGGCGATGACCCAGGTGTCCTTGGAGCCGCCGCCCTGGCTGGAGTTGACGATCAGGTTGCCCTCCTGGAGGGCGACGCGGGTGAGGCCGCCGGGCAGCACCCAGACATCGTTGCCGTCGTTGACGGCGAACGGCCTGAGGTCGATGTGGCGTGGTGCCATCCGTTCTCCGGCGAGGGTGGGGGAGGTGGACAGGGCGACGGGCCGCTGGGCGATGAAGCCGCGCGGGTCGGCGGCGACGGCCTCCCGGGTCCTGCGCAGGGTCTCGGCGTCGGCCTTGGGTCCGATGACGATGCCCTGCCCGCCCGCCCCGTCCACCGGCTTGATGACCAGCTGGTCGATCTGGTCGAGGACGGCGTCGAGCTGGCCCGGTTCGTCGGGGCGGAACGACTCGACGTTGGGGAGAATCGGTTCTTCGCCGAGGTAGTACCGGATCAGGTCGGGGACGTAGGTGTAGAGCAGCTTGTCGTCGGCGATTCCGTTGCCGACGGCGTTGGCGAGGGTGACGTTCCCGGCCATCGCGGCGCTCATGATGCCGGGGCAGCCGATGACGGAGTCGGGCCGGAAGTGCAGCGGGTCGAGGAAGTCGTCGTCGAGGCGCCGGTATACGACATGCACCGGCACCTCGCCGCGCGTGGTCCGCATCCACACCCGGTTGCCCCGGCACACCAGGTCGTGCCCCTCGACCAGCTGGACGCCCATCAGCCGTGCCAGCAGGGCGTGTTCGAAGTAGGCCGCGTTGCTGGGGCCGGGAGTGAGCACGACGACGCGCGGGTCGTCGGCCCCGTCCGGAGCGGCTTTGCGCAGCGCGGCGAGCAGCTTCTGCGCGTACCCGTCCACCGGCACGACGTGCTGCTCGGCGAAGAGGGAGGGGAAGATCCGGGTCATGGCCCGCCGGTTCTCGATGACGTACGAGACCCCGCTGGGCACCCGGACGTTGTCCTCAAGGACCCGGAAGTCACCGGCCTCGTCCCGTACGAGGTCGATGCCGGCGACGTGGATGCGCACCCCGCCGGGTGGTTCGACCCCGTGCGCCACCCGGTGGAAGTGGGGGGAGTTGAGGAGCAGCCGCCAGGGCACGACCCCGTCCTCGAAGGCCCGGCAGTGCCCGTAGGCGTCGCCGAGATAGGCCTCCAGGGCCCGCACCCGCTGGGCGACCCCCCGTTGTATGAGATCCCACTCCAAGGCGTCGAGGATCCTCGGCACCAGGTCCAGCGGCCAGGGCCGCTCCTCGCCCGCGAAGGCGTAGGTCACGCCCCGGTCGGTGAACGCCCGGGCCATCTGGTCGGCGCGGAAGCGCAGTTCACTCGGCTCGATCGGCTGAAGTGCCGCCAGCACCGGCTCATAGGCGGTCCTGACCTCACCCGGCCGCACAAACATCTCGTCCCACGCGTCGGCCAACGCGTACGCGTCAAATATGTCCGCCATGAGGGGACGTTAGATGCGGTGCGTAACGCGGCGATCACCGGCGGATTTCCGGCAGCTCACGCGGAGAAACGGGTTCCGCCGGGTGTGCGGCGGGCGCGCGGGGGGACCATCAGCTTGTTGCAGGGCGACGGCCGGAGGTCCGACGATAGTGGGGTAAATCAGTGGTTTCCCTCGGTCACACCGGGACGAGCCGTGTTGCGGACCTGGTCTGGTCCGCGCATAGTTGCGGAGCCGTAGGGGTGTGCCCGTGCCACGAGCGCGCGCACGCCGGGCACATGAGGCGGGAACCGGGGGTGGGCTGGGCGATGGCCGGGCACGCGGCGGACGAGCATCCACACGGTGCTGACCGACTGTGCGAGGCCGGGGATCGCGTGTATTCCCGGGCCGTACGGCGGGGCCGGGTGCCGCGTGAGGACGCGGAGCCGGTGCCGTGCCTGCTGGAGCTGGCCCTGCTGCACCCCGACCCCGACGACATGGACTGGCTGGTCCCCACCTCCCCGCAGGAGGTCATGACCCGGCTGCTGCGCGGGGTCTACGACGAAGTCAGCGCCAGCCAACGCCGGATGGGCTCGGCGGTGGCCGCGTTCGAGTGGTACGCGGGCCTGGACTCGCAGCTGGCGTCGTCGGCGATGGCGGACCGCTCCGCGATCCGGGTCCTCGACGGGCTGTCCCGTATCCAGGCGGCGATGGACGAGGCGACGCAGGCGTGCACGACGGAGGTGCTGACGGTCCAGCCCGGCGGCATCCGTCCCGAGCACGAACTGACCGAGGGTCTGCACCGGGCGCTGGCGCTGCGAGGGCGGGGCGTGCGCATGCGCGACCTCTACACGCACGTGGCGCGGCACGGCCAGGGCCTGCTCAACTACCTGGAGCTGATGGGCGACGCGGTCCAGGCCCGCACCCTCGACGAGGTCATCGACCGGCTGATCCTCTTCGACCGCACGGTGGCGTTCATCCCGGCGAACGCGGACCGCACGCTGGCGCTGGAGCTGCGGCACCCGGCGCTGGTGGGCTTCCTGGCCACGGTCTTCGAACGCCTGTGGCGGCTGGCGATCCCGCTGACCGCCCCGCTGCCCGACACCGGCATCGAGGGCATCTCCAACCGGGAGCAGTCCATCGCGGCGCTGCTCGCGGAGGGCCACCAGGACGCGGTGATCGCGGAACGGCTGGGCATAAGCGTGCGCACGTGCAGGGCGCACATCGCGCGGCTGTCGGAGACGCTGGGCGCGGCGAGCCGCACCCAACTCGGGGTGCGTATCGCCCAGGTGGGGCTGGACGGGCCGCCTCGCGCGATGGGCGTCACGATTCCTGGTCAAGAATCCCGGAGCGTCCGATGAGGTAGCCGAGCTGGGCGCGGCTCTCGCTGCCGAGGGTGGCGGCGAGCTTGGCGATGTGCTCGCGGGCGGTACGGACGTTGAGGCCGAGCCGGTCGGCGATGACGGCGTCGGTGTGGCCCTCGATGAGGAGGGCGGCTATGGCGCGGTTGGCGGGGGGTGATGCCGTTGAAGGCAGGTTGTTGAGGGGCTTCGGGGTACATGGGCGAGGCCAGGCGCCAGAGGCGGTCGAAGGTGGTCGTGAAGAAGGCGAGGAGGGCAGGGTGACGGATCTCCAGGGCCAGCGTGCGGTCCGCGTTGGCCGGGATGAACGCCACCGTGCCGTCGACGACGATGAGTCGGTCGGTGATCTCGTCCAGTGTGCGGGCCTCGGCGTCGCCTCTCAGCTCTTCGTAGCGAGCAATGACGGCAGGGGAATGGCGGGCCGTGTGCTGATACAGGGTCCGGATTCGGCCGCCGCGATCGAGTAGAGCCTGATCGCGGCGCAGCGAGAACGCCAACCGAGCCGCCGTGTCCTGTGTTCCCCTGTTCGGCTGGATGGCCAGGAGCTCGCCCGAGGCGTTCACCATGGCTGCCTCAATGGCCTCGTTGATTCGGTCGAAACCACTCAGTGTGTTGATCAGCGGTGTGTCGGCCACCATCGTCTGCCGGCTGTTCGCCGCCATGAGACCCTCGAAGGTCTCCGCCAGCCACTCCTCACGTCGCCGCGTGTCCGCGACGCGGTCCTCGAGGCCGCGCAGCAGTCGGTGCAGGGCCAGGGTCGGAGCAACGGGTCGTAGCCACCGCAGGTCCTCGATGTCCGGCTGCAGCAGACCGAGGTCGAGCAGGCAGGGCGTTTCTGCCGCCCTCTCGGCGCTGACCCGTCCCTCGCTGAGGGCGCTGGTGTACAGATCAAGGCCCGCCTCGCACAGTTCCTGAGCTCCATGCGCATGGGCCTCGGTCATGGCTGGTCGCCTCCCCCCGACCCCGAAGCGCCCTGGTCCAGGATCCCCGACTGGGCGATGAGATAGCCGAGTTGGGCACGGCTACCGCTGCCCAGGACGCTGGCCAGTTTGGCGATGTGGGCGCGGCAGGTGCGCACGTTCATCCCGAGACGGCGGGCGATGGCCTCGTCGACATGGCCATCGATCAGGAGCTTGGCTATGGAGCGCTGGATGCCGGTGATGCCCTCGGGCGTGGACTCGTAGGGAACTTCCTCCATGAGGGGAGTCGCGCGCTGCCAGAGCTGCTCGAAGACCCTGATGAGGTACTGGACCAGACCGGGATGACGCAGTTCCAGAGCCACCTGCCGGTCGTCCTGGGCGGGGATGAAGGCAACCGTCTGGTCGAAGATGATGAGTCGCTCGATGAGTTCTTCGAGGGTACGGATCTCGACCTTCGCCCCTGCCATGCCGTCCACATAGGCGAAGGTGCCCTGGCTGTAGCGGACCGTGTGCTGGTAGAGGGTGCGCAGTGAGATTCCGCGCTCGATCAAGGGCTTGCTGCGGGCGAGGGCCTGACTGAGTTTGTCCTCCGGCCGGCTTCCGCCGGGCTGTACGGTCAGGACCTCGACGCGGGCCTCGGCTGTCGCCACGTCCAGTGCGGCGTTGATGCGCGCAGAGCCTTCGAGCACGGTGATGGCGTGCGTGGTCGCCGGCTTCTGGGCACTGATGGCGAGAAACGGCTCGAAGGTCTCCGAGAGGTTGAGCGACAGCCGCCGACGGTCCTGGATCTCCCGCTCCAGGGGGTGGAGCTGCTGTGCGAGCACGATGGACGGCGGTACGGGGCGCAACCAGTTCGGGTCGTCCGGGTCGGGGTGAAGCAGCGCGAATTCGAGCAGACACGGGGCAGGCTCGACCTCGTCCCGGAGGATGCGTCCGGAGCCGAGCGCGCTGGCATAGAGACGCGCGCCTTCGGCACAAAGGTCGGCTATGCCGTGAGGATGTGTCGGGTTTGTGCTTTTTGTTGGCAAATCTCCACCCCCCAGGGTCCTGAACGTGCAGGAACATGATGCATCTCTTGTGTGGCATTGACGTGCCTGAATGAGCCATCGTCTTGTTTCGCGGGGATAAGGGAAGCCATCAAGTGAGGACGAAGCCGGTCATGAAGAAGAGAATGCTTCGCTCGGTGCTTGCCACTGCTGTTGCTGCTGTGGCGCTGACCCTCGGGGCTGCTGTCGCCCCTTCGGACATCAGTTGGCGTAGTGCTGACACCGTCGCGGGGGACATCTCTTGGGCGGCCCCGCAGGACATCTCTTGGGCCGCGCCGCAGGACATCTCGTGGACGGTACCGGCGGACGCGACGTCATGACCACCCCACCCGACGACCGCTCCTTCCGTCGCGAAATGGCCACGGCCTACCGCTCCGGCTGGCACTTCATCGATCTGGTCACCGCGATCCCTCACTCCGGTGACTCATTGATGGTGACAGTCTTCGGTGAGCCGGTCGTCGTCACCCGCGACGACGACGAGGACGTTCGGGCGTACCGGTGTCTGCGGCGGCCTCGGGGGGCGCCGCAGCCTGTGCGGTGTGCCATTCGGTACGGAATGATCTTTGTGAATCTTGACCAACGAGACCATCGGCTGGTGGAACCGGAGTCCCCCACCCCACGGACCATCTCAGCCACCCCCCGCAGTGCCTGACGCGATTCCCCCGTCGTAACAGATCGCTCAGGCGCTTCCCCCCGCAGCGGCGTCACCGTGACCTGAACACGGTGACGCCGCTGCAGTTTCCGGGCGACATTTCCTGGTATCCGCCCATTCTCGCCATGGCCGGAAATCGTCGGCAGCCCTCGCCGGGCCCCGCTCAACCGCGCCCCAGCGCCCGCGTCAGCTCGATCTCGATCACCACCCGGGACGGATTCGGCGCCGGGGTGCGCTCATAGCGCTCCGCGTACCGCCGCTCGGCCTCCGCGACCCGCTCGGGGTCGGTCCGGACGTACGCCCGTCCCTCCAGCGTGGCCCACCGCCGCCCGGCCACCTGGCACACCGCGACCAGGGCCCCGGAAGGCCCCGCCGCCCGCACATGGCCCACCTTCGCGCTCGACCTGTTCGTGATCACCCGAGCGAGCCGCGCCTCGGGGTCGTATGTCACTCCGACCGGCACCACGTGCGGGCTGCCGTCCGGGCGCAGGGTCGTCAGGGTGCACAGGTGCCGTTCCCGCCAGAAGCTGAGGTAGAGCGGGTCCGGTGCGCCGGGGTCCTGGGTGTACGTCGTCGCCATGCCCCGGAACTTAACCCCGGCAGGAGGGGAACTCGGTCCCCGGCCCCTCCCGAGCCCTGCCTTGAGTGGAATAGACTCAACTTTGTGTACGTTGACTGAGTCAGACTCAGGAGAGCCGCCGACATCGAGGAGGAGTACGGACACGTGGACGCCGAGCTGACCAACCGGAGCCGGGACGCGATCAACGCGGCCGAGAAGCGCGCCGCCGCCGAGGGGCACCCCGACCTCACCCCCGCCCACCTGCTCCTGGCTCTGCTCCAGGGGCAGGACAACGAGAACATCGTCGACCTGCTGGCGGCCGTCGAGGCCGATCTCGCCGCCGTCCGTGCCGGCGCCGAGAAGATCCTGGCCGGGCTGCCCAGCGTGACCGGCTCCACCGTCGCGCCCCCGCAGCCCAGCCGCGAACTGCTCGCCGTCGTCAACGACGCCGCGACCCGCGCCAAGGACCTCGGCGACGAGTACCTCTCCACCGAGCACCTGCTCATCGGCATCGCCGCCAAGGGCGGCCAGGCCGGGGACGTACTCTCCTCGCAGGGGGCCGACGCCAGGAAGTTGCAGGACGCCTTCCAGAAGGCGAGGGGAGGAAGAAGGGTGACCACCGCCGATCCCGAGGGCTCCTACAAGGCCCTGGAGAAGTTCGGTACCGACTTCACCGCCGCCGCGCGCGAGGGGAAGCTCGACCCCGTCATCGGACGGGACCAGGAGATCCGGCGCGTGGTGCAGGTGCTGTCCCGCCGCACCAAGAACAACCCCGTCCTCATCGGCGAGCCCGGCGTCGGCAAGACCGCCGTCGTCGAGGGGCTGGCCCAGCGGATCGTGAAGGGGGACGTGCCGGAGTCGCTGAAGAACAAGCGGCTCGTCGCCCTGGATCTGGGGGCCATGGTCGCCGGGGCCAAGTACCGCGGTGAGTTCGAGGAGCGGCTCAAGACCGTCCTCGCCGAGATCAAGGACTCCGACGGCCAGATCATCACCTTCATCGACGAGCTGCACACCGTCGTCGGAGCCGGCGCCGGCGGCGACTCCGCCATGGACGCGGGCAACATGCTCAAGCCCATGCTCGCCCGCGGCGAGCTGCGCATGGTCGGCGCGACGACGCTCGACGAGTACCGCGAGCGGATCGAGAAGGACCCGGCCCTGGAGCGCCGCTTCCAGCAGGTCCTGGTCGCCGAGCCGACCGTCGAGGACACCATCGCCATCCTGCGCGGACTGAAGGGGCGGTACGAGGCCCACCACAAGGTCCAGATCGCCGACAGCGCGCTGGTCGCGGCCGCCACCCTCTCCGACCGCTACATCACCTCCCGGTTCCTGCCCGACAAGGCCATCGACCTCGTCGACGAGTCCGCCTCCCGGCTCCGCATGGAGATCGACTCCTCCCCGGTGGAGATCGACGAACTCCAGCGCTCCGTCGACCGGCTGAAGATGGAGGAGCTGGCCCTGGAGAAGGAGACCGACCCGGCCTCCCGCGAACGCCTGGAGAAGCTGCGCCGCGACCTCGCCGACAAGGAGGAGGAGCTGCGGGGCCTGACCGCCCGCTGGGAGAAGGAGAAGCAGTCCCTCAACCGCGTCGGTGAACTGAAGGAAAAGCTCGACGACTTGCGCGGCCAGGCCGAACGCGCCCAGCGCGACGGCGACTTCGACACCGCCAGCAAGCTGCTGTACGGCGAGATCCCCACCCTGGAACGGGACTTGGAGGAAGCCTCGCAGGCCGAGGAAGAGGCCGCCAAGGGCACCATGGTCAAGGAGGAGGTCGGCTCCGACGACATCGCCGACGTCGTCGCCGCGTGGACCGGCATCCCGGCCGGGCGCCTGCTGGAGGGCGAGACCCAGAAACTCCTGCGCATGGAGGAGGAGTTGGGCAAGCGTCTGATCGGGCAGTCGGAGGCCGTGCAGGCGGTGTCCGACGCGGTGCGCCGCACCCGCGCCGGCATCGCCGACCCCGACCGGCCCACCGGCTCGTTCCTCTTCCTGGGCCCCACGGGCGTCGGCAAGACGGAACTCGCCAAGGCGCTCGCCGACTTCCTCTTCGACGACGAGCGGGCCATGGTCCGCATCGACATGTCCGAGTACGGCGAGAAGCACAGCGTCGCCCGCCTGGTCGGCGCGCCTCCCGGCTACGTCGGCTACGAGGAGGGCGGCCAGCTCACGGAGGCGGTGCGCAGGCGCCCGTACAGCGTGGTGCTGCTGGACGAGGTGGAGAAGGCCCACCCGGAGGTCTTCGACGTCCTGCTCCAGGTGCTGGACGACGGCCGGCTCACCGACGGCCAGGGCCGCACGGTCGACTTCCGCAACACGATCCTGGTGCTGACCTCCAACCTGGGCAGCCAGTTCCTGGTGGACCCGCTCACCACCGAGCTGGAGAAGAAGGAGCAGGTCCTGGAGGTGGTCCGCACCGCCTTCAAGCCGGAGTTCCTCAACCGCCTGGACGACCTGGTCGTCTTCTCGGCCCTGACCAAGGACGAGCTGAGCCGCATCGCCCGCCTCCAGATCGACCGCCTCGCCAAGCGTCTCGCGGAACGCCGCCTCACCCTGGAGGTCACCGACGAGGCCCTGGCCTGGCTCGCGACCGAGGGCATGGACCCGGCCTACGGCGCCCGCCCCCTGCGCCGCCTGGTCCAGACCGCCATCGGCGACCGCCTCGCCAAGGAGATCCTGTCCGGCGAGATCAAGGACGGCGACACGGTCCGGGTGGACACTTTCGGAGACGGCCTGATCGTGGGCCCGTCGACGGGGAAGACGCTCTGACCCTGGGTACCCGGACCCCCGGCGACCGGATCAAGTCAGCCCACGGCTGACAGACCCCGCCGGGGGTTGCCACCCCCCTCCCCGCATGGGGGAGGATGGCGGAATCCGTACGAAGGGAAAATCACGGTGACCATCGACCCGTCCTCGATTCCGAACTTCGGGGGCCAGCCCGAGCCGCAGCCCCAAGGACCGGCGGGCCCCGTCGTCCCGGATCAGGACCTCGTGAAGCAGCTCCTGGAGCAGATGGAGCTGAAGTACGTCGTTGACGAAGAGGGTGACCTCGCGGCGCCGTGGGAGCAGTTCCGTACGTATTTCATGTTCCGGGGTGAGGGTGACCAGCAGGTCTTCTCGGTCCGGACGTTCTACGACCGGCCCCACAAGATCGACGAGAAGCCGCAGCTGCTGGAGTCCATCGACGACTGGAACCGCCGCACCCTGTGGCCCAAGCTCTACACGCACACCCACGACGACGGCACCGTCCGCCTCATCGGCGAGGCGCAGATGCTGATCGGCACCGGGGTGAGCCTGGAGCACTTCGTGTCGTCGACGGTCAGCTGGGTGCGGGCCGCCATCGAGTTCGACAAGTGGCTCGTGGAGCAGCTCGGCCTGGAGCAGGAGATCAACGACGCCGACAAGCCCGGCAGCGACGGCGACGACGACGCGTAAGGCGTAGCCGTCCTCTACAGCGGCGTGTCCGCCAGTACGACCAGATACGCCCCGTAGGCGAAAGAGAGCCCGGCCAGGGCACCGGTCACCACGACCGCGTGCCAGGGCCGGGCTCTCGCCGTGCGGACCAGGGCCCGGGCCGGCGGCAGCAGCAGCGGGAACGCGGGCAGCAGGAAGCGCGGCTTGGACTCGAAGAAGCCCGAGCCGCCGAGGGTGATCAGCAGGAGTACGGCGGTGTAGACGGCCAGCGCGAGCGGGGGGCGGTCCAGCAGGAGCAGGGCGTACAGGAGGACCGAGACGGCGACGATCAGCAGCGTCATCGGGAAGACCAGCCGGTCGCCCTGGAGGACGACGTGGCGGGCGAAGCGCAGGGAACCCCGGCCGAAGTCGAAGCTGGAGCCCCAGCCGCGCTGCACCGCGAAGTAGCCGCCGAACAGGTCGCCCTCGCGATGGCCGACCCAGACGACGTACGCCGACCAGCCGAGCGGGGCGAGCGCCGCGCCCGTCCACAGGCTGTGGGTAACTTTTCCGCCCCGCCGCAGGGACCGGACGATCTCGTACGCCGCCGTCGCCAGCACCGCCACCGCCACCGCGAACCCGTTCGGCCGGGCCAGCCCCGCCAGCGCGGCCAGCGTGCCCGCCCACAGCCAGCGGCCGGTGAGCACCGCGTACAGCGACCAGGCGGCGAAGGCGGTCAGGACAGGCTCCGTGTACGCCATCGACAGCACGACCGAGTGCGGCAGCAGGGCCCACAGGAGGGCGAGGACGGTGGCCACCGCGCGGCCGTGCAGCCGTACGCCGATCGCGTAGATGGCGCACGCCGCCACCGCGGCCGCCGTCCACGACACCAGCAGGCCCGCCGCGCCGCCGCTCAGCGGGCTGACCGCGGTCACCGCGCGCACCAGCGCCGGGTAGAGCGGGAAGAAGGCGAGGTCGCTGTAGACGACGCCGGGGCGGATGTGCAGGGTGTGGCCGTAGCCGTGCGCGGCGATGCCCAGGTACCAGCGGGAGTCCCAGGACCGGCCCAGCAGGGTGAGCGGGTGGTGGCCGGTGGCCCAGGCGGTCGCGGCGAGCACCGCCAGCCCGGTGAGCCGGGCGGCGGCGAACAGGCCGAGCGCCACCGCGAGGGGGTGGCGCGGCCGGATGCGTCCGGTGGTGCCGGGCGGTGCGACGGCGGGCGGCGCGAGCGTGCTGACAGGGGTCACATCAGCACATTGCATAAGAAGTCAGGCATAAGCGAGCATCACGCCCCAGTGTCCGACCGCCCGGGTCACGTCAGCCCGCCAGCGCCTTCAACCGCTTGACCGCCTCCTCCAGCACCCCCGTCTGCTTGCAGAACGCGAACCGCACGAACGGCGCGCCCGCCTCCCGGTGGTCGTAGAAGACCGCGTTGGGGATGGCGACGACCCCGGCCCGCTCCGGCAGCGCGCGGCAGAAGGCGAAGCCGTCGCCCCCTTGAGACAGCTCGGCGCCGAGGGGGCGGATGTCGGTGGTGATGAAGTAGGTGCCGGCGGTCCGGAACACCCCGAAGCCCGCCTCCGCCAGACCGCTCGCGAGCACGTCGCGCTTGGCCCTCATGTCCGCGCGGAAGGCCTCGAAGTAGCTGTCCGGCAGCGCGAGGGCCTCGGCGACCGCGTACTGGAAGGGGCCCGAGGCGACGTACGTCAGGAACTGCTTCGCCGAGCGCACCGCGCTGACCAGTGACGGCGAGGCGGTCACCCAGCCGACCTTCCAGCCGGTGAAGGAGAAGGTCTTGCCGGCCGAGCCGATCGTGACCGTGCGGTCCCGCATGCCGGGGAAGGTCGCGAGCGGGATGTGCTCGGCGTCGTCGAAGACCAGGTGCTCGTACACCTCGTCGGTGACGACCAGCAGGTCCCGCTCGACCGCCAGCTCGGCGATCGCGGTGAGCTCCTCGCGGGTGAGGACGGTGCCGGTGGGGTTGTGGGGCGTGTTGATCAGCAGCAGCCGGGTCCTGTCCGTCACGGCCGCGCGCAGCTCGTCGAGGTCGAGGCGGAAGCTGTCGCCGTCCGGGCGCAGGGTGACCGGGACCCGGGTGCCGCCCGCCATCGCGATGCAGGCCGCGTAGGAGTCGTAGTACGGCTCGAAGGCGATGACCTCGTCGCCGGGCTCCAGGAGGGCGAGGAGGGCGGCGGCGATGGCCTCGGTCGCGCCCGCCGTCACCAGGACCTCGGTGTCGGGGTCGTACGTCAGTGCGTACCGCCGCTGCTGGTGCGCGGCGATCGCGGCGCGCAGCTCGGGGACGCCCGGACCCGGCGGGTACTGGTTGCCGCGTCCGTCGCGCAGCGCCCGCACCGCCGCCTCCCGGATCTCCTCGGGGCCGTCCGTGTCGGGGAAGCCCTGGCCGAGATTGATCGAGCCGGTCTGCACGGCGAGCGCGGACATCTCGGCGAAGATCGTCGTCCCGAACTCGGCGAGCCGGCGGTTGAGGTGCGGGCGTGCGGTGGAGGTCATGCCGGTCATCCTGCGCCCAAGCTCTGGATTCGCTCAACTCTGCTTTGGCTGATGAGACGCCGGGGCATCTCCCTCGCACGCAGGACCCGAGGCGCCCACGGGGGGTCGTCTCGGGTGACACGGAAGGAGGGTGACGCCATGGTTTTCGGCATCATCCTGGCAGTCGCTTTCATCGGGTTCGTCGTCATGATCATCGCGAGGGCGAGCGGGGGGAGCTCGCACCGGGCGCGGGCTGGTCGGCGCGGCGGCAGCCGCAGCGGCAGTGGCAACAGCTGGTGGGCCGACGGGGGGTCCAGCAGCAGCGGGTCGTCGTGCGGCTCGTCCTCGTCCTCGTCCTGTGGTTCCTCCTCGTCCTGCGGGGGGTGGGCTCGTCGTGTGGCGGCGGGGTCGTCCTGCGGTGGCGGGGGCGGTTGCGGCGGCGGCAGCTGAGCCGCAGCCGGGG
>MWJO01000190.1 GCA_002027195.1 Streptomyces sp. GKU 895 | reverse complement strand
CTACATTGTCGGCGCGGAATCACTAGACCAGTGAGCTATTACGCACTCTTTCAAGGGTGGCTGCTTCTAAGCCAACCTCCTGGTTGTCTGTGCGACTCCACATCCTTTCCCACTTAGCGTACGCTTAGGGGCCTTAGTCGATGCTCTGGGCTGTTTCCCTCTCGACCATGGAGCTTATCCCCCACAGTCTCACTGCCGTGCTCTCACTTACCGGCATTCGGAGTTTGGCTAAGGTCAGTAACCCGGTAGGGCCCATCGCCTATCCAGTGCTCTACCTCCGGCAAGAAACACACGACGCTGCACCTAAATGCATTTCGGGGAGAACCAGCTATCACGGAGTTTGATTGGCCTTTCACCCCTAACCACAGGTCATCCCCCAGGTTTTCAACCCTGGTGGGTTCGGTCCTCCACGAAGTCTTACCTCCGCTTCAACCTGCCCATGGCTAGATCACTCCGCTTCGGGTCTTGAGCGCGCTACTGAATCGCCCTGTTCGGACTCGCTTTCGCTACGGCTTCCCCACACGGGTTAACCTCGCAACACACCGCAAACTCGCAGGCTCATTCTTCAAAAGGCACGCAGTCACGAGATGGAAGCAAGCTTCCATCCGACGCTCCCACGGCTTGTAGGCACACGGTTTCAGGTACTATTTCACTCCCCTCCCGGGGTACTTTTCACCATTCCCTCACGGTACTATCCGCTATCGGTCACCAGGGAATATTTAGGCTTAGCGGGTGGTCCCGCCAGATTCACACGGGATTTCTCGGGCCCCGTGCTACTTGGGTGTCTCTCAAACGAGCCGCTGACGTTTCGACTACGGGGGTCTTACCCTCTACGCCGGACCTTTCGCATGTCCTTCGCCTACATCAACGGTTTCTGACTCGCCTCACAGCCGGCAGACTGTGAAAGAGAGATCCCACAACCCCGCATGCGCAACCCCTGCCGGGTCTCACACGCATACGGTTTGGCCTCATCCGGTTTCGCTCGCCACTACTCCCGGAATCACGGTTGTTTTCTCTTCCTGCGGGTACTGAGATGTTTCACTTCCCCGCGTTCCCTCCACATACCCTATGTGTTCAGGTATGGGTGACAGCCCATGACGACTGCCGGGTTTCCCCATTCGGAAACCCCCGGATCAAAGCCTGGTTGACGACTCCCCGGGGACTATCGTGGCCTCCCACGTCCTTCATCGGTTCCTGGTGCCAAGGCATCCACCGTGCGCCCTTAAAAACTTGGCCACAGATGCTCGCGTCCACTGTGCAGTTCTCAAACAACGACCAGCCACCCATCACCCCGCCACACTCGGCGAGTTCACTGGGGCGGCATCGAGGGGGTTCATTCCCTCAGACACCCAACAGCGTGCCCGACCCGGTCTTCCCTCCAGACTCACGTTCCACGCCGAAGCAGTACTAGTGATCCTTCAAGAATGACCGTGCCGAATAATCAACGTTCCACCCATGAGCTGACCGTGCAGAACATTTGCCTGCAATCGGTACTGTGCTCCTTAGAAAGGAGGTGATCCAGCCGCACCTTCCGGTACGGCTACCTTGTTACGACTTCGTCCCAATCGCTGGTCCCACCTTCGA
>MWJO01000019.1 GCA_002027195.1 Streptomyces sp. GKU 895 | reverse complement strand
GGTGGGGGGCGGCTCTGTGGGGTGCTGTCGTTCCGGAGTGGCGGCTGGTTCTGGCGGTTGGGACACGGGGCTCCTTCTGCGCGCGTGAGGGTGGGGTACGTGTGTGGGGGCGGGCTCAGCCGGTCAGCAGGCCCGCAGGGAGCAGCAGCGCGCCCGCGCAGAAGGCGATCAGGCCGGCGCGGATCCACTGGTGCTTGCGGGCGGCGATGAGGCTGGTCTCCGTGAGGGACGCCGTGAGGCCGGCGGCCGGGTCGCGTTCGGTGTCGGCGAGGGCCTCGGCCAACCGGCCTTCGCGTGCGGCGCGTTGGACGTCGCCGAAGTAGCACAGGGGGCGCCCCGGGGCCCATGCGCCGTTGCCGTAGCGGGGCAGTACGGCGAGCAGCAGGGCGAACAGCGACAGGGTGAACGCGGCGACCCCGGCCCACCACAGGACGGCACCGGGAACCGAGAGCGACTGGGGACTCCACTGGCGCCCCGCCACGAGTCCGCTGAACACCCCCGCGGTCATGCCGAGTGCCGCGACCAGCACGGACGCCTTGCTGTCGGCACGGGCTATCTCCCCGCGCATCTCGCCGAGGAGACGTTCGGCCACCGGTCGGCCGGGAGCGGTGACCGGCGCCGTCATGCGGGTCCGCGTCGGCGGCGGGCGGCTCCGGCTGGGCGGAGGTGCCGGTGGGGCGGCGGGTACGACCCCGGCGCGGGGCGTCACCGGCACGGGGCCGCCTGCGACGTGCGGCGCGGGGCGGCGGGCGCGGGCGATGCGTACGGGCGGACGCCCGGGCGTGGGCGATGCGTACGGGCGGACAGCCGGGCGTGGGCGCCGCCAGGACCGGACCGCCGCACCTACGGGGCGGATGCGTACGGCGAGCGGGACTGCCGTCCCGGGCCTGGGCGGGCACGTAAGGCGTCGTTCGGTATCGGCCCGGTCCCGGCGCTGCGTGCGCCGGGCGGGGCCGACCGGCGCCGGCATGCGGCGGGCGACGGCGGTACGGCGTTCCGTGCCGGGCGGTTCCGGCACATACGGCATCGGCGGCGGGCCGTATGCCGGTGTCGGCGTTGCCGGTGTCGGCCCTCCCGGCCCGTACGTCGGTGCTCCGGCACATACGGCACCCTGGTGGCGGGCCATCCGGTGTTCGGTCCCGTCGGGTTGCCGGTGTCGCCGTGTCTCCGGTAGGCGGCCCGGAGTGGGGCGGCGAGTTCGCCGGGCGTGGGGCTGGGGCTGGGTTCTGCGGTGGAGGTCGTCGACCTCCTGGCGGATCTGTTTGAGGGACTCGGCCTTCTGGTAGTCCTCCAGGTCGTCTCCGCCGATCAGTTCCAACTGGGTTTTGATGAAGGTCAGTTGGTCCTGGTGGATGTTGTTGATGACCAGCTGGGTGTCCTCGGGGTGGGCGGCGAGGTGGAGGGCCCAGGCGCCGACCCCGCCGTGCTGGAGCCAGTACTGGTAGAAGTGGATCTTCTCGGCCACCAGTTGCTGCTGCTGACGCTGCTGCAGCGCCTCCAGCTCGAAGCTCTGCTGCGCCAGCCGCATCCGGTACGCGTGCTCGGGGTCGAGCATGTCCGTCTCGTAGCGCAGCGCCCGCTGCCGGCGCCGGTGGGCGATCGCCTCGTCGTCGAGGCTGAGCCGGAGGACGCAGGTGACCGTCAGGCCGATGCCGGCCGCGAAGGAGCCGACGGACAGGGCCTGCTGCACCGCCGCCTCCGCCGTCGCGCTGTCCTCGATGGAGAAGCCGCGGCTGACCGGACGGGCGAACTGCTGGAGTTCTCGCGTCAGACGGGTCGGCACGTCCCGCTCGCCGCTGCGGACGAAGGCCTCGGGATCGTGCACCCGCCAGGTGAGGTCGGCCGTCGCGCCGAAGGCGAACGCGTCGTCGTCGCTGGGCAGCTGGAGGTCGAGGCGCACCGGGTGGCTGCCCATGTCGACCTCGTAGACCGAGGTGTAGCGGCGGGTCGCGGCGTCCGTGCGGCTGGGTCGGTGCGGCGGGACATAGACGTCGTACGCCCCGCCCGCCGTCGCGAAGACCAGGGCGTGGTCGATCGCGGTGATCTGGCGGCGCGCGGTCCAGTCGAACCGTGAGATGGGCTTCACGGTGAGGACCGGGTCGATCAACGTGCTGTGCCGGTCGGCCTGTTGCTGCCACTCCGGCTGTCGGCGGAAGTCCGCCATGGGTCAACTCCTAGGCTGAGCTGGTGTGGAGGGGTGCAGTGCGGCGAGCAGGCGGTCCGCCACCGGGGGGCGCGGGCCGCCGTCCTCCGCTCGCATCGTGCGCAGTTCGTGGTCCAGGCGGTCGCGGTCGGCCGCCGTGACGATCAGGGCGGGCAGCAGCAGCTCCAGGGCGTGGGCGGCGTCCGGGCGGCGCTGGGCGACATGCGTCCAGGTGCGCAGGGCGTTCAGGGCCTGCCGGGTGTGGGCGCGGTCGCCGAGGGCGGCGCGCCACAGGGCGGCGACATCGCGGGCCGAGTCGGTCTCGTACATCCCGGTGTCGGCGTACCACTCGACGAGCGCGCCCTCGTCGGCGTTGTCGCAGGCCCGTATGAAGCCGGCCAGGGCGAGGGCCCGTACCGAGGGCGTGTCGTGCTGCAGCAGGCGGACCAGCTCGGAGAGCATCTCGCCGCGGCGGGAGCCCACCGACAGCAGCAGGGCCGTCGACTCGACGAGGTTGTCGCTCTCGGTCGGCTTGCTGTCGTCCACCCGGGCGCGGGCGGCGAGCGCGCTCAGCGCCGGGGCCGCCAGGTCGGGGCGGAGCGGGGCGAGCAGGCCCAGGGCGCGGATCGCGGTCCAGCGGCGGGCCCAGTGGTGGTCCGTGCACCACTCGGTCAGCAGCCGCAGCACGACCGGGGCGTTCAGGAGCTGGGCGAGGACCAGGGTGTTCGCCGCGGTCACCCGGGGGCCGAAGGCGCGGGACACCGCCCAGCCGTCGATCAGCAGGGCCACGGCCGAGGGCAGGTCCGCGCGGGCGAGCACGGCCGCCGCGGCGGCGGCCCGGGTGCGGACCACCGGGCGCCGTCCCGGGCCAGCTCGCGCAGCCAGGTCACCAGCGCGGGACGCGCCGACGGATGCCCCGTCCACACCTCCGACAGCAGCACGTGCGGGGTGTCCTCGCGCGGGAAGTAGGCGGTGAACTGCGGCACCGGACCCCACTCGGTGCTCTCGTCCCGTACCTCGCCCTCGGCGCCGGCCCGTTCGAGCCGCTCCTCGGCGCTGGGGCCGAACACCGGGATCTCGGGCGGCTGTTCCGGCTCCTGGAGCCGCTGGAAGTGCACGAACAGCTTGTCCGCGAGCTCGGCGGCCAGGACGTACGGGGCCTGGTCGAAGACGGCCAGCGCGATCAGGAACGCCTTGTCCCGCAGATCGGTGCCGGTGTCGCTGAGCCGGTCCCGGCACTGTTTCACCACCGCGGTCTGCCCGAAGTCCGCGAGCCGCGCCTGAGCGGCGGCGCTTCCGTCGTATCCCGCGAGCACCTCGGCGAACTCGGCGGCCTCGACCGGTCGGTGCGGCCCGCGGGTGAGGAACTCCCGCACCGGGGCGAGGCCGAGCAGCCGGCCCGCGTCTTCGCGATGACGCAGATGAGCCCGTACGACGTCCGCCGCGTCCGGGGGTTCCCAGGCCAGCGGGGGCACCCCGGGCAGGAACGGCGACCGCTCGACCGTGATCACCAGATAGCCCTCGGTCTGCTTCAGCCGGTCGACGGCGGCGTAGAGGTGGTTCTCCCGGAGTGGCCGGTTGCGGGTCAGGGGCAGGTCTCGCAGGACGTGCCCGCCGGGGCGGTCCAGCTGGGCGGTCAGGGTGGAGGGCGTGGTCTCCGAGGAGAGGGCGTGCACGGCCGGTACGCCGAGGCGGAACAGCAGCATCCGCGCGGCCGCGTACCGGCCGCAGGCGTGGGCGCCGGAGAGGACCAGGACGCGTTCCTCACGCAGCCGGCGCAGCGCGGTCTCGAAGACGGGGCCGTCGACGAAGACCTTCGCGAGCGCTTCCAGGTGCTCCCGCGGTATCTCCCCGGACGGGTCCGGTACGCGGCCGAACGGTCACCGTGGTGGTGGATCTCCGTCTTGCCGCCGAGGAACACGTCCCCGGTGACCTGCCCGCCGGACACCCCGTGCTGCGCGCCGCCGACCAGGCTGCCGCCGAAGCCGGCCCCTGAGCCGAGGATGAACCCCGGGTGTGCGCGAACAGCTCGCGCTGCGCGGCCCGCGCCTCCTGCGTACGTTCCTCGGGCTCGCCGGGTGCCGGATCGGCTTCCGGCGCCTCCTCCGGGGTGGGCACCGTCATGCCGCGTCACCCCCGGTCCCGTTCCCGCCCCCGCCGAGGTGCACGTTCCCGGTGACCTGCCCGCCGGACACCCCGTGCTGGTCCCCGGCGACGAGGCTGCCGCCGAAGGAGGGGGAACCCCCGGTGAAGTGGAACACCGCGGGCGGGCCTGCCCCGGTGCCGGGCCGTCCCCCCGAGGCACCCGGCACCGGGGCTCCCCCGGCCCCCGTTCCACTGTGGTCGTCGGTCCGCGCGGGCACCGGCCCGTGCAGCCAGGCCGTCAGCGGGCCGTTCTTGCTGTCCACCGTCACGGCGTGGAAGGCGTCCGCCGGGATGCCGGGGTGGTCGTGGCGGACGATCCCGGTGTGCACGGCGTCCGAGACGCACAGGGCGAAGTCGTCCCGGCGTTCGCGCAGGGCCGCGCGCAGGAGGGCCGCGTCCAGGAGACGGCAGGCGTGGTTGAGGTCGGAGCCGACCCAGCCCTCGTGCTCGTCGACGGCGACGTATCCGGCGGCGACCACCCCGCGCAGCCGGATCTGCGCCGACTTCGACGCCATGCGGTTGACCGAGCGGAGCTGCGCGGGGACCTCGCTCAGCAGGGCGCGCAGCAGCGCGGTCACGGACGCGTTCGCGTCGATCAGCTCCATCACCGCGTCACCCCGGTCGGCGCGCAGTCGCAGCGTCTCCTCGATGCCGGCGCTCTCCAGGGCGCGGTCGGTGACGTCGTAGAGCATGCGCCGTAAGTAGGCCTGCTCCACGTCGTCCCGGTCGCTGAACTTCTCGATGTCCAGCAGCAGGATCGTGCGGCTCACGGGGTCGGTCATGGTGGCCTTTCGGGTCGGGCGTACGGCGAGAAGAGTGGCCTTCGGGACGGGGTGGGCGAGAGGGCGGATGACGCACTGGAACTGTGACCGTGTGCACAGAGGTCGCGCGGAAGCCCGTACGCCTCAGGAATCCGCCCGCGCGATCCTGCGCAGCACGTCCATGCGCACGATCCGCATCGTGCGGCGGCCGGTGACCACCACACCTCGGTCCCGCAGGTCCTTCAGCAGGCGCTGGACCATCTCGCGGGAGGCGCCCACCGAACCGGCCAGCTCCTGCTTGCTGAGCGGGACGAGGAGTTCGACGCCGGCCTCGGTGTAGCGGGCGTTGGTGTGGGCCAGTTCCAGCAGGAGGACGGCGAGGCGCTCGCGTACGTGCAGGGAGGCGAACTCGATGCGGCGCTGGTCGGCGGCGCGCATCCGGTCGGAGGTGAGGCCGAGCAGGGCGTACGAGACGGCCGGGGAGTCGGCGAGGAACACCGTGAACCGGTCCCGGTCCACCGCGACCGCGCGGACCGGCTCCAGCGCCGTCACCGTCGCCGAGCGGGGCCGACCGGTCAGGGCCGCGGACTCGCCGACGATGTCGCCGGGGCCGCGCAGGGCGAGGAGCGCCTCGTAGCCGTTGACGGCGGCGGCGGTGACCTTGGTCCAGCCGTGGGTGACGAAGAGGACGTACGACGAGGGCTCGTGCTGGTGGAGCAGGACGGCACGGGTGCGGAAGCGCAGCTCGCGGCCGAGTGCGAGCAGGGCCTCGCGGTCCTCCCGCTCCAGCCGGGCCAGGAAGGGCACCCGGTCGTCCAGCCCGTTCTCCCCCGGTAAGTCGGCCGCGGTCATGAAAGCCCCCCGTCTCCCTGACACCGCGCTCGTCACTCTGCGCAGCGACCCATCAACGTACTGAACCCGTCGGCGCCCTGAACGGGGTTCACCAACATTCACAGATGTGGACAGGAAGAAGATCGTCGGGAGCCGCGGGCAACGGGGATAATTCCGGCGCGTCGCACCCCGTCTCATTTGTTTTGACCGAAGTCCATGAGGTAGGTACGCTCAGACCTTGTGCCTGGGGTGTGCCCTGGCTCTCGTGCGTGTCTTCAGCCGCATCGCGAGCCGTGACACGGCCGCCGTAATCTGCGCCCTTTTCGCTTCGCGGCGAGAGTCTGCCGGATTCGACACACCCGACCGCGTGGGTCGGCGACGTTCCAGGTTAGCTGTACCCATCGGCACACAGAAACCGGAGAAGTAGTGCCTACGATCCAGCAGCTGGTCCGTAAGGGCCGGCAGGACAAGGTCGAGAAGAACAAGACGCCCGCACTCGAGGGTTCCCCTCAGCGTCGTGGCGTCTGCACGCGTGTGTTCACGACCACCCCGAAGAAGCCGAACTCGGCCCTGCGTAAGGTCGCGCGTGTGCGTCTGACCAGCGGGATCGAGGTCACCGCTTACATTCCGGGTGAGGGACACAACCTGCAGGAGCACTCCATCGTGCTCGTGCGCGGCGGCCGTGTGAAGGACCTGCCGGGTGTTCGCTACAAGATCATCCGTGGCTCCCTCGACACCCAGGGTGTCAAGAACCGCAAGCAGGCCCGTTCCCGCTACGGCGCCAAGAAGGAGAAGTAAGAATGCCTCGTAAGGGCCCCGCCCCGAAGCGCCCGGTCATCATCGACCCGGTCTACGGTTCTCCTCTGGTCACGTCGCTCATCAACAAGGTGCTGCTGAACGGCAAGCGCTCCACCGCCGAGCGCATCGTCTACGGCGCCATGGAGGGCCTGCGTGACAAGACGGGCAACGACCCGGTCATCACGCTGAAGCGCGCTCTGGAAAACATCAAGCCGACGCTTGAGGTCAAGTCCCGCCGTGTCGGTGGCGCGACCTACCAGGTGCCGGTCGAGGTCAAGCCCGGCCGTGCCAACACCCTGGCGCTGCGCTGGCTGGTCGGTTACTCCCGCGCCCGTCGCGAGAAGACCATGACCGAGCGCCTCCTCAACGAGCTTCTCGACGCTTCGAACGGCCTCGGTGCGGCCGTCAAGAAGCGCGAGGACACGCACAAGATGGCCGAGTCCAACAAGGCCTTCGCGCACTACCGCTGGTAGTCGCAGTCCACATCGAGACCGAGAGAAGACTGAAGCCTTATGGCTACCACTTCGCTTGACCTGGCCAGGGTCCGCAACATCGGGATCATGGCCCACATCGACGCGGGCAAGACGACCACCACCGAGCGGATCCTGTTCTACACCGGCGTTTCGTACAAGATCGGTGAGGTCCACGACGGCGCTGCCACCATGGACTGGATGGAGCAGGAGCAGGAGCGTGGCATCACGATCACCTCTGCTGCCACCACCTGTCACTGGCCGCTTGAGGGTGTCGACCACACCATCAACATCATCGACACGCCGGGTCACGTCGACTTCACCGTCGAGGTGGAGCGTTCGCTCCGCGTCCTCGACGGTGCCGTGACGGTGTTCGACGGCGTTGCCGGTGTGGAGCCGCAGTCGGAGACGGTGTGGCGTCAGGCCGACCGTTACGGCGTGCCCCGCATCTGCTTCGTCAACAAGCTGGACCGTACCGGCGCCGAGTTCCACCGCTGCGTGGACATGATCTCGGACCGCCTGGGCGCCCAGCCGCTCGTCATGCAGCTCCCGATCGGCGCCGAGGCCGACTTCAAGGGCGTCGTCGACCTCGTGACGATGAAGGCCCTGGTCTGGTCCGCCGAGGCGGCCAAGGGCGAGATGTACGACGTCGTCGACATCCCGGCCACGCACACCGAGGCTGCCGAGGAGTACCGCGGCAAGCTCATCGAGGCCGTCGCCGAGAACGACGAAGAGATCATGGAGCTGTACCTGGAGGGCGAGGAGCCTTCCGTGGAGCAGCTGTACGCCGCGATCCGTCGTATCACCATCGCCTCCGGCAAGTCCAAGGACACCACGGTCACCCCGGTGTTCTGCGGCACCGCGTTCAAGAACAAGGGCGTCCAGCCCCTGCTCGACGCGGTCGTGCGCTACCTGCCGACCCCGCTTGACGTCGAGGCCATCGAGGGCCACGACGTGAAGGACCCCGAGGTCGTCATCAAGCGCAAGCCGTCCGACGACGAGCCGCTGTCGGCGCTGGCGTTCAAGATCATGAGCGACCCGCACCTCGGCAAGCTCACCTTCGTCCGGATCTACTCCGGTCGCCTGGAGTCCGGCACCGCCGTGCTGAACTCCGTCAAGGGCAAGAAGGAGCGCATCGGCAAGATCTACCGCATGCACGCGAACAAGCGTGAGGAGATCGAGTCGGTGGGCGCCGGCGACATCGTCGCCGTCATGGGCCTGAAGCAGACCACCACCGGTGAGACGCTGTCCGACGACAAGCAGCCGGTGATCCTGGAGTCCATGGACTTCCCGGCGCCGGTCATCCAGGTCGCCATCGAGCCCAAGTCGAAGGGCGACCAGGAGAAGCTGGGCGTCGCGATCCAGCGCCTCGCCGAGGAGGACCCGTCGTTCCAGGTCCACTCGGACGAGGAGACGGGCCAGACCATCATCGGTGGTATGGGCGAGCTGCACCTCGAGGTGCTGGTCGACCGTATGCGCCGTGAGTTCAAGGTCGAGGCCAACGTCGGCAAGCCGCAGGTCGCCTACCGCGAGACGATCCGCAAGGCCGTCGAGCGCGTCGACTACACGCACAAGAAGCAGACTGGTGGTACCGGCCAGTTCGCCAAGGTGCAGATCGCGATCGAGCCGATCGAGGGCGGCGACGCCTCGTACGAGTTCGTGAACAAGGTGACCGGTGGCCGTATCCCGAAGGAGTACATCCCTTCGGTGGACGCCGGTGCGCAGGAGGCCATGCAGTTCGGCATCCTCGCCGGGTACGAGATGACGGGCGTCCGCGTCACGCTTCTCGACGGTGCCTACCACGAGGTCGACTCCTCCGAGCTCGCGTTCAAGATCGCCGGTTCGCAGGCCTTCAAGGAGGCCGCGCGCAAGGCGTCCCCCGTGCTCCTTGAGCCGATGATGGCCGTCGAGGTCACCACGCCCGAGGACTACATGGGTGAGGTCATCGGCGACATCAACTCCCGCCGTGGCCAGATCCAGGCCATGGAGGAGCGGGCCGGTGCCCGCGTCGTGAAGGGCCTCGTGCCCCTCTCGGAGATGTTCGGTTACGTCGGCGACCTGCGCAGCAAGACGTCCGGCCGTGCGAGCTACTCCATGCAGTTCGACTCCTACGCCGAGGTTCCGCGGAACGTCGCCGAGGAGATCATCGCGAAGGCCAAGGGCGAGTAACACACTCCCGTTACACGCTTTAGGCTTGACACCGACCGCCGGGGATCGCCCGGCACGGGAGAACCCCGGCGGGCGGCATCCCAGCAAAGATCACCTGGCGCCGATGAGTAAGGCGTACCAGAACCACTCCACAGGAGGACCCAGTGGCGAAGGCGAAGTTCGAGCGGACTAAGCCCCACGTCAACATCGGCACCATCGGTCACATCGACCACGGTAAGACGACCCTCACGGCCGCCATTACCAAGGTGCTGCACGACGCGTTCCCGGACCTGAACGAGGCCTCGGCGTTCGACCAGATCGACAAGGCTCCCGAAGAGCGCCAGCGCGGTATCACCATCTCCATCGCGCACGTCGAGTACCAGACGGAGACCCGTCACTACGCCCACGTCGACTGCCCCGGTCACGCGGACTACATCAAGAACATGATCACCGGTGCTGCCCAGATGGACGGCGCCATCCTCGTGGTCGCCGCCACCGACGGCCCGATGCCGCAGACCAAGGAGCACGTGCTCCTGGCCCGCCAGGTCGGCGTTCCGTACATCGTCGTCGCCCTGAACAAGGCCGACATGGTGGACGACGAGGAGATCCTGGAGCTCGTCGAGCTCGAGGTCCGCGAGCTGCTCTCCGAGTACGAGTTCCCGGGCGACGACCTGCCGGTCGTCAAGGTTTCCGCTCTGAAGGCCCTTGAGGGCGACAAGGAGTGGGGCCAGACCGTCCTCGACCTGATGAAGGCCGTCGACGAGTCGATCCCGGAGCCCGAGCGCGACGTCGACAAGCCGTTCCTGATGCCGATCGAGGACGTCTTCACGATCACCGGTCGTGGCACCGTCGTCACCGGTCGTATCGAGCGTGGTGTCCTCAAGGTCAACGAGACCGTCGACATCATCGGCATCAAGACCGAGAAGACCACCACCACGGTCACCGGCATCGAGATGTTCCGCAAGCTGCTCGACGAGGGCCAGGCCGGTGAGAACGTCGGTCTGCTGCTCCGTGGCATCAAGCGCGAGGACGTCGAGCGCGGCCAGGTCATCATCAAGCCCGGTTCGGTCACCCCGCACACCGAGTTCGAGGCCCAGGCCTACATCCTGTCCAAGGACGAGGGTGGCCGCCACACGCCGTTCTTCAACAACTACCGTCCGCAGTTCTACTTCCGTACGACGGACGTGACCGGCGTCGTGACCCTCCCCGAGGGCACCGAGATGGTCATGCCGGGTGACAACACCGAGATGAAGGTGGAGCTCATCCAGCCCGTCGCCATGGAAGAGGGCCTGAAGTTCGCCATCCGTGAGGGTGGCCGGACCGTGGGCGCCGGCCAGGTCACCAAGATCACGAAGTGATCTTGGCCCGACAGGGCTGACCGGTAGGTCTCTGTGAGGGGCCCGTACGACTTCGGTCGTGCGGGCCCTTTCGCGTTGTCATACGGCGGCTTCGGGTGTCGGCTGCGGGCCGAGGGCCATGGCGGCGAGGACGGTCAGCCGTACGACGACTCCGCCGAGCAGCGCGGCGAGGAACCCGTCGACATCGAGGCCGGAACCCATCTGCGCGCCGAGCCAGGAGACGAGCAGCCAGATGAGGGTGTCCTGGACGACGCCGACCGCGCCGAGGATCAGCAGCGCGATCGGGGGCGCGGTGCGGATGCCGCTGGGATAGCTGGAGATCAGCTGGTTGACGACGAGGAAGACGAGGGCGGGCAGCAGGGCCGCCCAGAACACGTTGTCGCCGATCGGCCGTATGCCGGGGAGCAGTGCGGCGGCGAGGACCGTGCCGAGGTAGGCGCCGAGGGCGCGTCTTCGTTGGTACATGGGCGTGATCATGAGGGTGGTCCGGTGGCTTGGGCAAGACGCGAGTCGGGCGCTAGGCGGGCTGCTTACGGTGTGTGTCGCCCATGGCTGGGACTCAGCGGACTGCGCCGACGGAAGGGACTCGCCCGATGATGCTGACGGTCGATGTGGCGGTGCTGTTGGCCGTCATCCTCGTGCTGCGGTTGCGGCGGACGGTGCATGCGCGGAGCCGGTCCGATCAGGGCGTGACGGTGGGGCTTGCGCTGGTGTTCGGGGTGCTGGTGGCGCCGACCGCGTTCGGGCACGGGGTGCTGAACGTGGTGGCGCAGGTGGTGGAGGGGGTCTCGGGGGTCCAGGGTCCCTGACGGGGGGCGGTTCGGGTCGGTCACTGGATGTGCTGCTGGTGCGGGTGGTCGTACGAGGTCGTACAGTGCTGTGTCCGAAGGGGTGAGGGGGCTTGTTCGACGTACGAGCTGTGGTCGAGGGATTCCACGGCGTGCGACCGCTCGCCGGCTTGGAGGGCGTCATGAGCAGCTACGGCAGGCAGGGCGCCCCCTGGAACCGCTGACAAGCATGAGGCTCGCGCGGGAGGTCTTCGCGCCGCTCGGCGGAGTGGTCGAGGTCGGGGCGGTCAACGCCATCGGCACATGGGTGCTTGCCGATGTCTCTGTCGGGGAGTTCCTGGCGCGGCGGCACGCTGACGTCGAGCGGCTGATGGACGGGGTCCGCACGGCGTGCGCATTCGATGACGCGGCCATGCGGATGGCGGACGAGGTCGGCTGGTTCCGCGACTACAAGGTGGAGGCGGCGCATCTGCTGCTGTGGTCCGCGGGCGTCATGGGAGTCCCGGAACCGATCGAAGGACTCGACGAACCGTCCCTGATCCGGCGCATGTGCCGCATCGCGGCGGACCTGCAACTCACGGAGTTCCTGCACGCCGTGATCACGGCTGGCGTCGCCGCGCGGACGGACCCCCGGCGAGGCGCGGCGGCGATCGCCGACGTACTCACGATCGCCTGCGACCTCGCCGAAGCGACGGGCGGCGTCGTACCGGCACAGGTGTACAGGACGTGGCGGGTCGCCCATCTACCAGGCATTCTGCGCCCGCAGTCGGACGCTCCTGAGCACGGCAAGGCGGGGTTTCGGGCGTACAGCGAGGAGTTGGAAGCGCTGCTCGCCGATGGCTGACATCCACCTGCACCCGCCGAACCGATTCCCAGCGACCGGCTGACCTTTTCCCCGAACGGCCGTTCCAGGTAAGTTCGCGTGTGCATACGGTTGTTGACGATGTGCGCGTGACGGGGGTTGCGGTATGGCGGGGCATCGGCCCACGGACTGGCATGTCCTGGATCTGGAGAAGGATCCGACGCCGGGTGATCCGGACCGGATCAAGCTGCTGGCCAAGACGCTTCACGACTTCGCCGATGACGTGTCCGACGCACTCCGCCTGGTCAATGGCATGGCGGGTGAGGACACCCTGCTGGAGTGGGCCGGCAAGTCCGCGGAGGTCTTCAAGGACGAGTTCGGGGACGTCCCGAAGAATCTGAAGAAGCTGAAGAAGTCCTACGAGTTGTGCGGCGACGCGCTCGCCGACTTCTGGCCGAAGCTGGAGCGCGCCCAGGCCCTCGCCGACCGGGCCCTCGCCAAGGGCCGCGAGGCGCAGAGTGACCTGTCCTCCGCCAACTCCCGCCTGGCGTCGGCTGATTCGTGGGTGTCGCGGGCGAACAAGGAAGCCGACAAGTACAAGGACGACCCGACCGGCAGCAAGTCGGGTGGTGACAAGCCGGACGAGGGCAAGGTCCGGGCTGCCACCCGGGATGCCCAGCATGCCAAGTCCGCGCAGACCAGCGCCCAGTCGGACGTCGACAACGCCCAGGGTGCGCTGGCGGCGGCGAAGAAGATGGCCGAGGACGCGCGCAAGATGCGTGAGGAGGCCGCGCATACCGCGAAGTCGAAGATCGACGAGGCGTCTGATGCGGGTATTCAGAACCGGTCGTGGTGGGAGGAGGTGGGGGACTGGTTCACGGACAACTGGGACAGCATCGTCGCCGTCTGCAAGATCGTCGTAGCCGTCGTCGGGGTCATCGCGATGATCATCGGTGGGCCGATCCTCGGTGCGATCGTGCTGATCGCTGCCCTCGTCGTCCTCGCCGACACGCTTTACAAGTATTCCAAGGGCCAGGCATCCCTATGGGACGTAGGCCTGGCGCCCTCGACTGCATACCCGGCATGAAGGGCCTCACCACCCTCGGCGGTCTCGCCAAGGGGCTCAAGGGTGGCCTGGCGGCGATGAAGGGCATCAAGGGCGGCCTGAAGGGCATGAGCCTGGCGGTCCGCGGGCTGGGCAAGAGCGCTCGGGGCATGCTCGCCAATGGGGCCAAGGGCGCGTTCGACCGTCTTGCGGGCGTGGTTCGCCGCGGTGGCAGTGACCCGGTCGACATGGCCACCGGCAAGATGTTCCTGCCGCTGGTCGACACCGAGCTTCCGGGACTCCTTCCGCTCGCTTTCGTGCGCCGGGTGGAGTCGGGGTACGCGACCGGCTGGTGGTTCGGCCCGTCCTGGTCTTCCACGGTGGACCAGAGACTGGAGGTCGATGCCGAAGGTGTCGTGTTCGTCACCGAGGACGGGCTGCTCCTCGCCTATCCGCACCCGGACGCGGTGGACTCACCGGTGCTCCCGGAGACCGGCCCGCGCTGGCCGCTGACCCGCTCGGCAAGCGGTGGTTACACGGTCAGTGACCCGATGACCGGGCACACCCGCCGCTTCATGCCGCCCTCCGGCGGGCTGGCGCTGCTGGAGCGGATATCCGACCGCAACGGCCACACGATCACTTTCGACTACGACGACCAGGGCGCCCCGACAGGCATCCGGCACTCCGGGGGCTACCACCTCAAGATCGTCACGGACGAGGGCCGGGTCACCGCGCTGAGCCTTGCCGGTGCGGCCGAGGACGGCTCGGACGTCGTCATCAAGCGCTACGGCTACACCGACGGCAACCTCACCGAGGTGATCAACTCCTCCGGACTGCCGCTGACGTTCACGTACGACGGGCGGTTGCGTGTCACCTCCTGGACCGACACCAACCGTCGCAGCTACTCCTACACCTACGACGAGCAGGACCGTTGCATCGCCGAAGGCGGCGAGGCCGGTCACATCGCCCTCACCCTTGACTACGACGGCACCGACTCCGACTGGCCCGGCTGCCGTGTCACCACCCTCACCACCGCCGAAGGCGCCGCCAGCCGATTCGTGATCAACGAGGCGTGCCAGGTCGTCGCCGAGATCGACGCATGCGGTGGCGTCACCCGCACCACGTACGACATCCATCACCACGTCGTGTCCTCGACGGACGCCCTGGGGCACACCACCGCCTACACCAACGACGTGACCGGTCGCCCCCACACCGTCGCGCACCCCGACGGAACGGTGACCCGCATCGCGTACAACGAGCTCGGGCTCCCCACGGCCCTCACGCTGCCCGATGGATCGAGACGGTGGTTCGGCTACGACGAGCGCGGCAACCGCACGACCGAAACGGACGCGTCCGGCGCCACGACCCGCTTCACCTACGACGCGGCCGGCCGGCTGACGAGCGTCATCGACGCCCTCGGCGCCACCACGCTGGTGTGCTGCGATGCCGCCGGGCTGGCCGTCGAGGTGACCGACCCCCTGGGCCATCGCAGGACCGCGCACCGCGACGCCTTTGGCCGGGTCGACCTGGTCGTCGACGCGCTGGGAGCACGGACCCGGCGCTGGTGGACCGTGGAGGGACAGCTCGCCCGGGTCCAGGGACCGGACGGGGCGGAACAGTCGTGGGAGTACGACGGCGAAGGCAACCGCGTCCGGCACACGGACGCGGCGGGCGGTGTCACGACGTACGAATACACCCACTTCGACCTGCTGATCGCGCGCACCCAGCCGGACGGGGCCCGCTACGAGTTCGCGTACGACCCCTCGCTGCGCCTGACCAAGGTCACCGCCCCGCAAGGCCTGACGTGGGAGTACACCTACGACCCGGTCGGCCGACTGGTCGCGGAGACCGATTTCGACGGCCGCAGGGTCACCTACCGCCGCGACGCCGCGGGCGCGCGGTATCCCGCACCAACCCGCTGGGGCAGTCGGTCACCTACGGGTACGACGTCATGGGCCGGCTGGTCTCCAAGAGCGTGGACGGCGCGGTCACCTCGTACGCCTACGACAGTGTGGGGCGGCGGCTGCGCGCTGCGAGCGTCGACTGCGAGATGCTCTGGGAGCGGGACGCGAGCGGCAGGACCGTCGCGGAGACGGTGAACGGCCGCAGGCTCTCCTTCCGCTACGACGCCACGGGGCGGCGCGTCGAACGGACGACGCCCGTCGGCGCCCGAGCCGTCTACGGCTACGACGCCTCGGGCAACACCACCTCCCTGCTTACCTCCGATCACGTCCTCGACTTCAGCCACGACGCCGGCGGCCGTGAGATCTCCCGCCTGGTGGACGGTTCTCTCCGCCTTTCCCAGAGCTGGGACACCGCGGGCCGCCCCACGGACCAGACGGTGACCGACGCGCGGGGCACGGTCCAGCGTCGCGCCTACGCCTTCCGGCCGGACGACACACTCGTCGGCATCGACGATCCGCTGCGGGGCGAGATCGGCATGACCCTCGACGCCGTCGGCCGGGTGACCGAGGTCAGCGCCCGCGACTGGACCGAGACCTACGCCTACGACTCGGCGGGCAACCAGGTGCAGGCGGTGTGGCCCGGCCGCCACCCGGGCCGGGAGACACAGGGCGACCGCGGCTACGCGGGCAACCGGCTCGTGCACGCCGGTTCTGTCCGCTACGAGTACGACGCGGCGGGGCGGATCGTGACGCGCCGGAAGACCCGGCTGTCGCGGACGCCCGACGTCTGGCGGTACACCTGGGACGCGGAGGACCGTCTCACGTCGGTGACCACGCCCGACGGGACGGTGTGGCGCTATCTCTACGACCCCTTCGGCCGCCGAACGGCCAAGCAGCGCCTTGCCGGAGACGGTACGACGGTGGTGGAGGAGACCCTCTTCACGTGGGACGGCTTCAACCTCGCCGAGCAGACCACCACCGCCTCCACGCTTCCCCACCCCGTGACCCTCACCTGGGACCACGACGGCCTGTACCCGGTGGCCCAGACCGAACGCCTTACCGACCGGGCCACCCAGGAGGAGATCGACTCCCGATTCTTCGCGATCGTCACGGACCTGGTCGGTACGCCCACGGAACTCGTCGACGTGAGCGGAGACATCGCCTGGCGCTCCCGCAGAACCCTCTGGGGCCTCACCACCTGGCAGGCCGACAGCACGGCCCATACACCCCTGCGGTTCCCCGGGCAGTACCACGATCCCGAATCAGGGCTCCACTACAATTACCACCGCTATTACGATCCGGAGACCGCTCGGTATTGCTCCGTCGATCCGCTCGGACTGGAACCGGCACCGAATCCCTATGGATATGTGCCCAATCCGTACCGCCGGATCGATCCCTTCGGTCTTTCCCCCTACCAGATCCTCTACCACGGGTCGGACAACTGGCAGGGGACGCAGTTCGCGCTGAACATATCCGAGGAGGCGAAGCGGGCGGGCACCCCGAACGCCGGTGTATACCTGACGGACGACTTCACCAGGGCTGCGACGGCGTACGGTCGGGACGGGCACATGGTGCGGGTCAAGGTGCCGAAGGAATTCGCGGAGTCCATCTTCCAGCTGGGCGGCCCGAACCACAATCAACCAGAGTTCTTCGTGAACACTCCCGAAGGGTTGGAAATCCTGAACAATGGAATCACCGAAATTCTCCCGACCCGAGAGGCTACCGGAAAATTCTTTGCCGGCCTGTGGTGAAAAAGTGAGGTACTTGGCATGACGGAGAGATTTGCGCCGGTATCCGAGTCGGGACTCGCGTACGACGTGTTCGCGCCGCTGTGGGGAATTCTCGAACTGGGCGCGGTCGCCGCGTCGGGGGAGCAGTCGCTCGGGGAGGTCTCCCTCGAGGGCTTCGTGGCCGCCCGGCGGGAGGAGTTGGACGGCATTCTGGAATCGGTGCGCGTCATCGGCGACTTCTCCGCTGACAGCATGTCCATCTTCGAGCGGCAGGGCGGATGGAACACGGGCCGCGAGGTGACGCCGGAGTACCTGATGATGTACTCCGGCTGCATCGAGGGCTACCCGCCCGACACGGACGACCCCGTGGTGCTGCGGCGCATGCTGCGCATGGGGGGCGACCTCCAGTCGGCCGTCCTCATGAACGCCCTGGTGGGTACGGCGGTTCTGCGGGGCCCGGGTCCGGAAGAAGCGTCGGGTCTTGTCGCCGGCGTCGTACGCGGGGCCCGTGCGCTGCTGGGAGGCGATGCCGAACAGGGGCTGGGGGACACGTTCCGGATGTGGCGGGTCGCCTTCCTGCCGAACGTGCTGCGCCCCGACGTACCGGCACCACAGGGGGAGAAGGAGGCGCGCAGGGCGTACGCCCATGCGTTGGAGGATCTGATCGCGCCCCTTGTTTGACCTGCGTCACTCCCGGGGTACGATCCTCGGCTTCGATTGGCCAGCCGCCCACCCCATATGGCAGACTGTCCGAGTTGCTCGGTCGAGTGTTGATGCTGCGCGCTCCCGCCGGGAGGACCGGAAGCGAGTCCCACAGTACTCGTCGCCCTAACTGCCACCACGGCAGCGCTGGGGCGGACGTACGGGAATCTTTCGGGAAGCAAGGTGCGGCACCGGCCAGGCGCCCGGTGATTCTCTTTCTCAGGCAAGGGATGTTCGAACAAGGGACATCTGTGTCAGCGAAAGCGCGACACGCCCGACCGCGTGGGTCGGAGCGAGGGTCAGGAACACCGGGTACCAGAGCGTTACGAGACAAAGGACTACTGAGTAGCCATGGCGGGACAGAAGATCCGCATCCGGCTCAAGGCCTACGACCACGAGGTCATCGACTCCTCGGCGAAGAAGATCGTCGAGACGGTGACCCGCACTGGTGCGTCGGTCGCGGGCCCGGTGCCGCTGCCCACTGAGAAGAACGTGTACTGCGTCATCAAGTCGCCGCACAAGTACAAGGACTCGCGCGAGCACTTCGAGATGCGCACGCACAAGCGCCTGATCGACATTCTCGACCCCACCCCCAAGACCGTTGACTCTCTGATGCGACTCGACCTCCCGGCCGGTGTCGACATCGAGATCAAGCTCTGAGGGTCGGTGAGCTGAGAATGGCTAAGCAGATCAAGGGCATCCTGGGCGAGAAGCTCGGCATGACGCAGGTGTGGGACGAGAACAACCGTGTTGTTCCGGTCACCGTCGTCAAGGCCGGCCCGAACGTCGTCACCCAGGTCCGTACGAACGACGCCGACGGCTACGAGTCGGTCCAGATCGCCTTCGGCGAGATCGACCCGCGCAAGGTGAACAAGCCCCTCAAGGGCCACTTCGCCAAGGCCGACGTCACCCCCCGTCGCCACCTCGTCGAGATCCGCACCGCGGACGCCTCCGAGTACACGCTGGGCCAGGAGATCACCGCTGAGGTGTTCGAGGCCGGCGTGAAGGTCGACGTGACCGGCAAGAGCAAGGGCAAGGGCTTCGCCGGTGTCATGAAGCGTCACAACTTCAAGGGCCTCGGCGCCGGACACGGCACCCAGCGCAAGCACCGCTCGCCGGGCTCGATCGGTGGCTGCGCCACCCCGGGTCGCGTGTTCAAGGGCCTCCGCATGGCAGGTCGCATGGGCAACGAGCGCGTCACCACCCAGAACCTGACCGTCCACGCCGTTGACGCGGAGAAGGGTCTGCTGCTCATCAAGGGCGCCGTCCCCGGTCCGAACGGCGGCCTCGTCCTGGTCCGCACCGCGGCCAAGGGGGCCTGAGGTACCGATGAGCACTGTTGACATCCTTTCGCCTGCCGGCGAGAAGACCGGAAGCGTCGAACTCCCCGCGGAGATCTTCGGCGTGGAGAAGGTCAGCATCCCGCTGATCCACCAGGTCGTCGTTGCGCAGAACGCGGCTGCCCGCCAGGGCACCCACAAGACCAAGACCCGCGGCGAGGTTCGTGGTGGCGGTAAGAAGCCTTACCGTCAGAAGGGCACCGGCCGTGCGCGCCAGGGCTCTACCCGCGCCCCTCAGTTCGCCGGTGGTGGCGTCGTGCACGGTCCCGTGCCGCGTGACTACTCGCAGCGACCCCGAAGAAGATGAAGGCTGCCGCGCTGCGTCACGCCCTCACCGACCGGGCCCGCAACAACCGCATCCACGTCGTCACCGGCGTGATCGAGGGCGACGCTCCTTCCACGAAGGCCGCCAAGTCGCTGTTCGGCAAGATCTCGGAGCGCAAGAACCTGCTCCTGGTCGTCGAGCGCGCCGACGAGGCCGCGTGGCTGTCCGCCCGCAACCTGCCCCAGGTGCACATCCTGGAGCCGGGCCAGCTGAACACGTACGACGTGATCGTCTCGGACGACGTGGTCTTCACCCAGGCCGCTCTCGAGTCCTTCGTCGCCGGCCCGAAGGCCAACGACACCGAAGGGACTGAGGTCTGATGGCCATCCGTCACCCCGCGATTGCCTCCAAGGCTGCGAAGAAGGCCAAGGCCGCGCGCGTCGCCAAGGCCCGCCGCCACGCCGCCGAGGGCAAGAACACCGTCATCACCGCGCCCAGCAAGGCGTACACGGACCCCCGTGACGTGCTGCTGAAGCCGGTCGTGTCGGAGAAGAGCTACGCGCTCCTGGACGAGAACAAGTACACGTTCATCGTCGACCCGAACGCCAACAAGACCCAGATCAAGCAGGCCGTCCAGGCGGTCTTCTCGGTCAAGGTCACCGGGGTCAACACGATCAACCGTCAGGGCAAGCGCAAGCGGACCCGCACCGGCTTCGGCCAGCGTGCGGCCACCAAGCGCGCGATCGTGACCCTCGCCGAGGGCGACCGTATCGACATCTTCGGCGGTCCGACCGCCTAAGGGCGGTCCGGATCGTCCGATATCGGACGAGGACTGAGAAATGGGAATCCGCAAGTACAAGCCGACTACGCCGGGCCGTCGTGGTTCCAGCGTCGCCGACTTCGTCGAGGTCACGCGGTCCACGCCGGAGAAGTCGCTGGTCCGCCCCCTGCACAGCAAGGGCGGCCGTAACAACGCCGGTCGTGTGACCGTTCGCCACCAGGGTGGCGGACACAAGCGCGCCTACCGTGTCATCGACTTCCGTCGCCACGACAAGGACGGCGTGCCGGCGAAGGTCGCGCACATCGAGTACGACCCCAACCGCACCGCGCGCATCGCGCTGCTGCACTACGCCGACGGCGAGAAGCGCTACATCCTCGCCCCGCGCAACCTGCAGCAGGGTGACCGCGTCGAGAACGGTCCCGGGGCCGACATCAAGCCGGGCAACAACCTGGCGCTCCGCAACATCCCGGTCGGTACCACGATCCACGCGATCGAGCTCCGTCCCGGTGGCGGCGCCAAGTTCGCCCGCTCCGCCGGTGCCTCCGTGCAGCTGCTCGCGAAGGAGGGCCAGATGGCTCACCTCCGCATGCCTTCCGGTGAGATCCGCCTGGTCGACGTGCGCTGCCGCGCCACCGTCGGCGAGGTCGGCAACGCCGAGCAGAGCAACATCAACTGGGGTAAGGCCGGCCGTAAGCGCTGGCTGGGCGTTCGCCCGACCGTCCGTGGTGTCGCGATGAACCCGGTCGACCACCCGCACGGTGGTGGTGAGGGCAAGACCTCCGGTGGTCGCCACCCGGTCTCCCCGTGGGGTCAGAAGGAGGGTCGTACTCGTTCGCCGAAGAAGGCTTCGAACAAGTACATCGTCCGCCGCCGCAAGACGAACAAGAAGCGCTAGGAGCGGGTTTAGATGCCGCGCAGTCTCAAGAAGGGGCCCTTCGTCGACGACCACCTGATCAAGAAGGTGGACGCCCAGAACGAAGCCGGCACCAAGAACGTCATCAAGACCTGGTCCCGTCGCTCCATGATCGTGCCGGCCATGCTCGGCCACACGCTCGCGGTGCACAACGGCAAGACCCACATCCCGGTGTTCGTCACCGAGTCGATGGTCGGTCACAAGCTCGGCGAGTTCTCGCCGACTCGTACCTTCCGGGGTCACGTCAAGGAAGACCGGAAGTCGAAGCGCCGCTAGCAGCGGATCGCACTTCAGACACGTAAGTAACTGAGAGGGACAACCATGGAAGCCAGGGCCCAGGCGCGGTACATCCGCGTCACGCCCATGAAGGCCCGCCGCGTGGTGGACCTGATCCGTGGCATGGATGCCACGGAGGCTCAGGCTGTTCTGCGATTCGCTCCGCAGGCAGCCTCCGTGCCGGTCGGCAAGGTGCTCGACAGCGCCATCGCCAACGCCGCGCACAACTACGACCACACCGACGCCGACAGCCTCTTCATCTCCGAGGCGTACGTCGACGAGGTCCGACCCTGAAGCGGTTCCGGCCGCGCGCCCAGGGCCGTGCCTACCGGATCCGCAAGCGGACCAGCCACATCACCGTGGTCGTCAGCAGCAAGGAAGGAACCCGGTAATGGGCCAGAAGGTTAACCCGCATGGGTTCCGGCTCGGTGTCACCACGGACTTCAAGTCCCGGTGGTACGCCGACAAGCTGTACAAGGACTACGTCAAGGAAGACGTCGCCATCCGTCGGATGATGACGTCCGGCATGGAGCGCGCCGGCATCTCGAAGGTGGAGATCGAGCGCACCCGTGACCGTGTCCGCGTGGACATCCACACCGCGCGTCCGGGCATCGTCATCGGCCGCCGTGGCGCCGAGGCCGACCGCATCCGCGGTGACCTCGAGAAGCTCACGGGCAAGCAGGTCCAGCTGAACATCCTCGAGGTCAAGAACCCCGAGACGGACGCTCAGCTGGTTGCTCAGGCCGTTGCCGAGCAGCTCTCCTCCCGCGTCTCCTTCCGTCGCGCCATGCGTAAGAGCATGCAGTCGGCGATGAAGGCCGGCGCCAAGGGCATCAAGATCCAGTGCGGTGGCCGCCTCGGTGGCGCCGAGATGTCCCGCTCGGAGTTCTACCGCGAGGGCCGTGTGCCCCTGCACACGCTCCGCGCGAACGTGGACTACGGCTTCTTCGAGGCCAAGACGACCTTCGGCCGCATCGGTGTGAAGGTCTGGATCTACAAGGGCGACGTCAAGAACATCGCCGAGGTCCGCGCCGAGAACGCTGCGGCCCGTGCGGGTAACCGCCCGGCCCGTGGTGGTGCCGACCGCCCGGCCCGTGGTGGCCGTGGTGGCGAGCGGCGCGGTCGCAAGCCGCAGCAGCAGGCTCCCGCCGCCGAGGCCCCCCAGGCCGAGGCCGCTGCTCCGGCTGCTGAGAGCACCGGAACGGAGGCCTGACCGACATGCTGATCCCCCGTAGGGTCAAGCACCGCAAGCAGCACCACCCGAAGCGCTCCGGCGCTGCCAAGGGCGGCACGCAGGTTGCGTTCGGCGAGTACGGCATCCAGGCGCTCACCCCGGCGTATGTGACGAACCGCCAGATCGAGGCCGCTCGTATCGCCATGACGCGTCACATCAAGCGTGGTGGCAAGGTCTGGATCAACATCTACCCGGACCGTCCCCTCACCAAGAAGCCTGCCGAGACCCGCATGGGTTCCGGTAAGGGTTCGCCGGAGTGGTGGATCGCCAACGTCAAGCCCGGACGCGTGATGTTCGAGCTGTCGTACCCCAACGAGAAGATCGCCCGTGAGGCGCTGACTCGTGCGGCCCACAAGCTGCCGATGAAGTGCCGGATCGTCAAGCGCGAGGCAGGTGAAGCGTGATGTCGGCCGGTACCAAGGCGTCCGAGCTGCGCGAGCTGGGCAACGAGGAGCTGCTGAACAAGCTCCGCGAGGCCAAGGAAGAGCTGTTCAACCTCCGCTTCCAGGCGGCCACGGGTCAGCTCGAAAACCACGGTCGGCTGAAGGCCGTCCGTAAGGACATCGCGCGGATCTACACCCTGATGCGCGAGCGTGAGCTGGGCATCGAAACGGTGGAGAACGCATGAGCGAGAGCAACGTGACTGAGAACGCAGAGGCCCGCGGCTTCCGCAAGACCCGTGAGGGTCTCGTCGTCAGCGACAAGATGGACAAGACCGTCGTCGTCGCCGTCGAGGACCGCGTGAAGCACGCGCTGTACGGCAAGGTCATCCGCCGTACGAACAAGCTCAAGGCGCACGACGAGCAGAACGCCGCGGGTGTCGGCGACCGTGTCCTCCTCGCGGAGACCCGGCCGCTGTCCGCGACGAAGCGCTGGCGCGTCGTCGAGATCCTCGAGAAGGCCAAGTAGGTAATTCCCGCAAGGGAATTCCAACAAGTACGCCTGCGGGCAAACCCGCAGGACAGTTCCGCCAGGCTCCGGGAGCCGCTCGCTGAGCGGCTCCCGGGGAACCGGCAGACAAACAGGAGATAGACGTGATCCAGCAGGAGTCGCGACTGCGCGTCGCCGACAACACTGGTGCGAAGGAAATCCTTTGCATCCGTGTGCTCGGTGGCTCCGGTCGCCGCTACGCGGGCATCGGTGACGTCATCGTCGCCACCGTCAAGGACGCGATCCCCGGTGGCAACGTGAAGAAGGGTGACGTCGTCAAGGCGGTCATCGTTCGCACCGTCAAGGAGCGCCGCCGTCCGGACGGCTCGTACATCCGCTTCGACGAGAACGCCGCCGTCATTCTGAAGAACGACGGCGACCCTCGCGGCACCCGCATCTTCGGCCCCGTCGGCCGAGAGCTGCGCGAGAAGAAGTTCATGAAGATCATCTCGCTCGCGCCGGAGGTGCTGTAAGCATGAAGATCAAGAAGGGCGACCTGGTCCAGGTCATCACCGGTAAGGACAAGGGCAAGCAGGGCAAGGTCATTGCCGCTTACCCGCGCGACGAGCGCGTCCTGGTCGAGGGTGTCAACCGGGTCAAGAAGCACACCAAGGCCGGCCCGACCGCTCGCGGTTCCCAGGCCGGCGGCATCGTCACGACCGAGGCGCCGATCCACGTCTCCAACGTCCAGCTGGTCGTTGAGAAGGACGGCAACAAGGTCGTCACGCGTGTCGGTTACCGCTTCGACGACGAGGGCAACAAGATCCGCGTTGCCAAGCGGACGGGTGAGGACATCTGATGGCTACCACCACCACTCCGCGTCTCAAGACGAAGTACCGCGAGGAGATCGCGGGCAAGCTGCGTGACGAGTTCAAGTACGAGAACGTCATGCAGGTTCCCGGCCTCGTCAAGATCGTGGTCAACATGGGTGTGGGCGACGCCGCCCGCGACTCCAAGCTGATCGAGGGCGCCATCCGCGACCTCACCACGATCACCGGTCAGAAGCCGGCCGTCACCAAGGCCCGCAAGTCCATCGCGCAGTTCAAGCTGCGTGAGGGTCAGCCGATCGGTGCCCACGTCACGCTCCGTGGCGACCGCATGTGGGAGTTCCTGGACCGCACCCTGTCGCTCGCGCTGCCGCGCATCCGCGACTTCCGTGGTCTGTCCCCCAAGCAGTTCGACGGCCGTGGCAACTACACCTTCGGTCTCACCGAGCAGGTCATGTTCCACGAGATCGACCAGGACAAGATCGACCGCGTCCGGGGTATGGACATCACCGTGGTCACCACGGCGACCAACGACGACGAGGGCCGTGCCCTCCTTCGTCACCTCGGCTTCCCGTTCAAGGAGGCGTGAGCGAGATGGCGAAGAAGGCTCTGATTGCCAAGGCTGCTCGTAAGCCCAAGTTCGGTGTGCGTGCGTACACCCGCTGCCAGCGCTGCGGCCGCCCGCACTCCGTGTACCGCAAGTTCGGCCTGTGCCGCGTGTGCCTTCGTGAGATGGCTCACCGTGGCGAGCTGCCGGGCGTGACCAAGAGCTCCTGGTAATCCCCGCTTTTAGGGATTCCCGAAGCTCTCGGTAAGCAATGGGCGTGTCAGACGCCCTCCTCTCCATGGCTTAGGCTGGGAGGGTTGGGCGTCTGACGACTGCCCGTACGACTTACTACGCCGTAGGTCCACCGCGCCGCACCCGTCCCGTCTCGGATCGGGGAGAGGGATGGCGCATCAGGAAACCCCGGCGAGAGAGGCCGAAGGCCAATTCATGACCATGACTGATCCGATCGCAGACATGCTTACGCGTCTGCGGAACGCGAACTCGGCATACCACGACTCCGTGACGATGCCCGCTTCCAAGATCAAGTCTCACATCGCGGAGATCCTCCAGCAGGAGGGCTTCATCACGGGCTGGAAGGTCGAGGACGCCGAGGTCGGCAAGAACCTCGTCCTGGAGCTGAAGTTCGGCCCCAACCGTGAGCGCTCCATCGCGGGCATCAAGCGGATCTCCAAGCCCGGTCTCCGGGTGTACGCGAAGTCCACCAACCTGCCCAAGGTCCTCGGTGGCCTCGGCGTGGCGATCATCTCCACGTCGCACGGTCTCCTGACCGACAAGCAGGCCGGCAAGAAGGGCGTGGGTGGGGAAGTCCTCGCCTACGTCTGGTAGCGGAAGGGAACGGAGGAAACAGCTATGTCGCGTATTGGCAAGCTCCCCATCACGGTTCCCGCCGGCGTGGACGTCACCATCGACGGCCGTACGGTCTCGGTCAAGGGCCCCAAGGGCTCGCTGACCCACACCGTCGCTGCGCCGATCGACATCGCCAAGGGTGAGGACGGCGTTCTCAACGTCACCCGCCCCAACGACGAGCGTCAGAACAAGGCCCTGCACGGCCTGTCCCGCACGCTGGTGGCGAACATGATCACCGGCGTGACCGAGGGTTACGTGAAGAAGCTCGAGATCAGCGGTGTCGGTTACCGCGTGACGGCCAAGGGTTCGAACCTCGAGTTCGCTCTCGGCTACAGCCACCCGATCACCGTCGAGGCGCCCGAGGGCATCACCTTCAAGGTGGAGACCCCGACCCGCTTCCAGGTCGAGGGCATCGACAAGCAGAAGGTCGGCGAGGTTGCGGCCAACATCCGCAAGCTGCGCAAGCCCGACCCGTACAAGGCCAAGGGTGTCAAGTACGAGGGCGAAGTCATCCGCCGCAAGGTCGGAAAGGCGGGTAAGTAAGCCATGGCATACGGACAGAAGATCCTGAAGGGCGACGCCTACAAGCGCGCCGCGATCAAGCGCCGTCACATCCGGATCCGCAAGCGGATCTCCGGTACGGCGGAGCGTCCCCGCCTGGTCGTTACCCGCTCGAACCGCCACATCGTGGCCCAGGTGATCGACGACATCAAGGGTCACACCCTGGCGTCGGCGTCCACCCTGGACACGTCGGTCCGCGGTGGCGAGGGCGACAAGTCCGCGCAGGCCAAGCAGGTCGGCGCCCTGGTCGCCGAGCGTGCCAAGGCCGCCGGTGTCGAGGCCGTCGTGTTCGACCGTGGTGGCAACCAGTACGCCGGGCGCATCGCCGCCCTGGCGGACGCCGCCCGCGAAGCCGGCTTGAAGTTCTGAGCCGTTCGTAGCTAGCGGAAAAAGAGAGAGGTAATTCCAATGGCTGGACCCCAGCGCCGCGGTGGCGGTGCCGGTGGCGGCGAGCGGCGGGACCGGAAGGGCCGTGACGGCGGCGCAGCTGCCGCCGAGAAGACCGCTTACGTTGAGCGCGTTGTCGCGATCAACCGTGTCGCCAAGGTTGTGAAGGGTGGTCGTCGCTTCAGCTTCACCGCGCTGGTCGTGGTGGGCGACGGTGACGGCACCGTGGGTGTCGGTTACGGCAAGGCCAAGGAGGTGCCGGCCGCCATCGCCAAGGGTGTGGAGGAGGCCAAGAAGCACTTCTTCAAGGTCCCCCGTATCCAGGGCACCATCCCGCACCCCATCCAGGGTGAGAAGGCTGCCGGCGTCGTGCTGCTCAAGCCCGCGTCCCCGGGTACCGGTGTTATCGCCGGTGGTCCGGTGCGTGCCGTGCTCGAGTGCGCCGGTATTCACGACGTGCTGTCGAAGTCGCTCGGCTCCGACAACGCGATCAACATCGTGCACGCGACCGTGGAGGCCCTGAAGGGTCTGCAGCGTCCCGAGGAGATCGCGGCCCGCCGTGGTCTGCCGCTCGAGGACGTCGCCCCCGCGGCTCTGCTCCGTGCGCGTGCCGGGGCGGGTGCGTAATCATGGCTCAGCTCAAGATTACGCAGGTCAAGTCCTACATCGGCAGCAAGCAGAACCACCGCGACACCCTGCGTTCCCTTGGTCTCAAGGGCATCAACACGCAGGTCGTCAAGGAGGACCGCCCCGAGTTCCGCGGCATGGTGCACACCGTCCGCCACCTCGTGACGGTCGAGGAGGTCGACTGATCATGGCGGAGAACAACCCGCTCAAGATCCACAACCTCCGTCCCGCCCCGGGCGCCAAGACCGCCAAGACCCGTGTGGGTCGTGGTGAGGCGTCGAAGGGTAAGACGGCCGGTCGTGGTACCAAGGGTACGAAGGCCCGTTACCAGGTTCCGGAGCGCTTCGAGGGTGGCCAGATGCCGCTCCACATGCGTCTTCCGAAGCTGAAGGGCTTCAAGAACCCGTTCAAGACCGAGTACCAGGTCGTGAACCTCGACAAGCTGGCCGCGCTCTACCCCGAGGGTGGCGAGGTCACGGTCGAGGGTCTGGTGGCCAAGGGTGCCGTTCGCAAGAACAGCCTCGTCAAGGTCCTCGGCCAGGGTGAGATCTCCGTGGCGCTGCAGGTGACGGTCGACGCCGTCTCCGGCTCCGCCAAGGAGAAGATCACCGCCGCCGGCGGCACCGTCACCGAGCTCGTCTGAACCACTCAGGCGTCTCGATGACTTGAGCGATCCCGACCGGGGATACCCCACAAAAGGGGTATCCCCGGTTGGTCGTTCCTAGGGTGGCAGTCTCGCCGGTAAGGTGGCCTGCACTGCCCACTTTCACAGGGCGCTTCACTTGAGGCACCCTGAGCGGCAGTTGACCGTTATGCATTCGTCTGTATCCGTCGAACCTCAAGACCGTCACCCTTGACGCAGTAGCGCGGGGGTCGCAGGAGGCACCGTGCTCACCGCGTTCGCCCGGGCGTTCAAGACGCCCGACCTGCGCAAGAAGCTCCTCTTCACGCTGGGCATCATCGTGGTGTACCGGGTCGGTACCCACATCCCGATCCCGGGCGTCGACTACAAGTCCGTCCAGCAGTGCGTGGACGAGGCGTCCGCGAACCAGGGCCTCTTCGGTCTGGTCAACATGTTCAGCGGTGGCGCGCTGCTGCAGATCACGATCTTCGCGCTGGGGATCATGCCGTACATCACGGCGAGCATCATCCTGCAGCTGCTGACCGTCGTGATCCCGCGTCTGGAAGCCCTCAAGAAGGAGGGCCAGGCCGGTACGGCGAAGATCACGCAGTACACGCGTTACCTGACCGTCGCGCTCGCCATCCTGCAGGGCACCGGCCTCGTCGCCACCGCCCGCAGCGGCGCCCTCTTCTCCGGCTGCACGGCCGCTTCGGGCATCGTCCCGGACCGCTCGATCTTCACCACGATCGTCATGGTCGTCACCATGACCGCGGGTACGGCCGTCGTCATGTGGCTCGGTGAGCTCATCACCGACCGCGGCATCGGCAACGGCATGTCGATCCTGATGTTCATCTCGATCGCCGCGACCTTCCCGTCCGCGCTGTGGGCCATCAAGAAGTCCGGCACCCTGGCCGACGGCTGGATCGAGTTCGGCACCGTCATCGCGGTCGGCCTGGTCATGGTCGGCCTGGTGGTCTTCGTCGAGCAGGCCCAGCGCCGCATCCCGGTTCAGTACGCGAAGCGGATGATCGGCCGCCGCGCCTACGGCGGCACGTCGACGTACATCCCGCTGAAGGTGAACCAGGCGGGTGTGATCCCCGTCATCTTCGCGTCGTCGCTGCTCTACATCCCGGCTCTGATCGCGCAGTTCTCGAGTGGAACGTCGAGCTGGAAGACGTGGATCGAGACCAACCTGACCAAGGGCGACCACCCGATCTACATCACGATGTACTTCTTGCTCATCGTTTTCTTCGCCTTCTTCTACGTGGCTATCTCGTTCAACCCCGAGGAAGTCGCCGACAACATGAAGAAGTATGGTGGCTTCATCCCGGGCATCCGGGCTGGCCGACCGACCGCTGAGTACCTGTCGTACGTGCTCAACCGGATCACCTGGCCGGGTTCGCTGTACTTGGGCCTGATTGCTCTCGTCCCGACGATGGCGTTGGTTGGTTTCGGGGCAAACCAGAACTTCCCCTTCGGCGGTACCAGCATCCTGATCATCGTGGGTGTCGGTCTCGAGACGGTGAAGCAGATCGAGAGCCAGCTCCAGCAGCGCAATTACGAAGGGTTCCTCCGCTGATGCGAATCGTCCTCGTCGGGCCGCCTGGTGCCGGAAAGGGAACGCAGGCCACGCGCCTCGCCGAGAAACTGCGTGTCCCGCACATCTCCACGGGCGACCTGTTCCGCGCCAACATCAGCCAGCAGACGGAGCTCGGCAAACTCGCGAAGTCCTACATGGACGCCGGCAACCTCGTCCCCGACGAGGTGACCATCGCGATGGCCAAGGACCGTATGGAGCAGGCGGACGCCGAGAACGGCTTCCTCCTGGACGGCTTCCCGCGGAACGTCTCGCAGGCCGAGGCGCTGGACGAGCTGCTGAACACCGAGGGCATCAAGCTGGACGCCGTGCTCGACCTGGAGGCCCCGGAGGAGGAGGTCGTCAAGCGGATCGCCGGCCGGCGCATCTGCCGCAACGACTCCGCGCACGTCTTCCACGTCTCGTACAAGAAGCCCGCCAAGGAAGGCGTCTGCGACGTCTGCGGCGGCGAGCTGTACCAGCGTGACGACGACTCCGAGGCCACCGTCCGGACGCGGCTGGAGGTCTACCACACGCAGACCGAGCCGATCATCGACTACTACAAGGCCCAGGGCCTGGTGGTGACGATCGAGGCCATGGGTCCGGTGGACGAGGTCACCACTCGTGCGCTGGCCGCGCTGAAGCGTGAGGGCGACGACCAGTAGTCGTCGTCCAGGTACGGCCGTGGAGTCCTGAGGGACTGCACGGCCGTACTGTTGTGTAGGTAACCCGAACCCGTCGAGTCACGGAGAGCGCAGGACCCCATGGTGCAGATCAAGAGCCCCGAGCAGATCGCCAAGATGCGTGAGGCGGGCCTTGTCGTCGCCGCCATCCACGCGGCCACGCGTGAGGCCGCGGTCCCCGGCGCCAGCACCAAGGACCTCGACGAGGTCGCGCGCAAGGTGATCGCCGAGCACGGCGCGAAGTCGAACTTCCTCGGGTACGGCGGCTTCCCCGCGACGATCTGCACCTCCGTCAACGAGGTCGTCGTCCACGGCATCCCCTCCGACGAGGTCGTCCTCAAGGACGGCGACATCATCTCCATCGACGCCGGCGCGATCGTCGACGGCTGGCACGGCGACGCGGCCTTCACGGCCTTCGTGGGCTCGGGTCACGCCCCGGAGCTGATCGAGCTCTCCCGGGTGACCGAGGAGTCGATGTGGGCCGGTATCGCCGCCGTGAAGCAGGGCAACCGCCTCGTCGACGTCTCCCGCGCCATCGAGACGTACATCCGCCGCCAGCCGAAGCCGGGCGGCGGCAAGTACGGGATCATCGAGGACTACGGCGGCCACGGCATCGGCACCGAGATGCACATGGACCCGCACCTGCTGAACTACGTCGACCGGCGCCGGGGCAAGGGCCCGAAGCTGGTCCCCGGGTTCTGCCTCGCGATCGAGCCGATGGTGTCGCTGGGCACGCCTCGGACCGAGGTGCTGTCGGACGACTGGACGGTCATCACCACGGACGGCACGTGGTCGTCTCACTGGGAGCACTCGGTGGCGCTCACGGTGGATGGGCCGCTGGTGCTTACCGCTCCCGACGGGGGTAAGGCGAAGCTCGCGGAGTATGGCGTGGTTGCTGCTCCGGATCCGCTCGCATAGGTCGTATGACGGCTGCGGGTGCGTGGGGGCTGGTCGCGCAGTTCCCCGCGCCCCTTACCGGCGTCTGCGTACCCGGCGTGCTTAAGGATCTCCTCGCCGGGGCATTCTTCCTCGATTCGTCTTTCCGGGTGCGCTGACGTAGACTGACTCGTCGGCTCTCGTGCACCCGCATGTCCGCATGCACCCGTAAGGGAAAAGGTGCGGGAGTCGATCAAGGTAGTCGATTCGAAGGGCGAAGCGTGGCCAAGAAGCAAGGTGCCATCGAGATCGAGGGCACTGTCGTCGAGTCTCTTCCGAACGCCATGTTCAAGGTCGAGCTCCAGAACGGCCACCAGGTCCTGGCACACATCAGCGGCAAGATGCGTATGCACTACATCCGCATCCTCCCTGACGACCGGGTCGTGGTGGAGCTGTCTCCGTACGACCTGACGCGTGGCCGGATCGTCTACCGCTACAAGTAGATCTTGCCCGCATCCCGTCCTCGGACGGGGTGGTGGCACTGACCCGGAGAACCTCACCAATGAAGGTCAAGCCGAGCGTCAAGAAGATCTGCGACAAGTGCAGGGTGATCCGCCGTCACGGTCGGGTCATGGTCATCTGCGAGAACCCGCGCCACAAGCAGCGCCAGGGCTGACGCACGACCAATCCCTCTGCATCGACATCGCAGAGATTCGCGCGACGCGAGCTGAATTTGTTCATACGCAGGACCCAGGCGGCGTACGTCGTCTGACACCCTCGGTTCGGAGGCCGAGGACCCAGTTCGTACCTGGTACGGCGGCTGGGAGCCGGTTCTGCGGAAGACCTCCGAAGATCACCAGGAGCCATTGAATGGCACGCGTTTCCGGTGTTGACATCCCGCGCGACAAGCGCGTGGAGGTCGCCCTCACCTACGTGTTCGGCATCGGCCGGACCCTCTCCCAGCAGACGCTGGCCGAGACCGGTATCGACCCGAACACCCGCGTTCGCGACCTCTCCGAGGAGCAGCTCGTCGCGATTCGTGAGTACGTCGACAACAACATCAAGACCGAGGGTGACCTCCGTCGCGAGATCCAGGCCGACATCCGCCGCAAGGTCGAGATCGGCTGCTACCAGGGTCTCCGTCACCGTCGTGGTCTGCCCGTCCGCGGTCAGCGTACGAGCACGAACGCCCGCACCCGCAAGGGCCCGCGTCGCGCCATCGCCGGTAAGAAGAAGCCGGGCAAGAAGTAGTCCTCAGCGGACAACGCTTCATCAGCGGTCTTCGCTGTAGGACCGACCACCTCCCCGTAGGAGTTTGTAGATGCCCCCCAAGGGTCGTCAGGGCGCTGCCAAGAAGGTGCGCCGCAAGGAAAAGAAGAACGTCGCTCACGGCCACGCGCACATCAAGAGCACGTTCAACAACACGATCGTCTCGATCACGGACCCCTCGGGCAACGTGATCTCCTGGGCCTCCGCCGGCCACGTCGGCTTCAAGGGCTCGCGCAAGTCCACCCCCTTCGCCGCGCAGATGGCCGCCGAGTCGGCCGCCCGCCGCGCGCAGGAGCACGGCATGCGCAAGGTCGACGTCTTCGTGAAGGGTCCGGGTTCCGGTCGCGAGACCGCCATCCGTTCGCTTCAGGCGACCGGTCTCGAGGTCGGCTCCATCCAGGACGTCACGCCCACCCCGCACAACGGCTGCCGTCCGCCCAAGCGCCGCCGCGTCTGACGCACGGCTGCCTGGTCTGAGGTTTTCGGGCGGTACGGCTCTTCGGGGCCGTATCGCCCGTACCCTTGTCCCATATCAGGGCGTCAAATAGCGGGCGCCCCTGACAGAAGGAACGCAACATGCTGATCGCTCAGCGTCCCTCGTTGACCGAAGAGGTCGTCGACGAGTTCCGCTCCCGGTTCGTGATCGAGCCGCTGGAGCCGGGCTTCGGCTACACCCTCGGCAACTCCCTGCGCCGTACCCTCCTGTCGTCGATCCCCGGCGCTGCTGTCACCAGCATCCGCATCGACGGCGTCCTGCACGAGTTCACCACCGTGCCGGGCGTCAAGGAGGACGTCACCGACCTGATCCTCAACATCAAGCAGCTGGTCGTCTCCTCGGAGCACGACGAGCCGGTCGTGATGTACCTGCGCAAGCAGGGCCCGGGTCTGGTCACCGCCGCCGACATCGCGCCCCCGGCCGGTGTCGAGGTGCACAACCCCGACCTGGTCCTCGCCACGCTCAACGGCAAGGGCAAGCTGGAGATGGAGCTGACGGTCGAGCGTGGCCGCGGTTACGTCTCCGCCGTGCAGAACAAGCAGGTGGGCCAGGAGATCGGCCGTATCCCGGTCGACTCCATCTACTCGCCGGTTCTCAAGGTCACCTACAAGGTCGAGGCGACCCGTGTCGAGCAGCGCACCGACTTCGACAAGCTGATCGTCGACGTCGAGACCAAGCAGGCCATGCGGCCGCGTGACGCCATGGCGTCCGCCGGTAAGACGCTGGTCGAGTTGTTCGGTCTCGCCCGCGAGCTGAACATCGACGCCGAGGGCATCGACATGGGCCCGTCCCCCACGGACGCCGCCCTGGCCGCCGACCTCGCGCTGCCGATCGAGGAGCTGGAGCTCACGGTCCGCTCCTACAACTGCCTCAAGCGTGAGGGCATCCACTCCGTGGGTGAGCTCGTCGCCCGCTCCGAGGCCGACCTCCTGGACATCCGCAACTTCGGTGCGAAGTCCATCGACGAGGTCAAGGCGAAGCTGGCCGGCATGGGCCTGGCCCTCAAGGACAGCCCGCCCGGATTCGACCCCACGGCCGCCGCCGACGCCTTCGGCGCCGACGACGACGCGGACGCGGGTTTCGTGGAGACCGAGCAGTACTGATCAGTACGTGATCGGTCGTTGCCGGTGAGCATCCGCTCATCGGGTTCCTGACCCCGGTACCTGATACGGCCGGGGCAGACACACAGGAGAAGAACAATGCCGAAGCCCACCAAGGGTGCCCGTCTGGGCGGCAGCGCCGCGCACGAGAAGCTGCTCCTCGCGAACCTCGCGAAGTCGCTCTTCGAGCACGGCCGCATCACCACCACCGAGGCGAAGGCCCGCCGTCTGCGGCCGTACGCCGAGCGTCTGGTGACCAAGGCGAAGAAGGGCGACCTTCACAACCGCCGCCAGGTGCTCCAGGTCATCACGGACAAGAGCGTCGTGCACACGCTCTTCACCGAGATCGGCCCGCGGTACGAGAACCGTCCGGGTGGCTACACCCGTATCACCAAGATCGGTAACCGCCGTGGCGACAACGCGCCCATGGCTGTCATCGAGCTGGTCGAGGCGCTGACGGTCGCGCAGCAGGCGACGGGTGAGGCCGAGGCCGCCACCAAGCGCGCCGCGAAGGACGCCGAGGCCGCTCCGGCTGCCGAGGAGACCAAGGTCGACACGACCAAGGCCGACGAGGCCGAGGACGCTGCCGCCGAGGAGTCCAAGGACGCCTGAGGCTCTGCCTGAGCGTTGAGCGGGTCCGTTCCTTTCGGGGAGCGGGCCCGCTTTCGTGTACCTGAGAGGATCTGTACGTGAGTGATGAAGCAGCGCCCGGTTACGTCCGTGTCCGCCTCGACCTGTCCTACGACGGGACGGAGTTCTCCGGGTGGGCCAAGCAGGCCGGGGGCCGGCGGACCGTGCAGGGGGAGATCGAGGATGCCCTGCGGACGGTGACGCGGTCGGGCGGTACGACGTACGAGCTGACCGTGGCCGGGCGGACCGACGCCGGGGTGCACGCCCGGGGGCAGGTGGCCCATGTCGATCTGCCGGAGGCGGTCTGGCGCGAGCACCACGAGAAGCTGCTCAAGCGGCTGGCCGGGCGGTTGCCGAAGGACGTGCGGGTGTGGGCGCTGCGGGAGGCGCCGAGCGGGTTCAACGCGCGGTTCTCGGCGGTGTGGCGGCGGTACGCGTACCGGGTGACCGACAACCCCGGTGGGGTGGATCCGTTGCTGCGCAATCACGTGCTCTGGCACGACTGGCCGCTTGACGTCGACGCCATGAACGAGGCCGCCGAACGGCTGCTGGGGGAGCACGACTTCGCCGCGTACTGCAAGAAGCGGGAGGGGGCGACGACGATCCGTACCCTCCAGGAACTGAGCCTGCGCAAGGGCGAGGACGGGATCATCACCGCCACCGTGCGCGCGGACGCCTTCTGCCACAACATGGTGCGGTCGCTGATCGGGGCGCTGCTGTTCGTGGGGGACGGGCATCGGGCGAGCGACTGGCCGGGGAAGGTGCTGGCCGCGGGGGTCAGGGACTCCGCCGTGCACGTCGTACGGCCGCATGGGCTGACCTTGGAGGAGGTCGGGTATCCGGCCGACGAGTTGCTGGCCGCGCGGAACAGGGAGGCGCGGAACCGGCGGACGCTGCCGGGAGCGGGCTGCTGCTGAACGGCCGCTCCCGGCAGGGCGTCTGGTCAGCCCGTGCCCACGAGGGTTCCCTTGACGAACTTCGTGTTGCCGGTGCCGTTCTGCCAGGGGGACGAGACTCCCTGGAGATGGCCCGAGTTGACCACGACGTAGGCGGAGTAGTCGGCCCGTACGCCGTACTGGGGGCTCGCCACGCCCGTTCCGTCGTCGTCCTTGCCCGTGAGGACCACGAGTCCGTCGGCGATGACCTTGCACTGTGAGCTCGCCACGCCCAGGCCCGCGTAGCCGCCGCCACCGGTGCCGTTGTTCTTGCCGTCCCGGGTGAGCTGGGTGGCCGACAGCATGAGGACCCCGGTGGTGCCCGTCGCGTGGACGTACATGCCGTACCAGCCGTTGCGGTCGGTGGAGCACGCGACCATCCGGATCACTCCCGGCACGGACTCGAGGTCGAATCCGTGCTGCTTCGACCACTCCGCCCGGCAGCTGGTGAAGGAGGAGTTGCCCGCGCCCGACATCCACCAGCCGCAGCCGCCGGCGCCCAGGACGTACACGTCGTGGAAGACGGAGTCGGTGGAGTTGTTCAGGACGATGCCGTGGGAGCCGGTCCACAGCACGGAGACGCGGTCGTAGTGCAGGCAGAACGGGGCCTGGGGGCCGCCCGTGGCGTTGAAGTTGTACCAGGTGTTGATCCCGATGCCGGTGACGGAGCGGACATGGACGTCCCGGAGCTGGAGGTGCTGGATCTGCCCGGTCGCACGGATGCCGTCGATCTCCGCCCCGGAGCGGGGCAGGTCGGACCCGTCGATGCTCAGGGAGAAGATGCGCTGCGCGTTGGCCGGGCGGGAGTAGCCGCCCAGCTGCTGGTCCAGGATCTCGACGACCGCGTTTCCCTTGAACGACGGAAGGGGGCGGATGCCGACCACCGGGTTCTCGGCGCCCGGCTGGGCCTCTCCGCCGGCGTGCGAGCCCTGGAGGGTCACGTAGGGGCCGATGCGCAGGGGAGCGCTCGTGCGGTACACCCCTGCCGGGAGGACGGTGACGTTGCCGGCCTGGCAGGCGTCGAGTGCCGCCTGGATCGCGGCGGTGTCGTCGGTGGTGCCGTCCCCCTTGGCACCGTGGTCCTTCACGTTCACCCAGCCGGCGTCGGCCGCCACGGCGGCGGCGTCGCCGGCGGAGACCACGGTGGCGGAGACGGCGACTCCGCCCACGGCGAGGGCCGATCTGAGGACGGAACGGCGTGAGTTCGAACTGGTCAAGATGTGCCCCCCTGGGCTGCTCGGTGATCGACAGCCAGTATTCACACGTCAAAAGTGTGATGAGAAGCGCACAACCTGGGCCCTCTGCCCGGGACACGCAGGTGGGAAACCTGTTGGTTACACAGACTTTCGGTGAACGTAAAGGCGCCAAAGGGACTTATAGGACTTAAGTCTCCTCACATCTCTTACAGCATTCACATCTCTCGGATAACCTTCCCTATCTAGCCCCTTTGTTCGAAAGGGGCTCTTTGGGGTGGGGAACACGCGGGCCGGAGGCCCGGAGGGTAGGAATGTCATCCATTGACTCTGCCCGCATGGCCGGAGAGGCGGGCGCCGGGGGGCGCCGGTCGGCACGGCACGGAGGAAGGCGTGGTGCCGAGCAGGCGCCGATGGGGCTGTTGCCCGCGCCGCCCTCGCATGCGGAGAAGTACTCGTACGTCAAGCGGCGCCTGTGGGTGCTGACGCTCGCGTCGATCGTCAGCTTCGGCTGTCTGACGGTCAGTCAGGTGGCGCTCGCGAAGGCCAGTCCGCTGATGTGGATCTTCGCGCCGCCGCTGTTCTTCACCATCGTCTACTACCTGGTGTCGCTTCGGGTGAACGGGTTCACCCGCGACTTCGACTTCAAGTACCACCAGGAGCTGGTGCGCGGCTGGCGACCCGCGGTGTATCCCACGGTCGACGTCTTCCTGCCGGTGTGCGGTGAGCCCATCGAGGTGCTGCACAACACCTGGACCCATGTGCGGCAGCTGGCCGACCGGTATCCGGGCAGGTGCGTGCCGTTCGTCCTGGACGACGGGGCGAGCCCCGAGCTGGCCGCCATGGCCCGGGACTTCGGGTTCCGCTACGGCACCCGGGAGAACCGCGGCTGGTTCAAGAAGGCGGGCAACCTGCACTTCGGCTTCGGCCAGTCGGACGGCAAGTACATCCTCATCCTCGACGCCGACTTCACGCCGCGCTCCGACCTCCTGGAGGAGCTGCTGCCGTACATGGAGGCGGACGAACGCATCGGGATCGTGCAGTCGCCGCAGTACTTCCGCGTCCTCGACTCGCAGAACTGGATCGAGCGCGGGGCCGGCGCTGTGCAGGAGCTGTTCTACCGGTCCGTCCAGGTGTCCCGGCAGAACAGTGACGGCGCCATCTGCGTCGGATCCTGCGCCATCTACCGGCGCGCGGCGCTGGAGACCAACGGCGGTACGACCCTCATCGAGCACTCCGAGGACGTGCACACCGGGTTCGACCTGCGCGGGCTCGGCTGGGACCTGAAGTACGTCCCGGTCGCCCTGTCCACGGGCGTGTGCCCGGACACCGCCGGGGCCTTCTTCAACCAGCAGTACCGCTGGTGCTCCGGTTCGATGTCGCTGCTCGGCAGCAAGAAGTTCTGGGACGCGCCGATACGTTTCTCCAGCCGGCTCTGCTACATGTCCGGCTTCTTCTACTACATCCACACGGCGCTGTTCACGTTCTTCGCGCCGCTCGTCCCCGTCATGCTGCTGCTGACCAGCCCCGAGATGCTCCAGGTCAAGCACCTGGTGTGGGTGCTGCCCAGCATCATCTACACCACCCTGATCTTCCCCATGTGGCACAAGGCCCCCTACCGTCTGGAGGCCTGGTCGGCCCGGATGATGTACGGCTGGGCCCATGTCTTCGCCATCTGGGACATCCTGCGCAAGCAGCGCATGGGCTGGCAGCCGACCGGCTCCAAGGGCGCGAAGAAGAACAAGACCCGCCGGTTCTGGCTGGGCCTGTGGATCTGGAGCGGCGGCACCGCCGTGGTCTGGGTCGGTGCCGCCGTGTACCGGCTCTTCACCGGCTACCCGCCGGACTTCGCCCTCGTCCTGTCCTCCGGACTGTTCTACGCGCTGGTCGTGGCCCGAGCGCTGATCCAGCCCAAGGAGCACCACTCAGCAGGTGACGCCGCATGATCCGCAAGACCCTCCTTCCGCTGTGCCTGGCGCTGACGGCCCTCGCGGGAGTCTCCGGCTGCGGCCTCCTCGGCGGTGACGACGACCCCGCGGCCCAGGCCGCCAAGCAGCCGGCCGCCCACTCCTCCGAGGCTCCCGGGGAGGAGCTGCCCTACGACGTGGCGCCGCTGCTGCACCCCGACAAGGAGTACTTCGGCGTCGCGGTCGAAGGTGCGCCCAGCTCGATGAAGCCGGTGGACACCTTCGCCAAGACCGTCGGCAAGAAGCCGAACCTGGTCGGCTCGTACTCGGCGTGGGGCGACGGCTTCAACGCGACCGGCGCCCAGAACGTCTTCGACGACGGCGGGCTGCTCTACGTGTCGTGGGAGCCTTTCAAGCCCGGTCTCGACAAGATCGCGAACGGTTCGCAGGACACGTACATCAAGAAGTACGCGCAGAGCATCCGCAAGACCAACGTCCCCGTCGCGATCAGCTTCGGCCACGAGATGAACGGCCACTGGTACCCGTGGGGCACCAAGGACACCACGCCCGAGACCTTCGTGAAGGCCTGGCGGCACATCCACGACGTCTTCCAGGAGATCGGTGCCACCAACGTCGTCTGGGTGTGGAGCCCGAACGTGATCAACCCGGTGAAGTCCGTGAAGCTGGAGCCGTACTGGCCCGGCGACGCCTACGTCGACTGGGTCGGTGTCGTCGGCTACTGGACCCAGACCGGCGCCCACACCTTCGACACCCTGTACGGGCCGACACGGCGCCAGATCGCCGAGTTCACCGACAAGCCGGTGCTGATCAGCGAGACCTCCTCGGAGCCCGGTGAGCGGCGGCGGGCCGATGTGCGCGCGCTGCTCGGCGGGGTCGAGCAGGACAAGGACGTCATCGGCTTCCTGTGGTTCAACATCCCCAAGCGGGCCGACTGGCGCATCCAGAGCAGCCCGCTCGCCCTGGCCGAGTTCAAGCGACTGATCGCGGACGACGACTTCGGATTCGAGGTGCCGCGCTCGTGAACACCCACCATCAGGGCGGCGGGCGCTGGGCGGGCCAGGACCGGCAGGACTGGCAGCAGCACTACCCGCCGTACAGCGAGCAGCAACAGCAGGGGTACGAGGGGCACGACGGGTACGAGGGCTACGACCAGCAGGCCCAGGCGTACTACGGCCGGCAGCAGACGTACGGCGACCAGCAGGGCTACGGCCAGCAGGCGTACATCCCGCAGCAGCCCACGGCCCAGCAGCACGCGTACACCCCTCCGCAGGTGCGCTACCAGCGACCGCCCGACGAGTACGCCGACGCCGAGTACTACGTCCCGGAGTACACCGTCGTCGAACCGGAGCCGGAGCCGGAGCCCGAACCGGGCTATGTGCTTCCCGAGGTCCCGGTGTCGTCCTGGTCCGTGGACAACAGCCGCTCGGCGTGGATCAGCCGGGGCGCACTGGTCCTGATCCTGCTCGTGCAGGCGGGGCTGTCGTACCGGCTCGACGGGAGCGCCTTCGCCCAGGAGGCGAAGTTCCTGATGTCCGACGGGCAGCTGTCGGGCCTGGTCGCCCAGTTCGGTCTGTCCGGGGTCCGGGCACTCAGCCTCGCGTGGGCGCTCGGCGCGACCGCGCTGCTGTTCGGCGCGACCCGGATGCTGTTCAACTCCCGGGCCGGTCTCGCCGCCGCCGCCATGTACTCCGTGCTGGAGTCGACCGCCTTCACCGGCCGGTACGCCTCCCTGCACTCCCTGTCGCTCTTCCTGCTCGCCGCCGCGCTGTGGCTGCTGGCCAGAACCCGGCAGGCGAGCCCCGTGGCCGTGCTGCTCGCGGCTCCCTTCGCGGCGCTGGCGCCGTTCGCCGCGTACTCGGCGGCGCTGTACCTGCCGACGCTGACCGTGCTCGCGGTGCTGACCGCCTACCGCTTCCGCGGCGCCGGCGCCTTCGTGCGCGGCGCGCTGTTCGCGGCCGCCACCGGCGCCCTGTGCTTCGTGGGCGTCCAGCTCGCCGGCAGCCCGAGCGGCTGGAACGCGCACGGCACCGACAGTGCCCTGCAGTTGCTGAAGGACAGCGCACAGTGGGGCGGGGTCGTCCTGCTGGTCGCGGTGATCGGCGCCGTCGGCTACATCCGGCGGGCCCGCATGGGCGAGATGCCGTGGGCCGGGGGCGATGCGCCCGGAGCGGTCCGGCGTTCCCTGCTGGGCCTGACCATGTGCGCCACCGCCCTGCTCGCCCCGCTCTACCAGGCGTGGCTGGGCAACGGCAGCTCGCTGCACATCCACGTCGGCTTCGGACTGCTCTTCGCGGTGCCGATGGCGGGCCTCGGTGTCTCGCGCATGATGGGGGCCCACTTCCGGTACCCGCAGATCGGCATCATGATCTACGTCGCCGCGCTGGTCATCGGCATGGCGCAGACCCGCGAGCTGTACCGGCCGCCGGACTCCGCCCGCATGATCGGCGCCCTGCGCGAGGTCGTGGACACCAAGGGCGACTACCTGACCGACGACCCGGAGATCTCCGCGTACTACCTGCGCGCCCAGACCCGGCCCGCCCAGTGGCATCAGGCGGAGCGCGGCGAGGCCCTCGCGGGAGCGGTGAAGAAGGGGACCTACGACGCGATCGTGCTGCGGACGGCCACCGTGCCCGACGCGCTGCGCGGCAACGAGGACTACCGGCTGCTGGCCCTGCTCCAGCCCTCCGGCGAGAGCGCCGGGCAGGAGACGTACCGGATCTGGGTGAAGCGATGACGGCGTACACACCATCGGTCGACGAGACCCGGGACCGGGCGACCGACGAGGGCGGTCCGCGCGCCGAGCGCGCGGGACCGGGGACGGGCCCGGCAGGGCTGCCGCGTGGCTGGTCTTCCTGCTGCCCGCGCTGGCCGCGGCGGCCTGTGTGCTGCCGGGCCTCGGCGGTCGCCAGCTGTGGCGCGACGAGCACGCCACCTGGTGGGCGTCCTCGCTGTCCTGGCACGACCTCGGCCGGCTGATCGACAACATCGACGTGGTCTTCACGCCGTACTACGCGTCCATGCACCTGTGGATCGCCGTCGCCGGTGACTCGCCGGCGGCGCTGCGGCTGCCGGGGGCGCTCGCCATGGCGGTCTCGGCCGGTCTGGTCGGGCTCCTCGGACGACGGATGTTCGCGGTCCGCACCGGGCTGCTGGCCGGGCTGCTGTTCGCGGTGGTCCCGGCGATCACCCGGTACGGCCAGGAAGCCCGGCCGTACGCCTTCGCCACGATGTTCGCGCTGCTGGCCACCCTTCTGCTGATGAGGGCGCTGGACAAGCCGAGCCTGCGCACCTGGACGCTGTACGCCCTCGCGATCGCGGCCACCGGGTTCAGTCACCTGGTGGCGATGTCGGTGCTCGCCGGGCACCTGTGGCTGGTGTTCCTCGCCAAGAAGCGCGGCGACCGCATCGCCCACTACGCCTTCGCCGGGGCGGCCCTGCTGGGGCTGTCGATCACGTTCCCCATGGTTGCCCAGGGCACCGGGCAGAGCGGTCAGATCGCCTGGAACGTCACGACGACCAAGGATCTGACGTCGTTCCCGGAGAACCTGTTCGGCTCGTGGATCACCGGTGGCGCGGTGATGGCGCTCGGCGCGATCGGTCTGCTGGTGGCCGGGCGGTACTCGGTGCTGCTCGCCGCCTGGGCGGTGCTGCCGCCGGTCCTCACCTTCGTCACCGCCAACCAGCTCCACCTCTTCCTGCCGCGGTATCTGCTGTTCACCATCCCGGCCTGGACGCTGCTGGTGGCCGCCGCGCTCACCCGGCTCGTCGGCCGGCTGGATCCCGAGGCCCGCCGGGGCACCGGCGTCCAGGTCCTCGGTGGGGCACTGGTGGCGGCGGTCGCGGCCGGGTACGCCTTCGTGGCCTGGCCGGGGATCGGCGACGCCAAGAAGGACCTGCCGATGGAGCCGGACTTCCGGGCCGCCGCCGATGTGATCGCCGACGGCGAGAAGCCCGGCGACGGGATGATCTTCAACGGCGGGATGTCGGAACGCCGGGCCATGGCCTACGAGCTGCGGGACCGCAAGGCGCCCGAGGACGTGCTCATGGAGTGGACCCCGCAGCAGAACGGCTCCTACGGCGCGAGTGAGTGCAAGAAGCCGGACAGCTGTCTCAAGGGCGTCGACCGGCTGTGGCTCGTCTCCACCATCAGCGACGGACGCCCGTTGCTGACCGGCATGAACGAGAAGACGGCCGACGCGATCGAGAAGTCCTTCAAGGCCGGGCGCACGGTGAAGCTGAACCACGTCGTGGTCCAGGTGCTCGAGCGCACGTAGCCGGCTGACACAGATTTACGAAGGAGGCCGCTGGATGCGGCTCACAGTCATCGGCACCGGCTACCTCGGTGCCACCCACGCCGCCTGCATGGCGGAGCTCGGACACGAGGTGCTCGGGGTCGACGTGGACCCCGACAAGGTCGCCGCGTTGCAGGCGGGCCGGGTGCCGTTCCACGAGCCCGGGCTGCCCGAGCTGATCGCCAAGCACACGGCGAGCGGCCGGCTGCGGTTCACCACCGACTACGCCGAGGCCGGTGCCTTCGGCGAGGTGCACTTCGTGTGCGTCGGCACCCCGCAGCGCAAGGGCTCCGAGGGCGCCGATCTGACCTATGTCGACGCGGCTTTCACGGCGATCGCCGAGCACGCGGGCGAGGACGCCCTGCTGGTGGGCAAGTCCACGGTGCCCGTGGGGACCGCGGAACGGCTCGCGGACACGCTCGGCGCCGAGGTCGCCTGGAACCCCGAGTTCCTGCGCGAGGGCTTCGCCGTCGAGGACACGCTGCGGCCGGACCGGCTGGTGTTCGGTGTCCGATCCGCACATGCGGAAACGATCCTCCGGATGGTGTACGCGCCCGTCCTCGCGGCCGGCACCCCCCTGGTCACCGCCGACTTCCCGACCGCCGAGCTGGTCAAGACGGCCGCCAACGCCTTCCTCGCCACCAAGATCTCCTTCATCAACGCGATGGCCGAGGTCTGCGAGGCCGCGGGCGGCGACGTCGGTGTCCTCGCCGAGGCGATCGGGTACGACGACCGGATCGGCCGGAAGTTCCTGCGGGCCGGCGTCGGATTCGGCGGCGGCTGTCTGCCCAAGGACATCCGCGCCTTCGCGCACCGCGCCGACGAGCTGGGGGTCTCCCTGGGCTTCCTGCGCGAGGTGGACGCCATCAACATGCGCCGCCGCGACAAGGTCGTGGAGCTGGCGCGCGAGCTGTGCGGGGGTGCGGTCCTGGGGGCCCGTATCACCGTGCTCGGAGCGGCCTTCAAGCCCGACTCCGACGACATCCGTGACTCGCCCGCGCTGAACGTGGCCGCCCGGCTGCGGCTCGACGGCGCCGACGTCACGGTGTACGACCCCGAGGCGCTGGACAACGCCCGCAAGGCGTTCCCGCTCCTCGGGTACGCGATGTCCGCCGAGGAGGCGCTCAGGGGAGCCGACCTCGTGCTGCATCTGACCGAGTGGCCGCAGTTCCGGGAGATCGACCCGGAGTGGGCGGCACGGCTCGTGGCCCGTCCGCGGATCGTGGACGGCCGGGGGGTACTCGACGGGGACCGCTGGTCCGCGGCGGGCTGGCAGTTCCGGGCGCTGGGCAGACCGGCCCCGGCTGGGGAGAGGCCCCTTCGGGGCCTCTAGGGGAGGGAAGAAGAAGGATCATGACGGGCTACGACAGATACCCCGGCGTCCCGGTCACCATCGTGATGCCGACCTACAACGAGGCGGCCAACCTGCCGAGGATGGCGGAGCTGGTCCTCGGCCTGCCCATCGACGGGCTGCATCTGAAGATCGTCGACGACTCCAGCCCCGACGGCACCGGGCGGATCGCCGAGGAGCTCGCCGAGAAGTACAACTGGGACGGGCGGCGCCGGATGAGTGTGCTGCACCGGACCGAGAAGGACGGGCTCGGGCGGGCCTACGTCGCGGGCATGACCGCCGCGCTCGACGAGGGGGCCGCGTACGTCGTCCAGATGGACGCCGACGGCAGCCACCCCGTGGAAGCGGTCCCACGCATGCTCGGCACGGCCGTGGCCTCCGGCGTCGGCCTGGTCGTCGGCAGCCGGTACGTCGAGGGCGGCTCGCTGGACGAGGAGTGGGGCAAGCACCGCGTGCTGCTCTCCCGCTTCGCCAACCGCTACGCGCGCACCGTGCTCGGCACCAAGATCCGGGACATCACGGCCGGCTTCAACCTGTGGTCCGCCGCCACCCTGCGGGACGTGGACCTCGCCACCCTGGACAGCGCCGGCTACAGCTTCCAGGTCGAGCTGAAGTTCAAGGCCGTGCGGGCCGGACACAGCGCCGTCGAGATCCCGATCCGCTTCGAGGAGCGCACCGAAGGCGTCTCCAAGATGAACCTGTCCACGCAGATCGAGTCGGCCCTGGTGCCGCTGCGACTGCGGATGCGCAACCGGCGGGGCTGAGCGCGGATCATGAGCGGACGGCACGCGATTCCCTCGCGGTTCGGCAAGCTGTACCGCGAGGTGGCCAAGTTCGGCCTGGTGGGGGCCTCGGGGTTCGTGGTCAACCTCGGGGTCTTCAACATCGTCACGGGCGTCCTCGGCTGGCCGCCGGTGCGGGCGGGCGTCCTGGCGACGGCCGTCGCCATCCTGACCAACTACCTGGGCCTGCGGTACTTCACCTACCGGGACCGCGACCAGGAGACGACGATGCGCCGGCGCACGGAGATGGGGCTCTTCCTCTTCTTCAGCGCGATCGGGCTGGTCATCGAGAACGGGGTGCTCTACGTCACCACGTACGGCCTCGGCCTCGACGGCACGCTCGCCACGAACGTCTGCAAGTTCTTCGGCATCGGCGTCGCGACCCTGTTCCGGTTCTGGTCGTACCGGACGTGGGTCTTCAGGGCCGTGGCCCGGCGGCCGGAACACCCCGAGCCGGTGGCGCGGGGTGGGGCGGCGACCGCCGAGCCGGTGCGGAGCGTCCCCTGGGAGACCACCTCCCTGGAAGCCTCTTGGGAGACCAGGTAGAGACCAGGTGGAGACCCGGTAGCGCCTACTGGTTCGCCGCCGCCGAGGCCTGGGCCTCGCCGCGGCGGCGGATCTGGCGGAAGGTGAACTCGGCCAGGTCGTTGCCGGTCTTCTCCACCTGGGTGCTCTTCGTCGTGACGTCCTTGCCGTTGAGGAAACCGGCGGTGGTGAAGTAGGCGTAGCGGCCGTAGGAATTGGTCGTCGTACGGCACACCGCGGCGTTGCAGAACGGCTTGATCCCGTCGCCGGACAGGGAGGCGATGACGCTCTTGTCGTCGGCCTGGCCCTTGGCCTTCCGCGCCTCGGCCTCGGTGTTGAAGACGGCCACGCCGACCGTCACGGCGACGCCGTCCTTCATGTACGACACCCGCATCACGCTGGTGCAGCCGTTGGCGCTGAGGACCTTGCCGAGGGTGCCGTTGGCGTTGGCGGCCGAGGCGCACTTCTTGGTGTCGGCCGTGGCGCCCTTCTTGTAGACCGTCTCGCCCATGGTCAGCTGCGTGCCGGGGAAGAGGATCTCCGCGCTGAGCGGGGCCGTGTCCTTGGTCCGGCTGGAGATGAAGTCCTTCGGGTCCAGCGGCGGCGGGGCGCTGGTCGGGGCGAAGGACGGGTCCGTCGCCGACTGGCTCGGGATGTCCGCCGTCGCGGGCAGCGAGGACGTGGTGGACGCCTCGTCGCCGCCGCCGTCGGCGGAGACCACGGCCATGGCGACGGCGGTGCCTATCGCCGCGGTGGCGAGGGCGCCGCCGACGATGAACAGCAGCTTGCGCCGCCTGTTACGGGTCTCCGATGCCTCGGCGAGGGCCGCCCAGTCCGGGGTCTGGCCGTCGGTGCCGCCGTTCCACGGCTGCTGGGAATTCGGTTTCCAGGGATCCCACTGGGACTGGGGTCCCCCCTGCTGCCCAAAGCTCATGGGGCGCATCATAGAGGGGGGACGGGTGAGGCCGCCGAGGCCGCTCGTTTTGACCCGTCCGGGGTAGCGCTAGTACCCTTCCAGTTTGTTATGCGTATTGGCTAGGTCGTACTTACGCCAGAAGCCCTTACGTAGGTTCCCTGGAGCAGTTACCAGTGGGCGGCATACGGGCAGCGTTTCCCGGCTTCTGTCGTCCCCAGCTGCACGATCGCTTCAAGGATGCCTTGTGTCAGCACCCATCCCTGAAGAAGAAGGCTGAGAAGTGCGTACGTACAGCCCTAAGCCCGGCGATGTGACTCGCCAGTGGCACGTCATTGACGCTCAGGACGTCGTCCTGGGCCGTCTCGCCACCACCGCCGCGAACCTCCTCCGCGGCAAGCACAAGCCGACCTATGCCCCGCACATGGACATGGGCGACTTCGTCATCATCATCAACGCCGACAAGGTGCACCTGTCCGGCAACAAGCGGACCCAGAAGCTGGCGTACCGCCACTCCGGCTACCCGGGCGGTCTGCGTTCGGTCCGCTACGACGACCTGCTCCGTGACAACCCGGAGAAGGCCGTCGAGAAGGCCATCAAGGGCATGGTTCCCAAGAACTCCCTGGGCCGTCAGATGCTCTCGAAGCTGAAGGTCTACTCGGGCGACCAGCACCCGCACGCTGCCCAGCAGCCGGTGCCGTTCGAGATCACCCAGGTCGCGCAGTAGTTCCGGCCACCCCCTAAGACAGAAAAGAAATCTGAGGAGCATCGTGGCCGAGACCACCGCTGAGCAGCCGGTCGAAGAGACCGAGCTGGTCGACATCGACAGCTACACCACCGAGTCGGACGTCCCCGTCGAGGGCGAGTACACCTCCGAGTCGCTCGCGTCCCGCTTCGGCGACCCGCAGCCGGCCGCCGGCCTGGGCCGTCGCAAGAACGCCATCGCCCGCGTCCGGATCGTCCCGGGCACCGGCAAGTGGAAGATCAACGGTCGCACCCTCGAGGACTACTTCCCGAACAAGGTGCACCAGCAGGAAGTCAACGAGCCCTTCAAGGTGCTCGAGCTCGAAGGCCGCTACGACGTCATCGCCCGCATCGCGGGTGGCGGTGTCTCCGGTCAGGCCGGTGCGCTCCGTCTCGGTGTCGCCCGCGCGCTGAACGAGGCCGACGTCGACAACAACCGCGGCCCGCTCAAGAAGGCCGGCTTCCTCCGCCGCGACGACCGTGCGGTCGAGCGCAAGAAGGCCGGTCTGAAGAAGGCCCGCAAGGCTCCGCAGTACAGCAAGCGTTAAGCTTCGCTGCCTGCAGCCCGTACTCGCATACGTTCGCAGTACGCAGTACGTCCGAACGCCCCGGCGGCACGCCACAGTGCCGCCGGGGCGTTCGTTTATCACAGCCGTGGGCGTATAACGGCACAAGACGCTCAAAGGCTTGTGCGATCGGGTGATCCTGGGTGATCTCCGACGGTGATCTCGAAAGTGACGCTTCATCAAGCTTCATCACGCTTCATCAGGAGGACAAGTGGGACGACTCTTCGGCACGGACGGCGTGCGCGGCGTCGCCAACGCGGACCTGACCGCCGAGATGGCGCTCGGTCTGTCCGTCGCGGCGGCCCACGTGCTGGCCGAGGCGGGTACCTTCGAGGGCCACCGGCCGACGGCGGTGGTCGGACGGGACCCGCGCGCGTCCGGGGAGTTCCTGGAGGCCGCCGTGGTGGCGGGCCTGGCGAGCGCCGGCGTCGACGTCCTGAAGGTCGGCGTGCTGCCGACCCCGGCCGTCGCCTATCTCACCGGCGTCCTCGGCGCCGACCTCGGCGTCATGCTCTCCGCCAGCCACAACGCGATGCCCGACAACGGCGTCAAGTTCCTCGCCCGCGGCGGGCACAAGCTCGACGACGAGCTGGAGGACCGGATCGAGGCGGTCTACGAGGCCCACCGGCACGGCGAGCCCTGGGAGCGGCCGACCGGGGCGGGCGTCGGACGGGTACGGGAGTACCTGGAGGGCTTCGACCAGTACGTCGCCCATCTGATCGCCGTCCTGCCGAACCGCCTCGACGGGCTGAAGATCGTCCTCGACGAGGCGCACGGTGCCGCGGCGCGGGTGTCGCCGGAGGCGTTCTCGCGGGCCGGTGCCGAGATCATCACGATCGGGGCCGACCCGGACGGGCTCAACATCAACGACGGCTGCGGGTCCACGCACCTCGGGCTGCTGAAGGCGGCGGTCGTCGAGCACGGGGCCGACTTCGGCATCGCGCACGACGGGGACGCGGACCGTTGCCTCGCCGTCGACCACACCGGTGAGGAAGTCGACGGGGACCAGATCATGGCCGTCCTCGCGCTGGCCATGCGGGAGCGCTCCGCGCTTCGGGCCGACACCGTTGTCGCGACCGTCATGTCCAACCTCGGGTTCAAGCTGGCGCTCGAGCGGGAGGGGCTGACGCTGGTGCAGACGGCTGTGGGGGACCGGTATGTGCTGGAGTCCATGAAGGAGCACGGATACGCGCTCGGGGGCGAGCAGTCCGGGCACGTGATCATTCTGGACCACGCCACGACCGGGGACGGGACGCTCACCGGGCTGATGCTGGCGGCGCGGGTCGCGGAGACCGGGCGGTCGCTGCGGGAGCTGGCCGGGGTGATGGAGCGGTTGCCTCAGGTGCTGATCAATGTGCCGGACGTGGACCGGTCCCGGGTCGGGGAGTCGGCTGAGCTTGCTGCTGCCGTTTCCGAGGCCGAGCGGGAACTCGGGGCGACCGGGCGGGTGTTGTTGCGGCCTTCCGGGACCGAGCCGTTGGTGCGGGTGATGGTCGAGGCCGCGGATATCGATCAGGCGCGGTCTGTGGCGGGGCGGTTGGCTGATGCCGTGAAGTCGGCGCTGGGCTAGGACTGTTCCGGGTTCGGGGTGGGGGGTTCTGTGTGTTGCGGGCTGCGGGTGCGTCGTGGCTGGTCGCGCAGTTCCCCGCGCCCCTTCAGGTACGTCGCCACAGCCACTTTTGAAGAAGCAACGTAAGTGTTCCCGCCAGGACGATTCCCAGCAGGTTCAGCAGGAGTTGTTCCGTCGAGCCCCACGCCTGCTTGTACTCGCTGTAGCTGAAGGCCACCGCCGCGTTCGCCGCTGCCGGGACCGTCGTCACCGAGATGGCCACGCCCACCAGGGCGCCCGACTTGGCCGAGGTGAGGGACAACGTGCCCGCGCAGCCGGCGAGGACCGCGACGACGAACGAGAACCAGTCCGGCCGGTAGATGAAGTTGGTGTTGGGGCGCGGCGCGTCCAGCTGTTCGTCGCTGAAGAGGTGCACGGCGTCCATGAAGAAGCTGAAGCCCACCGTCACCACCATCGCCACCGCGAACCCCACCAGCAGGGCGATCATCGAGCGCAGCGCCAGTCGGGGGTGGCGTTGGACGATGGCCGTGCTGAAGGCGGCCAGGGGGCCGAACTCCGGGCCGACGGCCATGGCGCCGACGATCAGGATCGCGTTGTCGAGGACCACACCGCAGGCCGCGATCATCGTGGCCAGGGTGATGAAGGCGAGGTAGGTGACGGAGAGCGTCGACTCCTCGTGGGTGGCGTCGGTGAGGTGGTCCCAGAGGACCGCGTCGGCGCCTTCGCCCGGGGCCTCCTTCTCGGCCTTGTCCGCTCGCTTGGACACGGACAGGTCGATGTTCTCGACCGCGATCGAGCCGGTCCTGTCGAGGCCCAACTCCTGCAATGAGCTGATGAGTTCGTCGCCGGCCTCGCGGGCCACGTCGCACATCACCACGTCCCCGACCGGGTTGCGGGCGGCGCCCGGCACCACGACCAGGTGCGTGGTGCCGACGGTCTTCTCGATCAGGCGGACCACGTCGTCCGTCGTGTCGGACGGCGTGATCAGACGCAGATGCAGCATGACGCCCTTTTTAACAGGCGTCGGTCACCTGTTCACAGCTTGCGCAGACTGAGGCGGCGGACCTTGTGGTCCGGGCCCTTGCGGATGACGAGGGTGGCGCGGCCCCGGGTGGGGGCGATGTTCTCGATCAGGTTCGGCTTGTTGATGGTCCGCCACTGGGTGCGGGCGTAGTCGAGGGCCTCTTCCTCGGAGACCTGGGTGTACTTGCGGAAGTACGAGTTGGGGTCCTGGAAGGCCGTCTGGCGCAGCTTCTTGAAGCGGTTGAGGTACCAGCGCTCGACGTCGTCGGGATTGGCGTCGATGTAGACGCTGAAGTCGAAGTAGTCGGCGAGGCCCACGCGGGTGCGGCCGTCCTTGCCGGGGAGCGCCGGCTGGAGGACGTTGAGGCCCTCGACGATCAGGATGTCCGGGCGGCGCACCACCAGCTTCTCGTCGGGGACGATGTCGTAGATGAGGTGCGAGTACACGGGTGCCGTGACCTCGTCCTTGCCGGCCTTGATGTCGGCGACGAACTTGGTCAGGGCCCGGCGGTCGTACGACTCGGGGAAGCCCTTGCGGGACATCAGGCCGCGCGCCTGGAGCTCCCGGGTGGGGAGCAGGAAGCCGTCGGTCGTGACGCGCTCGACGCGCGGGTGCTCGGGCCAGCGGGAGAGCAGGGCCTGGAGGAGCCGGGCGACCGTGGACTTGCCGCCGGCGACCGAGCCCGCGACCCCTATGACGAACGGGGTGCCGGTCTGGGCGCCGGTCTCGCCGAGGAAGGTGTTCAGGGCGCCTCTGAGGCCGTCCGTGGCGCCGACGTAGAGGTTGAGGAGGCGGGAGAGCGGGAGGTAGATGTCCCGCACCTCGTCGAGGTCGATGACGTCACCGAGGCCGCGCAGCCGCTCGACCTCCTCCGCCGTCAGGGGCAGGGGCGTCTTGTCGCGCAGCGCGCTCCACTCGGAACGGGTGAGGTCGACGTAGGGAGTCGCCTCCGGCTTGTTCCGGTGGGCGCTCCGGGGGGTCGAGGAGACCGGAGAGATCACAGTCCATTGTTAACGGAGTTTGAACGGGATGGCGGGTGGGGTCCGTCACGCTCGACCGAGCCCCGTACGCCGGTGGCCGTACCCGTGTGCGGCCCGCGTTCGTATGGCCGTGGGAATTTCCGATATCGGGCACGCGGAAGCCCTTTCGGCCGGGCGGGGGTGCGTAGGCTGCCGCGCATGTGCGGAATCGTGGGATACGTGGGGTCGCAGTCGGCGCTCGAGGTCGTGATGGCCGGACTGAAGCGGCTGGAGTACCGGGGCTACGACTCGGCGGGTGTCGCCGTCCTCGCCGACGGGGGGCTCGCCGCCGGGAAGAAGGCCGGGAAGCTGGTCAACCTGGAGAAGGAGCTCGTCGACCGGCCGCTGCCCACCGGCGGGACCGGGATCGGGCACACGCGATGGGCCACGCACGGCGGGCCGACGGATGCCAACGCGCATCCGCACCTCGACAACGCGGGACGGGTCGCGGTCGTCCACAACGGGATCATCGAGAACTTCGCCGCGCTGCGGGCCGAACTGACCGAGCGCGGCCACGATCTGGCGTCCGAGACGGACACCGAGGTCGTCGCGCATCTGCTCGCCGAGGAGTTCTCCTCCTGCGGGGATCTCGCGGAGGCGATGCGGCTGGTGTGCGGGCGCCTGGAGGGGGCGTTCACGCTGGTCGCCGTGCACGCGGACGAGCCGGGCGTGGTGGTCGGGGCCCGGCGGAACTCGCCGCTCGTGGTCGGGGTCGGGGAGGGAGAGGCGTTCCTCGCGTCCGACGTGGCGGCTTCATCGCGCACACGCGCTCCGCGATCGAACTCGGGCAGGACCAGGTCGTCGAGCTGCGCCGCGACGGGGTGACGGTCACCGGCTTCGACGCCGGCCGGCCGACGTCCGCTCGTACCACGTCGACTGGGACGCCTCGGCCGCCGAGAAGGGCGGCTACGACTACTTCATGCTCAAGGAGATCGCCGAGCAGCCGAAGGCGGTCGCCGACACGCTGCTGGGGCGCATCGACGCGGCCGGCACCCTGACGCTGGACGAGGTGCGCATTCCGACGAACGTGCTGCGCGAGGTCGACAAGGTCGTGGTGGTGGCGTGCGGTACGGCCTTCCACGCGGGGCTGATCGCCAAGTACGCCATCGAGCACTGGACGCGCGTCCCCTGCGAGGTGGAGCTGGCGAGCGAGTTCCGCTACCGCGACCCGATCCTGGACCCGCGGACCCTGGTGATCGCCATCTCCCAGTCCGGCGAGACCATGGACACGCTCATGGCGCTGCGGCACGCGCGCGAGCAGGGTTCCAAGGTGCTGGCCATCTGCAACACCAACGGCTCGACGATCCCGCGCGAGTCCGACGCGGTGCTCTACACGCACGCCGGTCCTGAGGTCGCGGTCGCCTCGACGAAGGCGTTCCTGACGCAGCTGGTGGCGTGCTACCTAGTCGCCCTGTATCTGGGGCAGGTGCGGGGCACCAAGTGGGGCGACGAGATCGTGGCCGTCGTCCGGGACCTGTCGAAGATCTCCGGCGAGGTGGAGAAGGTCCTGGAGACGATGGAGCCGGTACGGGCCCTCGCGCGGTCGCTCGCCGACAAGAACACCGTGCTGTTCCTGGGCCGGCACGTCGGCTACCCGGTGGCCCTCGAAGGCGCCCTGAAGCTCAAGGAGCTCGCCTACATGCACGCCGAGGGGTTCGCGGCGGGAGAGCTCAAGCACGGGCCGATCGCGCTGATCGAGGACGATCTGCCGGTCGTGGTGGTCGTGCCGTCGCCGCGCGGGCGCTCGGTGCTGCACGACAAGATCGTCTCCAACATCCAGGAGATCCGGGCGCGCGGGGCGCGGACGATCGTCATCGCGGAGGAGGGGGACGACGCGGTGGTGCCGTACGCCGACCACCTGATCCGGATTCCGGCCACCCCGACCCTGCTCCAGCCGCTGGTCGCCACCGTTCCCTTGCAGGTGTTCGCGTGCGAGCTGGCGACGGCCCGGGGCAACGAGGTGGACCAGCCCCGGAACCTGGCGAAGTCGGTGACGGTGGAGTGAGCGGGGCGGTCGCCTCCTCGTAGGGTGCTCGGCATGAGCATCATCGGCGTCGGGATCGACGTGGCGGAGATCGAGCGGTTCGAGGCGGCGCTGGAGCGGACGCCGGGGATGGCACAACGGCTGTTCCTGGACAGCGAGTTGCTGCTGCCCAGCGGTGAGCGGCGGGGGATCGCCTCCCTCGCCGCCCGCTTCGCGGCCAAGGAGGCGCTCGCCAAGCGCTCGGCGCGCCGGCCGGGCTGCACTGGACGGACGCCGAGGTGTACGTCGAGGACAGCGGGCAGCCGCGGTTGCGGGTGACGGGGACGGTGGCGGCGCGGGCCGCGGCGCTCGGCGTGCGGTCCTGGCATGTGTCGCTCAGCCATGACGCGGGCGTGGCCTCCGCCGTGGTGGTGGCGGAGGGGTAGGGCCTGTCCGGCGGATCAGGTCGCAGGACAGCTGCGGCCCCTTATTGACGCTGGTGAGACCCCGCGCCTGCGACATGAGTCGCCGGACAGGCCCTAGTCCGGGGAGACTCGACCCCATGCGTACTGCGTACAGCGTGGAGACGGTCAGGGCGGCCGAGCGGGAGCTGATGGCCCGGTTGCCGGAGGGAACGCTCATGCAGCGGGCGGCGGCCGGACTCGCCGTCGCCTGCGCGGACTTGCTGGGGCGGGTGTACGGCAGCCGGGTGGTGCTGCTGGTCGGGAGCGGGGACACGGGGGCGACGCCCTGTACGCCGGGGCGCGGCTCGCGCGGCGCGGGGCGGGGGTGAGCGCCGTACTGCTCGCCCGGAGCGGGCTCATGCGGGCGGCTCCGCGGCGTTGCGGCGGCCGCGGTTCCGTGTGCCGCGGGGCGCGGAGATGCGATCCTGCGGGCCGATCTCGTGCTCGACGGCATCGTCGGGATCGGGGCAGGGCGGGCTGCGGGCGGACGCGGCGGCACTGGTCGCCGTCGTCTGGCGGTCGGCCGCCGTCGTCGCCGTCGATCTGCCGAGCGGCGTCGACGCGGACACCGGGAGGTGCGCGGGAGGCGGTACGGCCGATCTGACCGTCACCTTCGGGACGCACAAGCCGGGGCTGCTGATCGATCCGGCGCGGGAGCGCCGGAGTGGTGCGCTGGTGGACATCGGGCTGTCCCTGCCCGGCGAGGCGGAGATCGAGGCCTTGCAGCACGCGGACGTCGCCGGCGCCTGCCGGTGCCGGGGCCGAGCGCAAGTACCGGCGGGGTGGTCGGGATCGCCGCCGGTCCGCCCGGTACCCGGCGCCGCGGTGCTGGCCGTCGCGGGAGCCCTGCGGGGCGGGGGGCCGTGCGGTACGTCGGAGGCCGGGGCGCGGTCATCGCACGGTTTCGAGACGCTCGTGTCGGACCAGGGCCGAAGGCGGGCGGTGCAGGCGGTGGTCGGCCCGGGGCGGGGACGACGCGGCGTCCGTGGCGGAGGTGCTGGAGGCGGAGGTGCCGGTGCTGATCGACGCGGACGGGCTGCGGCTGGCGGACCGGGACGCGGTGCGCGCGGCGCCCCGACGCCGATGACTCCGCACGCGGGGAGGCGGCGGCGCTGCTGGGGTCGCCCGGGGAGGTCGAGGGCTCGGCTGGAGTCCGTGCGGAGCTGGCGGGCGGTACGGGCGACGGTGCTGCTGAAGGGTCGACCACGTTGGACGCCGACTCGGTGGCGGGCGGTGCGGTGAATCCGACGGGCACGGGGTGGCTGGCCACGGCGGGAGCGGACGTGCTGTCGGGGCTGACGGGGTCGCTGCTGGCGGCGGGCCTCCGCGCTGGACGCGAGTGGGGCGTATCTGCACGGGCTGGCCGGACGGCTCGCGGCGGACGGGGCCGGTGGGGCCGGGGACGTGGCGGGGCGGTGGGGCGGCCTGGCGGGATGTGAGGGTAGGCGGGTAGGCGCGGGGCGGTGGGTGGTGGTGCCCGCCGCTCCTCAAAGAGGACCCGCCGCGCGGCGCCCCGCCACCGCGCGTTCTCTGATCGCATGATCGTAGACATTTCGCCCGTCGAAGCCTGGCCGTCATGATCGTCGCCGTCGCTCTCCTGCCCGTCGGTGTCGCCGCCGCCGAGTCACCGCCGCCGCCCGCTGCCGGGCCCGAGGGGGAGCTGGTGCCCGGGGTCTATCAGCCCTGGCAGATCGACACGCCCGATCAGGTGCTCGCGCCGAAGGTGTACACGCCCAGCGTCGCCGAGGACGCCGTCGAGCCGGCCGACGCCGCCGTGGGGGCGTACGACCTGGTCGAGTACGTGCCGCTCCGGGACGCCGTCGCACGCGTGACGTGCACGAAGTCGACCGGGCCTTTTCAGCGGCAGGTGGAGAAGTGGCTGAAGCGGAAGGCGGACGGGAAGCAGTCCGCCGCCGACTGCAAGGCCATCCGCGCCTTTCAGAAGAAGCAGAAGATCACGCCCGCCATCGGGTTCGCGGGTCCTGTCACCTGGGCGCGGATGCAGTACCTGTCGGCCCGGAAGAATCCCAACGCCGCCAAGAAGTGCCCCGTGCGGTCGTATCGCGTCGCCTGCGTCGATCTCACCCGGCAGATCACCTGGGTGCAGAAGGGGAAGAAGGTCGTCTACGGGCCCGTGCCGATGCGGAGCGGGCGGACCGCGTACCCGACCCGGGGTGGCTGGCACAAGATCTACTGGAAGCACAAGAACCACGTCTCGACGCTGTACCACCAGCCCATGCCCTACGCGCAGTTCTTCGACGGCGGACAGGCCTTCCACGCCGTCTACGGCTCCATCTTCACCACCGTCGGCTCCATGGGCTGCGTCAACCTCCGCCTCGGTGACGCCCGGAAACTGTGGGGCGTGCTGAAGACCGGCGACCGGGTGTTCGTGTGGGGGCGGCGGTCCGGGACGTAGGCGTACGAAGGGGTGTCCGACCCCTCTGAGACACTGGGGGCGCCATGAGTGAGACAGCTGCCCAGTCGAGCGCGCCCCTGCGCGCCCGCGCCGAGATCGATCTGGCCGCCCTGCGGGCCAACGTGCGGACCCTGCGTGCCCTCGCGCCGGGCGCGGCCCTGATGGCCGTGGTCAAGTCCGACGCGTACGGCCACGGGGCGGTGCCGTGTGCCCGCGCGGCCGTCGAGGCGGGGGCGGAGTGGCTGGGTACCGCCACGCCGGAGGAAGCCCTCGCGCTGCGCGCCGCCGGGATCGACGGCGTACGGATCATGTGCTGGCTCTGGACGCCGGGCGGGCCCTGGCGGGAGGCCGTCGAGGCCAGTCTCGACGTGTCCGTGAGCGGGATGTGGGCGCTGCGGGAGGTCGTCGACGCGGCCCGTGCCGTGGGGAAGACCGCGCGGGTGCAGCTCAAGGGCGACACCGGGCTCGGGCGCAACGGCTGTCAGCCGGGTGCCGACTGGGCCGAGCTGGTCGCCGAGGCCCTGCGCGCCGAGGGTGACGGAGTCATCCGGATCACCGGGCTCTGGTCGCACTTCGCCTGCGCCGACGAACCCGGCCATCCCTCCATCGCCGCCCAGCTCTCGACGTTCCGGGAGATGCTCGCGTACGCCGAGCAGGCCGGCGTCCGCCCCGAGGTACGGCACATCGCCAACTCGCCCGCCACGCTGACCCTTCCCGAGGCCCACTTCGACCTGGTGCGCACGGCGTAGCCGTCTACGGCATCTCGCCCAGCCCCGAGCTCGGCAGCCCGGCCGACCTCGGACTGCGGCCGGTGATGACGCTGACCGCGTCCCTGGCGCTGGTGAAGCGGGTGCCGGGCGGCCACGGCGTCAGTTACGGGCATCACTACATCACCCCGGGCGAGACCACCCTCGGCCTCATCCCGGTCGGCTACGCGGACGGCATCCCGCGGCACGCCTCCGGCACCGGTCCGGTGCTGGTCGGCGGGAAGTGGCGGACGGTGGCCGGGCGGGTGGCCATGGACCAGTTCGTCGTGGATCTGGGGGGCGACGAGCCGGCCGTCGGCAGCGAGGCCGTACTCTTCGGGCCCGGAGACCGAGGCGAGCCCACCGCCGAGGACTGGGCGCAGGCGGCGGGAACCATCGCGTACGAGATCGTCACCCGGATCGGAACGCGCGTTCCCCGCGTCTATGTAGATGCGACCGTGTGAGTTCTTTTCGATGTGCGTTCCTTGCGTGTGAGTTCTTCCAGTGTGCGAGTTCTATTAGGTGAATGACGGACGGGCTGGGTAAGCGCCCAGCAGCGAACACCAGTCCGGTGGCCCGGTGAAGAGGAGCGGTACGTGAGCGAGAGCAGTGCGGAGGCCGTCCTTGCCGTCGCTTCCGCCACGGGGGCGGCCGGCAACTGGCGCCGGGCGACCGGACTCGCCGGTGCCGCGATAGGGGTGGTCGCGGCGGGAGCCGCGGCCGGTGTCGCCCTGGAGCGGATGACCGTCGGACGCGGGATGCGCAAGAAGGCGCGACTCGCCCTGGACTCGGCCGGGCCGTACGGCTCGTTGCGCGGGATGCCCGGCAAGGCGTACGCCGACGACGGCACGGAGTTGTACTACGAGGTCGACGACGTGGAGCCGGAGGGCGGGTCCGCGCCGCGCCGGCGGCGGCTGTTCGGACGGAAGGCGCCGCTGCCCGTCACCGTCGTCTTCAGCCACGGGTACTGCCTGAGCCAGGACTCCTGGCACTTCCAGCGGGCCGCCCTGCGGGGTGTGGTGCGGACCGTGCACTGGGACCAGCGCAGTCACGGGCGGTCCGGGCGCGGGGTGCGGCAGGTGCAGGACGACGTGCCGGTCGACATCGACCAGCTCGGGCGTGACCTGAAGGCCGTCATCGACGCGGCCGCGCCCGAGGGGCCGCTGGTGCTCGTCGGCCACTCCATGGGCGGGATGACCGTCATGGCACTCGCCGACCAGTACCCGGAGCTCATCCGGGAGCGGGTCGTCGCCGTCGCTCTGGTCGGGACGTCCTCCGGGCGGCTCGGCGAGGTCAACTTCGGGCTGCCCGTCGCGGGTGTGAACGCGGTGCGGCGGGTGCTGCCGGGGCTGCTGAAGGCGCTGGGGCAGCGGGCCGACCTGGTGGAGAAGGGGCGGCAGGCCACCGCCGACCTGTTCGCCGGGATCATCAAGCGCTACTCGTTCGCGTCGCGGGACGTCGACCCGGCCGTCGCGCGGTTCGCAGAGCGGATGATCGAGGCCACGCCGATCGACGTGGTCGCCGAGTTCTACCCGGCCTTCACCGACCACGACAAGACCGAGGCCCTCGCCCACTTCAGAGACCTGCCGGTGCTCGTGCTGGCCGGGATCGGGGACCTCGTCACACCCAGCGAGCACAGCGAGGCCATCGCCGGGCTGCTGCCGGACGCCGAGCTGGTGCTGGTGCCGGACGCGGGGCATCTGGTGATGCTGGAGCACCCGGAAGCGGTCACCGACCGCCTCGCCGACCTCCTCACCCGCGCGGCGCCGTGCCGGCAGGGGCTACGGTTGGCGGTTATGGAAGCAGTACCGCACAGCCCGGTTGAGACCGAGCTGACCGTCACCTCCCCCGAGCAGATGCGCGAGCTGGGCCGGAAGCTGGCCAAGCTGCTGCGCGCCGGGGATCTCGTGATGCTCAGCGGAGAGCTCGGCGCGGGCAAGACGACGCTGACCCGGGGGCTGGGCGAGGGGCTGGGGGTGCGGGGCGCCGTCACGTCCCCGACCTTCGTGATCGCCCGTGTCCACCCGTCCCTCGGTGACGGTCCGCCGCTCGTGCATGTCGACGCCTACCGGCTGGGCGGCGGGCTCGACGAGATGGAGGACCTCGACCTCGACGTCTCGCTGCCCGACTCGGTGATCGTCGTGGAGTGGGGCGAGGGCAAGGTCGAGGAGCTGACCGACGACCGGCTCCAGGTGCAGATCCACCGCGCGGTCGGCGACACCACCGACGAGGTGCGGCACGTGACCCTGACGGGGCTCGGCGAGCGCTGGGCGGCGGCCGACCTGAGCCTGCTCACCGCGTGACAGGCGCCGGTTTCGGTGAACGTTCCGACAAGACGTCGGCAAGTTATTGCTTTCGGCGTCTTGCGCGTGGTCACATGGTATCCAGTTCGTAGTTAGGTCTACCTAACAACGTCCGCCCCCGGTGCTCAGGAGGCGACCATGTCGGCCACGGAACGAGACGAGTCGACGCCGCGCGCGGTGTCCGCGGTACCCATGCGCGACCTGCTGGCGGCCTGCGCCGCGGCGCACACGATCTCGACCCCACCGCGCCTGCCGGACCCCGAGACGGTCAGCCCACCGACCCGGCACCGCGAAGCGGCCTAGCGGATCACGATCACCTTCCGGCCGATCGTCGCGAAGGTCCACATCGCGTTGCCGTCCGGGCGGGTTTCCCGGATGCCGCCCGTCTTCACCGCGGGGTCGGGGGGTGTGGTCGGGGCGGCGACGGCCGCGCTGAAGCCGATCGTGACGTTGTCGGCGGTGGCGAAGCGGACGACGTGCTCGATGGGGGTGCCGTCGGTGCCGGTGACCGTGTTCGAGCGGGACGTGACCCGGTAGGAGCCCGGCGCCGGGTCGACCGTGCCGGGGGTGACCTCGAAGGTCCGCGTGACCTTGTCGCCCGCCGCGACCAGCCAGACCCGGTCGTCGTCCACCGAGTACACGACCCGTTCACCCGTTCCGGAACCGGCCGGCAGGGCGGCGGGGTGACGGGTGTCCCGGGGCGCCTTGGCGGCGGCGACATCGGGGGTGGCGCTCGTGCGCGCCCGCCCGAGCGCCGCGGGCACGGTCGCCGAGGCCTGGTAGGCGAGGACACCGACCGTGACGAGGGCCGCGGTGGTCAGTCCGGTGACGATTCCGGCGGAAGTACTGGGCACGGTCGTCCGTCTCTGTGTCGTACGCGGTGATCCCTCGCGACGTTAGCAGTCGGTGAGCGTCCCACCGGGGCGGCGGTGTGCGCGGCGCGGGAGCCGTAGGCTGTTTGCGTGCTCTTGCTCGCTCTGGATACCGCCACCCCCGCCGTCACCGTCGCCCTGCACGACGGAACGGACGTCATCGCCTCCTCGAGCCAGGTGGACGCGCGCCGGCACGGCGAGCTGCTGCTGCCGGCCGTCGACCGCGTCCTCGCCGAGGCCGGGCTGAAGCTCGACGCCGTCACCGGCATCGTCGTAGGGATCGGACCCGGCCCCTACACCGGACTGCGGGTCGGGCTGATGACCGCCGACACCTTCGGCCTCGCGCTCGGCGTCCCCGTGCACGGCGTGTGCACGCTGGACGGGCTCGCGTACGCCACGGACGTCGAGGGCCCCTTCGTCGTGGCGACCGACGCCCGGCGCAAGGAGGTCTACTGGGCGCGCTACGACGACCGCCGCACCCGGGTCACCGGCCCCGCCGTGGACCGGCCCGCCGACATCGCCGAGCAGGTCGCCGGGTGCCCGCCGTGGGCGCCGGCGCGCTGCTCTACCCCGACACCTTCCCGGACGCCCACGCGCCCGAGCACGTGTCGGCCGCCGCCCTCGCCGCGCTGGCCGCCGAGCGGCTCGCCGCGGGCGAGGAACCGCCGGCGCCCCGGCCGCTGTACCTGCGCCGGCCCGACGCCCAGGTCCCCAAGAACTACAAGGTGGTCACCCCCAAGTGACCCCCGTACTGCGTGAGATGCGCTGGTGGGACATCGATCCGGTGCTGGAGCTGGAGAGGGACCTGTTCCCCGAGGACGCCTGGTCGCGGGGCATGTTCTGGTCCGAGCTGGCCCATGCGCGCGGCGCCACGGCGAACCGCCGCTACCTGGTCGCCGAGGAGGACGGACGGCTCGTCGGGTACGCCGGACTCGCCTCCACCGGCGAGCTGGCCGACGTGCAGACCATCGCCGTCGCCCGCGACCACTGGGGCACCGGCCTCGGCGGGCGGCTGCTGACCGAACTGCTGCAGGCGGCCACCGCGTTCGAGTGCGCCGAGGTGATGCTGGAGTGCCGGGTGGACAACGTCCGCGCGCAGAAGCTGTACGAGCGCTTCGGCTTCGCGCCCATCGGCTTCCGCCGCGGCTACTACCAGCCGGGCAACGTCGACGCCCTCGTGATGCGCCTGACCATCGACCCTGCGAGTGAAGAGAAGAACCATGGCTGACGAACCACTCGTCCTCGGCATCGAGACCTCCTGTGACGAGACCGGCGTCGGCATCGTCCGCGGCACCACCCTGCTCGCCGACGCCGTCGCCTCCAGCGTCGACGAGCACGCGCGCTTCGGCGGGGTCGTGCCGGAGGTCGCCTCCCGGGCCCATCTGGAGGCGATGGTGCCGACCATCGAGCGCGCGCTGAAGGACGCGGGCGTCACGGCGAAGGACCTCGACGGCATCGCCGTCACCGCCGGTCCCGGTCTCGCCGGTGCCCTGCTGGTCGGTGTCTCCGCCGCCAAGGCGTACGCCTACGCCCTCGGCAAGCCCCTCTACGGCGTCAACCACCTCGCCTCCCACATCTGCGTGGACCAGCTGGAGCACGGGGCGCTGCCCGAGCCGACCATGGCCCTCCTGGTGAGCGGCGGCCACTCCTCGCTGCTGCTGTCCACGGACATCACGACCGACGTACGGCCGCTCGGCGCGACCATCGACGACGCGGCGGCGAGGCCTTCGACAAGATCGCCCGCGTGCTGAACCTCGGCTTCCCGGGCGGCCCGGTCATCGACCGGTACGCCAAGGAGGGCGACCCGAACGCGATCGCCTTCCCGCGCGGGCTGACCGGGCCGCGCGACCCGGCGTACGACTTCTCCTTCTCCGGGCTGAAGACGGCGGTCGCCCGCTGGATCGAGGCGAAGCGCGCGGCCGGCGAGGAGGTGCCGGTGCGCGATGTGTCGGCCTCCTTCCAGGAGGCGGTCGTGGATGTTCTGACGCGGAAGGCTGTGAGGGCCTGTCGCGACGAGGGTGTCGACCACCTCATGATCGGCGGCGGCGTCGCGGCCAACTCCCGGCTGCGGGCGCTGGCCCAGGAGCGCTGCGAGGCGGCCGGTATCCGGCTGCGCGTCCCGCGGCCCAAGCTGTGCACGGACAACGGGGCGATGGTGGCCGCGCTCGGCGCCGAGATGGTCGCCCGCAACCGGCCCGCCTCCAGCTGGGACCTGTCGGCCGACTCCTCGCTGCCGGTGACCGATCCGCATGTCCCCGGGCACGACCACGTCCACGAGGTCAGCAAGGAGAACCTCTACTCGTGACGGTCGCGTTGATGTGGGAGGCGCGGGCCGTCGAGGGCCGGGGCGAGGAGCTGCTGGCCTGGGCGCGGGCCCAGGAGCTGGACGTGCCTCCGCTGCGCCGGGAGACGTTCCGGGCGCCGCAGGACCGCGTGCTGGTGATCACCTGGTGGGACGCCGAGTTCGACGCCGTACTCCCCGAACTGCCTGAGCCGGACGGGGAGTTGGTGTCACGGGCCGTGCATCGGTGGCGGTTCGAGACGGTGGGTTAGAGCTCCGGGGCGAACAGGGCCCACTCCGCGGTCGACAGGGTCGCCCACGCGAGGGTGTGGCCGACCACGGCGAGCAGGGTGCCGTCGCCCAGCCAGAAACCCGCGGCGAAGCCGAAGACGGTGCCGTACGCCGTGGCGGGCCAGGCCTGCCGCCGCCATGCGTGGGCGGGGGCTTTCCGGAGGCCGGCGAAGGTCAGGGGGGTTGGTTGCCGATGGCGCAGCCGGCCCACCGGGACCAGGCGCGTTCCGTCCGGCAGGACCGCCACGGCAGTGCGGTCGCCGTGGACCGTCACGGAGGTGCCGTCTCCGTGCTCGGCGAGCGCGGGGTGCCACATCACGCGCTGCCAGTGCCGGTCGTCCAGGACGAGCCACGGCGTCCTCGCGACCTGCCGGGGGAAGGACTGGGCGCGCGTCCCGATCCGCACGTCGGCCGTCATGGGGCGGCCCGGGCGGCGGGCCGCGTACCGGAACGTCAGGCCGCGGCGGGCCCAGGCGGCGCAGAGGGCGACGACGAAGAGCGCGGCGATGACAGCGGAGGCGATGAGGGCGTCCTCATCGAGGCGTTGGGGCCCGGACTCGCGATAGTCGAAGTAGTGACCGCTGGGGTTCGTCTCGGTCGGGTCGTACCCGACCGGGAACGCGCCGTATTTGCGGTACGGGTAGCCTTCGGCGGGCGGGGTGAAGAGCTGGACGTGCTCATGTCCCGCCTCGTCGGTCCAGCTGACGCGGACGTCTTCGGGGGCGGAGGCGTCTTCCAGGATCCGGCCGAGGGACCGTTCGGTGTGCTCTTGGTAGTGGTCGACGGCCCGGTCGTTGACGTACACGTTTCCGGCCAGCCACGCCACCAGCAGTGCGTACCCCACGAGCGTGACGGTCAGGCCGAACACGGCCACGCGAAGGGCGGGTCCGGTTCCCCGTGCGTTCATGGCATCCCCCGTCGCCCACCCTCTGAGGCGTCGGAGGATTCTGGCACGGGGAACCGGTGTTCGCCCCCTCCGTGATCAAGCTGTTTCCCGTACCTCCGTCTCGCAGCGCAGCCTGCGGTCGGCGCCCGGCTCGCGCACCGGGCCGGTCAGCGTCAGCCGGGCGGTGTGGCGTACGTCCGCGCTGGAGGCCGCCAACCGCAGCTCCAGGGCGCCGGGTTCGACGATCCGGCGGCCCTTGCGGTCGGTGAACGCCGAGTGGTCGGCGTGGAAGCGGAAGGTCACGCGTCGCCGCTCGCCGGGGGCGAGTTCCAGGCGCTGGTAGCCGATCAGGCGGACGTCCGGGCGGGTCACCGAGGCCACCGGGTCGTGCAGGTACAGCTGGACGACCTCGGCGCCCTCGCGGTCGCCGGTGTTGCGGACGGTGACGCTCACCTCGTACGAGCCGTCGGTCGTGATCTCCGCCCCGGTCGCGTCAGACTCCCACGCGAACGTCGTGTACGAGCGGCCGTGCCCGAAGGGGTACAGCGGGGTCGGGTCCAGGTTGCTGACCTCGCCCGCGAGGCCCAGCGGGGGCTGGAGGTAGGTCCAGGGCTGGCCACCCGGCTCCCGCGGGACGCTGACCGGCAGCCGCCCGGAGGGGTTGACGCGGCCCGACAGCACTCCCGCCACCGCCGGGCCGCCCTCCTCTCCCGGGAAGAAGGCCTGCACGGACGCGGCGAGCCGGCCGTGCCAGCGGCCGAGCGCGTACGGCCTCCCGGTCAGGAGAACGAGGACGACGGGCACCCCGGTGGCGACCAGCGCGTCCAGCAACTCGCCCTGCACGCCCGGCAGTCGCAGGTCGGTCGCGTCGCAGCCCTCGCCCGAGGTGCCCCGGCCGAACAGGCCCGCGCGGTCGCCGAGGACGGCCACACAGACGTCCGCCTCCGCGGTCCGCGCCACCGCCTCCTCGAAACCGCCGGTGTCGGGGGTGTCGACCCCGCAGCCCTCGGCGAACGTCACCTTGGCGTCCGGGAGTTCGGCGCGCAGCGCCTCCAGGACGGTCGGGATCTCGATGCCCATCGGGATGTCGGGGTGGTGGGTGAGGACGTGGGACGGGAAGGAGTAGCAGCCGAGCATCGCCAGGGCGTCGGCCGCCCTCGGGCCGACCACCGCGATACGGGTGTCGGGGGAGAGGGGCAGGACGCCGTCCGGGTTGTCCAGCAGGACCACCGACTCCTCGGCGAGGCGGCGGGCGAGCGCGCGGTTCGCCGTGGAGTCGAGGTCGATGCGGCCGGTGGGCTCGGGGTCCAGTCCTCGTCCAGCAGGCCCAGTTCGCACTTCTGGATCAGGACGCGGCGGGCGGCGCGGTCGATGAGCGCCTCCGGGATCTCGCCCGCCCGCACGGCCTCCAGCAGGGGCTTGCCGTAGCACTTCAGCGTGGGCAGTTCGACGTCGAGGCCCGCCGCGAGGGCCGCGTGGGCCGCCTCCGCCTCGGTGCCCGCGACCCGGTGCTGGCTCTGCAGGAAGCCGACGCCGAAGTAGTCGGCGACCACCGTGCCCGTGAACCCCCATTGCTCGCGCAGGAGTTCGGTGAGCAGGCCCGGATCGGCGGAGGCCGGGATGCCGTCCGTGTCGGTGTACGCGGCCATCACCGAGCGCGCCCCGCCCTCGCGCACGGCCAGCTCGAACGGCGGCAGCGTCACATCGGCGAACTCGCGCACCCCCGCCCGGACGGGCGCCAGATTGCGGGCGCCCGCGGAGGACGCGTACCCGGCGAAGTGCTTGAGCGTGGCCACCACGCCCGCCGACTCCAGGCCGCGGACATAGGCGGCGCCGACCGTGCCGACCAGGTAGGGGTCCTCGCCGATGGTCTCCTCGACCCGTCCCCAGCGCGGGTCGCGGACGACATCCAGCACGGGGGCGAGCCCCTGGTGGACCCCGACCGCGCGCAGGTCGCGGCCGATGTGCCGGGCCATCTCCTCCACGAGCGGCGGGTCGAAGGCGGCGCCCCAGGCGAGCGGCACCGGATAGGCGGTCGCCTGCCAGGCGGTGAAGCCGGCGAGGCACTCCTCGTGCGCGAGCGCGGGAATGCCGAAGCGGCCCGCCTGAGCGATACGGCGCTGGGCGCGGGCCAGTGCCTGCGCGCCCAGCGCCGGGTCCACGGGGGCGGTGCCGAAGGGACGGGTGAGCTGGCCCAGGCCGTGGGTGATCAGCTCGTCCCAGTCGTAGTCGGCGGTCATCTCACGTTGCAGCGGGGCGACGCCGTCGCCGTCGGTGCTGGCGCCCACCCACACGCCGTACAGCTGGGCGGTCTTCTCCTCCAGGGTCATCCGGGAGAGGAGGTCGTCGACGCGGGCGGCGGCGGTCAGGGCGGGGTCACGCCAAGGCGCGGTGGTCATGAAACTCCTGTCGGGTCGAACGACCTCTCACGAAGGGTTCGCACGAACGTCTCTCGCGAATGTTTCGATATGTAATCCGAATGTTTTGGGAACCTAGGCCGGTGAGAAGGGTTCGTCAAGAGGTCGCGCAGGGATACGATCGCCGCCATGACACCCCCGGAGCCCGGTGAAACCCGGACAGCAGGACGCTCGACGCAGACCGCGACGCTCGCCGAGATCGCCCGTGAGGCCGGCGTCTCGGCGCCGACTGTTTCGAAGGTCCTCAACGGCCGGGCCGACGTCGCCCCGGCCACCCGTACCCGAGTGGAAGAACTGCTGCGCGCGCACGGCTATCGCCGGCGACGGGCCGAGGCCAGCCGTTCCCCCCTCATCGACCTGGTCTTCCACGAGCTGGAGAGCGCCTGGGCGATGGAGGTCATCCGGGGTGTGGAGAACGTGGCGCGGGACGCCGGGCTGAGCGTGGTGCTCAGCGAGAGCGCGGGCCGGCTCACCCCCGGGCGGACCTGGGCCGACCAGGTCGCCGCCCGTCGGCCGCACGGCGTCATCCTCGTGCTGTCCGGCCTCGACGAGTCCCAGCGCGCCCTGCTGACCAGCCGTTCCATCCCGTTCGTCGTCATGGACCCGGCCGGCGACCCGGGCGCCGACGTGCCGTCCATCGGCGCCACCAACTGGCAGGGCGGCCTCGCGGCCACCCGGCACCTGGTGGAACTCGGCCACACCCGGATCGGCGCCATCAGCGGCCCGTCCCGGATGATGTGCAGCCGCGCCCGCGTCGACGGCTACCGGGCCGCACTGGAGACCGCCGGACTGCCCGTCGACCCCGCCCTGATCAAGACCGGCGACTTCCACCACGAGGCCGGCTACCGGCTGGGCCTGGACCTGCTGCGCCGCGAGAACCGGCCCACCGCCGTCTTCGCCGGGAACGACCTCCAGGCGCTCGGGCTGTACGAGGCCGCCCGTGAGCTGGGGCTGCGCATTCCGGAGGACCTGAGCGTCGTCGGGTTCGACGATCTGCCGGTCGCGCCCTGGGTGGGGCCGCCGCTGACGACCGTACGGCAGCCGCTCACCGAGATGGCCGAGGCCGCGGCGAAGCTGGTGCTCGACCTCGCGCGCGAGGAGGGCACGCCGGCGGCGACGCGGGTGGAGCTGGCCACGAGCCTGGTGGTGCCGCAGCAGTACGGGGGCGCCGCCCTGGCGGCTTAGGGGGCTTAGGGGTCGTCTCCGGCGGCTCAGGGGTCGCCTCCGGCGGTTTGACGGCCGTAAGGCGGTGCGGTGGCCGTAAGGCGGTTCGGTGGCCGTAGGGGAGAGCTGTTGCTGTATTGACGCGTGTGTCGTGGCGCCCCACACTGCCCCGAAGCCAATCGGTTGTTCGACCGAAACTTTCGGAGGCACCCGCAATGAGATCTCTGAGAACCGGCTTATCCCTGGCGTCCCTCCTCGGGATGCTCGGCACCCTCCTGCTCACGGCGCCCGCGGCACACGCCGCCGACACCCCGCTGCGCGACCTCGGCACCGCCAAGGGCAAGGTCATCGGCACCGCGGTCACCGGCTCCAAGCTCACCGGGAGCTACGGCGACATCGCCGGGACGCAGTTCAGTTCGCTCACCCCCGGCAACGCCATGAAGTGGGGCTCGGTCGAGCCGAGCCGGGGCAGCTTCAACTGGGCCGAGGCCGACCAGATCGTGAACTTCGCCGAGGCCCACGGCCAGCAGGTGCGCGGCCACACCCTGGTCTGGCACAACCAGAACCCGGACTGGCTGACCAACGGCACCTGGACCCCGGCCCAGCTCGGCACGCTCCTCGACGACCACATCGCCACCGAGGCCGGCCGCTACAAGGGCCGGATCGCCGCCTGGGACGTGGTCAACGAGGCCTTCAACGAGGACGGCACCTACCGTCCGACGCTGTGGTACAACGGCCTCGGCTCCGGCTACATCGCCCGGGCCCTGACCGCCGCCCGCGCCGCCGACCCGGCCGCGAAGCTCTACATCAACGACTACAACGTCGAGGGCGTCAACGCGAAGAGCACGGCCCTGTACAACCTGGTCAAGTCCCTCAAGGAACAAGGGGTTCCCGTCGACGGCGTCGGTCTCCAGGCCCATCTCATCCTCGGCCAGGTGCCGTCCACGCTCCAGCAGAACATCCAGCGCTTCGCCGACCTCGGCGTGGACGTGGCGATCACCGAGCTGGACATCCGGATGGCCCTGCCCGCCGACACCGCCAAGCTCGCCCAGCAGAAGGCCGACTACAAGGCGGTCACCGCGGCCTGCGTGGCCGTCCCGCGCTGCGTGAACCTCACCGTCTGGGGCTTCACCGACTCCGACTCCTGGGTCGACAGCACCTTCCCGGGGTACGGGGCGGCGACCCCGTACGACGCCGGCTACGCGCCCAAACCGGCCTACTACGGCATCGCCGAGGCGCTCGGCGGGACGACGACACCGCCTCCGACGGGGGCGTGCACGGCGGCGTACAGCGTGCCGAGTCAGTGGAACACCGGGTTCACCGGGAACGTGACGATCTCCTGCTCGGGTGCCTCGCTGTCGTCCTGGAAGGTGACCTGGACGTACGGCGCCGGGCAGCGGATCACGCAGGCCTGGAACGCGACCTGCACCCAGTCCGGCGCGGCGGTCAGCTGCGTCAACGCGTCCTACAACGGGACCGTCCCGGACGGCGGCTCGGTGACCTTCGGGTTCAACGCGAACTGGAGCGGGAGCAACCCGGTGCCGACGGTGACGCTGGGCTGAGAAAAGTGAGATTTTCCGAAGAAAGCTGACTGAGGCAGCGCCCTCGTAATAATTCGGACTTACGTTCCTCTCCGTGAATGGAGACGACGAAGGCAGACCAGTGGGCCGGCGGCGGACACGGATACTGAAGGCCGCCGGCCTCACTCTCGCGGGCGTGCTGGTGGCGGGAGCCGCGGCGGGCGGCTGGGCGTACTGGCATCTGAACGGCAACATCAAGAGCGTCGACATCGACCAGGCGCTCGGCGACGACCGTCCGGCGAAGGCCATGGTGACGCCCACGCCCTCCTCGCCTTCCGCGCCTTCCGCGTCGGAAAGTCCGTTGCCGACCGAGGCCCTCAACATCCTGGTCCTCGGCTCGGACTCGCGCAGCGGCAAGGAGAACCAGGCCCTCGGCGGCGGCGACAGCACCGGCGCCCGCTCCGACACGGCGATGGTCGTGCACGTCGACGCGGGCCGCACCGAGGCGACGGTCGTCAGCATCCCGCGCGACACGCTCGTCACCCGCCCCTCCTGCCCGCTGAAGGACGGGGGTTCGACGGCGGTGGCGTACCAGGCGATGTTCAACAGCGCCTACTCGGTGGGCGGCCCGGTGTGCGCGGTCAAGACCGTCGAGTCGATCACGAACGTCCGCATGGACCACTACATCGAGATCGACTTCTCGGGCTTCGCGAAGCTGGTGGACGCCCTCGGCGGCGTCACGGTCACGACGGACGAGGACATCGACGACTCCAGCAGTCACCTCACCCTCAGGGCCGGTACCCACCACCTGAACGGCAAGCAGGCCCTCGCGCTCGCCCGCACCCGGCACGGCATCGGCGACGGCAGCGACCTCGGCCGCATCGGCCTCCAGCAGAAGCTGGTGAAGGCCCTGCTGGAACAGATCTCCTCGACGAACCTGCTCACCTCGCCCACCAAGCTCTACTCGGTCGCCGACGCGATCACCGGCAGCCTCACCACCGACACCGGCCTCGACTCCCTCACCGAGCTGATGAGCCTGGGCCAGAGCCTGAAGGGGCTGTCGGCGGACCAGGTGAAGACGGTGATGATGCCGGTCGTCCAGGCGCCCTCGGACCACAACCGGGTGGTGGCGCAGGAGCCGGCGGCGAGCAGGCTGTGGAAGTCGCTGCGGTGACCACAACCCGCTGAGGGGGCGGCGAGTCTTGTCCGGTGACCATGTCGCCGTGCTGAGAGGGTCGCCCGTGTTCTCCCTTCGTACATACGGCCGTTGGGCGGTCCCGCTGGCGGCGGGCCTCCTCTCCCTGGGCGCCCTGCCCGCCCCCGCCGAGGCCTCGACCCCGGCCCCCGTCCGCGACGACTTCGACGGCGACGGCTACCAGGACCTCGCGGTCGGCGCCCCCGGCGGCACGGTGGGCGGCCTCAAGGACGCGGGCTACGTCGTCGTCATGTACGGCGGCCCGCACGGCCTGTCGGCGGACCGGCGGACGGTCATCAGCCGTGCCACCGTCGGCATCCCCGGCAGCCCCGCCGAGGGCGAGAAGTTCGGCATCCAGCTGACCAAGGGCGACCTGGACGGTGACGGCAGGGCGGACCTGATCGTCGGTCACGTCTCCGCGACGCGGTCGGCCGTGGTGGTGTGGGGAGCGAGGGGCGGTGTGGCGGGCGGTACGTCCCTGCCCGCGTCGACCGCCCAGGCCGGCGACTTCGACGGCGACGGCAAGCTCGACCTGGCTCTGTTCAGAGGCGGCCGCGCCCCGGGCGACGACCCGCTCGGCACGACGGGGACGGTGTGGACGGGCCCGCTGACGCGCGCCGGGAAGCCGGCCGGTACGCGGGCACTGGACCCGGAGGAATTGCAGTACGTCGACGTGTGGGACGGCGCGACGGGCGACGTCGACGCCGACGGCCGTGACGAACTCGCGCTGAAGGCGTACTGCGGCGACGGCGGCTACTGCACCCTCTTCTACTCCGGTTCGCCCACGGGCCTCGTCCCCGCGGCCCACGGGACGTTCCCGGGCGGGGGCGGCGGCATGGCCTTCGGCGACTTCGACGGCGACGGATACCAGGACCTGGCGGTCGGCAACGAGCCGGACTCGTCGGTGACGGTGGCGCCGGGCTCGGCGTCGGGCCTGGCACCGCGCGGGAGCTGGCGTCGCTACACCCAGGACACCCCCGGGGTGCCGGGCGCGTACGAGGAGGGCGACTTCTTCGGCGGCTCGCTCTCGGCCGGTGACATCGACGGCGACGACCGCGACGACCTGGCGGTGGGCGCGCTGGGCGAGGAGATCGGGTACACCGACGGGGCGGGCATCGTCGAGGTCCTCTACGGCACGGCGGCCGGCCTGACCGGGACCGGGTCTCAGGCGTTCACGCAGAACACGGCCGGGGTGCGGGGGCGGCGGAGCCGGGGGACGACTTCGGCAGCGCGGTCCGGCTCCTGGACATCAACGGCAACGGGCACGCGGACCTGGCGGCGTCGGCCATGGGGGAGAACTCCCGGGCGGGGGCGGTGTGGTCGCTGCGGGGGCGGGCGACGGGGGTCGTGACGGACGCGGCGTTCGTGTGCGGGCCGCGGACGGCCGGGGTGCCGGATGCGAAGGCGGCGTTCGGTTCCGAGCTGAAATAGACCTCGCTGACCTGCGGAAACAGCCGACCAAAAAAATCTTCGGGAAATTTCGGCGAGTGTGTCGATCCCGTCGTCTCCCGATCGACGCATGGGTGAGAGGCCGGAAAGGAACCGGCCCCCGACCCAAGGAGCCACCGATGCCCCGCTTCCTCTCCCTCGTGCAGATCGACGAGTCCAACGCCCCCGCCGAAGGCCCCAGCCCCGAGCTGATGGAGCGGATGGGTGCGCTGATCGAAGAGATCACCAAGGCCGGTGTCATGCTCGACACCGCCGGTCTGACGCCGTCCTCGCAGGGCACCCGCGTGCACTGGGAGGGCGGCAAGATCTCCGTCACCGACGGGCCCTTCACCGAGGCCAAGGAGGTCGTCGGCGGGTACGCGCTCATGCAGTGCAAGGACAAGGCCGAGGCGCTGGAGTGGACCAAGCGCTTCCTCCAGGTCCACGAGGAGTACTGGACGGTCACCTGCGAGGTGCGGGAGATCGCGGAGGGCTGAGCCCGCCTTGGCCCGGGGCGTCGACGGGTGTTGCATGGGGGACTGTGAGCCCACAGTCCCCCGGCGGCACCGAGAGCGACGTACGCCGCGCCATCGAGACCGTCTTCCGTATCGAGTCGCCGCGGATCGTCGCCGCCGTCACCCGTGTCGTCCGTGACGTCGGCATCGCCGAGGAGCTCGCCCAGGACGCCCTCGTCGCCGCCCTGGAGCAGTGGCCGCGCGAGGGGGTCCCCGACAACCCGGGCGCCTGGCTCATGACCGCCGCCCGGCGTCGTGCCGTCGACCTGGTCCGGCGTCGGGAGAACTACGCCCGCAAGCTCCAGGAGATCGGCCGGGAGATGCCGGAGACGGCTCCGCCGCAGGAGCCCACCGATCCCGACGACATCGACGACGACCTGCTCCGGCTCGTCTTCACCACCTGCCATCCCGTCCTCTCCGCCGAGGCCCGTATCGCCCTCACCCTCCGTCTTCTCGGCGGGCTGACGACGGTCGAGATCGCCCGCGCCTTCCTCGTCCCCGAGGCGACCGTCGCCCAGCGGATCGTCCGCGCCAAACGCACCCTCGCCACCAAGAACGTCGCCTTCGAGGTGCCGTACGGGGTGGAGCGCGAGGCCCGGCTCCGGGACGTGCTCGATGTCATCTACCTCGTCTTCAACGAGGGGTACGCCGCCACCGCCGGCGACGACTGGCTGCGGCCGGGGCTGTGCGAGGACGCGCTGCGGCTGGCCCGGGTGCTGGCCGGGCTGATGCCCAAGGAGCCCGAAGTGCACGGTCTCGTCGCACTGTTGGAGTTCCAGGCGTCCCGTACCGCCGCCCGTACCGGACCGGACGGCGAGCCCGTGCTGCTCAGGGACCAGAACCGGCGGCGCTGGAACCGCATGCTCATCGCCCGCGGGATCAGGGCCCTCGAGCGGGCGGAGGCCACGGCCACCGGCGCCCCCGGTCCCTACGTCCTCCAGGCCACCATCGCCGCCTGCCACGCGCACGCGTACACCTACGAGGAGACCGACTGGGCCACCATCGCCGCCCTCTACGGGCTGCTCGCCGCCCGCGCCCCCTCCCCGGTCGTCGAACTCAACCGCGCGGTCGCGGTGTCGATGGCGCAGGGACCGGAGGCGGCGCTGGAGATCGTCGACGCCCTGGCCCCCCACCTGCCCGACTACCACCTGCTGCCCAGCGTCCGCGGCGACCTGCTGGACCGTCTCGGGCGTACGACGGAGGCGGCCGTCGAGTTCGAACGGGCCGCCGCCCTCGCCCGCAACGAACGGGAGCGGGAGCTGCTGCTCGGCCGGGCGCGGGAGGCTCAGACGGGCTGACCGAGCAGCATCGTGGGGGCGCCGGCGACGCGGGTGAGGAAGACGGTCACCGCGGCCTTGCCGTGCGCCTTCGGCAGCGCCTTCCTGCGCAGCTCCTCCGGCTCCACGGCCGAACCCCGCTTCTTCACGGTCAGGACGCCGACCTCCCGCTCCCGCAGCAGGGCCTTCAACTTCTTCACGTTGAAGGGGAGTTGGTCGGTGATCTCGTAGGCAGTGGCGTACGGGGTCGGGCGCGGTTCGTCGGCGGTGATGTACGCGATCGTCTCGTCGATCAGGCCGCCCGCCAGTTCCTCGGCCACCTCGGCGACCAGGTGGGCGCGGATGACGGCGCCGTCGGGTTCGTACAAGTACCGTCCGACGGGGCGGACTTCGGGGTCGGGGAGGCCGCGGCCGAGGAGGGTGCGCGGGCCGGGGAGCAGGGTCGCGCGGACGGCGCCCGGCTCCGTGCCGAACCACAGCACCGCCTCCTTCACGTCCCCGCCGTCCGAGATCCACTCCGCCTCGGCCTCCGCCGGGATCGCCTCGTGGGGGATGCCGGGGGCGATCTTCAGGGCGGCGTGGGGTGCCTTCGTCGCCGCCTGTACGGCCCAGGACAGGGGCGGGGAGTAGGCCTCGGGGTCGAAGATGCGGCCCCGGCCGCCGCGTCGCGCCGGGTCCACGAACACCGCGTCGTACGGGGACGTGTCGATGTCCGTGACGTCCGCCTCGCGCACCTCGATCAGGCCGGCGAGCCCCAGCGCCTCGGCGTTCGCGTGGGCCGCGGCGGCCGTGAGGGGGTCGCGGTCCACCGCCAGGACCCTGATGCCGGCCCGTGCCAGTGCGATCGCGTCGCCGCCGATGCCGGAGCACAGGTCGGCGACGGACCGTACGCCCAGCGCCCGGAAGCGTTCGGCCCGATACGTGGCCACGCTCGCCCGCGTCGACTGCTCGACGCCGTTGGGGGTGAAGAACATCCGCCCGGCGTCCTCGTCCCCGAACTTCGCCGCCGCCCGCTGCCGCAGCCGCGCCTGGCCGAGCGCCGCCGACACCAGTTCGGCGGGGTGGTCGCGGCGCAGCCGGGTGCGACGGCGAGTTCGTCGGCGGGGGCGGTGCCGCGCACTTCGTCGAGGAGGGCGCGGCCCTCGGGGGTGAGGAGGGGGGCGAGGTCGTTCACCGCCTCATTGTGAGCCAGCCGGCGGATGGTCTGCTTGTGAGCCAGCCGGTGGATGGTCTGCTTGTGCGCCAGTCGGTGGACGGTCCGTCGCCGGTGGTGGTGTCGGGCCGGGCGGGGGGACCGTGGCCTGCGAAGATCCGGCGCCATGGGATCAGTAGGACAAAATGACAAAAGCCGGGCCGTGCGGGGTCCTCGGGGCGGTCTGTGGAGTCTGCGCGGCACCCTCGCTGTCGTCGCCCTCGCCGCGGTCGCCTCCGGCTGTGCGCAGGGCGACAGCGCCAAGGTCCGTCCCGCGCCCGGCCAGCAGCCCCTGAAGGCGCCCCCGGCCCGCGCCCTCGACGCCTACGCCACGAAGCTGCGCGCCTCCGTGGCCGTCGCGAAGCGGTGGGGGCTGAACAGGGCCCCGCTGGCCGCTCCCGCGCCGCCCGCGAAGAAGCCGCACATCACCACCCGCAAGGGCTTCGAGGTCGACGGTCACGAGGAGCGGGGGCTGCCGCCCGTCTTCACCACGATCCCCACCGAGCAGAAGATCGTCTTCCTCACCGTCGACGACGGCGCCGAGAAGGACCCGGCGTTCCTGCGGATGACGAGCGAGCTGAAGATCCCGTACACCGCCTTCCTCAGCGACTTCCTGATCAAGGAGGACTACGGGTACTTCAAGCGGATGCGGGACCAGGGCGTCGGGCTCAACAACCACACCCTCCACCACCCCTATCTGCCGGGACTGTCCTACGGCCGTCAGAAGCGCGAGATCTGCGGCATGCAGGACGTGATCGAGAAGCACTACGGCAAGCGGCCGCTGCTGTTCCGCCCGCCGTTCGGGAACTACAACGAGGACACCCTGGTCGCGGCGAAGGCCTGCGGGGTGAAGTACGCGCCGATCTGGAACGAGGAGGTCTTCGTCGACCACTGGGAGTACCGCGAGTGGGACCGGAAGATCCACCCGGGCGACATCGTGCTGAGTCACTTCCGCGGCCGGGAGGAGTGGAAGGGCACGATGCCGGACATGGTCCGGCGCTTCCTGAACAAGATCACGGCCGAGGGGTACGCGGTGGCACGGCTGGAGGACTACTTGTGAGGGCCTCGACGACCGCCGTGGCCGCGGCCCTGGCCGCCCTGCTCCTCGCCGGCTGCGCCCAGTCCGTCGACCCCATCGAACGGCTCGGCAAGAAGGCGGTGACGTACGGCGCGAAGGGGGTGCGGTCCGGGCCCGAGGTGCCGGTGGTGAAACGGGTCCGCACCTCCGACAAGGTGGTCTTCCTGACGTACGACGACGGCGTCGAACAGGACCCCCGCTTCGTGGAGCTCGTCCGTCGACGGCGGCTGCCGGTCAGCATGTTCCTCACGGACAGCGTCGTCGGACCGGGGTACGGCCACTTCGCCCGCCTCCAGTCGGTCGGCGCCTCGCTCCAGAACCACACCCTCGACCACGCGGCCCTGCGCGGCCTGCCGTACGCCGGCCAGCGCCACGAGATCTGCGGCCAGCAGGACAAACTCGCCTCCCGCTTCGGCCCGCGCCCCCGCCTCTTCCGCCCGCCGTACGGGACGTACGACACCACGACCCTGCGCGCCGCCACGGACTGCGGCGTCGGCGCGGTCGTCCTGTGGCGGGCGGCGATGGCGGACGACCACCTGACCTACGCCACCGCCCCGCACCGCCTGCTCCCCGGCGACATCGTCTCCCTGCCGTCGACGGAGACGACGGGTCTGACGCTGGTGGAGCGGACGACGCGGCTGCTGCGGGAGATCGAGGGGGCGGGGTTGAGGGTGGGGAGGCTGGAGGACTACCTCTGAGCGGTGCGGGTGACCCGAGGGACCGCCTCTGAGCGGTGCGGGCGACCCGAGGGACTGCCTCTGAGCCGTGCCGAGCGGTCCGATGCAGGGACGCGATTAGCAGTCCGCTTGACCGAGTGCTAATCACGGTCATAGTCTCGGGTCTGGCACTCCCCCCTGGAGAGTGCCAATAGCGACGGGCAGGTCCGGCACCCGCGACGACGGATCGACCTGGTCGCCACCTCAGACAGTTAACCCCGTGAGATCTCCGAAGGGGGAGGTCGGATCGTGACGACCGCCAGCTCCAAGGTTGCCATCAAGCCGCTCGAGGACCGCATCGTGGTCCAGCCGCTCGACGCCGAGCAGACCACGGCCTCTGGCCTGGTCATCCCGGACACCGCGAAGGAGAAGCCCCAGGAGGGCGTCGTCCTCGCCGTGGGCCCGGGCCGCTTCGAGGACGGTAACCGTCTTCCGCTCGACGTTTCCGTCGGCGACATCGTGCTGTACAGCAAGTACGGCGGCACCGAGGTGAAGTACAACGGCGAGGAGTACCTCGTCCTCTCGGCCCGCGACGTGCTCGCGATCATCGAGAAGTAATTCACCCGCTTCCTTACCGAAGCACCTTTTGCTTGTGAGCTGCGCCCCGGGTTCCCGCGTCCTTATGAAGCCGGGCGTCCGGGGCGCAGTTCGTTTCACCCACGTTTTCCGAGAGGGCTGAACCGCTCCCATGGCGAAGATCCTGAAGTTCGACGAGGACGCCCGTCGCGCCCTCGAGCGCGGCGTCAACAAGCTGGCCGACACGGTCAAGGTGACGATCGGCCCCAAGGGCCGCAATGTCGTCATCGACAAGAAGTTCGGCGCCCCCACCATCACCAACGACGGTGTCACGATCGCCCGCGAGGTCGAGATCGAGGACCCGTACGAGAACCTCGGCGCGCAGCTGGTGAAGGAGGTGGCGACCAAGACCAACGACATCGCGGGTGACGGCACCACCACCGCCACCGTGCTCGCCCAGGCGCTGGTCCGCGAGGGCCTGAAGAACGTCGCCGCGGGTGCCTCCCCGGCGCTGCTGAAGAAGGGCATCGACGCCGCCGTAGCCGCCGTGTCGGAGGACCTTCTGGCCACCGCCCGTCCGATCGACGACAAGGCGGACATCGCCGCCGTCGCCGCGCTGTCCGCCCAGGACCAGCAGGTCGGCGAGCTCATCGCCGAGGCGATGGACAAGGTCGGCAAGGACGGTGTCATCACCGTCGAGGAGTCCAACACCTTCGGTCTGGAGCTGGACTTCACCGAGGGCATGGCCTTCGACAAGGGCTACCTGTCCCCGTACTTCGTCACCGACCAGGAGCGTATGGAGGCCGTCCTCGACGACCCGTACATCCTGATCAACCAGGGCAAGATCTCCTCGATCCAGGACCTGCTGCCGCTCCTCGAGAAGGTCATCCAGGCCGGCGCCTCCAAGCCGCTGCTGATCATCGCCGAGGACGTCGAGGGCGAGGCCCTGTCGACCCTGGTCGTCAACAAGATCCGCGGCACCTTCAACGCCGTCGCGGTGAAGGCCCCCGGCTTCGGCGACCGCCGCAAGGCGATGCTCCAGGACATGGCGGTCCTCACCGGCGCCACGGTCATCTCCGAGGAGGTCGGCCTCAAGCTCGACCAGGCCGGTCTGGACGTGCTGGGCTCCGCCCGCCGCGTCACGATCACCAAGGACGACACGACCATCGTCGACGGCGCCGGCAACTCCGAGGACGTCGTGGGCCGTGTCGCCCAGATCAAGGCCGAGATCGAGAACACCGACTCCGACTGGGACCGCGAGAAGCTCCAGGAGCGCCTCGCGAAGCTGGCCGGCGGCGTGTGCGTGATCAAGGTCGGCGCCGCCACCGAGGTGGAGCTGAAGGAGAAGAAGCACCGTCTGGAGGACGCCATCTCCGCGACCCGCGCCGCGGTCGAGGAGGGCATCGTCTCCGGTGGTGGCTCCGCGCTCGTCCACGCCGCCAAGGTGCTGGAGGACGGCCTGGGCAAGACCGGCGACGAGGCCACCGGTGTCGCGGTCGTCCGCCGCGCCGTCGTCGAGCCGCTGCGCTGGATCGCCGAGAACGCCGGCCTGGAGGGCTACGTCATCACCTCCAAGGTCGCCGAGCTCGACAAGGGCCAGGGCTTCAACGCCGCGACCGGCGAGTACGGCGACCTGGTCAAGGCCGGCGTCATCGACCCGGTCAAGGTCACCCGCTCCGCCCTGGAGAACGCCGCCTCCATCGCCTCCCTCCTGCTCACGACCGAGACCCTGGTCGTCGAGAAGAAGGAAGAGGAGGAGCCGGCCGCCGCGGGTCACTCCCACGGCCACTCCCACTGAGGCTTCGCACGCCTGACGGAAAGCCCCCGGCCCGCGCCCAGCGGACCGGGGGCTTTCCCGCACCCGCGCACCCGCTACTGCTCCAGGTCGTCCAGCACACCCAGCTGCGCCATCAGCCCCAGCCGGTCGTACTGCCACCATCCCTCGGCGATCTTCCCGTCGGGAGCGCACCGGTGGATCGTGGTGCCCGTCATGGACACCCGCTTCCCCGTGGCCGGGATCCCCATGAAGTCCCCGGTGTGCGTGCCGTGCCAGGTCCACCGGGTGCACACACGGTCGCCCTGGGCCAGCTGATCGTCGATCGTGAAGTCGAAGTCGAAGCCGCTCTTCCACATCTCGACCTCGCTGCGCACCGCGTCCAGCCCGATCACGTCCTGTTCGTTGGCCGGATCATGATCGTGGTAGTCCTCGATCAGCAGCCCGTCGAACGACGGCACCTCGCGCCCGGCCAGCGCCTCGAAGAAGCGCCGCGCCGTGGCGGCGTACAACTGCTCGTCCCGTACGACGTCGAGGTCCGTGAACGTCGGCATCTCGTCGCAGAGAGCGACCATCTCCTGGAAGATCCTGTCCGTCTCGGGCAGGTTCGAGTTCCGCATCGCCTCCTCGTACGACGGGAACTCCACGATCTCGATGAAGTGCGAGGCGTCCGAGCGGTCCTTGCCGACGACGTCGTGCGTCGCGGTCCGCTTCCCCCTGGTCTGTTCGACCCACCTGTCCATCAGCTGGTTCATCTCGTCGAACCGGCTGGTCCTGCAGTCGATGAGCTGTACGAAGGTCATGGCACTCTCGCCTCCGGCCCCCCAGGGTCCGGTAGTACGGCACCATTCTCCCCCTCTTTGGCATCATGAGCCCATGGAGGCGCGGGGGGGAGCGGTCCGTCTCGGCGGGCGGGGACATCGGCCTGGCGGTCACGGGGGACAACAACAGCCTGGTGTTGCGGCCCGCGGTGCGCTCGGCCTACTGGGAACAGGTACGCCGTATCGCGCCGGTGGAAATCATGGGCAGGGAAAGCGAGTTGGAGGAACTCGCCAGGTTCTGTGACCCGGACGAGGACGAAGGCCCCGCATACGGTTGGTGGCGGGCCGAGGCGTGGGCGGGCAAGACGGCGCTCATGGCATGGTTCGCCCTTCACCCACCCCCGCGCGTGCGGATCGTGCCGTTCTTCGTCACCGCTCGGTGGCGGGCGCAGAACGATGTGGTGGCCTTCGGCGATGTCGTTCTGGAACAGCTGGCGGAGTTGGCCGGGGACAGCCTGCCGGCCCATCTGACGGACGCGACACGCGATGCCCATTTGCTACGTCTGTACGGCCAGGCGGCACGAATCTGTCGTGAGCGTGGCGAGCGATTAGTGCTGTTGGTCGATGGCCTGGACGAGGACAGGGGCGTCACCACCGGGCCGGATGCCCACAGCATCGCGGGCATCCTTCCACCGCGTGCGGACAGCGGTATGCGCGTCATCGTCTCCGGTCGGCTCAATCCGCCGCTGCCCACCGACGTACCGCAGGACCACCCGCTGCGTGACCCGCGATGTGTACACCGCCTGATCCCCTCGAGGTACGCGCAGGCGGTCCGTACCGAAGCGGAGAGGGAACTGAAAGCGTTTCTGGACGAGAACCGGGTAGCGCGTGACCTCCTGGGATTCGTGGTCGCGGCGGAAGGTGGTCTCACCACGGCCGAGTTGGCGCACCTGTCGAACGAGACCGACTACGGGATCAAGGACATCCTCCGGGCCAGAGCGGGCAGGACGTTCGTGGTGCGCGAGATCCAACCGCTCGGCACTCCCGGTGAGCCTGTTCATCTTCTCGCCCACGAGGAACTTCAGGAACAGGCGGCAGACATGCTGGGGCCGACGGCGGTCGAGTCCTATCGGCAGCGTCTGCACGACTGGTTCGACGAATACCGTGCCGGAGGTTGGCCACCGAACACCCCTGCCTATCTTCTGCGGGGCTACTTCCAGATGCTGCGTGCCCACCGCGCGATCGGCCGGGTCATTCTGTGTGCCACTGACCGTGAGCGGCACGACCGCTTGCTCTATGCGTCCGGGAGCGACTCCCTCGCTCTTGCCGAGATCAGGGATGCGAGCAGCCTGATCATCGAGGAAGGTGCCGGGCGACTCGGCGAGGCGCTTGAGCTCGCTGTTCATCGAAACGCGCTGGAGGAGCGGGTTTCCGGGGTCACCCCTGCCGTCCCCGCGGCATGGGTGCGTGCCGGGGAGCCGGGCCGGGGGGAAGCAGTGGCCCGAAGTCTGCCGGACAAGCGCGAGCGCGCGCTCGCGCTCGTCGAGGTCGGAGAGCGGCTCACGGGCACCGAAGCCGTGCGCGTACTGGACGAGGTCGCGGAGATGGCCCGTCAGGAGATGGACGAGGTGTCCCGTTCACGCGTACTCGTGCGGGTCTTTTTGGCACTGTTACAGGTAGCTCAGTACGAACGTGCCGAGGAACTGGCAGCCGGCCTCGACGGAGTCCAGGTCAGTTCCCAGGCGGCCCATTGGATCGTGGGCCGCCTGGTGCGCGCGGGGGAACGCGCTCGTGTGGAAGGACTGGCCACGACACTGCGGTTCGCCGAGAGAAAGCCGATCTATTTGGCCGTGGCCCTGGCCGAATGCGGCCATGCCTCTGACGCGGAAACCGTTGCCCGTACGGCTGCCTCACCGACTGTCAGAAAACTGGCGCTGGCACGGCTCGCAGTGGTCCAGCACCGGATGAAGCGCTTCGAGTCCGCACGACTGCTGATCGAAGAAGCGATCTCCATCCGTCACTACGTCAATCCCGCGGAATTCGTCCCCTTGATCGCGGCGGCCGGAGAAGTGCGGACGGCGCTGGAACAAGTTCACAGCATCACATCGGACGAGTGGCGCTTCGAAGTCCTGGCGAAGACAGTGGCCGAGAGCGCGCGGTCCGGACACACGGATGACGCCAAGTCGCTGCTGCGTCTGCTGCCCGACGGACCCCACCTTTCCGCGGGCGCTGCCGCCGCTGCTGCTCACTTCTCCCGAGTCGGCGATGTGGATCAGGCATTTCGAGTCGCTCGCCTCATCACGGAGGACCGGTGTCTGTCCGAAGCGCTTCTTGAGATCTCTCTGGCCAAGATCAGGGCAGGCGAGGCGGATGACGCCTTGCGGATCGGCGGGATGCTGGCCGAGGAAGACGGCTCCATCGACCCGCTGGTCCGGATCTCCACCGAACTGTCCGAGGTCGGATTACCGGAGCGGGCCCGCAGCGTCCTCGTCGAGGCCGAGAATCTGGCACGCGGGTCCGTCAGCCTTCCGGCGAGACTCCGTGCCACCTTCACGGTGGCGTCGGCGCTGGCGGGAGCCGGACTTGGCCAGGCGGCCCGCTCTCTCCTGAACGGTGCTGAGGGCGACCTCGCGACGCTGCCCGCCCGTTGGGCGGCTGTCGCACCGGTACGTCGAGAGCTGACGGTTCTGCTGGCACGTGCTCAGGCCGATGCAGATCTCCTCACGCGTGCCGAAACACTCGCGGAGCGGGCCGAGGACGCACACGCACAGGAGCGGATCTGGGTGGAGATCGCCCAAGCCATGGTTGTCCACCGTAGGTTCGACGACGCGGAGAGGATCGCACGCATACCCCTGAGCCTCAGCCGGAGCCGACTCCCCTTCGTCACGGCCGTAGCCCTTGCCGGAGCAGGAGAGCACGAACGGGCCGTCGAGCTGGCCCGAGGGCAGCAGCAAGGGCCGGATGCGTGGGCTCTGGCGGAGATCGCGTACGACCTGGTGGCGAGCGGCCGGGCGGAAGAGGCCGTGCCGCACCTCGTGGAGGCCGAGAGACACGCGAGGAGCATGCCTTCCGTGCAGGCCGCCGCGGCCTTGGCTCGGGCTCTGGCCCGCAACGGAGACATGGACGCCGCCCGGATCCAGACGGACCAGGCCGAGGTCCTCGCTGCACGACGGCTGACCGCGGGTGCCGATACCCGTGACCTGCTGGAAGCCCTGGTGGCGATCGGGAACTTCGCGCGAGCGGAGGAGCTCGTGGAGAAGCTCCTCAGCCCCTCGGCCAAGGCCGCGGCGCAGGTCGCACTTGTTGCAGCCTACCTGCGCCACGGTCAAGGGGAACGGGCCGAAAAGCTGACCGAGAACATCCGGGCCGACAGGGAGACAGCGCAGGCGTACTTGGCTCTCGCTCGCAGCGCGACCGCCCCCGCGGCACGCGTTCACCTCGCCCAGGCTCTTCATCACGGCTGGTGGCCGCAATGCCTTCCGGACCTGCTGGACTTCGATCCCGGTCTCGCGTCCATCGCCATTCGTGCGATCGAAGGGTGGCAAGGGGGCGGGGAGACCACGGAACGCATGCAGCGACCGGGCCCCGAGGCAGGGAGGCCTACTGAGGCCCGTACTTCCGCCCCGTCCTTGAGCTGATCCCGCCGAGCAGTCCGCGCGGCACCACCTTCACCACGCCCATCAGCGCCTTGTACCGGGGGTCGGGGATCGACAACGTCTTCCCCCGCGCGAGGTCGTGCAGCGCGGACGCCACCAGCTTGTCCGCGTCGAGCCACATCCACCCCGGGATGTTGTCCGTCCCCATCCCGGCCCGCTCATGGAACTCGGTGCGCACGAACCCGGGCGCCAGCGCCATCAACCGCACCCCGCTGCCCGCGAGATCCTTGGCCGCGCCCTGCGTGAACTGCACGACCCACGCCTTGGACGCGCCGTACGTCCCGCGCGGCACGAAGGCGGCCACGGACGCGACATTGACGACACCGCCCCGCCCGCGCTCCCGCATGGCCTCCGCCGCGGCCGACGTCAGCCGCAGCACCGCCTCGCAGTGCACCTTGAGCATCCGCAGCTCGTCGGCCATGGAGACGTCGAGATAGCGGCCCTTGTTGCCGAAGCCGGCGTTGTTGACCAGCAGGTCGACGGGGCGGCGGCGGTCGGAGAGCCGGTCGGCGACCGACTCGATGCCGTCGTCCGTCGCCAGATCCGCGGTGAGGACCTCCACCTCCACGCCGTGCCGGTCGTGCAGTTCGGTGGCCTGCTCGCGCATCCGCCGGGTGTCGCGGGCCACCAGCACCAGGTCGTGCCCGTCAGCCGCCAGCCGCCGTGCGAACGCGGCACCGATGCCCGCGGTCGATCCCGTAATCAATGCCGTTGTCATGGCGCAAGGTTAGTGACCCGGACCGACAGCCTCCGACTGCCGTCAGGCCCCGCGCTTTGCGTACCTCTCCCCGTACTTCTCCACATACTCGCGCGCCGACCGGAGCACCTCCGGATGCAGCGCGTCCCCCGCGGCGAGCATCCGGGGCAGCAGGGCCCGCTCGGTGGTCGTCGCCCGGAAGGACAGCGCGACCGTCACGTCGTGGTCGGGCCGGTGCACGATCTCGACCGGGTCCCCGGCCCGGACCTCGCCCGGCTCGATCACCCGCAGATACGCCCCCGGCGCCCCCTTGGCGGTGAACCGCTTCACCCACCGGGGCTCACCCACGTGCCCCTGGAAGGTCGCGCACGGAATCCGCGCGCTGGTGATCTCCAGCACCACCTCGGGCCCGATCCGCCAGCGCTCACCGATCAGCGCCCCGGACACGTCCAGACCGAGGGTGGTGATGTTCTCCCCGAAGGCACCGTTGGCCAGCGAACGCCCGAGCTCGCGCTCCCAGTCGTCCAGGTCCTCGCGCGCCACCGCGTACACCGCCTGGTCGTCCCCGCCGTGATGCTGCCGCGTGCACACGTCGTCCCCGGCGAGCCCGCTGCCCCCGATCCCCTTCGGCCCGGGCGCCGCCACCCGCACCGGCGCCGCCACCGGCTGCTTGTCGATCCCGGTCAGCCCCTCCGGGTGGTCCGTGTACGACACGGCCTTGGCCCGGCCCAGATTCACCGACAGAAGCTTCATGGAACGGCACGGTAGGCGCCCCGTCATCAAAGCCGCTACGCATTATTCGGCGTCGCGTCAAAGACTGGCTTATCCTCGAAAGGTGATCGAAGCCCGTCACCTGCGCGTTCTCCGTGCCGTCGCCGCCACCGGCTCCTTTTCCGCCGCCGGCCGCGAGCTGGGCTGCACCCAGCCCGCCGTCAGCCAGCAGATGAAGGCCCTGGAGGCGTCCGTCGGCACCCCGCTGCTCATCCGCAGCGGCCGCGAGATGCGGCTGACCCAGGCGGGAGAGGCACTCGTCCGGCACGCCGCCGGAATCATCGCCGGGCTCACCGCCGCCGAGGAGGAGGTCGCCGCCATCGCCGGCCTGCGCGCCGGCCGGGTGCGGCTGGTCTCGTTCCCCAGCGGCAGCTCCACCCTGGTCCCCACCGCCCTCGCCGCCCTGCGCGCCGCGCACCCCGGCACCCGCGTCTCCCTGGAGGAGGCCGAACCGCCGCAGTCCGTCGAGATGTTGCGAGAGGGCGACTGCGACATCGCGCTCGCCTTCCGGTACGCAGGCGCCGCGGGCGGCGGTGACGAATGGGACGACCTCGTCGTACGGCCCCTGCTGCGGGACCGGCTCGTCGCCCTCGTACCCGAGCGGCACCGGCTCGCGCGGGCCGGGTCCGTCGCCATCGGGGAACTCGCGCGCGAGCCCTGGATCGCCGGATGCCGCGCTGCCGCGGCCAGTTGGTGGAGGTGTGCGAGGGCGCCGGCTTCACGCCCCGGATCGACTTCGCGACCGACGACTATCCGGCGGTGGTGGGCCTGGTCGGCGCGGGTCTGGGCGTCGCCGTCCTGCCGCAGCTCGCCATCGAGTCGGTACGGCCCCGGGGCGCGCGCACGGTCACCCTGGAACCGGCCGTGCGCCGGGAGATCGTCGCGCTGACCCTGCCCGACCTGGCCCAGGTGCCGGCCGTGGCGGCGACGCTGGACCAACTGGAGCGGGCGGCGGGGCGCAAGCAGCCGTAAGGGGACAGCAAACAGGCACGCGTGCGCGTGCCCGTTTTGAAGAAACGTTCCTTCAGTTGTTCGAGGCGGCGTGCCCGCCACTCGACGACGACGCCGTCACCAGGCGGTTGCGCGCCCGGCCCATGAGCTCCTCGCGCTCGTCCTCGGTCAGCCCGCCCCACACGCCGTACGGCTCTCGCACCGCCAGCGCGTGCGCCGCGCACTGCGCGCGCACCGGGCATCTCATGCAGACCTCCTTGGCCGAGTTCTCACGAGCACTCCGCGCCGCACCGCGCTCTCCCTCCGGATGGAAGAAGAGCGAACTGTCGACCCCGCGGCAGGCAGCAAGGAGCTGCCAGTCCCACAGGTCCGCGTTCGGTCCGGGAAGGCGGGAGAAATCTGCCATTGCGTGACCCCTTGTAGCCGTTCTGTGGCGGATACGGTGTCCACGACCGTACATCTACGATCTAAGGAGATGAAAATATGACTCATTGCGAATCTAGCCTCAGACACCAGTAAATGGGAAGAAATAGGGCCGAATGGGGCACCGGTTGTGATGAAACGTTGTGGGTCCGCCGCGCATGTCTGCACCGTGTCCGCACCCTCACGTAGAGTGCCGAAGACGGCGCACAGCCCCGTAACTCTTTCGAGTGACCGTCGTTGAGAGTGCGGAGGCGGTTGAAGCTAGAAGTGCTCGGGCAGGCGTCCGAGACGGTCGACCGCACAGGTGACGATTTCGTACCAGCCTGGAGGCTCAAGGTGACGTGCATCAGCTGCGGAGGGCGGCCATGACATCCGTCCTCGTCTGCGACGACTCCCCGCTTGCCCGAGAGGCGCTCCGCCGCGCGGTCGCGACCGTGCCCGGCGTCGAGCGCGTGACGACCGCGGCCAACGGCGAGGAAGTCCTCCGCCGCTGGGGCGCCGACCGCTCGGACCTGATCCTGATGGACGTACGCATGCCCGGACTGGGTGGCGTCGAGACCGTACGGCGGCTGCTGTCCGCCGACCCCGGTGCGCGCATCATCATGCTCACCGTCGCGGAGGACCTGGACGGCGTGGCCCTGGCGGTCGCCGCCGGAGCGCGGGGCTACCTCCACAAGGACGCCTCCCGGGCCGAGTTGAGGGCCACGGTGACGCAGGCGCTGGCCGACCCCACGTGGCGGCTCGCCCCGCGGCGGCTGCGGTCCGCCGAGATGGGGGCGGCGCCCACGCTCACCGCGCGTGAGATCCAGGTGCTCGAAGGAATGAGCCACGGGCGGTCCAACGCGGAGATCGGGCGGGAGCTGTTCCTGTCGGAGGACACCGTGAAGACGCATGCTCGGCGGTTGTTCAAGAAGCTGGGTGCGTCTGACCGGGCGCATGCCGTCGCTCTTGGGTTCCGGTGGGGTCTGGTTCGCTAAGAGCTCGGTCCAGTAGGCCGTTGCCGTGTGCGGGTCGTTCGTGGCTGGTCGCGCAGTTCCCCGCGCCCCTTTGGGGCGCGGGTGCTTGTTTCGTGGCGGATGCCGCATCCTTGAGGTGTGGAGTCTCTCGGGGACGAGTCGGTCGAGCGGAAGGGGAGGGCGCAGGGGATGAGTTCCGGCGCACCTGCTCATAACGCTTCGGTGCACAACATCGGACGCGGTGCCACGGATGAATCGGCCGCAAGGCACCATGGACCGATGCGCGAGGACGAGACGACGGTGATCGGTGGGCTTGTCCATCGCGCCGTCGACGGGGATGAGCAGGCGACTCACGACCTGCTCGCCCATGTCCACCCACTGGCGCTGCGCTATTGCCGTACGCGACTGTCCCGGCTCCCCGGTGACGCGCGTCATTTCGTGGAGGACCTCGCGCAGGAGGTCTGTGTCGCGGTGCTGCTCGCGCTGCCGCGTTATCGGGACACCGGCCGGCCCTTCGAGGCCTTCGTGTTCGCCATCGCCGCGCACAAGGTCGCCGACCTGCAGCGTGCCGCGATGCGGGGCCCCGGCTCGACGGCGGTGCCGTCGGACGAGATGCCGGAGCGGCCCGACGACTCGCTCGGGCCCGAGGAGCGGGCGCTGCTCAGCAGTGACGCCGAATGGGCCAAGAAGCTGCTGGCCAACCTCCCCGAGAACCAGCGGGAGCTGTTGCTGCTGCGGATCGCGGTGGGGCTGACGGCGGAGGAGACGGGACAGATGTTGGGAATGTCACCCGGCGCGGTGCGCGTGGCGCAGCACCGTGCGCTGAGCAGGCTGCGGGCGCTGGCCGAGCAGTAGGGCCCGCGTGGTTGTGGCTTTGTGGCTTCGGTGAACAGGCCCTGCCTCGGTTCCGTACGAAGATACGAAGCCGGTAGCCGGACGGAACCGTGGAATTCGGGACCCTTCCTTCCCGTTAGCATGGACATCCGCACCGATCAAGGCCATTGGGGAAGGTGTCATGACTGCAAACGTCGACGGAGTGCCCGCCAAATTCGCGACGCTCGGGCTGACCTACGACGACGTGCTGCTGCTGCCGGGCGCGTCGGACATGGCTCCCGACGACATCGACACCGCCTCGTACGTCTCCAAGAACGTGCGGGTGAACATCCCGCTGCTGTCCGCCGCCATGGACAAGGTCACCGAGTCGCGCATGGCGATCGCGATGGCCCGCCAGGGCGGTGTCGGCGTGCTGCACCGCAACCTCTCCATCGAGGACCAGGCCAACCAGGTCGACCTCGTCAAGCGCTCCGAGTCCGGCATGGTGGCCGACCCGATCACCGTGCACCCGGACGCCACGCTCGCCGAGGCCGACGCGCTGTGCGCCAAGTTCCGCATCAGCGGCGTCCCCGTCACCGACCCGGGCAAGAAGCTGCTCGGCATCGTCACCAACCGCGACATGGCCTTCGAGAGCGACCGCTCCCGCCGGGTCCGCGAGGTCATGACGCCGATGCCGCTGGTCACCGGCAAGGTCGGCATCTCCGGCGTCGAGGCCATGGAGCTGCTGCGCAAGCACAAGATCGAGAAGCTTCCGCTGGTCGACGACGAGGGCGTCCTCAAGGGCCTCATCACCGTCAAGGACTTCGTCAAGGCCGAGAAGTACCCGAGCGCCGCCAAGGACGCCGAGGGCCGGCTCCTCGTCGGTGCCGCGGTGGGCGTGGCCGGTGACGCCTTCGAGCGCGCCCAGGCGCTGATCGAGGCGGGCGTCGACTTCATCGTCGTCGACACCGCGCACGGCCACTCCCGGCTGGTCGGCGACATGGTCGCCAAGATCAAGTCCAACCACACGCGCGTGGACGTCATCGGCGGCAACATCGCCACCCGTGACGGCGCCCAGGCGCTCATCGACGCCGGTGTGGACGGCATCAAGGTCGGTGTCGGTCCGGGCTCCATCTGTACGACCCGCGTCGTCGCCGGCATCGGCGTCCCGCAGGTCACCGCCATCTACGAGGCCTCGCTGGCCGCCAAGGAGGCCGGGGTCCCGGTCATCGGCGACGGCGGCCTGCAGTACTCCGGCGACATCGCCAAGGCGCTCGTCGCGGGCGCCGACACCGTGATGCTGGGCTCGCTGCTCGCGGGCTGCGAGGAGTCCCCGGGCGAGCTGCTGTTCATCAACGGCAAGCAGTTCAAGTCGTACCGCGGCATGGGCTCGCTCGGCGCGATGCAGTCCCGCGGCGACCGCAAGTCCTTCTCCAAGGACCGCTACTTCCAGGAGGGCGTCGCCTCCGACGAGCAGCTCGTCCCCGAGGGCATCGAGGGCCAGGTGCCCTACCGCGGCCCGCTCTCCTCGGTCGTCCACCAGCTGGTCGGCGGCCTGCGCCAGTCGATGTTCTACGTCGGCGGCCGCACCGTCCCGGAGCTCCAGGACAACGGCCGGTTCGTCCGGATCACCTCGGCGGGCCTGAAGGAGTCGCACCCGCACGACATCCAGATGACGGTCGAGGCGCCGAACTACAGCCGCAAGTAGTCGCCAGGCCTCACGAGGGCGGTCCCGGAGCATCCGGGGCCGCCCCTGTCGTATGCGTCGGGGATACTGGAAGGCGCTGCAACGCATCAGGGAAAGGCCACACACGTGACTGAGATCGAGATCGGGCGCGGCAAGCGCGGCCGCCGGGCGTACGCCTTCGACGACATCGCCGTCGTCCCGAGTCGTCGTACGCGCGACCCGAAGGAGGTCTCGATCGCCTGGCAGATCGACGCCTACCGCTTCGAGCTGCCGTTCCTGGCCGCCCCCATGGACTCGGTCGTCTCCCCGGCCACCGCCATCCGCATCGGCGAGCTCGGCGGCCTCGGCGTGCTGAACCTCGAAGGCCTGTGGACGCGGTACGAGGACCCGCAGCCGCTGCTCGACGAGATCGCGGAACTCGACGCCGAGACGGCCACGCGCCGCCTCCAGGAGATCTACTCCGCCCCCATCAAGGAGGAGCTGATCGGCGCGCGCATCAAGGAGGTGCGCGACTCCGGCGTGGTCACGGCGGCCGCGCTCTCCCCGCAGCGCACGGCGCAGTTCTCCAAGGCCGTGGTCGACGCGGGCGTGGACATCTTCGTCATCCGCGGTACGACGGTCTCCGCGGAGCACGTCTCCGGTTCGCACGAGCCGCTGAACCTGAAGCAGTTCATCTACGAGCTCGACGTCCCGGTGATCGTCGGCGGCTGCGCCACCTACACCGCGGCCCTGCACCTGATGCGCACCGGTGCCGCGGGCGTCCTGGTCGGCTTCGGCGGCGGCGCGGCGCACACCACGCGCAACGTGCTGGGCATCCAGGTCCCGATGGCGACCGCGGTGGCGGACGTGGCGGCGGCCCGCCGCGACTACATGGACGAGTCCGGCGGCCGGTACGTGCACGTGATCGCCGACGGCGGCGTGGGCTGGTCGGGCGACCTCCCCAAGGCCATCGCCTGCGGCGCGGACGCCGTGATGATGGGCTCCCCGCTGGCCCGCGCCACGGACGCGCCGGGTCGCGGCCACCACTGGGGCATGGAGGCGGTGAACGAGGAGCTGCCGCGCGGCAAGAAGGTCGACCTCGGCACCGTCGGCACCATCGAGGAGGTCCTGACCGGCCCCTCGCACATCCCGGACGGCTCCATGAACTTCTTCGGCGCGCTGAAGAGGGCCATGGCCACGACCGGCTACAGCGAGCTGAAGGAGTTCCAGCGCGTCGAGGTGACGGTCGCGGACTCGCAGCACAAGCGGTAGACGCCGCGATCGATGGGGAAGGGCCCGTCCACCGGGAGGTGGGCGGGCCCTTTCGCGTGCGGGCGGTACTGGATCAGAGGCGGTGTGCGGCTCCGGTCGGGGTGGCGCCCCGGGTGTCCAGCAGGAGCTGTGCCTTCACCGACAGGCCCTGGAGGTCGTACGTGCGGTGGTGCTGGAGCAGGATCGTCAGGTCCGCGTCGGCGGCGGCCTCGTAGAAGGAGTCCGCGCGGGGGACCGGGCGGTCCAGGACGTTCCAGGAGGGGACGTGCGGGTCGTGGTAGCTGACCGAGGCACCGAGTTCCATCAGCCGTACCGCGATCTCGCGCGCGGGAGTGGCCTGCTGGTCGGCGAGGTCGGGCTTGTACGTCACGCCCAGGAGCAGGACGCGGGCGCCGCGCGCGGACTTGCCGTGCTCGTTGAGGAGGGTGGCGGCGCGCTGGACGACGTAGCGCGGCATCTGGCTGTTGACCTGCTGGGCGAGCTCCACCATGCGCAGGCCGCGGCCGGCGGGCGCGCCGGCGAGGTCCTGAGGGACCGAGTGGCCGCCGACTCCGGGCCCGGGGCGGAAGGCCTGGAAGCCGAAGGGCTTGGTCTCCGCGCAGCGGACCACGTCCCACAGGTCGACGCCGAGGTCGTGGCAGAGGACGGCCATCTCGTTGACGAGGGCGATGTTGACGTGCCGGAAGTTGGTCTCCAGGAGCTGGACCGTCTCCGCCTCGCGCGGTCCACGCGCGCGTACCACCTTGTCGGTGAGGCGCGAGTAGAACGCGGCCGCGGACTCGGTGCAGGCCGGGGTCAGACCGCCGATCACCTTGGGGGTGTTGGCCGGGGTGAAGTCGCGGTTGCCCGGATCGACCCGGCTGGGCGAGTACGCGAGATGGAAGTCGCGGCCCGCGCGCAGGCGCGAACCCTCTTCGAGGAGCCGGCGCAGGAAGCCCTCGGTGGTGCCCGGCGGGACCGGCGACTCCAGGATGACGGTGGTGTGCGGGCGCAGGTGCGCGGCGAGGGTGCGGGCCGCGGCCTCCACCTGCGTGAGGTCCAGGCCGCCGTCCGCGCCGCGCGGGGTGGGCGCGCAGATGACCGCCGTACGCACCCGGCCGAGCTCGGCGGGCGAGGTGGCCGGCCGGAAGCCCCCCGAGAGCATCCGGCGCAGTTCGGCGGGGCTGAGCGAGCCGGCCTCGGGGCCGGTGCGGTAACCGAGCGTGGGGATTCCGGCGGCCACGGCCGCCTGGGCGAGGGGGAGTCCGTAGGGGCCGAGTCCGATGACGGCGAGATCTGCGGGCATGGCGTGGACCGTCCTTCCCAGAGCCGAGAGAGCGCGGGTTAGTCGAAGGGGGACAGGTGCGCAAGTCCGGTGGACAGGATGGACGAGCGCAATGTCAGACTAGGAGTAAATATGACCGAAATACGGGATTGATTCCGTGTGTCTCCCGGCCGTTCCTGGAGCTTTGGCCTACGCGTCGTGGAAGTTGTCCACAGGCTGGGGGCGACTGGTGGCTGAAGTCGGGCAAGCCGGTCAGAATTTGGGCATGGGGGATACGGACCGGGTCACTCCTCAGGGGTGAGACCGGCGTGACCGACAGCGGGAGGCAGCGGTGAGGACAGCGACACTGGGGCCGGCGCAGCGAGCCGAGGCGCTCGCCGCCATGGCCGAGCGCGAGCTGGACCTACTGGTGGTGGGCGGCGGTGTGGTCGGTGCCGGAACCGCCCTCGACGCGGTCACGCGCGGGCTGTCCGTCGGCCTGGTCGAGGCGCGTGACTGGGCGTCGGGCACCTCGAGCAGGTCCAGCAAGCTCATCCACGGCGGTTTGCGCTATCTGGAGATGCTCGACTTCGCCCTCGTCCGTGAGGCGCTGAAGGAGCGCGGCCTGCTCCTGGAGCGGCTCGCCCCGCACCTGGTGAAGCCGGTGGCCTTCCTCTATCCGCTCCAGCACAAGGGCTGGGAGCGGCTGTACGCGGGCTCGGGCGTCGCCCTCTACGACACGATGTCGATGGCGCGCGGACACGGACGCGGCCTGCCGATGCACCGTCACCTGAGCCGCCGTCACGCCCTGCGCGTGGCTCCCGCGTTGAAGAAGGACGCCCTGGTCGGGGCCCTTCAGTACTACGACGCCCAGATGGACGACGCCCGCTTCGTCGCCACGCTCGTGCGTACGGCGGCGGCGTACGGGGCGACGGTCGCCAACCGCGCGCGCGTGACGGGGTTCCTGCGCGAGGGCGAGCGGGTCGTCGGGGCGCGCGTGCAGGACGTCGAGGCCGGCGGGGAGTACGAGATCCGCGCCAAGCAGGTCGTCAACGCCACGGGTGTGTGGACCGACGACACCCAGGCCATGGTGGGCGAGCGCGGGCAGTTCCACGTCCGTGCCTCCAAAGGCATCCATCTCGTGGTGCCCAAGGACCGCATCCACTCCACGTCCGGGCTGATCCTGCGCACCGAGAAGTCCGTGCTGTTCGTCATCCCGTGGGGCCGGCACTGGATCGTCGGCACCACGGACACCGACTGGGACCTCGACAAGGCGCACCCGGCCGCGTCCAGCGCGGACATCGACTATCTGCTGGAGCATGTGAACTCGGTGCTCGCGGTGCCGCTGACGCGCGACGACGTGCAGGGCGTCTACGCGGGCCTCAGGCCGCTGCTGGCGGGCGAGTCGGACGCCACGAGCAAGCTGTCCCGTGAGCACACCGTGGCGCATCCCGTGCCGGGGCTGGTCGTGGTGGCGGGCGGCAAGTACACGACGTACCGGGTCATGGCCAAGGACGCGGTGGACGAGGCGGTGCACGGACTCGATCTGCGGGTCGCGGAGTGCGTCACCGAGGACGTGCCGCTGCTGGGTGCCGAGGGGTACCGGGCGCTGTGGAACGCGCGAGCGCGGATCGCCGCGCGGACGGGGCTGCACGTGGTGCGGGTGGAACACCTGCTGAACCGATTCGGCTCACTGGCCGAGGAGGTTCTGGAGCTCATCGCTCAGGACCCGTCGCTGGGCGAGCCGTTGCAGGCGGCCGAGGACTATCTGCGCGCCGAGGTCGTGTACGCCGCCTCGCACGAGGGGGCGCGGCATCTGGACGACGTGCTGACCCGGCGGACCCGCATCTCCATCGAGACCTTCGACCGGGGCACCCGCAGCGCCCGCGAGGCCGCGGAGCTGATGGCGCCGGTGCTGGGCTGGGACAAGGACCAGATCGAGCGCGAGGTCGAGCACTACGAGAAGCGGGTGGAGGCCGAGCGGGAGTCGCAACGGCAGCCGGACGACCTGACGGCGGACGCGGCGCGGTTGGGGGCGCTGGACATCGTGCCGTTGTAGGGACCTTGGTGGCGGGGCCTCGTCTGTGGGGCCTTGGCGGCAGGGGCCTTGTCGGTGGGCTCGACTTCACTCGAACGGGTGTCGTGAGGCGGGATCTTCGTTCGGGACCCGGGCGTTCTACGGGGTGCGGGGGCAGAACTCGGCGGCGAGCAGGGCCGGTTCGAGGCCGGGGTCTGCGATCGCGGTCGTGTTCACGCGGAAGGTGAGGACGCGACGTCCGTCGACGGTGGCCGCGGTGCGCACATAGCTGCCGGTGATACGGCCGTTGTGCCCCCACACCGTCGTGCCGCACGGCAGCTTCACCGGAAACAGCCCCATGCCGTACAGGCCGTGTGCGGCGCGGGTGTCGAGCATCTCGCGCAGCCAGTGCGGGGGCAGCAGCCGACCGCCCAGGAGCGCGCCGTAGAAGCGGTCCAGGTCGGCGAGCGTGGTCACCAGCTCGCCCGCGGCCCCGGCCACCCGCGGGTCGAGCTCGGTGACATCGGTGCCGTCGGTCGCGTGGGCGCGGCCGTGCGGGGAGGGGAGAGAAGCTCGGGAACCAGGGAAGGAGGTGCCGGTCAGGCGCAGCGGAGTGAGGATGCGACGCTCGGCCTCGACGGCGTAGGAGCGACCGGTGACCTGCTTGATCACCATGCCGAGGACGACGTAGTCGGTGTTCGAGTAGAGGTAACGGCCGCGGCCGCCCGGAGGGTGGGAGACGGCGAGGCGTACGGCCTGACGAGGGGACAGGGGGACCAGGCCACGGGTGTCCGCGGTGAAGTCGTACAGGCCGCTGGTGTGGGTGAGCAGGGCGCGCAGGGTCAGCGCGCGGCCGTCGTTGCCGGCTCCGCGCACCAGGCCGGGCAGGTGTTGGTCGATGGTGTCGGACAGGGACAGCCGGTGCTCCGCGGCCAGTTGGAGGATCACGGTCGCGATGAAGGTCTTCGTGATGCTGCCCGCGCGGAAGTGGTCGGCGCGGGCGATGCCGGACCCGGTCTCGGCGTAGTGCGTCTCCGTCTCCTCATGGGCCAGCAGGGCGGCGGCCGGCGCTTCGCCCCTGGTGAGCAGCAGGGGGAGGACCGTGTCCGTCGGGGGAGTGGCGGGGGCGGAGGAGGCGGTCGGGGCCAGGGCGAGGAGCGCCAAGGACACAGGTACGGCCAGGAGTGTCCGAAACGGTGGCACGGCGGGTCCTCCTGTCCGGCGCGGGGGGGGCACCTGCTGTTCGGTGTGGCGGGTTCCTGCTGTTCGGCCTGGTGGGTTCCTGCTGTTCGGTGTGGCGGGTTCCTCCGGTGGCGCGGCCCATCATCCAGGGTGGCTGAAACTCGGCGTCGGGCGGTCCCGGACGTGGGGGCGCGAGGCGGGTGCGGTGGGCCTTTGAGGTGGCTTTGAGGTGCCTTTGGGGCGCGTGACCGCCACGCGCTGTAAGGGTTCGGTCGCCCTGATGGTCGGCTTGCCGTCAGAGGCACCCTGGGCGTTGGGCACTTGTCGGGTGAGGGACAATGGAGGCTCTGTCAGGGCGGGTTGTATGAGGGGACGCATGTCGGAGGCGGAGCGGGCGGGGGCATCCCGTCAGGACAAGAGCGAACGTCTCCTCGCCGGGCGGTACCGGTTGGGAGCAGTGCTCGGCCGCGGCGGCATGGGCACGGTGTGGCGGGCCGAGGACGAGACCCTGGGCCGGATCGTCGCCGTGAAGGAACTGCGGTTCCCCTCCAACATCGACGAGGAGGAGAAGCGCCGGCTGATCACGCGCACGCTGCGGGAGGCCAAGGCGATCGCGCGGATCCGCAACAACAGCGCGGTGACGGTCTTCGACGTGGTCGACGAGGACGACCGGCCGTGGATCGTGATGGAGCTCGTCGAGGGCAAGTCGCTCGCCGAGGTCATCCGCGAGGACGGCCTGCTGGAGCCGAAGCGGGCGGCGGAGGTCGGGCTCGCGGTGCTCGACGTGCTGCGCTCGGCGCACCGCCAGGGCATCCTGCACCGGGACGTGAAGCCGTCCAACGTGCTGATCTCCGAGGACGGCCGGGTCGTGCTCACCGACTTCGGCATCGCGCAGGTCGAGGGCGACCCGTCCATCACCTCGACCGGCATGCTCGTCGGCGCGCCCTCCTACATCTCCCCGGAGCGTGCCCGTGGGCACAAGCCGGGGCCCGCGGCCGACCTGTGGTCGCTGGGCGGACTGCTGTACGCGGCGGTGGAGGGTGTGCCGCCGTACGACAAGGGGTCCGCGATCGCGACACTCACCGCGGTGATGACCGAGCCGCTGGAGGAGCCGAAGAACGCGGGTCCGCTGAAGGACGTCATCTACGGGCTGCTCACCAAGGACCCCGACAAGCGGCTCGACGACGCGGGTGCCCGCGTGATGCTCAACGCCGTGATCCACGCGCCCGAGCCGAAGCCGGAAGAGCCCGCGCCGGCGCCGGACACGACGAAGGTCGTGCCGCTGCCTGCGCAACCCGACCGGGGTGAAGGCGGGGAGCGGCTGCGCGGAGCGCTGCGTTCGGTACGCAAGGCCGCGGTGGCGGCGGGGGCGGTCGGCACGGCTGCGGCTTCTCGGGCCAAGTCCGGGGCGGGCAAGGGCGGTTCGGGGCCGAGGCGGCTTCCGGTGGCGGTGCTGCCGGTGTCGCCGGTGGGTCGGCTTCCGGTGGTGGTGCGGCTGGTGTCGCGGTGGGGCGGCTTCCGGTGGCGGTGCGGCTTCGGGCTCGGGTGCCGGTGCGGGCTCTGGTTCGGGCGTTGTCGCGGGTCCGGATCGGTCGGCGTGGTGGTTCCGGGGCCGGTGGTTCCGGGGCGGCGGGTGCTGCGGGTCCGGGGCAACTCGGTCGGCGGGGGCGGAGTTCGGGGTGGCCCGTGATGACGCCGCCGGATCTTCCTCCGCGGCCGGTGCCGAGGGCGCGCTCACCGATGTGGTGCCGCGGCGGACGTTGGTGATCATCGCGGTGGTCGTGGTCCTCGCCGTGGTCGCGGTCGTGCTGGCCCTCACTCTCGGTGGCGGCGACGGCTCGTCCGACGACTCCGCGGGCGGCGGGGGTGCCAAGCCTTCCGCCGGCGCGAGCGCGAGTCCCTCCACCAAGGAGGACAAGGGCGTGGCGGCGGCCGGCGGACGGCCGGGCGAGCCAGTCGGCGGAGGCGGGGACCCGTCCGGGAGCACGCCGAGCAACAGCCCCACCGCGACCGGCGGCAGCGAGGCGGGCGGTTCCGGCGGCGACGGCGGCACCGCGGTGAAGACGTACAACGGCGGTCAGGGGTACTCGATCGGGCTGCCCAAGGGGTGGAAGTTCCAGACCTCGAGTTCTGCGGGGGACCGGTTCACCGGCCCCGACGGGCAGAAGCTGCTGGTCGCCTGGACGTCGACGCCGAAGGGCGACCCGGTGGCGGACTGGCGGAACCAGGAGCAGTACATGGTGCGCTCCCAGTACGACCGGGTCCGAATAGCGAAGGTGGACTACCGGGGCTGGCTCGCGGCCGACTGGGAGTTCACCTACAGCGAGGGCGGCACGAAGTACCGGACCGTCGACCGGGGTTTCGTCGTCAACGACCATCTCGGATATGCGCTGATGTACACGGCGAAAGCCGCCAATTGGGGCAGCGAGCTGCGCAAGGACACCTGGCAGACGCTCGCGAAGACGTTCCAGCCGAAAGCGTGAAGTGACCGCGCGGTGACCGGTCCCGCGTTTCGGACATGAGATCTGGCATCCCCTCTTTGCGGGTTGCCTCCGGCACGTATCGTGAGTGCTTGCGGACCGTACGCATCCAGGTATGGGTACGGAACGGCACGCGAGGCGAACGGAATTGACCGACCGGGCTGCCGGGGGAGGCAACGTGGACGACTATGCGGGACGGGTACTCGCCGACCGCTACCGCCTGCCGCTGCCCCCCTCCGACGAGTACGAACTCACCGAGACCCGGGCCTTCGACACCTACAGCGGGCAGGAAGTCCTGGTCAGGCAGGTGCCGTTGCCCGAGGTCGTCGAGGCGGAGGTGCTCGACGCCGAGGGGCTGCCCGACGGTTTCACGGCAAGGGACCCGCGCGACAGGGGAGTTCGGCGGGGCGGTGCCGCGGCGCGGACCAGCACCCGTCGGCCCACCGATCCGGCCGTGCGGCGGGCCGTCGAGGCCGCGCAGGCTGCCGCCGCGATACCCGACCATCCGCGGCTCGACCAGGTCTTCGACGTGTTCGCCGAGGGCGGGTCGCTGTGGATAGTGAGTGAGTTGGTGGCCGCGCGGCCGCTCGCGGCGCTGCTCGCGGAGAAGCCGCTGACGCCGTACCGGGCGGCCGAGGTCGCCTCCGACGTGCTGATGGCCCTGCGGGTGCTGCACGCGCACGGCTGGGTGCACCGGAACATCACCGCCCGTACCGTCCTCGTCTGCGACGACGGCCGCGTGATGCTGACCGGGCTCGCGGTCGGCGCGGCGGAGGAGGCGCTGTGCGGCTACGACCCGGTGCCGGCTCCGGAGGGTGACGGGAGCGGCGGGGCCGGGGGCGCGGGGGCGCG
>MWJO01000189.1 GCA_002027195.1 Streptomyces sp. GKU 895 | reverse complement strand
CCGCAGCCGCAGCCCAGCAGCCTCCGCGCGGTACCGCGCCGCGCTCAGGCAGCCTCAGCAGCCCCAGCGCGAGCCCAGGCAGCCGCGCCAGCGCGGCGCCAACCCGATGAAGATCCCCGGACTCGGCTGCCTCAAGGGCTGCCTGTTCACGATCGTCATCCTGTTCGTCGCGGGCTGGCTGATCTGGGAACTGAGCCCGCTGCAGGACTGGATCGGCACCGGCAAGAGCTATTGGGACCAGATCGGGGACTGGATCGGGACGGTCTCCGGCTGGATCGGTGACCTGGGCGGCGGTTCTTCCGGGCAGTAGGGCCTCGGGCCGCCCCTGGTACGGGCGAGTCTGTTGATTTGTCGACACCCGGCGGGTGATTTCGGCCTCCGCGGTGAAGGTCGGCTCTTCGGACGCGTATTTTTGTCGCCAAGTCGCGTCGGTAGGAGCAGCCTTGGCACGGAAGATCGGCAGCCGGTACACCGCCCACCAGATCCTGGGGCGGGGCAGCGCCGGCACGGTGTGGCTGGGTGAGGGGCCCGAGGGGCCCGTCGCCATCAAGCTGCTGCGCGAGGACCTCGCGTCCGACGAGGAGCTCGTCGGACGGTTCGTCCAGGAGCGCACGGCGCTGCTCGGCCTGGAGCATCCCAATGTCGTCTCGGTCCGCGACCTGGTCGTCGACGGCAACGACCTCGCGCTCGTCATGGACCTCGTCCGCGGCACCGACCTGCGCACCCGCCTCGACCGCGACCGCCGGCTCGCCCCCGAGGCCGCGGTGGCGATCGTCGCCGACGTCGCCGACGGGCTCGCGGCCGCGCACGCGGCGGGCGTCGTGCACCGGGACGTCAAGCCGGAGAACGTCCTCCTCGACATGCAGGGCCCGCTCGGCCCCGGCGGCTCGCACCGCGCGCTCCTCACCGACTTCGGCGTCGCGAAGCTGATCGACACCCCGCGCCGGACCCGGGCCACGAAGATCATCGGTACGCCGGACTATCTGGCGCCGGAGATCGTCGAGGGGCTGCCCCCGCGCGCGGCCGTGGACATCTACGCGCTGGCGACGGTGCTGTACGAGCTGCTGGCGGGCTTCACGCCGTTCGGGGGCGGCCACCCGGGCGCGGTGCTGCGCCGCCACGTGACGGAGACGGTCGCCCCGCTCCCCGGCATCCCCGACGAACTGTGGCAGCTGATCGTGCAGTGCCTCGCCAAGGCGCCGGCCTCCCGGCTGCGCGCCTCCGAGCTGGCGGCGCGGCTGCGGGAGCTGCTGCCGATGCTGGCCGGGATGCCGCCGCTGGACGTGGACGAGCCGGACGCGGAGGACGACGAGGCCGAGGACGCCGCGCTGCCGGCGGAACCGGCGCCGCACTCGGCGTCGCCGGTGCGGCGGGGGCGGTGCCGCTGGTGCCGGGGGCGAAGCCGGCCGACTCCAACCGGGACACGCACACGTCGATGCGGGTGCCGGCGCCGGATGAGCTGGCGGGTGGCGCGCACGGGACGGCGCGGGTACCGCGGGCGGCCGGGGCGCCGCGGCCGGGACTCGGCGCGGAACCGGGCGACCGACGCGGCGGCGGCGGGTGGTGGTGAGTGTGGGCGGCGGTGGTGCTGGCGGCCGGCGGCCGGGGTCGGCACCGTGGGCGGCCGT
>MWJO01000188.1 GCA_002027195.1 Streptomyces sp. GKU 895 | reverse complement strand
CGATGTCCGCGCTGGACGCGGACGGGCTGGGGGAGCAGGTCGAGCTGCGGGTGCGGTTGCGGGGGGAGCCGCCGGAGGTGCTGCTGGAGATGGACACGGTGTGGAGCGGCGGGGTGGTGGACCGGAACCGGGCGAACGACCGGCAGCGGGTGCTGGTGCTGGAGACCGGGGACGCGTACTACTTCTGAACACCGGGACACGTCTGCTTCTGACGCCGGATGCCGGCCGCCGTGAGGGTGGTTCTGTGCGTCGTACGATTGCTGCACGGCGCAGGGGACGGAGGTGCGGGCGGTATGGGCGGAGCGGCTCGGGAGCGGGTGCTCGAGGAGTTGTCGGCCGTCTCCCGTCGGTACATGGCCTCGTACGCCCTGTTCAACCAGGCCCTCGCCGATCACCTCGGCCTGCACCCCACCGACTTGCAGTGTCTGAACCTGCTGACCCTGGAGGGCGGTCCGGTGACGACGGGACGGATCGCCGAGCTGACGGGGCTGACCACCGGGTCCGCGACGCGGCTCGTGGACCGGCTGGAGCGGGCCGGGTACGTGGTGCGGGAGCGGGACGTGGTCGACCGGCGGCGGGTGCTGGTGACCACCGTGCCGGAGAAGATCGTCGAGTTCGGGCGGGTGTGGGACCGGCTGGGGGGTGGCTGGGTCGCGCTCTTCGACGACCTCGACGCCGAGCAACTCGCGCTGATCGTCGACCACATGAGGCGGACGACGGAGTTCAGCGCGGCGCAGGTGGCCCGGCTTCGGGACGGGGACGTCTAGAGACCGTCAGGCGACCTGTTCGTCCTGGGTGTCGTAGCGCTCGCGGGCCTCGTGGACCTCTTCGATGTGGGTCTCCGCCCAGTCCTTCACCGCGCTCAGGAGCAGGGCCAGGCTGTGGCCGAGCGGGGTGAGTTCGTAGTCGACGCGGACCGGGACGGACGGGGTGACCGTGCGGACCAGGATGCCGTCGCGTTCCAGTGAACGCAGGGTCTGCGTCAGCATCTTGGGGCTCACTCCGGCGAGCTTCCGGCCGAGGTCGCTGTAGCGCATGGTGCCGCCGGCGAGGGCGGAGACGACCAGGCTGACCCACTTGTCGCTGAGGCGGTCCAGGAGCTGGTTGGTGGGGCAGCCCTTGATGAACGCGTCGTACTCGATGCGGGCCTGCTCGCGTCGCTGGGCCGCCGTCATGGTCGCCATGGCTCACCTCTGGGGGACATACGCACTCTCAGGTAACTACTTACCAGGAGATAGTAGCTCTTCCTAGGGTTGTCGGCAGATGGACGGATGGAACGCGGTCGCCGAGGTTTTCGGCGGTCGCCAACAGTCGGCTTACTCAAGGGAGTTGGCAGTCATGCGTGCTGCGGTCGTGAACGCTTTCGGTGGGCCCGAGGCCGTCGAGGTCGTCGAGGCGGAGGTGCCCGAGCCGGGCGCCCGCGAGGTACGGATCAAGGTGGCGGCGGCCACGGTGAACCCCGTCGACGCCGGGGTGCGGCAGGGCGTCTTCGGCGGTGCGGGCAAGCGGATCGGGCTGGGCTGGGATGTCGCCGGGACCGTGGACGCGGTGGGGGTGGCCAGTGCCTGGAGCGTGGGCGACGAGGTGGTCGCCCTCGACTACGGGATGGTGAAGCCGCTCGGGGCGCACGCGGAGTACGTCGTCGTGCCCACGGACGCGGTGGCGCTCGCGCCTCGGACGGTGGGTGTGGTGGAGGCGGCGACCCTGCCGTTGAACGGGCTGACGGCCGCGCAGGCGCTGGATCTGCTGGTCGCTTTCGGCGGGGGTTGATGGTAGAAGCACCACCGCCAGGAGAGGTGGTCCGTGAAGTAGCCGCCCAACAGGGGCCCGGCGACGGAGGCGAGGCCGA
>MWJO01000187.1 GCA_002027195.1 Streptomyces sp. GKU 895 | reverse complement strand
CCCATCAGGTTCGTCGCGCCGCGGAATCGGAACCAGGCCTGCCGTCCTGTCCCCAGGTGAGCGGCACCCATGGTCGGCGATCGCAGCGCTACTCGACGCGGCGCAGCGCGTCCGCCGGCCTCAGCCGCGACGCCCGCCAGCCGCCGAACGCGCCCGCGATCAGGCCGCCCGCCACCGCCAGGCCCACCGCGATCGCCACCGTCGTCGCGCTCACGGGAGCCGTCAGGGCCACGTCCAGCGTCCTGGCCGCCGCCTGGCGACCGGGGCCGCCGAAGCCGCCGGGGCCATTGCCCCCGCCGCCACCCCCACCCAACTGGGCTTCCAGCGTCGGGCTGATGGCCGTGACGACGTACGCGCCCGCCAGGCCCAGGGCGATGCCCAGGGCGCCGCCGAGGAGGCCGTTGACCATCGCCTCGCCGACCACCTGCCGGGTGACCCGGCCCGAGCGCCAGCCGAGGGCCTTGAGCGTGCCGAACTCGCGCACCCGGCGGGAGACCGCCGAGGACGTCAGCAGGCCGGCGACCAGGAACGCGGCCACCAGGACCGCGATCGACAGCCACTTGCCGACGCTGGTCGCGAGGTCGGAGGCGGTGGAGAGGGAGCCGGAGACGGTGTCGGCGAGGTCGGCGGAGGTCGTCACCGTCGTACCGGAGATGTTCTTCTGGATGGTCGACTTGACGGTGCCGATCTGCTGGGAGTCGGTCGCCTTGACGTAGATCGTGGTGACCTTGTTCTTCTGGTCGCTGATCGTCTGCGCCTGCTTGAGCGGGATGTACAGGTTGGCGGCCGCGTCACCGCTGTCCGCGGTCGCGATGCCGATCACCTTGAACTTGACCTTCTTGATCGTGACCGTGGAGCCGACCTTGAGCTCCTTCTCCTTGGCGTACGCGGAGTCGGCGACGACGACCTTGGCGTCGGTCTCCGTCGGCTTGAACGTACGACCGCTGGTGATCTTGGAGGAGGTCAGCGGGCCGGCGGTCAGCTTGGTGACATCGGTGCCGTAGACGGAGTAGTTGTTGACGTCGAAGTTCGCGCCGCCGCCCTGGACCTCGCCCTGGGGCTGGCCCGTACCCCCGCCGGGACCGCCCTGCCGGCCGCCGTCGCCGTTCTGCTGGAACTGGCCGCGGGTGAACTGGCCGTTGACCTTGATGACCTGGAGGCTCAGACCTCCGACGGCGTCCGAGACACCGTTCTGCTCGCCGACCTTGGTGACGGTGGAGGCGGCGAGCGTCTGGAAGCCCTGCGGCATCACGATGTCGCTGCTCTGTTCCGCGTCGGAGTCGCTGTCCTGCGCGTCGAAGTTGAAGCGCGGGCGCTGCTGCGCGTTGTCGCCCGACTGCGCGGGGGCGGCCTTGGTGACCGTCATGTCCGTGCCGAGGCCGTAGAGGGACTCCAGGACCTTGTCCTGGGCCTTGCCCATCCCCGAGGACACGGAGTTGACCACGATGACCAGTGCGATGCCGAGAGCGAGCCCGGAGGCGACGACGAGGGCCGCCTTTCTGCGGCGGCGCAGTTCGCGCCTCAGGTAGGTGAAGAACATGGCCGCAAGCTAGGTACGGCGCGTGATGGCTGGATAAGGCTGAAATAAGAGAAGGATGAGAAGGCTGTCCGCGGGCCAGGAGAGAGCCCGTACGCACCTGTCAGGCGGAGCGGCAGCGTCCGGCGCGCGGGGCGTGTTTGTGTGGGGGCATGACCGCAGAGACCGTCGAGTACATCCGCTACCGCATCCCGGAAGACCGTTCGGCCGAGTTCCTGTCCGCCTACACCCGCGCCGCGGCGCAGCTGGCAGCGGCCCCGCAGTGCGTCGACTACGAACTCGCCCGCTGCGAGGAGGACTTCGAGCACTACGTCCTGCGCATCACCTGGACGTCCACGCACGACCACGTGGAGGGCTTCCGCAAGTCCGAGCTGTTCGCCGACTTCCTCGCCGAGATCCGTCCCTACGTCGGTGACATCGAGGAGATGCGGCACTACAAGCCGACGGCGGTACGGGGGACCGGCGCGGCCGTGCCCACTCTGTACGCGTGGGCGGGCGGCGAGGAGGCCTTCGCGCGGCTGACGTCGGTGTTCTACGAGAAGGTCCTCAAGGACGACCTGCTGGCCCCCGTCTTCGCGGGGCTCGCTCCCGAGCACGCCTCGCATGTGGCGATGTGGCTCGGGGAGGTCTTCGGCGGCCCGGCGACCTACTCCGAGACCCAGGGCGGCCACGGTCACATGGTCGCCAAGCACATGGGGCGCGGCATCACCGAGCCGCAGCGGCGCCGCTGGGTGAACCTGATCCAGGACGCGGCCGACGAGGCGGGCCTGCCGACGGACGCCGAGTTCCGCTCGGCGTTCCTGGCCTACCTGGAGTGGGGCACGCGGCTCGCCGTGTACTTCTCCGGCCCGGACGCCAAGCCGCCGGCGGAGCAGCCGGTGCCCGCGTGGGGCTGGGGGGTGGCGCCCCCGTACCGCGGGTGA
>MWJO01000186.1 GCA_002027195.1 Streptomyces sp. GKU 895 | reverse complement strand
ACGACGGCGCGTTCCTCCTCGGAGATGTACACGTCGCAGGAGAAGACCTCGGAGTCCGGGGCCGGGAGTGTCATGGGCGTGTCCTCGGGAGTTCGTGGCCGGCTGGCGGCGCAGGAGAAAGTCGCGGGCGAGGTGAACCGCCCCGCGCGAAGGGCCGTTGTGGAGTGTCATCAGGCTCCCCCGGTCCAACGGGCCGGCATCCGATCCGGTTCAAAACCGGCCTAAAAACACAGAAGAAGCATGAAAGTCGACACTGCTACGACCTCGGAGAGGGAACCCGGTGGGAACTCCTTCAGCGATGCCACCGGGATCCCATGCGTGGGTGCGCGGGCCGACGTCCGCCCAGCCGCCGCCGGCCGCGGCCGGCAACGCCCCTCCTCGGCCCCGGGCCCCCGCCATTCGCCAGGAGCCCGGCACCAGCCCTGTCGCCCCGCCCCACGCCGCGGCCAGGGACCGGTGCAGCGCACGGGCGGGACGTCGGCCGGCCCGAACGGCACTCCTGCCACGGCCATCAGCTGGGTGCAGGCGCACGGCGGCGCCGGCGTCACCTCCCTCGCCCGCTGCCTGGGCGGGGTGGATGTGGGCGCACGCTGGCCCCAGCCCCTGCGCGGCGAACCCTCGCGTGTCCTGCTCGTCGGACGCACCAGCCTCGCCGGTCTGCAAGCGGTCTCCCGGCAGCTGGACGAGCTACGGCAGGGCAAGGCTCCCCAGGGGCTGGACCTGCTCGGTGTGGTGCTGGTGGCGGACGTTCCCGGCAGGCTGCCACTGACGCTCGTACGGCGGGTGCGCGTCATCAAGTCGGCCGTCACCGTCCACCGCGTCCCCTGGATCCCCTCCTGGCGCGTCGGCGAACCGCCCACCGAACCACCGAGACAACTCACGCACCTGGCCGCCGTGGTGAGCGGCACGGACATCCCCTCGCGGAGGCGTAGATGAGCGGCCTTCCCTCGATGCTCGCCGGCTTCGACCCCAACCCCGAGGGCGGGCAGGTGCTGGGCCTCCTGGCCTGGTGCGCGTCCGCCGCCGGCGTCGGCGGGCTCATCGTCGTAGGCATCAGGATGTCGCTGCAACTGCGCCGCGGCGACCCAGGTGAAGGCGGCGAACACTTCCGGGGCGTCTTCTACATCACCCTCGGCTGTCTTCTGGCCGCCACCGCGGGACCCCTCGTCGCCGCCCTGGGCGACCTGTCCCTCTGACCCACCACACCACTTCCGCCCTGCCCTGCCGCGCCGCTCCGGGCACGAGTACGCCCTGCTCGACGGACCGGCGGCATCCTCACCCGGAGATCCTCATGACTCTGCTCGACCTGTCCGTTCTGGCGGCCGGCGTTCCCGACCCCGTACGCAACGCCCCGCCCGCGCTCGCCGACAAGGTGAACACCGTGCTGGGCATCGCGGCCTGGGCGGGCACCGCCGCCGGGGTGGCCGGTGTGCTCGTCACCGGGGCGATGATGGCGATCTCCGTGAAGCGGGGCGAGAGCTCGGAGCACATGAGCCGACTGGCCATGGTGCTGGGCGGATGCGTGCTCGTCGCCACGGCCGGTCCTCTGGTCACCTTCGTTTTCGCGTGAGCCGGACCCACCGATGCCACGTACACGACGTCCGTCCAAGCCGGACACCCCTTACTGGACACACCGCAGCTGGCAGGCGTCCGCCGCCTTCCTTGCCGTGGTGGCTCTCGCGTCCGCGGTGGTGTTCTTCACCTCCGGCGCCGAACACGGCGGCTCCGCACAGGCGTTGCCGCACACTTCGGCAACGTCCGAGGTACGAGTGAACCCTTGCCAGACCCAGATCCAGACCCAGACCCAGACCCAGGCGCAGCCCCAGGCTCAGGGCGGCGACAAGGCGCCGGCGGATCTGCGCTGGGGCACGGTGCACGGCACCCGGGTGCCCGTCTCCGCCTCCCAAGGCCCCGCCCGCCGGGAGAGCCCGCTGTGGCGGTGCTTCGCCCGCACCCGGGCCGGCGCCGCACTCGCCGCGCAGATCATCTGCTCCCAGATGAGCGGACCCGCCTGGCGCTTGGCCACCCAGGAGCAGGTGGTGCCCGGGCAGGGACGGGATCGGTTCGCCGCGAAGCGTGAGTTCGTGCAGGACGCCGCGGAGTCGGCCGCCCCGGCCACCGTCACCTGGGCGGGCTACCGGACCCTTTCGTACGAAGGGCGCTCCGCCACCGTGGGGCTGCTGATCAAGACGGCCCAGGGATACGCGGCGACATCCGTGCGGTTGCGCTGGACGGACGACGACTGGAAGGTCCTCGCCGACGACGACGGCTCCCTGTACTCCCGGCTGACCACCAGCGTGGTTCCCGCCGGATACACCCTGTGGGAGGCCTGACATGGCGTGCCCGAACGGCAATCCGCTCGCCGAGGCCGTCGTGGGCTTCTTCGAGTTCCTCGGCAACCCCGTCAAAACCATCGTCAGAGAGATCGCCAACACGGTACTCGCGGGCGCCATCGAGATCTTCGACTCGCTCGTCACCAACGTCCCCACGCTCTCCTCGACCACCACGGCCGCGCAGGTCAGCGATCAGACACAGTGGCTGGTCGTCTATCTCGCCGTCGGATCGCTGCTGGTCGCCGCCGCCCGCATGGCACTTCAGCAACGCGGCGACGCGGGAGTCACAGCACTGAAGGGCATCCTGCGGGTCATCCTCGTCGCCGGTGCCGCCACCACCCTCGCCACCGCCTGCGCATCGCTTTCCGACCGGTACGCCGACCATCTCTTCCAGCTGGGAGCCGAGGCCCAGCTCAACGGCATCGGCTGCCGGGACGGCGGAGACATCGAGCCGTTCCTGCTGCTGATCCTCGCATTCCTCCTGCTCATCGCCGGCATCCTGCAGACGATCATGCTCTACATCCGGCTGGGCGTCATGATCGTGCTGCTGGGTACGCTTCCGCTCGCCGCCGCGGCCTCCATGACCGAGTGGGGCGCCAGCTGGTGGCGCAAGCACATCGGCTGGCTGACCGCGTGGTTGGCGTACAAAATGGCCGTCGCGCTCATCATCTACGCGGGCTCCGCGATGACCACCGCGGGCCGGGAGACCGGCGACCCGGAGGCCATCCACGAACGCATCGCCGGCATCGGCGTGATGCTGCTGTCCGCGATCGCCCTGCCCGCGCTGCTGAAACTGGTCGTGCCGGCCACGGCGGCCCTCGGCGGGGACCCGGTCACCTCCTACGCCGTCTCCCAGGGCCAGAACGCCCTGGCCTCCGGTGCCCGCTCGGTCGGCAGCCAGCTCAGCAGCCCCAGTGGTGCCCAGCCCGCGGGCGGCGCCGGCGGTGCGCCCGGCCCGGCCGGCGCTCCCGGAGGTGCCGGAGCGGCCGGTGCCGGTGGTGCC
>MWJO01000185.1 GCA_002027195.1 Streptomyces sp. GKU 895 | reverse complement strand
AGGCGGGAGGGGGCGGAGGGCTCGGCGGGCCGGACCGGCTCGACGGGTTCGGAGGGCTCGAAGGGGTCGGAGGGCTCGACGGAGTCGGAGGGCTCGACGGGTTCGACGGGTTCGGAAGGTCCGGAACGCCCGGGGCGTACGGCGTCGGCCGCCTTGCGGTCCGCTTCCTCCGCCGGGGCACCCCCGTCCTCCTCCCGCACCAGCACCTCGTGCGGAATCAGCACGATCGCCGTCGTCCCGCCGTACGGCGACGAGCGCAGCGTCACCGAGATCCCGTGCCGGTCGGCGAGCCGGGCGACGACGAACATGCCGAGCCTCAGGTCGTCGGCGAGCGCCACCACGTCGAACTTCGGCGCCTCGGCCAACTGGGCGTTGAACGAGGCGTAGTCCTCCTCCGGCATGCCGAGCCCGCGGTCCTCGATCTCGACCGCCAGGCCCTTGGCGACGACCGTCGCCCGCACCCCGACCGGGCTGGGCGCCGGGGAGTACAGCGTGGCGTTCTCGATGAGTTCGGCCAGCAGATGGATCACGTCGGCCACGGCGGGCGGCGCCAGGGACAGCTCCTCGTCGGTGTGCACCTCCACCCGCTGGTACTCGGCGACCTCACCGACCGCGCTGCGCAGGATGTCGACGATCGCGACGGGCTCGGTCCAGCTGCGCCGGGGCTGCCCGCCGCTGATGATGACGAGGTTCTCCTCGTAGCGCCGCAACTGGCTGGCCGTGGAGTCGAGTTCGTACAGGCCCGCCAGGACCTCGGGGTCCTGGTGCCGGCGTTCGAGGGTGTCGAGACGGCTGAGCTGGAGGTTGACCAGGTTCTGGCTCTGCCTGGCGATGCCGAGGATGACCTTCTGGAACCCCCGCCGGGTGTCGGCGAGTTCGACGGCGGTCTCCACGGCGGTGCGCTGGGCGGTGTTGAACGCCCGTGCCACTTGGCCGAGTTCGTCGGAGCCGTAGTCCAGTTCCGGCGCGGCCCGGTCCACGTCGACCTTCTCGCCCCGGTCGAGGCGGGCCACCACGTCGGGCAGCCGCTCCTGGGCGAGGCTCAGGGTGGCGACCCTGAGGCCGCGCAGCCGGCGGGACAGGGAGCGGGTGATCCGCCAGGACATGCCGACGCACAGCAGCAGCGCGACCAGACCGCCGGCACTGAGCGAGGCGGCCGTCAGCAGCAGGTCGTCGGCCTTGCCGGCGCTGCGCGTGAGCAGCCCCGAGGTCTGCCGCTGGATGAGGACCGAGTAGCGGTCGGACACCGTGTCCAGCGCGGCCGTCCACCGCTTCCGCGCGTCCGGCAGCGCGACCCGGCCGTCGGCGCGGGCCGGGCGGGCGGCGAGCACCTGGTCCTCGACGGACATCAGGGTCTGCCACTCCCTGCTCGCCAGGATCCGCTCGGTCTCCGTCTTCGCGTCGCCGGTCAGCGCGGGCACGATCTGGTCCTGGACCAGCCAGCGGCGGGTGTTGACCAGCTGGACGAACTGCGTCCAGCCCTTCTCGTCCAGATGGCCGTCCGGCCAGGCGAGGGTGAGCTGGGCGTCCTCCTGCGAGGTCAGCTCCGCGGCGTGCTCCAGGGCGACGAGCGGCTCGGCCTGGGAGGTGAGGTCGCCGTCGTCGACCTGGGACAGCTCCTCGAAGGCGTGGATCTGGCCGTCGACGATCGACGTGTACTGGTCGAGCACCTGCTCGGCGGAGATGTCGGCGGGGGCGTCCACCTGGTCCCGGTAGTACTCCAGGCTGCCCAGCGAGGCGACCACCGAGTACAGCCGCTCCGCGACCCGGTCCGGTGCCCTTTGGATCTCCTCGGCACGGCCGACGAGCTTGGCGACCGCCTTGTCGGTCTCGGCGCGCTGCCGGTCCAGGGCGGCCCGGGAGCCGGGCACCCTAGCCAACCAGGCGGCGGACGCGGCGCGTTCGCGCTGCAACGCGAGCGTGGCCTCGGTGCCCATGGCGCCGGTCGAGCGGCTCAGCTCCGTCTGCGCGCGCAGCCTGAGGCCCTCGGAGAACATCTGGATCGTCGTCACGCCCCACATGGCGGCGAGGGTGACACTGGGCACCAGCGCCAGCAGGATCAGGAGATCCGTATGGGAGCCGAGACGGCGCGCCGGGGCCTGTCCGGTCAGACATGGTCTTCCTGGGCGATCAGCGGAGGAGGGGAGGCGCGAGCGGAGAGGCCCGCTCAGCGGGTTCGGCGGCGGCGAACCTCGCCACGGCGGCGACATTGCTCCGGGTCACGAACGCGGGGCCGGTCAGCACGGGGGCCACCCCGCCGCCGCTGACATTGCCGTTGGTGCGGTACAGCCACAGCGAGTCGACCGCGAGATAGCCCTGGAGATACGGCTGTTGGTCCACCGCGAACTGCACCGACCCGTCCCGCACGGCCCGGGCCAGGTCCTTGTTGAGGTCGAAGGTGGCGACCCGCGCCCTGCTGCCCGCCGCCTTCACCGAGTCGACCGCGTCCAGCGCGAACTGCGCGCCGTTCGTGACGACTTCGTCGATGCCGGGGTCCTGCCGCAGCCGGGCGGTGAGCACGGCGTCCACGGCCTTGGCGTCGGTGCCCTCCACGTAGAGGTTCTCGGTCTCGCCGCCGAACGTCTTCTTCACCCCGGCGCAGCGGGCCTCCAGCGCGACATTGCCCCGCTCGTGGATGACGCACAGCGCGTGCTTGGCCTTCAGCGCGTCGAGCCTGTCCCCGACGGCGCCGCCCGCGACGCTCTCGTCCTGGCCGAAGTACTGCAGCAGCCCCTGCGACTTCCAGGCGTCGATACCGGAGTTGAGTCCGACGACCGGTATGCCCGCCGCCCGGGCCTCGGCGACCGGCGCCTTCATCGCGTTCGGCTTGGCCAGCGTCACCGCGATCCCGTCCACGCGCTCCCCGATCGCGTCCCGCACCAACTGCGCCTGCCGGGCCGGGTCGGAGTCGCTCGCGTAGGTCAGCTCGACCCCGTCCTTCGCGGCCGCCGCCTCCGCTCCCTTGCGCACCAGCTCCCAGAAGGCGTCCCCTTCACCGCCGTGGGTGACGAGAGCGACCTTCATCGCCCCCTTCGCCCCCGACCCGAGCCGCGTGTCGGCGGCACCGGAACCGGCGGCGGAACCCGAGGCGGAACAGCCGGCGAGCAGCAGGAGGGCGGCCGCGGACGCGACGGCGAGACGCACGGACGCGGCGGATCCGGAAGATGCCTGTGGTGGGGGAGTGGTGATCATGAGGATGCGGCACCTCACTGTGCGGCCGAGCTGGTGGAACGCGAAAGCGAGGCCGAAACGCCGGTGTGCGTCGACCTGTTGAACTTTCACTTGCCCGGAGCCAACCGTGTGTGACCGCCGGTAGTCAAGTGATCAGCCGCTTGTAGTGACTTGTCGGTGCCGCATCGTGATGGCTTGGTGAACAGCGGGGAGCCGACGGCGTATTCGCCGCTTCCCATCACCAGCGGGTAGAAGCCCAGCGCGGAGAACA
>MWJO01000184.1 GCA_002027195.1 Streptomyces sp. GKU 895 | reverse complement strand
CCCCCACCGGCCGAATCCACCACCACGAATCCCGTCCACCGCCATCCGAGCCGCTCAGCCAACCCCGCCAGCCCCGAACCGCCGGACCGCACTCGCGCCACCCACCCCGTTGTCCACCACCTGCAACATCAGCCGGTTCTCCACCCGCCACACATCCACGCCCGCCCACGTCGCCCGCGCGTGCTTGCTGATGTTCTGCAGCAGCTCCGACACCGTGAAGTACGCGATCCCCTCGATCGCCGGCGCCGGCCGCTCCACCAGGTCCACCTCCACCTGCACCGGCACCGTGCACCGCGACGCCACCGCCGACAGCGCCGCATCCAGCCCCCGGTCCGTCAGCACAGCCGGATGAATCCCGCGCGCCAGATCCCGCAGCTCCTGCAACGCCGTCTTCACCTCACCGTGCGCCTCGTCCACCATCCGCGCCGCCGCCTGCGGATCCTCCGTGAGCTTCTCCTTCGCCAGCCCCAGATCCATCGCCAGCGCCACCAGCCGGGCCTGCGCCCCGTCGTGCAGGTCGCGCTCGATCCGCCGCAGGTCCGCCGCCGCCGTGTCCACCACGACCCCCCGGTCCGACTCCAGCTCCACCACTCGCGTCGCCAGCCGCGACGGCCCCAGCAGCCCGTGCACCAGCACCCGGTCGACCTGGGTCAGCGCCCGCACGATCCATGGCGTGGCCAGCGTGAACAACAGCCCCACCAACGCCGTCACGCCGATCTCGAAGGGGTTGTCGAGATAGATGTGATGCGTCTCGTCGCCGTACAGCTGAAGCCCGTCCTGCCCGCCGTACGCCGGGAACAGCCAGAACCACAGCGGATACGTCAGCAGTGCCCACCCGTACGCCCAGAAGTTCACCGCGACCACGAACGAGAACACCGACCACGGCAACTGGATCACCGCGTACAGCAGCGCCCGCCACGAGGCACCGTTCTTCAGCACGGCCCCCATCCACGCCAGGAACCCGTGCCCCCGCATCCGCAGCGGCTCCGGGTCCGCGACCTCCAGGCCCAGCAGCCCGCGCGCCCGCGCCCGCTCCATCGCCCCGAGCCCCCGGCACCCGGCCAGCCCCGCCGCCAGCACCGGAACCCCGAGGAACGTCACCAGCAGCCCGGCACCGATCGAGACCATCGTGACGCCGTACGTGAACAGCAGGATGCTGACCGGCAGGCTGAGCAGCACATATCCGAACTCGCGCCAGGTGCGCCCCTCGAACGGCGCCCGCAGCCCGGCCGGCAGCCGACGCCGCCGCGGCTCCTCGAGGAACCCGTAGCTCTGTCCGTAATCCGTGGCCATCGACGTCGTCCTTCTCTCGTCCCGCGCCTGGGTGTCGTACCGGTTGCCTGTCGTATCTCCACCCTGCTCGACCGCAGGTCAGCGGACCATGGAGGCCGTCGGCGTCTTGGAAGGGGGGTTTTCCCTACCCCGGTGTGTCCGCCGGACGCGTCAGCGTCGCCCGGCGTCCTGCGATCGGTCCCGCCACGGCAGCTCCGCCGTCACCGTCGTGGGCCCGCCCACCGGCGAGTCGATGACGAACAACCCGTCGACGGCGTCCAGCCGCTCCGCGAGCCCTCGCATACCCGTGCCGCCGTCGAGCCGGGCGCCGCCCCGGCCGTCGTCCCGCACCTGGATCAGCAACCGGTCGCCCGACCGCCACACCTCCACCGACGCCGACCTCGCCCCACTGTGCTTGCTGATGTTCTGCAGCAGCTCGGAGACGGTGAAGTAGGCGATGCCCTCGATCGCCGCGGCCGGCCGGGAGCCCAGGTCGGCGGTCACCTTCACCGGCACCGTGCACCGCGACGCCACCGACGACAGCGCCGCGTCCAGCCCCCGGTCCGTCAGCACCGCCGGATGGATGCCGCGGGCCAGATCCCGCAGCTCCTGCAACGCCAGCTTCACCTCGCCGTGCGCCTCCGCGACCATCGCCTGCGCGTACTCCGGGTCCTCCAGCAGCTTCTCCTTCGCCAGCCCGAGACCCATGGCGAGGTTGACCAGCCGGGCCTGCGCCCCGTCGTGCAGGTCGCGCTCGATCCGCCGTAGATCCGCCGCGGCCGTGTCGACCACGACCCCCCGGTCGGACTCCAGTTCCGCGATACGACGCTCCAGCTCGTCCGACGGCGACAGCAGTCCCCGCACCATCGCCCGGTCGGCGTTGGTCAGCCCCCGCGCCAGGTAGGGCAGCACCGGCCACAGCACGAACAGCGAGGTCAGCGTGACGGTGAAGGTGAGGATCCCCCAGGGCAGCCGGATGAAGTCGTACAGGACCGTCCGCCAGCCCACCGGGTCCTTCAGCATCATCCACAGCTTCTGGAAGAAGCCCGCGTTGCCGGACTTCAGCGGCAGCGGACTCGGCTCGTCGATCCGCACCCCCAGCAACGCCCGGGCCCGCCACCGCTCCAGCACGCCCAGCTTCCGCGCCCCCATCAGCCCGGCCGCCAGCAACGGGAACCCGACCACCGTCACGGTCATCCCGAAACCGGTGAACAGCACCGTCGTGACATACACGAACCCGAGCAACGCCGCCGGAAGGTTCAGCAGGAGATGCGCGATCTCCTTCCAGGTGTGCGCGTCATAGGCGAACCGGACGGGCGGCAGGGGCTCGGGACCGCCGTCGAAGGCGTCGTCCCGGTAGGTCGTGGCCGGTGAAGGGCTGGGGCGTTCGGTCATATGGGTTAGCGTGCCGCGCGGCGCGCCGCGGCGCCATGAGGTGGACCGCCGCGCCGCCCGGGGGAAAACCCCACCCTGCCCCCCTTGCTCTCTCGTAGAGGCATCTCAAGCAGTGACGGGCTGCTTACGCGCTCTTTAGCAGGCCCTAGACTCCCGTGCGTACAGATCGTCGAACGAGGTAGATCACAGGGAGCGAGGGGCGGACGTGCGAGAACCGACCACTGTCGTGGCGTCGGACTACTCGGACTACTTCCAGTCGTACTCCGTCGTCGGGCTGCTCGCCGTCGTCGGCGTGCTGTTCGTCGCGGTCGCCTTCGGCGCCGGACGACTGCTGCGCCCGGTGGTCCCCACCCCCGAGAAACTCCTGACGTACGAGTGCGGGGTCGACCCCGTCGGCGAGGGCTGGGCCCACACCCAGGTCCGCTACTACGTCTACGCCTTCCTCTACGTCATCTTCGCCGTCGACTCGATCTTCCTGTTCCCCTGGGCCACGATCTTCGCCGCCCCCGGATACGGCGCCACCACCCTCGTCGAGATGTTCATCTTCCTCGGCTTCCTGGCCGTGGGCCTGCTGTACGCCTACAAGAAGGGCGTCCTGACATGGACGTGACGCCGGACGTGACTCCCGAATCGCTTCCTGACGCGACCGCTGAAGCGGCTCCCGGCCCGACCCCGCCGGAGCCCGTGCTGCTGCCGGAGCCCAAGCGCCTGGGCGCCCTCGCCCGCCTGGCCCCCGAGCCGATGAAGGTGGTCCTCAACTGGGGCCGCCGCTACTCGCTCTGGGTCTTCAACTTCGGCCTCGCCTGCTGCGCGATCGAGTTCATCGCCGCGTCGATGGCCCGCCACGACTTCATCCGCCTCGGCGTGATCCCCTTCGCGCCGGGCCCGAGGCAGGCCGACCTCATGGTGGTGTCGGGCACGGTGACGGACAAGATGGCTCCCGCCGTGAAGCGCCTCTACGAACAGATGCCGGAACCCAAGTACGTCATCTCCTTCGGCGCCTGCTCCAACTGCGGCGGCCCGTACTGGGACTCCTACTCCGTCACCAAGGGCGTCGACCAGATCATCCCCGTCGACGTCTACGTCCCCGGCTGCCCGCCCCGCCCCGAGGCCCTCCTCCAGGGCATCCTCAAGCTCCAGGAGAAGATCGCCCGCGAGTCGCTGGGGGAGCGCTACGGCAACGGCACCGGCGCCCGCCCCTCCCCGGCCGCCCTCCAGAGCGACCTGCTGAAGGCCCCCTCTCCCACCCCGGGGGAGGAACGATGACCACGACCGGCTGGCT
>MWJO01000183.1 GCA_002027195.1 Streptomyces sp. GKU 895 | reverse complement strand
ACGCTCAGCATCCGTTCCGGCTGAAAACCGAGAACCTCCACGTCGACGGTGCCGGAGAAGCGGGTGTTGGGACGCGGCCCTCCCGGCCGACCGCCGTGTAGGGCCGCGCACCTCTCTCCGCCTGCCCTCGCGCGGGTCGTCATGCCGTTCCCGGCCATCCCCGGAACGTTCCGGCACCGACGAGACCCCCGGAGGGCTCACCCATGTCCGTCTTCGCCACCCTGGTCGAGCAGCTCGCCGACCTCCTCCACCCGCTGCTCGGCGCATCCGCCGCGGCCGGCGCGATCGTCCTGTTCACCGCGGTCGTACGACTCCTCGTCCACCCCCTGTCCCGGGCGGCGGCCCGCGGCCAGAAGGCCCGCACCGCACTCCAGCCGAAGATCGCCGAGCTGCGGAAGAAGCACGCAAAGAACCCCGAGAAACTCCAGAAGGCGGTGCTGGAACTGCACGCCGAGGAAAAGGTGTCCCCGCTGTCCGGCTGCCTGCCGAGCCTGCTCCAGCTGCCCGCCTTCTTCCTCCTCTACCACCTGTTCTCCAACACCACGAACCCGCTGCTGACCCATGAACTCCTCGCCGCGCCCCTCGGTGGCCGCTGGGCCGACGCGCTCGGCGACGGCGGGCTGCTCGGGGGAGCGGGGCTGGTGTACGCGGCCCTCTTCGCACTCGTCGCGGTCGTCGCCGCGTTCAACTACCGACGCGCCAAGCGCACGATGGTGATGCCGGTGGCCGACGGTCAGACCGTGCCGGGCATGGGCGCGATGACCAAGGTCATGCCGTTCATGTCCTTCTTCACGCTCTTCACCGTGGCGGTGGTGCCGCTGGCCGCCGCGCTCTACGTCGTGACCAGCACGACCTGGAGCGCGGTGGAGCGGGCCTTCCTGTATCGCTGACCGTCGAGGGGCGAGCCGGTCCAGTCCGTGAACCGGGTATTGCGGACTGGACGCCGACCTTGGAGGATCGACCAGTCATCCGATGGCTGCACCCGTCGGAGGGCGCATCGCGATCGAGGGAGACTGTGATCATGAAGCTGCTGCGAGTCGGTACGGCGGGAGCGGAGACGCCCGCGCTGCTCGACGGCGAGGGTGTCCTGCGGGACCTCTCCGGTGTCGTCCCCGACGTCGACGGAGCGCTGCTCGCCGACGCCGACGCGCTGGGCCGGATCCGGGCCGCGGCCGAGGCGGGCACGCTGCCCGCGCTGGACCCGACCGGGCTGCGGATCGGACCGCCGCTCGCCCGCATCGGCAAGATCGTCTGCATCGGCCTGAACTACCACGACCACGCCCGCGAGACCGGCGCCCAGCCGCCCGCCGAGCCGGTGATCTTCTTCAAGGCCGCCGACACCGTCGTCGGCCCGAACGACACGGTGCTCGTCCCTCGCGGGTCGGTGCAGACCGACTGGGAGGTCGAGCTGGCGGTCGTCATCGGACGTACGGCCCGTTATGTCGAGTCGGCGGAGGCGGCGCTGGGGCATGTCGCCGGGTACGCGATCTCACACGACGTGTCCGAGCGGGAGTTCCAGCTCGAGCGCGGCGGCACGTGGGACAAGGGCAAGAACTGCGAGACGTTCAACCCGCTGGGGCCGTGGCTGGTGACGGCGGACGAGGTGCCCGACCCGCAGAACCTGTCGCTGAAGCTGTGGGTCAACGGGGAGCTGAAGCAGGACGGTACGACGGCCGAGCAGATCTTCCCGGTGGCGGAAGTGGTGCGGTACGTCAGCCAGTTCATGACCTTGTACCCCGGGGACGTCATCAACACGGGCACGCCCGCGGGGGTGGCGCTGGGCGCGCCTGATCCCAAGCCGTTCTTGCGGGCGGGGGATGTGGTGGAGCTGGAGATCGGGGGGCTTGGGCGGCAGCGGCAGGAACTGAAAGACGCCTAAGGGGGGCGGGGCGCGGGTGGACGGCGACTGCAAGCCGGATGTGGCTGGTCGCGCAGTTCCCCGCGCCCCTAGCGGCAGCTACTGGTCCTTGCTCAGGAACTCCTCCAGCGCCTCCACCACGAACTTGTGGTCCTGGAGCTGCGGCAGGCCGCTCACCGTCACCGCGCCGACGACACCCACGCCTTCCACCGTGATCGGGAACGAACCCCCGTGGGCCGCGTACTCGTCCGGGTCCAGGCGGGAGCTCTCCTCGAACGTCGTGCCCTTGGCGCGGAAGCGGGCGCCGACCAGGTAGGACGCGGAGTTGTAGCGTTCGACCACCCGGCGCTTGCGGTGGATCCAGGCGTCGTTGTCCGGGGCGGAGCCCGGCAGGGCGGCGTGGAAGAGCTGCTGGCCGGCGCGGTGGATGTCGATCGCGACCGGGGCCTGGCGCTCGCGGGCCAGCTCCACCAGCAGGGAGCCCAGCGCCCAGGCGTCGTCATGGGTGAACCGGCGGAAGACCAGGCGGCGTTCCTGGGCCTCCAACTCCTCGATCGGCGGGGTCAGTTCCGGATGGAACTTCGGGGTCAGCTCGGTGTTGTGCGTCACAGCTTCACCACCACTCCGTCGTGGGCCGAACGGCGGGCCGCCTCCAGTACGTCGAGGGCGGCGGCCGCCTCGGATGCGGTCACCGGGTTGGGACCGCCCTCCAGCAGGGCTTTCGCCACGGCCGCATAGTAAGCGGGGTAGTCACCGGCGAGGGTCGGTTCGACGCGTCCGCCGCCGGTCACCGGGGATTCCCCGGCGCCGACCCGGCCCCACAGCGACTCGGGTTCGAGCCCCCAGTCCTGGTCGGTGCCCGGCCGCCTGCCGTCCCGCAGGGCCGCCTCCTGGGGGTCGAGGCCGTACTTCACGTACCCCGCCTCGGAGCCCAGTACCCGGAAACGCGGGCCGAGTTGGGCGGTGGTCGCGGAGACGTAGAGGTGGGAGCGGACGCCGTTCGCGTGGGTGAGGGCAAGGAACGTGTCGTCGTCCACGGAGGCGCCGGGCCGCCGGATGTCCGCCTCGGCGTACACGGATGTCACGGGGCCGAAGAGGACGAGCGCCTGGTCGACGACATGGCTGCCGAGGTCGTAGAGCAGACCTCCGATCTCTGTCGGGTCGCCGGACTCCCGCCAGCCGCCCTTCGGCTGCGGCCGCCACCGCTCGAAGCGCGACTCGAAGCGCCATACGTCGCCCAGCGCGCCCTCGGCGAGGAGCTTGCGGAGCGTCAGGAAGTCGTTGTCCCAACGGCGGTTCTGGAAGACGGAGAGGAGCAGGCCCCGCTCCTCGGCCAGGGCCGCCAGCTCGCGCGCCTCGGCCGCCGTGCCGGCGACGGGCTTGTCGACGACGACCGGGAGACCGGCCTTCAGGGCGGTGGTGGCGAGCGCGACGTGCGTCTTGTTGGGGGACGCGATGACGATCAGGTCGAGCTCGTCGGCGCGGTCGAACAACTCGTCGGGGGTCGCGGCGACGCGTACGTCCGGGAACTCGGCGCGGGCCTGCTCCTGGCGCTCGGGGTTCGAGGTGACCACCGTGTCGAGGGCGAGGCCCTCGGTGGCCGCGATCAGCGGGGCGTGGAAGACGGAACCGGCGAGGCCGTATCCGATGAGGCCCACGCGGAGAGGGGTGCCGGGAGTGCCTGCGGCGCCCGGGGCGCCGGAGATGCCAGGAGTCGTACCAGTCATGACCCCCACTTTCGCAACGCTGTTGCCAAAGTGCAAGCACAGGCGACAATGGGGGGCGTGAACAGGACGAACGCCGGCGCCAACCTCCCGGCTCTGCGCAGCCACAACACCGCACTGGTGCTGGACCTGCTGCGCACCGCCGGTGGCGACGGCATCAGCCGGCTGGAGCTCGCCGAGCGCACCGGGCTGACCCCGCAGGCCGTCAGCAAGATCACCGGGCGGCTGCGGGAGGAGGGGCTCGCGGCGGAGGCGGGCCGCCGTGCGTCCACCGGGGGCAAGCCGCGCACGGTCCTGCGGCTGGTGCCGGAGGCCGGGCACGCGATCGGCGTCCATCTGGACCGGGACGAACTGCGGGCGGTCCTGGTCGATCTGGACGGGACCGTGGTGGGGGAGCGCTGCCTGCCGATGGACCTGGGCGCGGGGGCGGAGGCGGTCGTGGCGGGGGGTGGCCCGGGCGGCGGAG
>MWJO01000182.1 GCA_002027195.1 Streptomyces sp. GKU 895 | reverse complement strand
GCCGACGGCCGCCGGTGCGACCGCCTCACGCTGAGCCGACCGGGCCGCCTTGCGCTCCTTGCGGGTACCGCCGCGGCGGCGCTCCACCGCGCGCGTGGCGGAGAAGAGCAGCCAGGCGGCGCCGAGCACCCCGAAGCCCGCCCAGGCCGTGACGCTGAAGGCCGTGTCGGCCGCCCACTCCACGACGCCGGTCATCACCAGCCCGATCGGCACGAGCGAGTACGCCGCGATCCGGGCGGCCGCGAGGAAGCGCTTGCGGTACGCCGTGACCGCCGCGATGCCCAGGCCTGCCGCGGAGACGGCGGAACAGACGGTCTCGGCAATCATCCGGTCCTCCAGGCAGGGGTCGGTCGGCCAGTTCGTCCCTTCCATCCTGCACCGCCCGAACCCCCTGGGGCCATGCTCCGACAGGACATCAGGGACATCTCCGGGTCGGATCGTCCGCAGGTGCCGGTCGGGGCGGGTGCCGGCCCAGGGTGCGCCGAGCGGCCGTGCCGGCCCACCAGGGTCGATTCGGTCGTTCGCAGGGCGGCTGGGAGACTGGGGATATGAGTGACTCCTCCCCCGTGCGTCCCGTCGTCCCCGTGCTCGACGTCTGGTGCGAACTCCAGTGCCCTGACTGCCGTGGCGCCCTGGACGACATCCGGGCTCTGCGGGCCCGTTACGGCGACCGGCTGGAGGTGCGCCTGCGGCACTTCCCGCTGGAGAAGCACAAGCACGCCTTCGCCGCCGCGCAGGCCGCCGAGGAGGCCGCGGAGCAGGGCAGGGTGTGGGAGTACATCGAGGCCGTGCTGGGGCGGGTCGAGGAGCTGGACCGTCAGGGAGAGTCCTTCCTGGTCGAGGTGGCCGGTGAACTGGGCCTTGACGCCGAGGAGTTCGACACCGCGCTGATCGACGGCCGGCACATCCTGATCGTGGACGCCGACCAGGCCGAGGGCAAGGCGATCGGCGTGACCGGCACCCCGACGTACGTGGTCGACGGTGAGCGTCTCGACGGCGGCAAGAGCCAGGAGGGCCTGCGCGAGCGCATCGAGGAGATCGTGGACCGGCTGCTGGCCGGGAACGCCTGACCCTCGCGGCTCCGGCGGCTCCTCGACTGCCGCTACAGCAGCGGCTTGTAGAAGGCGTACCGCGTCGTCTCGTATCCCAGTGACTCGTACAGGCGCTCGGCCGGGGTGTTGCCCGCGAACACGTTGAGGCCCAGGGTGCTGCTGCCGAGGGCGTGTGCCTGGATCTCCGCCAGCAGCATCAGGGCGCGGCCGTGGCCGTGGCCGCGCCGGTCCGCGTCCACCTCGACGTCGTAGACGAAGGGCTTGCCGTCCCGCAGGGCGAGCCACAGGACGCCCACGCGCGTGCCCTCGTGTTCGAGGATGTGCAACCACGTGTCCTCGGTGGCGAAGCCCTGGGGCAGCAGGGTGTCGTGGTCGCGCCGGGACTTGGCGTGGGCCTCGGCCTCGGGCACGCCCCGGGCGATCCAGGTGCGCGCGTAGTCCTCGGTCTCGTGCACCAGCCAGGCGTCGAAGTCGGCCTCGGTCATGGGGCGCACCCGGTAGCCGGCCGGCAGCGTGGGCGGGGTGTCGGCGAGCTGCTTCCGCATGCCGCGGTTGCGCAGGACGTAGCCGAGCGCCCGGACGAGCCGTAGCGCCGCCTCCTCGGTCGCGGCGACGCCGATCTCGATCTCCCGGCAGCCCCAGCCGCGCGCGACCTCCTCGGCGGCCAGCGCGGCCACCGTCCCCCGGCCCCGGCGCCGGTCGGGTTCCTCGATGCGCAGATCGTGGATGCACGCCACGGAGGCGCCGAAGGCGGGCGACGTGCCGAGGCGGACGGCGCCGACGGGACGGCTGTTCACGCACACCTGGTAGCGGCGTGAACGCGTGCCGTCGGCATGCTGCTGGAGCGGCTCGGTCGGCCGCAGGGTGGTGGTCATCAGGGGTGTTCTACCCGCTGCCGTGCTCCGAGGCAGCCCAATATTCGGAGCGCCTCGGGGGCCGGGGCCTGTCACGGGTCGAGGTCGTTGCCCGCCCGCTCGTCGAAGATCCGCATGGCCTTCGCGGTCACCGGTCCCGGCGCACCGGGCAGTTCGCGGTCGTCGACGCGGTGCACGGCCTGTACGTCGCGCAGGGTGGAGGTGAGGAAGACCTCCTCGGCCCGCTCCAGGACGTCCAGCGGCAGGTCGGTCTCCTTGGCGCCGGTCCATTCGACCGTCAACGCGCGTGTGATGCCCGCGAGGCAGCCGGAGGCGAGCGGCGGGGTGTGGAGCTCGCCGTCCAGGACGACGAAGACGTTCGACCCGGTGCCCTCGCAGAGCTGTCCCACGGTGTTGGCGAACAGCGCCTCCGAGGCGCCCTGGGCGTGCGCGCGGGAGAGCGCGACGACGTTCTCGGCGTACGAGGTGGTCTTCAGACCGGTCAGGGCGCCGCGCTCGTTGCGGGTCCAGGGGACGGTGATCGCGGCCGTGGTGTCGGGGCGGCGCTTGGTCTCGCCGAGGGCGACGACCAGGGTCGGGCCGTGTTCCCCGCGGTCGGAGCCGAGGGGGCCGTGGCCGCCGGTGTAGGTGATGCGCAGCCGGCCGAGCGGCACGGGGTTGGCGTCGAGGACGGCGGCGCAGGCACGGCGCACCTCGTCGAGGTCCGGGTCGGGCAGACCGAGACCACGGGCGGAGCGGGTCAGCCGGTCCAGGTGCCGGGTCAGGGCGAACGGGCGGCCGTCCACCGCCTTCACGGTCTCGAAGATGCCGTCGCCCACGGTCAGCCCGTGGTCGAAGACGGAGACGCGGGCGGACTCGCTGTCCTGAAGCCCGCCGTCGAGCCAGATCTTCACGTCGGTAGTCCCTCTCCACTCACCTCGTACGTTCCCGACGCTACCGCGAGCAGCCGGGCGGCCTTCAGCTCGGTCTCCCGCCACTCCCCGTCGGGGTCGGAACCCCAGGTGATCCCGGCGCCGGTGCCGAAGCGCAGCACGCCTTCGGCACGGTCGATCCAGAAGGTGCGGATGCCGACGGCCAGCTCCCCGGTGCCCCGGTCGGCGTCGACCCAGCCGATGCCGCCGCAGTAGGGGCCGCGCGGTGCCGTCTCCAGGGCGTCGATGATCCGCAGGGCGCTGGACTTGGGCGCGCCGGTGACCGAGCCCGGCGGGAACGCGGCGGCCAGCAGCTCCGGCCAGCCGGCGCCGTCGCGCAGCTCACCGCGGACCGTCGAGACGAGGTGCACGAGGCCGGGATGCTTCTCCACGGCGCACAGGTCGGGGACGCTGACGCTGCCGGTGGCGCAGACCTGCCCGATGTCGTTGCGGACGAGGTCGACGATCATGACGTTCTCGGCGTAGTCCTTCTCCAGGAGGTCCGCCTCGGTGCGTCCGGTGCCCTTGATCGGCCCGGACTCGACGACCCGGCCCTCGCGGCGCAGGAACAGCTCGGGTGAGGCGGTGGCCACCTCCACGCCGTGCTCCGGCAGCCGGATCGTTCCTGCGTACGGTGCCGGGTTGCCGCGGGCCAGCAGGGCCGTCAGCGCGTCCACGTCGGCGTCGGGCGCCACAGGCGCGCTCAGGACGCGGCAGAGGTTCGCCTGATAGACCTCGCCGGCCGCGATGTGCTCCCGTATGCGCCGCACGCCCGCCGTGTACCCGGCACGGTCCAGGGACGACGTCCAGTCGCCGACCGCCGGGCCGTGCCACGCCCCCGGCACCGGGGCGGGCACCGGCTCCTGTCGTACGTCCCGGAAGCGGGCGCAGGTCAGACGGCCCTCGAAGTCGGCGCAGACGGCCCAGAAGCCACTGGAGTCCAGGGCGGCCGGGTCGCTGGTGACGTCGAGGAGACCGGTAGCGACACGGTCACCGAAGCGGGCGAGAGGAGCGAGGTCGAGCACGCGTCGAGTCTATGGCGGGTGTCCCGCGGGTGACCTGGTCATGTCCCTTCGGGGCCCCTGAGCAGGTGCGCGGGCGGACGCAGCGCAGCACGCTGCACAAACGCGTTTTTGTACTGGCCCAGGAATCCGCTAGAGTTCAACACGTCGCCGGGACGCGCAAGCCGAACGGAAAGACAGGCGAACGTAGCTCAGTTGGTAGAGCGCAACCTTGCCAAGGTTGAGGTCGCGAGTTCGAACCTCGTCGTTCGCTCGGAAGAGCAAGGGGGATCATCCCGAACCCCCGACACTCCTGGTGGAGTGGCCGAGAGGCGAGGCAACGGCCTGCAAAGCCGTCTACACGGGTTCAAATCCCGTCTCCACCTCCAAGGACGATTAGCTCAGCGGGAGAGCGCTTCCCTGACACGGAAGAGGTCACTGGTTCAATCCCAGTATCGTCCACACACCGAAGCCCCCGGCCTTGTGCCGGGGGCTTCTTCGTGTGCGGTCGTCCGTCGGGCCGCTCAGCTGGAGAACAGCATGTGGCCGAAGCTCTTGTGCCGCTGTGGTGGCCGTAGTGGCCGCCGTGGTGCCCGCCGTGCTGCGGGGCGCCCCAGGCGGGAGCCGCGGGCTTGCGGTGACCGTCTGGTCCGGGGTCAGGTAGTAGTTCTTGACGTAC
>MWJO01000181.1 GCA_002027195.1 Streptomyces sp. GKU 895 | reverse complement strand
GTGCACTACGTCTGCATGCCGATGTTCCACGGCAACGCGGTGATCGCCGACTGGGCGCCCGCGCTCGCGGCCGGGGGCGGGGGGTCGCGCTGCGGCGGCGGTTCTCGGCGTCGGGGGTTCCTGGGGGGACGTGCGGCGGTACGGGGCGACGTACTTCACGTATGTGGGCCGGGCCATCCAGTACGTCCTGGCGACCGAGGAGCGGGACGACGACCGGGACAACCCGCCCCGTACCGCCGCACGTCCCCCAGGAACCCCGACGCCGAGAACCGCCGCCGCAGCGCGACCCCCGCCCCGGCCGCGAGCGCGGGCGCCCAGTCGGCGATCACCGCGTTGCCGTGGAACATCGGCATGCAGACGTAGTGCACGTCATCGGCCCGCACCCCGAACTGGCCGGCCAGCGAGCGTCCGGCCGCGGCCAGGCGGCCCTGGGAGCAGAGCGCGGCCTTCGGGGCGCCCGTGGAGCCCGAGGTGAAGTAGAGGAGGAGGCGGTCGCGCGGGTCGGCCCGGGAGGGGTCGGGGCGGGCGCCCGCGTACGGGGCGAGCAGGGCCTCGTACTCCTCGGAGTCGGTCAGCAGCACGCGCACACCAGGGAGTTCGAGGCCTTGGAGGAGCGGGGTGTACGTCCGGTCCGTGATCAGGAGGCGGCACTCGGTGTGCAGGATGTCCCGGGCCAGTTCGGGGCCGCGACGGGTGGGGTTGATGCCGGCGACGGCCGTGCGGGCGAGGGCCGCCGCGCTCAACCACAGCGGATATTCAGGGGTGTTGTCGAGGAGGACGCCGATGTTCGCGCCCACCGGCGGGAGCAGCTCCGCCAGCAGCGCCGCCCGGGCCGCCGCACCCGCCGCCACTTCGTGATGGGTGAGCGTCCGCTCCTCGCACCACAGACCGGGCCGGTGATCACCCCATCGCCCCGCGACGAGCTCCGCGACCGTGCACGCCTTGGACTCCTTGGACTCCATGGCCGCGCACGGTAGCTGACGGGCCCTCAGATGAGGAGGGTCGTCACGGGGTCATCGTCACGCCGTCCACGACGACCGTGTTGGTCGTGTCGCCCCCGTCGTCGCCGAAACCGAAGCCGAACTCGTCCGACATCTGGTTGAACGTGATCATGAAAGCGATGCAGAAGCCCGCGACCAACCCGAGGAACGCCAGCACACCGATCATGGACGCGGCGAGCGCGGTCCGGCGCGGGGTTTTGGCCGTGGCGATGACGGTGGCGCCCTCGGCGTAGTACACGGTGACGAAGTCGCCCTCCAGGACCGTCCCCGGGCCGTCCTCCTCCTCGAATCGGACGGTACGGCCGTCGCGGGCGGTGAACTCGTAGACGTGGTGCAGCGTGGTGCGCACCGACGTGTCGCCGCCGCCCCCGTGGGTCGTCGTGTACGTCCGCAGACAGCGCGCCTCGGCCGTCAGCCCGCTGTTCCAGGCCCGGCGGATCTGCACCGCACGGCGCAGCAGGCGGTACGCGAGGAACGAGACCAGCGCCAGGATGAGGCTGGGTGCGAGGTAGAAGAAGAGCTCCATGGTGCTTCCCCCGAGGTCGGATACTGCTCCTCAGCGCCGACATGGTCATGACGGCGTGGAGGGAACCTACCCCGGGGGAGCATCGGCCCAGCTCAAGCGAGGCTCAGAGAATCAGAACGTGACGTCCGAGCAGGCGTAGAACGCGTTGCCGGTGTCGGCGATCGTCCACACCGCGAGGATCACGTGGTGACCGCTCAGCCCGGACGGCAGGGTGCCGCTGTGGGAGAGGGTGGACGGCGGGCGCTGACCGTTGTAGGGGACGGTCAGGAACGGGGTGAGGTTGAGGTCGGAGCGGGCCAGGTTGTGGTTCTGGTTCCAGCCCGGCTTGGTGACGTAGTACTTGAAGTCGGTGGTGGCGTGCATGGCGGTGAACTGCCAGCGGAACGTGTAGCTCTGGCCGCCCGTCACCTTGGTCGTCGGCCAGGCGCCGCCCGTCGGCTTGGTGGGCGAGCTGAGCTGGCTGAAGCGGCTCACGCCGCCGTTGCAGATCTGTCCGTCGGCCGGCCCGGAGCCGGGGAAGCCCTTGGGACCCTCGACGCTCTGCGGCTCCCACTGGATGTCGCCGCAGTTCGTCACGGTGCCGTTCTGGCAGAGCTTCTGCCTGCTGATGGGGAGGTCGGTGTAGCCGTGTCCGCTGGCGCCGCCGGAGGAGAGCACGAGGGCTCCGGCCGTGCTGAGGCCCAGCACGGCGGCGTACCACTTGGTCTTTTTGCGCATGCTGCCGCTCCCTGGAGAACGTGGGGAAGTTCAGTGAGGCGGTTCAGTGAGGCGTGCAGGTCTAGACCAAGTCCCAGATTATTGCTGACGCTTGAACATGTCCATACCAATCGGCGGACCTGTTCGACGGGTCGACTCAGGTGCCCGTCACGCCCCCTGCTCCCCCCGCCCCGCGCAGAACGCCACCGTCAAGTCCTTGACCAGCGCCTTGCGTTCGTAGTCGTCCAGCTCCACCAGACCGCGCATGGTCAGCCGGGTCACCGTGTCCTCCACCGAGTCCACGACCGACGTCAGCACGGTCGCCCGGTGCTGGGCGTCCAGCGCGGCGATCCGGCGGCGGTGCATCGCGGCGGCGACCTCGGGCGCGTACTCCACCCGCACCGGCTGCACCGAGAACACCTCCAGGCCCACCGGCGCCGCGTCCGTCGCGACCAGCCGGGTCAGCGCGTCGGTCGCCGCGTCGACGGATGCCCGCGCCGAACCCGGCAGCTCCACCGGCACCCGTGCCAGCGCCGCCTCCACGCACTCGCGCAGATAGCTCTCGTGGTCCTCGACGCCCAGCGTGGCCCGCGCGGTGTCCCGCACCCGCCACACCACGAGCACGACCACCCGCAGCGCGACCCCGTTGCCGTCCGCGGCCGGCATCGGCTCACCGCGCCAGTGCCGCAGCCGTACGTCCACCCGGCGGCGCAGCAGCAGCGGGTTGACCCACATCAGGCCGGTGCGCCGGACCGTGCCCCGGTAGCGGCCGAACAGCCCCAGCACCCAGGCCCGCCCGGTCCGCCCGCGGGCCAGCCCGCCGAACCCGAAGAGACCGAGGGCACCCGCGCCCGCGTACGCCGCCCACTGCACCGGACCGAGGCCGGCGCCGGCGTACTCCGGCAGCCGCAGCGCCTCCACCGCGAGCGTCGGCAGCGCGCCCGCCCACCAGGAGGTGGCCACACAGCCGGCCACCCCGCAGGCACCGGCGAGCACCCCCGCCGAGCCCGGCAGCACCCGCGCCGGGCGCTCGGCCAGCTCGGGGTCGACCTGGGGCGCGGGGCGCGGCGCGGCCCGCCCGGGCGCCGGAAGCGGGGCTGCTCGCCGGTGCCCTGGCGGCGTCCGACGACCGCGGGACTGAGCGGGACGGCCCCGGTCTCGGGGTCGTCGCGGAACAGCAGATGAACGGGGATCTCGGTGGTCGCCTCGTTCTGGATGAGCCGGGCCGGCCGGGAGACCGGGGTGGTCCCGGTCGGCGGTCCCTCGGGTTCTTCCGTGGACGGTGATGGTGTGGTGGTGCTCATGCGTGCCTCCAGCCTCCGCGCCAGATGCGTCATGACAGTGGGTGGGTGTTGCGGGATGCGGGTGATGTGGAGCGGGTGATGCGGTGCGGGTTACGTCGTCCGGGCTACGTCGTGCTGACCAGGTGATACGGGTTGCGTGGTGCGGGCCAGGTCGTGCGGGTTGCCTGGTGCGGGCCAGGTGGTGCTGGGGTCACTTGAACAGCCGGCGCCAGGTCTCCGGGCCCGGGTAGCCGTCCGCCGCGCCACCCCGCCAGCCCTGGGTGCGCTGGAAGGCCTCCACGGCCCGTCGGTCCGCCTCGCCCCAGCGGGGACCGGGACCCGTCGTGTAGTACTTGCCGAACCCCTTCTTCACCAGCTGCTCGCCGAGCAGGGTGACGTACTTGTTGTGCGCCCCGGGCCGGAAGGACGCCCGCCCCGGATAGCCGGCCACTCCGTGCGAGGAGGGTGCCGGCGGCCCCGCCGCGCCCGTTCGGATGTCGTTGCCCTTGCCCGTCACCAGCAGCGTCCAGGTCTGCGGCCCCGGCAGCCCGTCGGCGTCCCGGCCGGTCCAGCCCTGCGCCTGCTGGAAGGCCTGGGTGGCCCGCCGGTCGGTGTCCGTCCAGCGGGGTCCCGGGCCGGAGGTGTAGAAACGGGCGGCGCCGCGCTCGACGAGCATGCGGCCCAGCTGGGTGACGTACTTGTTGTTGGCGCCGGGACCGAAGTACGCGGCGCCGGGGTACGGCTCGTCGAGCGGCTCGGCCGGCTTGTCGCCGCCCGGGGCACCGGCCACCAGGCCCTTGTAGCGGTAGGCGGTGTAGCGGGCCGAGTTGCTCCAGTACGCGTACGGGGTCGCCTGCTTGCGGGCGCGCGGCGGGGTCTCCTCGTAGGCGATGTAGTAGGTGTGCGTGTAGTCGGTCCAGCCGCCGAAGATGACGACGTGCGAGCCCTTCTCGGGGTCGGCCGGATTGTGGAACAGCAGGATGTCGCCGGGCTGGAGGTCGTCCTTGGCGATCCGGACGCCGTACTGGTCGAGGCTGCCGGTCCATTCGTTGCCGGGCAGGCTCCAGGCCATGGAGACGAAGCCGGAGCAGTCCTGCCGGTAACCGTCGGACCAGTACTCGCTCATGCTGTACGGCACCTGCGCGGCGACCCAGGTCTTGGCCCGCGTGATGATCGCGGCGCGGGTGGTGGCGGGGGCCTGGACGTCGGCGGGTCTGCCGGCCCGGGCCGTGCAGTGGGGCCTTGCCGCCCTGGGGGGTGTCGGGGCTCGCACCTGCGGGAACGTGGGGGCGGTCGGGGTGGGC
>MWJO01000180.1 GCA_002027195.1 Streptomyces sp. GKU 895 | reverse complement strand
CCGGCGACCTCCTGCCCCTCCCCGGCCGCCGGCTGCGCGCGATCTGGACGCCGGGCCACACCCCCGGCCCATGTCTGCCTCCCACCTGGAGGAACAGCACCCCGCGCAACTCCCCGGCCACGGCCGCCTGTTCTCCGGCGACCACCTGCTCCCCGAGATCACCCCGCACATCGGCCTGTACGAGGACCCCGACGACGCCACTGTCACCGACCCCCTCGGCGACTACCTCGACTCCCTGGAACGCGTCGGCCGCCTCGCCCCCGCGGAGATCCTCCCGGCCCACCAGTACGTCTTCACCGACGCGCCCGCCCGGGTACGGGAGTTGCTGACCCACCACGAGGAGCGCCTCGACGGACTGCGCATGCTGCTCGTCGAGCCGCTCACGCCCTGGCAGGTCGCCGAACGCATGGAGTGGAACCGTCCCTGGTCCGAAATCCCCTACGGATCACGGAACATCGCCGTCTCGGAGGCGGAGGCGCACCTGCGGCGGCTGGTGAAGCTGGGGCGCGCGGAGGCGGTGGCGGGGAGTGAGCCGGTGACGTATGTGGCGGTCTGACCCGTGGCCGGTGTGACACCTGGCCGGTGTGATCCCATGGCCGCATGGATCCTCTGGAGAGGCTGCTGGCCGAGCGCGCCTGCGAGCGTCTGATCATCGACTTCGTCCACCGCCTCGACCTCGGCGAACCGGGCTCCGTCGCCGAGCTGTTCACCGAGGACGGCGTCTGGGAGTGGCCGCCTCCGGGCGGTGACGGGCGGCGCGCCGAGGGCCGGGAGGCGCTGCGGACGTATTTCGGCTCCCGCCCGGCGGACCGCCTCTCTCGCCGCGTGATGTCGAACATCCTCGTCACGGTCACGTCCCCGGACACGGCGACGGCGACGTCGTACTTCACGACGTACCGCGTCGACGGCCACGAGGGCGACGGCCAGGGCCCGGTCCCGCCGGGTCCGCCGGTGCAGGTGGGTCAGTACGAGGACGAGTTCCGCAGGTCGGCGGAGGGTACGTGGCTGGCTGCTGGCGGCGCGCGGCGTCGAGGCTCGTTCGGGGGGCCGACGCCGGTGGTCAGGGCAGGAACGTCCTGATCAAGTCCGCGGCGGCACCGAGCAGTTCGGTCTCGCTCCGGCTCATCGTCGGATTGACCGCCCGTCGCCTGAGGGCCTCCGCCAGCCCCTCCTCCGTGAGCTCGGACGGGTCGGCGAGCAGCGCGCCCAGCATCGCGCGGGCGGGCTCGGCGATCGCCTCCTCGCCGACGGCGACCTGGGCGAGGATGACCGCGGACATGCCCCAGTCGAGCCCGGGGTCGCCTTCCTCGGCGTTGGCCCAGTCGATGACGTAGGGCCCGTCGTCGGTGAGCATCACGTTGTCGGGGTGGAGGTCGAGGTGGACGATCCGTCCCGGAACGGCGTGCAGTTGCCGCAGCAACCGGGCCAGCACCGCCCCCGCCTCCCGGGCGTCGATCCGGCCGGCGGCGAAGGCGGCCAGCATGGTCGGCCCGTGCAGCCGCCGCATGACGAGGTCGCTGCGCGAGGAGGCGTCCAGCCGGACCTCGGGTACGGGGTAGCCGTACCGACGCAGATGTTCCATGACGGCCGCTTCCGCGAGGGCGTCCGCGTACCCTTCCCGGTCCCGCCGCAGTACCCAGTCCTCGTCGACCTCGTACACGTCGGACGCCCGCCCCGAGCCGATGAGTCTCCCCGTGATCTCCATGCGGCCGAACTTATCGCCCGCCCCGGAGCCCCTCACAGGAGCCCCTCAGCCGGTTGTTTACGGCCGGGTAGAGTGGCCGCGTCGTCATCACACCCGTACGGGGGGAAGCCGGTGCAATTCCGGCGCTGACCCGCAACCGTGAGCCGTCCCGTCCGGGCGGCGAGCCGGATCGCCCCGCGCGGAGCAGTTGACCGGCTCACGCGCACCGGCATCCGGCCGGTGCACGGCACCGTCGAGGTCTACGGGGCCGAGCCGCCCGGGGGTTTCCCGTGCGCCCGGCTCCCTTGCAGGGAGAGGCATCCGCCGATCATGAACGTCCGCCGCAGCGCCGCGGTCCTGGCCGCCACCGCCGTGATCGGCACGGCCACACCGGCCGTGGCCGCCGATCCGTCCACCTCGCCTTCGCCGTCGCCTTCGGTGGTGATACCGGACGGGTTGTACGGGGCGAGTGACCCGACGTACGACGGGGTGTGGCGGCAGTCCTGGGCGCTGATAGCGCAGGCCAAGCAGAGCGTGATCCCCGCCGAGAAGGCGGTGGACTGGCTGGCCGGCCAGCAGTGCGCGAACGGCGCCTTCGCGGCCTTCCGCGCCGATCCGGCCAAGTCCTGCGACGCCAAGGTGATGGTCGACACCAACAGCACGGCGGCCGCCGTCCATGCCCTCGCCGTGGTCGGCGGCAACCACGAAGACGCGGTACGCAAGGGTGTCGCCTGGCTGAGGTCGGTACAGAACAAGGACGGTGGCTGGGGTTACACGGCCGGCGGGGCGAGCGACGCGAACTCCACTTCCGTCGTCATCGGCGCTGTCCTCTCCAGCAACGAGGTGGAGTCGACCTCGGAATTCAAGAAGGCCGGTCACACGCCGTCCGACGCTCTGCTGAAGCTCGCCCTGCCCTGCACCGGCGACGGCGCGGGGGCCTTCGCCTACCAGCCGGACAAGAAGGGGAAGCTGACCGCCAACGCGGACGCGACGGCTGCGGCCGTGCTTGCCGGTCAGGGCGGCTGGCCGGAGAGCATCCTCCTCGGCGACGACCAGTCCTCGGAATCCTGCGAGAAGCCGGGCGACTTCGAGACGGCCGTCCACAACGGCGCCTCCTACCTCGCGAAGACCATGTCCAAGGACAAGTACCTGAAGTCGGTCCTGCCCGGTTCCGAGGACCAGCCGGACTACGGCAACACGGCCGACGCCGTCGTCGCCCTCTCCGCCGCCGAGTTCAACGACGAGGCCGCCGCATCCGTCCACTGGCTGGAGACCCACGCCCTGAAGTGGGCCGCGCAGAGCGGCCCCGCCGCGTACGCCCAGCTCATCTTCGCCGCCCGCTCCGCCGGTGTGGACCCGCGTGACTTCGGCGGCCAGAACCTGGTCACCCTGCTGAACGCGACCGGCCCGACGCCCGAGCACCTGCCCACCGCGGAAGAGGCTCCGCACATCCAGGGGAAGAGCGGCAACGACGACAACGGCCCTGTCACCGTCGCCTGGACCGTCGGCGGCGGTCTCCTCCTCGGCTCCCTCATCGGCTTCGGCCTGATGCTCCGCGGCCGGAAGCGCCAGCAGTGATGCGCCGCGTCACCCCCCTCCTCCTGACGGCCCTCTGTCTCCTCCCCCTCTCCACCCAGGCCGCCCACGCCACCGGCTACCGCTACTGGTCCTTCTGGAACCGCACCGGCACGACCTGGACCTACGCCACCCAGGGCCCCGCCACCGCGGTCCCCTCCGACGGCGACGTCCAGGGCTTCCGCTTCGCGGTGAGCGAGGGCTCGTCGGACGCGACGAAGCCACGTGGCACGGCGTCGTTCCCGACGATCTGCGCAGACACTCCCACCGAGGACGGCAAGAAGCGCGTCGCCCTGGTCATCGACTTCGGCACGCCGACGGACGCTCCGTCGGGCGAAACCCCACCGGCACTGCGCACGAAGTGCGCGGTCGTACCGGAGGACGCCACCACGGCAGAGGCCCTGGCGTCGGTGGCCAAGCCGCTGCGCTACGACCCGAACGCCTTGCTGTGCGCGATCGCCGGGTATCCGGAGCAGGGGTGCGGGGAGCAGGTGGCGTCGGGCGAGAAGGGGAAGAAGGAGACGTCCGCGAAGAAGGAGACCAAGAACGACTCCGGCCCCTCGGTGGGCCTACTGGCAGGCGCGGCAGCGGTGGCGGCGCTGGGCGCGGCGGCGGCACGGCAAGCTCGACGGCGTAGAAGTGCCCAGCGCTAGCTGCGGGCAGTCGTGCCGCAGGGAGGCACCCGGCCCAAAGACAGGCGGCACCCGCCAGCGCGGGCGCGAAACGCCCCCACCGCAACCCCACCCGCCGTGCCGGCCCCTCCACCCCTTCGCCGCCTGGTGGCCTTCTGGTCCTTCCTCGGCATCGCGCGACCACCACCACCAACCCTCCTCTCACCTCCTCTGCCACGTCCGCCTACGTAGCCGCCCGCCGCCCGAACACCCTGGGCCTGCCTACCCGCCTGGTCGCCCCTCGCCGTCCTCCTCATCCGCCTCACCTTCGCCGTCACCCTCGGCTCCCCCCTCCCCGGCACGCACGTGATCATGACCCTCCCCGAAGTCCCCCTCCCGGACTGGGCCCAGGGCATCCGCCTCGGCGGCAAGGTGACCGCGGAGACCCTCACCTTCGCCTTCTACGACGGTTTGAAGCTCGCCACCCTCCTCATCTGCGTAGGCGCCGCGAACGCCCTCGCCAGCCCCACCCGCCTGCTCAAGTCCCTGCCCGGCGCCCTGTACGAGATGGGCGTGGCCGTGGTCGTCGCCCTCACCTTCGCCCCGCACCTCATCGCCGACGTCCAGCGTCTGCGCGCCGCCCGCCGGCTCCGCGGCCGCCCCGACTCCGGCCTCCGCGGCCTCCTCCAGGTGGGCCTGCCCGTCCTCGAAGGCGCCCTCGAACGCTCCGTCGCCCTCGCCGCCGCGATGGACGCCCGCGGCTACGGCCGTACCGCCGACGTCCCGCCCCGCGTCCGCCGTACGACGAACGCCCTCACCCTCGGCGGCCTGCTCGGCGTCTGCGCGGGAACGTACGGCCTGCTCACCGCCGAAGGCGGCACGTACGGCGTTCCCGTCCTCCTCGCCGGCGTGACCGCGGCTCTCGCCGGACTCCGCCTGGGCGGCCGCCGCACCCCCCCGTACCCGCTACCGCCCCGACCCCTGGGGCGCCCGCGCCTGGCTGGTGACCGCCTCCGGCGCGGCGGTGGCCGCGGCGCTCGCCTGGGCCTCCGTCCACGACCCCGCGGCCCTCCACCCCGGCGTCATCCCCCTGACCAC
>MWJO01000018.1 GCA_002027195.1 Streptomyces sp. GKU 895 | reverse complement strand
GTCGGCCCGTCCCGCCGGGCAGGGCGTACTGCCGCCCCGCCACCGGGCGACTCCGGCGCTCCGCACCCTGCCGCGCTCCCGCGCCACCCGGCTCCTCATCCCGTATCTGGACGTCGACGCCCCGGTCACCGACCTGCGCCTCGACCGGCACCGGCGCCTGGGGGCACCGCCGGGTGACGATCCGAACCTCGTGGGCTGGTACCGGGACGGCCCCGCTCCCGGCGGGCAGGGAACCGCCGTGGCCGTGGGGCATCTGGACACCGACACCGGCGGCGCGGTCTTCGCGGGCCTGTCCGAGCTGAAACGGGGACGCCTGATCGAGGTGCGGCGGGCGGACGGTCGTACCGCCGTATACACGGTCGACGCCATCCGGGAGTTCGAGAAGGCGCACTTCCCCGACCGGGAGGTGTACGGCACCCGGGGCCGCCCTGAGCTGCGGCTCATCACCTGTGGCGGCAACTACGACCGCAGAAAAGGATATTCGGGCAACCTGGTCGTCTTTGCCCACCTGGTCACGATCCGGGAGGCGCCCGCCCGTCACTGAATCTGGCCGTCCGGTTTCTCACCTGCTGGACCGTGCCGTCCGATCCTGCCCGTTCTCTTCCCCCGGCCGCACACATTCCGTTAACTTCCGTGACCCATAGGCCCCGTGCGACTCGCCCGGGGCATTCGGCCACGGAGCAACAGCGCTCAGTCAGCCCCCGGGGGCACCTGCCATGACACGCGCCATCTCTCTGCACGACGTGAGCAAGAGCTATACGCGAGGCACCCGGGTGGTGGACCGGCTCACGCTGGACATCGCCCCGGGTGAGTTCCTCGTGCTGCTGGGACCCTCCGGCTGCGGCAAGTCGACGGTCCTGCGAATGATCGCCGGCCTTGAGGACATCGACGAGGGCGAACTGCTCCTCGACGGCGAGTTCGCCAACGACCTCCCGCCGTCCGGCCGGGACATCGCGATGGTCTTCCAGAACTTCGCGCTGTACCCGAGCATGACCAGCCGCGACAACATCGGATTCCCGCTGCGCATCGAGGCCCCCGGCGCGGACCCGCGCCCGCGCGTGGACGCCACCGCCCGCATGCTCGGCATCGAGGACCTCCTCGACCGCTTCCCCGCCCAGCTCTCCGGCGGTGAACGCCAGCGCGTCGCCATGGGCCGGGCCATCGCCCGCCACCCCTCGGCGTTCCTGATGGACGAGCCGCTGTCCAACCTCGACGCCAAGCTCCGCAATCACCTGCGCGCCGAAATCTCCGCGCTCACCCGGGAGTTGGGTGTCACCACGGTCTACGTCACCCACGACCAGGCCGAGGCCATGTCGCTCGGCGACCGGGTCGCCGTCCTGCGCGGCGGCGTCCTGCAGCAGGTCGGCAGCCCGCGCGAGGTCTACGCGCTGCCGCGCAACGTCTTCGTCGCCGCCTTCATCGGCACCCCGCGGATCAACCTCCTCCAGGGCCTGGTCCGCGCCCCGTTGGACGGCGCGATGACCATCAGCCTCGGCAAGCAGTACCTCCGGCTGCCCGAACCGCTGTCCCTGGACCACCAGTTGCTCCGCGTCCAGCAGGGCCGCGAGGTCATCGTCGGCCTGCGCTCGGAGGCGGTGCGCATCGCCAAGCCGTCCGCGGCCCGCCCCGGCGAGATGCCGCTCACCGGTCTCGTGGAGCACGTGGAGTTCCAGGGCCACGAGAACCTCGTCCACTTCAACACCGGCTCCCGTCCGGCCGTCGTACCCGACCTGGAGGCCCCGCGCCCCGCCACCCGCTCGACCAGGCGGCGCCGCCGCGAGGGAGGTCCCGGCGTCCTGGACCGCCTCCGGCAGCGCGCGGACGCCCTGCGGGCAGGGCCGGTGGTGGTCCTCGACGAGCCGGTGGACGACGGCCCCGTGACACCTCCCGAGGGCCGACTCCCCGGCGACCTGATCGTCCGCACCACGCCCGACCTCCAGCTCCGCCACGGCATGCACGTCCCCCTCCTCGTCGACCTCGCCCACCTGTTCGTCTTCGACCAGCACGGCGAACGCATCAGCCCGGCCCCGGCCCGCCTGCCCGACCTGGAGGAGTGAGTCACAGCGCAGGCGATGGCGGGACGGCGGCGGGAGGATCGAGGAGGCCTTCGGTCAGGAGCCGGTGGGCAGGGAGGAAGCCCGGGGCCACGGTCGGCTTCCCACGGCAGCGGGCGGCAGCGTCTGGCGTTCGAAAACTAACGTCGCTAGTTTATGAGCCGGACGACGACAAGGTCACGCCCCCGCCGGGAGGACGCACGATGAAGGCACACGACGGCATGTACATCGACGGCACATGGCGGCCCGCCGCCGGCCGGGACGCGATCGAGGTCGTGAACCCGGTCGACGAGCAGGTGATCGGCCGGGTCCCGGCCGGTACCGCCGAGGACGTCGACACCGCCGTCCGGGCCGCCCGTGCCGCCCTCCCTGCCTGGGCCGCCACCCCGCCCGCCGAGCGGGCCGCGCGCCTCGCCGCGCTCCGGGACGTCCTCGTGACCCGCAAGGACGAGATCGCCGAGACGGTCACCGCCGAACTCGGCTCGCCCCTGAAATTCTCCGAGAACGTGCACGCCGCCGTCCCGATCGCGGTCGCGGGCTCGTACGCCGAACTCGCCGCCGCCCACCCCTTCGAGGAGAAGGTCGGCAACTCGACCGTCTTCCACGAGCCGATCGGCGTCGTCGGCGCGATCACGCCCTGGAACTACCCCCTGCACCAGATCGTCGCCAAGGTCGCCCCGGCACTGGCGGCCGGCTGCACGGTGGTCCTGAAGCCCGCCGAGGACACCCCGCTGGTCGCCCAGCTCTTCGCCGAGGCGGTCCACGAGGCCGGGGTGCCGGCCGGTGTCTTCAACCTCGTCACGGGCCGCGGCCCGGTCGCCGGCCAGGCCCTCGCCGAGCACCCGGGCGTCGACCTGGTCTCCTTCACCGGCTCCACCGCGGTCGGCCGCCAGATCGCCGTCACCGCCGGCGCCGCGGTCAAGAAGGTCGCGCTCGAACTCGGCGGCAAGTCCGCCAACGTGATCCTGCCGAGTGCCGACCTGGCCAAGGCCGTGAACGTCGGCGTCGCCAACGTGATGTCCAACTCCGGCCAGACGTGCAGCGCCTGGACCCGCATGCTGGTCCACCGGGACCAGTACGACGAGGCCGTGGCACTCGCCGCGACCGCCGCGGCCAAGTACGGCGACCGCATCGGCCCGGTCGTCAACGCCAAGCAGCAGGCACGGGTGCGCGGTTACATCGAGAAGGGGGTCGCGGAAGGCGCCCGGCTGGTCGCCGGAGGCGCCGAACCCCCGCGCGAACAGGGCTACTTCATTGCTCCGACCGTCTTCGCCGACGTCACCCCCGAGATGACGATCGCCCAGGAGGAGATCTTCGGCCCGGTCCTGTCGATCCTCCGCTACGACGACGAGGACGACGCCCTGCGCATCGCCAACGGCACGGTGTACGGCCTCGCGGGCGCGGTCTGGGCCGGCGAGGAGGCGGAGGCGGTGGCCTTCGCCCGCCGGATGGACACCGGGCAGGTCGACATCAACGGCGGCCGCTTCAACCCCCTGGCCCCGTTCGGCGGTTACAAGCAGTCCGGCGTCGGCCGCGAGCTCGGCGCGCACGGACTCGCCGAGTACCTCCAGACCAAGTCCCTCCAGTTCTGAGGAGCGTTCCCGTGGTTCGCGCAGCAGTCCTTCCCGCCGTGGGCGCCCCGCTGGAGATCACCGACATCCAGCTCCCGGACCCCGGCCCCGGCCAGGTCCGCGTCCGCCTCGCCGCCGCCGGCGTCTGCCACTCCGACCTGTCCCTGTCCAACGGCACCATGCGGGTCCCGGTCCCGGCGGTCCTCGGCCACGAGGGCGCGGGCACGGTGGTCGCCGTCGGTGGCGAGGTGGGTCATTTTCAGGTCGGTGACCGTGTCGTCCTCAACTGGGCACCGTCCTGCGGCAGTTGCCACGCCTGCTCACTCGGTGAGGTCTGGCTGTGCGCCAACGCCCTGAACGGCGCGGCCGACGTCCACGCACGTACCGCGGACGGCACCGACCTCCACCCCGGCCTGAACGTCGCCGCGTTCGCCGAGGAGACGGTCGTGTCGGCGTCCTGCCTCCTGCCTCTCCCCGACGGCATCCCGCTCACCGACGCGGCCCTCCTCGGCTGCGCCGTCCTCACCGGCTACGGCGCCGTCCACCACGCGGCGCGCGTCCGCGAGGGCGAGACGGTGGCGGTCTTCGGCGTCGGGGGAGTGGGTCTGGCGACCCTCCAGGCCGCCCGGATCGCGGGCGCCTCGAAGATCGTCGCGGTCGATGTCTCCCCGGAGAAGGAGGAGTTGGCCCGCGCGGCCGGGGCCACCGACTACGTGGTCGCCTCCGACGACACCGCCCGCGGGATCAGGGGTCTCACCGGCAGGCAGGGCGTCGACGTGGCCGTCGAGTGCGTGGGCCGCGCCGCGACCATCCGCGCCGCCTGGGACTCCACCCGCCGCGGCGGTCGTACGACGGTCGTCGGCATCGGCGGCAAGGACCAGCAGGTCACCTTCAACGCCCTGGAGATCTTCCACTGGGGCAGGACCCTGTCGGGCTGCGTCTACGGCAACTCCAACCCCGCCGAGGACCTGCCGGTGCTCGCCGAGCACGTCCGCACCGGCCGCCTGGACCTGGGCACCCTGGTGACGGAACGGATCGCCCTGGACGGCATCCCCGCGGCCTTCGAGAACATGCTCGCGGGCAAGGGCGGCCGGGCACTGGTCGTCTTCTAGTGCGCCACGCCTGTGACCCCGGCCTGACCCGAGGCCGGGGTCACAGGCGTGCCCGCAGGTGTGCGCAGGTGTGCTCGCCCCCTTGAGTGCTCCGGGCAACCTTCCCGCACGCCCATTGCCTCCATACCGTCCGGTTAGTATGTTCGCCGCCAACGTCCCCACCGCACCCATCGGAGTGTGCACGCATGGACATGGCCCCCTCCGCTCCCTCCCTCCCCACGACCGCCCTCCCCACGGTCAACCGCCGCCGGGTCGCCACGGCGGCCGCCCTCGCCTCAGCCGTCGAGTGGTACGACTACTTCGTCTTCGGCATAGCCGCCGCCCTGGTCCTCGGCGACCTGTACTTCCCGGCGGGCAGCTCCACCGCCGGTGTCCTCGCCTCCTTCGCGACCTTCGCCGTCGGCTTCCTGGCCCGCCCGCTCGGCGGCGTGGTCGCCGGTCACCTCGGCGACAAGCGCGGCCGCAAGCCGATGCTGGTCCTGGCGCTCACGCTCATGGGCCTGGCCACGACCGGCATCGGCCTGCTCCCGACCTACGACACGATCGGCGTCGCCGCCCCGATCCTGCTGGTCGCCCTGCGCGTCGTCCAGGGCATCGCGGTCGGCGCCCAGTGGGGCGGCGCGATGCTGCTGGCCACCGAGTACGCCCCCGAGGGCAAGCGCGGTGTCTACGGCAGCGTCGTCCAACTCGGGGTCCCCATCGGCGTGGTGACCGCCAACACGGTCTTCCTGCTGGCCGGCGCGTTCACCACGGACACCGCCTTCGCGGCCTGGGGCTGGCGGATCCCGTTCCTGATCGGCCTGTTCGTCCTCGCCCTCGCCTGGTACATCCACGCCAAGGTCGAGGAGACCCCGGAATTCCGCGCTGCCGAGCGGGCGTTGGCCGAGCAGGAGAAGGCGGAACAGAGCTCCCCGCTCCGCACGATCCTGCGTGACCATCTCGGCACGGTCCTGCTCGCGGGCGGCTCCTTCGCCGTGAACACCGCGACCTTCTACATCCTCATCACCGGCGTGCTCGACTACACCACCCGTGAACTCGGCATGAGGAAGAGCGCGGTGCTCACCGTCTCGCTCTGCGTCAGCCTCACCCAGCTGATCCTGATCCCGGCCGCGGCGGCACTCTCCGACCGCTACGGCCGCATCCGGGTCTACACCGTCGGCGCGATCGGCATCGCCGCGTGGGCGATCCCGCTCTTCCTCCTCATCGACACCGGCTCACTGCTCTGGCTCGCGGTCGCCACCTTCGTCGCCAGCTGCTTCCTGAGCATCATGTACGGCCCCCAAGCCGCGTTGTTCGCCGAGCTGTTCACGCCGGAGATGCGCTACACCGGCGCCTCCCTCGGCTACCAGATCGCCGCCGTGGCGGGCGGCGGCCTGGCGCCCTTCCTGATGGTCCTGCTCCTGGAGGCCACCGGCACCTCCATGGCGGTGTCCGGCTACCTCATCGCCCTCTCCGCCGTCGCCCTGATCTCCATCAAGGTCCTTGCGGGCAGGGCCCGTTCACACTGAGTCGGAGACCTTCGCGGGCTGCGGCGCAGCTGCCGCGGCCCGACCCGGGACACCGCGACCCCCGCGAGACACAGCACCCCGCCCACCAGCGTCAGCACTCCCGGCACCTCCCCGAGCACCACCCAGGACATCAGCACGACCAGCGCGGGCACCGCGTAGGTGGTCGCGCCCATCCGGCCGGCGGTCGTACGGGCGAGGGCGTAGGCCCAGGTGGTGAAGGCGAGCGCAGTGGGAAAGACGCCCAAATAGACCATGTTGAGCGTCGTGGACAGGGGCGCGTCGGCCGCCTGGTGGACCAGTTGCCCGGCGAACGGCAGACAGACCACAGCGCCCACGAGGCAGCCGTACGTGGTGACTTGCAGCGCGCTCGCCGACCCGAGGGCGGGCTTCTGGGCGACGACCCCACCGGCGTACGCGACCGCCGCCAGCAGACACAGCAGCACCCCGAGAACGGACGACCCGCCCCCACCCGACATCGACAGCCCCACGGTGACGGCGCCCGCGAACGACACCGCCATCCCCGCCACCAGCCGCGGCGGCATGGCATCCCCGAGCAACCGCGCCCCGAGCAACGCGATGAGGATCGGCCCGACGTTCACGACCAGGGCGGCGGTACCGGCGTCCACCTGCTGCTCACCCCAGTTCAGGACGACCATGTAGACCCCGAACCAGAGCAGCCCGGACACGGCGATGCCGGGCCAGGCGGCCCGCGGCGGGGGCCCTTCACGCCGTACGACACACATGATCCCCAGCGCGACGACCCCCGACAGCAGCCGCCCGAGCGCCAGAGCACCGGGGGAGTAGGCGTCCCCGGCACTCCGGATGGAGACGAAGGCGGAGGCCCAGAGCAGCACGGTGACAACGGCGGCACCGGCGGCGAGAAGGCCAGGAGGGCGGGGTTTCATCATGCTCCCGAGGCTAGGTAGGGGAGGGACGGGAAGCTCGCGCTTTTCAGACACGGCAGTTGCGGCGGACCTGAGGGGCGCGGGGAACTGCGCGACAGCCACAACGCACCCGCAGACGCACACGGACCCGCAGACGCACACGGACCCGCGGAAGCATCACTGCAACGCCGTTGCCTGGATGCCGAGCAGCTCCCCAAGCGCCCGCTCCCCCGACGGCGTCACCTTCACGGCCCGCTCCGACCCGATCCGCACACACCACCCCACCGCCAGCGCATGCCGACACAACGCCGCCCCCGCCACCCCCGCAAGATGAGGCCGCCGCTCGGTCCAGTCCAGGCACCCCCGTGCCAGTGGCCGCCGACTCGAACGGTCAAGCCCGATACCCGCGCTGTCGAACCACGCCAACCCCGCGTCCGTCAGGGCGAACCCGGCGTCCTGGCTCAGCAGCAGACGCGTCGTCATCGCATCGGTGACCACGATCCCGAGCCGCCCCGCAAGATGGTCGTAACAGGTCCGCCCCCGCGCCATCGCGGACCCCGCACTGGACTCCCGCAGATTCCGCGGCCGGGCCTGCGCCCCCACCTGCGCCGACAGCTCCTCCACCAGCTGCGCCACCCGCGCGTCGGCGAGCCGCACGTACCGGTGCCGCCCCTGCCGTTCCTCGGCGAGCAGTCCGCCCGCGACGAGCTTGCCCAGATGCTCGCTCAGCGTCGACGCGGCGACGCCGGCGTGCCGGGCGAGTTCACTCGCCGTCCACGCCCGCCCGTCGAGCAGCGCGAGCAGACACGCGGCCCGCGTCTCGTCGGCGATGAGGCCGGCGAACCGGGCCAGCTGGGTCGCCTGGGGGTTCCTCGGTTCCGTGGAGGTCATGCCTCCCAGGATGGGTCACGAACACTTCGGCGCCCACCGAAGCGTCCTACGCGGTCCGCCTGACCTGCTCGTACTGCGTCGCCAGCCCGTCCAGCAGCGCGGCGATCCCCGTCTCGAAGGCCCGCTGGTCGATCTTGTCCTGCTGCTCGGCGAGGAGGTGGGCCTGGCCGAGGTGCGGATAGTCGGCGGGGTCGTACGCGCTCTGGTCGTCCACGAAACCCCCGGCGAAGGAGCCGAGCGCGGAGCCCATGATGAAGTACCGCATCAGCGCGCCGATGGAGGTGGCCTGCGCGGGCGGCCAGCCGGCGTGGACCATCGCGCCGTAGACCGCGTCCGCGACCCGTAGTCCGGCGGGGCGCCGGCCCGGCCCGTGGGCGAGGACGGGGACGATGTTCGGGTGCTCCCGCAGGGCGGCGCGGTAGGACACGGCCCAGTCGTGCAGCGCGGTCCGCCAGTCGCGGCCGTCCTCGAACATCGACAGGTCGACTAGGGCGCTCACCGAGTCGGCGACGGCCTCCAGGATCTCGTCCTTGGTGCGGAAGTGGTTGTAGAGGGAAGGCCCGCTGACCCCCAGTTCGGCCGCGAGTCGCCGGGTGGAGACGGCCGCGAGGCCCTCCGCGTCCACGAGGGCCCGAGCCGTCTCGACGATCCGGTCGGTGCTGAGGAGGGGCTTGCGCGGTCGGGCCATGGCGCACATAGTAGGGCTGCACCTGGAAACTAGCAGTGCTAATTTAAATGTACGCCTTTCATGCGTCTTTCATACGCCTTTCAAGTGGGGTGATCTCGTGGTGAACCTGGGACTCAGCGAGGAGCAGGAAGCCGTACGGCAGCTCGCCCGGGACTTCGTGGCACGCGAGATCGCCCCGCACGTCATCGCCTGGGACCGCGCCGAGGAGGTCGACCGGGGCATCGTGAAGAAGCTCGGCGAGGTCGGCTTCCTGGGGCTGACGATCGACGAGGAGCACGGCGGCTCGGGCGGCGATCATCTCGCGTACTGCCTGGTGACCGAGGAACTGGGCCGGGGCGACTCCTCGGTGCGGGGGATCGTCTCCGTCTCGCTCGGCCTGGTCGCCAAGACGATCGCCGCGTGGGGGAGCGAGGAGCAGAAGCGGCGGTGGCTGCCGGGACTCACCTCCGGGGAGTACGTCGGCTGCTTCGGCCTCACCGAGCCCGGCACCGGCTCCGACGCCGGGAACCTCACCACGCGCGCGGTGCGCGACGGCGACGACTACGTCATCAACGGCACCAAGATGTTCATCACGAACGGCACCTGGGCCGACGTCGTGCTGCTGTTCGCCCGCTCCACCGACGCCCCCGGCCACAAGGGCGTCTCCGCCTTCCTCGTCCCGGCCGACACCCCCGGCCTGAGCCGCCGCACCGTCCACGGCAAGCTCGGCCTGCGCGGCCAGGCCACCGCCGAGCTCGTCCTGGAGGGCGTGCGCGTCCCCGCCGCCGCGCTGCTGGGGGAGGAGGGCAAGGGGTTCACGGTCGCCATGTCCGCGCTCGCCAAGGGGCGGATGTCGGTCGCGGCGGGCTGCGTCGGCATCGCCCAGGCCGCCCTGGACGCGGCCGTGCGGTACGCCGGCGAGCGGGAGCAGTTCGGCAAGCCGATCGCGAGCCATCAGCTCGTCCAGGAGCTGATCAGCGACATCGCGGTCGATGTCGACGCGGCCCGGCTGCTGACCTGGCGGGTCGCCGACCTCGTCGACCGCGGCCTGCCCTTCGCCACCGAGTCGTCCAAGGCCAAGCTGTTCGCCTCGGAGGCCGCGGTCCGCGCCGCCAACAACGCCCTCCAGGTCTTCGGCGGCTACGGCTACATCGACGAGTACCCGGCGGGCAAGCTGCTGCGCGACGCCCGCGTGATGACCCTCTACGAGGGCACCAGCCAGATCCAGAAGCTCGTCATCGGCCGCGCGCTGACCGGGATTTCGGCGTTCTGAGTATCCGGGGTGCAGGGGCCTGAGTATCTCGGCGGATGTGGCGCGCGCCGCGTCCGCCGAAGCTGTCCCCATGAGTGACACACCGGTCAAGCAGCAGAGCACGGCGGCCTTCTACGGCCAGGCCGTCGCCTCCTTCGCCGTCGCCATGGCGGCCACCGCCATCGGCATCTTCCGCCTCGACGCCGACGCCTGGGTGCGCGGCTTCCTCGCCATCGCCGTCCTGTACCTGGTCACCTCCGCCTTCACGCTCGCCAAGGTCATCCGGGACCGCCAGGAGGCCGGGCAGATCGTCAGCCGCGTCGACCAGGCCCGGCTGGAGAAGCTGCTCGCCGAGCACGACCCGTTCGAGAAACTCTGACACCGTGCTGCTGGACTGCGGCCACTCGGGTCTCTCGCCTAAGCGTTTGCTCACCTTCGGCGGTATGGTGGTCCCTCGATCAGTGGAGAGGGGCGAGCAGGCGATGAGTACGGCGGAGGAGACGGCCGGCGGCGAGACGTCGGCGTGGGGCGAGGTCACGCCCGACGCGGCACGGCGGCTGCTGATCGCCGCGGTGGAGGCCTTCGCCGAGCGCGGCTACCACGCCACGACGACGCGGGACATCGCGGGCCGCGCGGGCATGAGCCCCGCCGCCCTCTACATCCACTACAAGACCAAGGAGGAGCTCCTCCACCGCATCAGCAGGATCGGCCACGCCAAGGCGCTGGAGATCCTGCAGACCGCGGCCCGCCGCGAGGGCACCGCCACCGAGCGGCTCGCCGACGCGGTCAGCTCCTTCGTCCGCTGGCACGCGGGCGGCCGCACCACCGCCCGGGTCGTCCAGTACGAACTCGACTCCCTCGGCCCGGACGCCCGCGAGGAGATCCTCGCGCTGCGCCGGCAGTGCGACGCCGAGGTGCGCGCGATCATCGAGGACGGCGTGGCGTCGGCGAGTTCGACGTCCTGGACGTCAAGGGCACCACCCTGGCCGTCATGTCGCTCTGCATCGACGTCGCCCGCTGGTTCAACGTCGACGGCCCCTGGACCCCCGACGAGGTCGGCGCGCTCGACGCCGACCTCGTGCTGCGGATGGTGGGGGCCAAGTAGCCCGCGGCGGGGCCTTGGGTCCTCAGAGGTAGTAGCGCGACACCGACTCGGCGACACACACCGGCTTGTCGCCGCCCTCGCGCTCGACGCTGAAGGCGACGGTCACCTGGACGCCGCCCGCCACGTCGTCGACCCCGGTGATCGTCGCCGTGGCGCGCAGCCGGGAACCGACGGGGACGGGAGCCGGGAAGCGGACCTTGTTGGTGCCGTAGTTCACGCCCATCCTCACGCCCTCGACCTTGATGAGCTGCGGTCCGAAGAGCGGGAGCAGGGACAGCGTCAGATAGCCGTGCGCGATGGTCGTGCCGAACGGGCCGGCGGCGGCCTTCTCCGGGTCGACGTGAATCCACTGGTGGTCACCGGTGGCGTCGGCGAACAGATCGATCCGCTTCTGGTCGACCTCCAGCCAGTCGGTGTACCCCAGCTGCTCGCCCACCGCCGCCTTCAGCTCGTCGGCGCCCGCGAAGATCCTCGGCTCTGCCATGTCCCGCCTCCTCGTCCCAAACTCTAAGCGACTGCTTAGCATGGTCGCCCTCGCGGGCCCTGTCAACGCAAGCCTGGGTAGGGTTCGAGGGGTGCCCCAGATTCCTGAGAAGATCCACGAGCTCACGGTCGGCCAGCTCGCCGCGCGCAGCGGTGCCGCCGTCTCCGCCCTGCACTTCTATGAGTCCAAAGGCCTGATCAGCAGCCGCCGCACCACCGGCAACCAGCGCCGCTACTCCCGCGACGCGCTGCGCCGGGTCGCCTTCGTACGGGCCGCGCAACGCGTCGGCATCCCGCTCGCCACGATTCGCGAGCGCTCGCCGAGTGCCGGAGGAGCGGACGCCGACGCGGGAGGACTGGGCGCGGTTGTCGGAGGCGTGGCGGTCCGAACTCGACGAGCGGATCAAGCAGTTGAACCGGCTGCGGGATCATCTGACGGACTGCATCGGGTGCGGGTGTCTGTCGTTGGAGTCGTGTGTGCTGTCCAACCCGGGTGACGTGTTCGGGGAGCGGCAGGGGGCGGGGTCGCGCTTGTTGGTGGAGAAGCGGCGCGAGTCTGAGGAGCGGTGCGGCTAGGGGGCGGGGGTTATGTGCGTTGCCGGGTGCGGGTGCTTCGTGGCGGGTCGCGCAGTTCCCGCGCCCTGGGGTGGCTCACTCGTACTCTGTTCCGTTCTTCCTGGTCAGATACGCCGGACTTACCGCCTTCGCTATCGCCCTGCCGCCCGTTACTTCGCTGTAGCGCTCGGTCGTCGGACGGATCACGACACCCTCCCTGAGGTGCAGCTCGCGGCCCGAGACCGTCTCCCTCCCGCTCGCCACCTCCAGCACCCGCTCGATGTCGAACGGCCCCTCGAAGAGCGCGGCACCAACGGCAGGTCCCCGTCCAGGAGTTCCGCCGCGTCGAGCCACCGCACCTCGCCGTCGATCTCCGCGCAGACGTCGAAGACCGCGTACCCGAGGGTGTCCCGGCGGCCGTCCGCGCCGTACGTCAGGTCCTGGACGCCCGCGCCGTAGACCTCGCCGAAGACGCCGACCCGGCTCGCGCCGAGGCGGGTGGCCAGGCGGGCGGCCGCGTCGGCGACCCCGTGGCCCTGGACCGCCCGCCAGTACAGGTTCCGCGGGTCCGCCTTCAGCGCCAGGGACTTGGCGCCGAAGCCCTTCGAGGAGACGTACACCCGCTCGTCGGCCGCGACATAGGTGACCAGGCACGCCGAGCCGTGCAGCTTCTCGGTCAGGACCACCGGCTCGCCCGGGGTGAAGACGTCCGGGTAGCGCTGGATGTTCTCGATGTCGACCCAGGGCAGCAGGTCGGGGGCGGACTCCACCTCGCCGCTCATCGTGGGCGGGATCGGGGGCACCCACTTGGTGATGCCGAGCAGTTCCGCGAAGTCGGTACCGTTCTGGGCCGCCCGTGCCAGGTCGACGCCGTTCAGCGCCGCGGGCCGGCACACGATGCCCTGCGACAGCTCGCCGCGCAGCCGTACCGCCTTGACCCGGTCCGCGTTGCCGCCGGCCAGCCGTCCGGTGAGGCCGAGTTCCTCGATCAGAGCGGCGGGCAGCACGGACTGCTCGGGGATGTACACGGCCGCGTCGCCGGTGCGGTAGGCGCCCTTGGCGACGACGGCCCGGTACAGGCCCACCTGGGCCAGTTCGAGCGCGTCGGCGTTCGGGTGTTCGTGGACGGTCAGCACTTCGGCGGTGACGCGCAGCGTCGACATCGGGGTTCCTCGTTCCTGTGCTCAGGTGCGTTTCATCGCCTCCCACTGTCCGTACGTGAAAGGGGTGGAGCGAGGGGATTTGTGGCTGGTAGCGTCGCCGGTCCGGTCACGACGAGCGTCGCGCCGGCCCGTACTGGACCAGTCCCGCCGCCACCAACTCGGCGTTGGACGCGGCCGGTTCGCCGTCGGGGAGCAGCAGGGTGTCCTCCAGGCCGATGCGTGTCGCCAGGCCCAGGTGTCCGGCCAGCCGCAGCACCGGCCATGCCCCGCCGTCCTCGCCGTGCAGCAGCACCGGGCGGCCGTGCGGTGCCGTGCCGAGGTCGGACAGCAGGGCGCGGGCCGTGTCCCGGGCGGTGTCCGGCGAGGTGTCGGTCACCTCGGCCAGCACCCGCAGCACCGCCGGGCCGAGCGGCGACTCGGCGAACCGTGCCGCGCCGTCCGTGCCGGACCAGATCCCGGCCTCCACGCCCACACCCCGGTCGATCAGTGCGGCGGCCAGTTCCTCGGCGCCCGGCTCGTGCCAGTTGACCGAGGCGTGGTCGGGGAGCACCGTCCAGCTCCGGATCCGCTCCAGCCGGGCCACCGGGTCCGGTTCCGCCCAGGCGCCCGTGGTGACGCCGACCGGGACCGACACCCGCGCCCGTATCGCCTCCAGGGTCGGCGCGAGGACGCGGGGTGACAACGAGTCGCCGCCGCACGGGGTCTTGGGGTGGACATGGATGTCCGTCGCCCCGGCCGCGACGGCCGCCGCCGCGGACTCGGCCAACGCCTCGGGCGTCAGCGGCACCACCGCACCGTCTGCTGCCCCTCGGGGCCCGTTGAGACACACCTGAACCATGACTCGATGGTGCCAGCCGGCACCGACATCGGCCCGGCCGCGAGCCGTTCCTGTGGACAACCGGCCCGATGTGTAAAACCGGGGCAGCACGCGCGACCGTCACACACCGTCAAAAAGCGCTCGCGACCTTCGTACGCCGCCAATGAACGCCCGCGACCGTCACGCGCCGTCAAAGAGGGGGTGCGGCATCCCCGGCGCACCCCCGGTCGCACCACTCAGGCGGACACCAGCAGCCGTCCACGCTTGGACGACGCCAGGGCCTCGGGTGTCAGCACCGGACGGGGGACCACGATCCCGCAGTCCGTGCAGACCGGGCCCGAGGAGGGTTCGTGGGCCAGGTCGTACTTCCACATCAGTCGCTCTCCGCGGCACACCGGGCACACCGAGCCCGGTTCGCGCTCCAGCGCGGAGATCAGTTTGCGCAGCACCTCGGCCAGCGGCTCACGGGGGTGGAGCCGCGGGTCGTCGCACCAGGCGACACCGAAGCCGCCCCAGGTCAGCCGGTGCCAGTCGTCGACACTGCCCGGCCTGCGCAGTCCGTCGTGCTTCTCCTTCTTGCGTCGCTCGGCGAACTCGACCTCGTAGGCCAGCCAGACCGAACGCGCCTCTTCCAGTTCGTCCAACGCGGCCACGAGCCGCGCCGGATCGGGGGACCGGTCCTCAGGACCGAATCCGGCCCGGGAGCACAAGTGGTCCCAGGTCGCCCTGTGCCCGTAAGGAGCGAACCGCTCCAGGCACTTGCGCAGTGAGTAGCGTCGCAGCGCCAGATCACACCGCGGATCTCGCACCTGTCTCGCCAGACTCCGGAAACCGGCCATCGCCCTGCACCTCCGTCACACCTGCACCTGTACTTCGGTCACTTCGGCGTCGTCGAACGGACGTCGCCGAATAGACGTATCGACAAGCGATTTGGCTCCATCCGATTTCCGACGACCCCCCTTCGCCTCCGGATCGGGTACCAAAACTTGACGCATGTTCATCTTCAATCCCGGGGATACCGGCGGTAACGTCCGGCCCACCCCCGTCGGTAGGAGCTGCCATGCCTCGGCGCACCTCACGCACCGCCCTCGACAGACTGAGAACTCCCGGCAGACTCACCGGGTTCCTGAAGACCGCATCCGTATGCGCCCTGATTGCCGGTCTTTTGTCCCCTCTTGGCCAAGCAGCGGCGGCAGCCGAGGCGACGGCCGCCAACGACTACTGCGGCAGCCAGTGCTCCGACATCCTGCCGCCCGGCGAGAACGGCAACGCCACCCTCGCCCAGATCCTCCTCAACCAGGCCTTCGGCAGCCAGCCCGACCACGCGGAGGACCAGCTCGGCCCGTACGCGAACCTTGCCAAGGGCTACTCGTCGCTCACCAACGCCACGATCAACACCTTCTTCAACGACGCCTCGTTCGGCGTGGCCTCCGACCAGGTCGCCTCCACCCTGAACCCGGCCGCCGCACCGACGTGACGATCGTCCGTGACAAGAAGACGGGTGTGCCGCACATCACCGGCACCACCCGATACGGCACCGAGTTCGGCGCGGGCTATGCCGCAGCCCAGGACCGGCTGTGGCTGATGGACGTCTTCCGCCACGTCGGACGCGGCCAGCTGACCACCTTCGCGGGCGGCGCCCCCTCCAACCAGGGCCTGGAACAGCAGTTCTGGCGCAACGCCCCCTACAGCGAGGCCGACCTCCAGGCACAGATCGACAACGCCGTCGCCACCAACGGCAGCCGAGGCCAGCAGGCCCTCGCCGACGCCAACGCCTACATCGCGGGCATCAACGCCTACATCGACGCCTCCGACAGCGGCCGCTACTTCCCCGGCGAGTACGTCCTGACCGGCCACAAGGACTCCATCACCAACGCCGGCACCATCGACCACTTCAAGCTCACCGACCTGGTCGCGCTGGCCTCCGTCATCGGCGCCCTGTTCGGCTCCGGCGGCGGCGGTGAGGTCAACAACGCGATATCGCTGCTCGCCGCCCAGGAGCAGTACGGCGTGACGAAGGGCACCGAGGTCTGGGAGTCCTTCCGCGAGCGCAACGACCCCGAGGCCGTCCTCACCGTCCACAACGGCGAGAGCTTCCCGTACGCCACCAAGCCCGCCACCCCGCAGGGCGAGGCCCTCCCCCGACGCCGGCACGGTGGCCACCGAGCCGCTGATCTACGACCCGACCGGCACCGGCGCCTCCCAGAGCGCCTCCGCGGCCGCCGCCAAGGCCACCGCGAACGCCCTCACCTCCGCCAAGCGCGGCATGTCCAACGCCCTCGTGGTCAGCGGCGCCCACACCGCGAGCGGCCACCCGGTCGCCGTCTTCGGCCCGCAGACCGGCTACTTCGCCCCCCAGCTCCTGATGCTCCAGGAGATCCAGGGCCCCGGCATCAGCGCGCGCGGCGCCTCCTTCGCGGGCCTGAGCATGTACGTCGAACTCGGCCGCGGCCAGGACTACTCGTGGTCCGCCACGACCTCCGGCCAGGACATCATCGACTCCTACGCCGTCGAGCTGTGCCAGGACGACTTCCACTACCTGTACCACGGCACCTGCACGGCCATGGAGAAGATCGAACAGAAGAACTCCTGGGCCCCGACCACGGCCGACGGCACCGCCGCCGGCTCGTACACCATGCGGGTCTGGAAGACGAAGTACGGCCCCGTCGCCTACCGCGCCACCGTCGGCGGCAAGAAGGTCGCCTACACGACCCTGCGCTCCTCCTACATGCACGAGGCCGACTCGATCATCGGCTTCCAGATGCTCAACGACCCCGACTACGTGAAGAGTCCGCAGACCTTCCAGAGCGCCGTGCAGCACATCAACTACACGTTCAACTGGTTCTACGCCGACTCCACGCACACCGCGTACTACAACAGCGGCGACAACCCGGTGCGCGCGAGCGGCGTGGACGCGGAGTTCCCGGTGTGGGCGCAGGCGTCGTACGAGTGGAGGAACTGGAACCCGACGACCAACACCGCCGACTACACGGCGGCTTCGGCCCACCCCAACTCCATCGACCAGGACTACTACATCTCCTGGAACAACAAACAGGCGAAGGACTACACCACCGCGCCCTGGGGCGACGGCTCGGTGCACCGCGGCAACCTCCTGGAGGACCGCGTGAAGAAGCTCGTCGCCGCGGGCGGCGTCACCCGGGCCTCGCTGGTGAAGGCGATGGCCGACGCGGCCCTCGCCGACCTGCGCGCGGAGGACGTGCTGCCCGACCTCCTCAAGGTCATCAACAGCGGTACGGTCACCGACTCCACGGCCGCAGCGGCGGTGACCAAGCTCCAGACCTGGCTCACCGCGGGCGGCAAGCGCACGGAGACGTCGGCGGGTTCGAAGACGTACGCCAACGCGGACGCGATCCGCGTCCTGGACGCGTGGTGGCCGCTGCTGGTGGAGGCCGAATTCAAACCCGGCCTGGGAAGCGACCTGTTCACCGCCTTCCAGGCCAACCTGCCCGTCGACGAGTCGCCTTCGGCCGCGCACGGCCCGACCGGCTCGCACGCGGGCAGTTCCTTCCAGTACGGCTGGTGGTCCTACGTCGACAAGGACATCCGCGCGGTGCTCGGCGAGCCCGTGCAGGGACCGCTGGCGACCAAGTACTGCGGCGGCGCAGCCTCAGCGCCTGCCGGGACATCCTGATCAGCACCCTGAAGACGGCGGCCGGCAAGACCGCGGCCCAGGTCTACCCCGGTGACGACCTGTGCTCCGCGGGCAACCAGTGGTGCGCCGACTCGATCGTCCAGCGCACCCTGGGCGGCATCAAGCACTACAACATCAGCTGGCAGAACCGGCCGACCTACCAGCAGGTCGTGGAGTTCACCTCACACCGGTGACCTCCGGGTGGCGGCGGGTCAGCGGATGCGGCCCGCCGCCACCACCAGCTGCGCCAGCTCGCGGTGCACGATGTCGCTGTGCGCCCCGGCCGGCGCCTTGCCGTCCTTCACCACCGACGCCGCGTCGATGTTCACGCACCCGGACGTCGGCAACGTGGTGGTGAGCGCGTCGGCGAGCTTCCACGCGCGCGTGCCCGGCACCGCCTGCACCCCGTCGTGGCCCATCGCCCCCCACTTGGCGCCCAGCAGCCGTCCGAGATTCATGGCGGCCCCTTCCGCGTCCCCGGCCATGCGCGAGGCCAGCGGATACATGGTGCTCAGCGCCTTGTCGAAGCGGGAGTAGCAGCACACCAGGGGACCGTCGATGCGGTTCTGCTGCCCGTGCAGCACCCCGCCCGCGCGCGCGTCGTGCGGCAGCCGGGCGGCGAACGCGTAGTGCGAGAAGGCCCCTTGGAGCAGCGTCACCGACTTCACCGTGCGCACCCCCTCGGGCAGCCCGCGCAGCGCGAAGGACACCAGGCGCCCGCCGAAGCTGTGCCCGACCAGATGCACCCGCACCTCGGGCCGCTCGGCCGCGAGCTGTCCGACGACCCGCCCGAGCCCCCGCTCACCGACCGTGCCGGCGCGCCGTTTCATCGCGTAGTACGTCGCTTGCCGGAGCAACTCGTGCGCCCCGTCCCAGGGGTTGGGGATCGAGAATCCCTCCGTCACGCCGTCCGGCGCCTCGGCCGCGGCGAGCCCGCGCGCGAAGTCCTCGCACACCCCCACCGCGGGCCCGGAGAACATGTCCGGCTCGCTCTGCGGCACGCCCTCCGCGAGCGTGTCCGCCCCGAACAGCGCCTGCGGCCCCGCGGGCACCACCTCGACCAGCAGCCGCACCAGCCGCCCGAACTCCTCCAGCTCGGCCTCCTCGCGCGGCTGCTGGTCCAGCATCAGCGCGATCTGGTCGATCACGGTGGCCCGGCCCGGGAAGGTCTCCAGCAGCGCGTGCCGGGTGTCCTTGTCCAGCGCGGGCCGCCGCGTGCTCTCGGCCGCCACCGACCTCGGGAAGTCCGGGATCGGCTCGTCGCAGAACCGCATCGACGGCCACACCACTCCCACGTACCCGAGCTTCGCCTTCGGCGCGAGCTCCGGGATCGGCGCGAAGAAGCGGCTGTAGAGCCTCGTCGCCCCCGAACGGTCGTTGTTCCAGCCGTGCGCGAAGACGATCAGATCCTTGACGCCGCGCTCCGCGACCCCGGCCAGCAGCCGGTCGCGCCGTCCGCCGTCCGGGTCGCCGTCCGCGTCGAAGGTCAGCTCCCAGTACGGGCTCACACTCATCGCCGGATCCGCCATGACAGGCCCCCTCGTCCCCCGAAGTGGTGCGATGCCGTCGCATCGTCCTGCTACGGGGCGAAGTTGGCCATACTTCGCGAGTCAACTGCCCTGTTCCGCCCAGGGGATCATCTGTACAGCAGGTACTCCTTGCGAGTGCGGCGGAACGCGGCCAGCTCCTCCCGCCAGCCCGCCACCACCTCGTCGACGCCCGCACCCGCGTCGATCGCGGTCCGCACCTGCGGGGAGCCGGTGAGCTTGTCGATCCAGTTGTCGGACCGCCACGCGAACCCGGCCCACCCGCGCTTGGCGGTCACCAGCAGCCCGATCCCGGTGCGGACCGGGTCGTACGCCGCCCGGTCGTGCACATGGATCTGCACCCCGCCGACCGTCTTGCCCTGGAACTTGGAGAACGTCGGCGCGAAGTACGCCTCCCGGAAGTACACGCCCGGCAGCCCGAGTTCGTTCGCGGCGGCGGCCCACCGGCCGTCGATCCCCTCCGCGCCGAGCAGTTCGAAGGGTCGGGTGGTGCCACGGCCCTCGGACAGGTTCGTGCCCTCGAAGAGACACGTCCCCGCGTACACGAGCGCGGTGTCGGGGGTGGGCATGTTGGGGCTCGGCGGGACCCAGGGCAGGCCTGCGGCATCGTAGAAATCCGCCCGCCTCCATCCCGTCATCAGTACGGTGTCCAGCGCGACCGGCGCGGTCAGGAACTCCCCGTTGAACAGCCGCGCCAGCTCGGCGACCGTCATGCCGTGCGCCTGTGAGATCGGCTGCCGTCCGACGAAGGTCGCGAACTCCTTGTGCAGGACGGGGCCTTCGGCGGAACGACCGGTGACGGGGTTCGGCCGGTCGAGCACCACGAACCGCTTCCCGGCCAGCTGAGCCGCCTCCATGCAGTCGTAGAGCGTCCAGATGTACGTGTAGAAGCGGGCGCCCACGTCCTGGATGTCGAAGACGACGGTGTCGACGCCGGACGCGGTGAAGACGTCGGCGAGGGGCCGGCCGCTCTTCAGGTACGTGTCGTAGACGGCAGTCCGGTGGCGGGGTCGTCGTAGCGGCCCTCGGAGCCGCCGGCCTGCGCGGTGCCGCGGAAGCCGTGCTCCGGGCCGAAGACGGCCACCAGGTTCACCCGGGGGTCGGCGTGCATGACGTCGACGATGTGGCGGGCGTCCCGGGTGATGCCGGTGGGGTTGGTGACGACGCCTACGCGCTGGCCGTCGAGGAGGGCGTAGCCGTCGGCGGCGAGGCGCTCGAAACCGGTACGGAGTTTTCGGTGGCGGTCGGCCGCGGACGCGGGGGAGGCCGAGGAAAGAGATGTTGCTGCCGTGGTCGCTGCGAGGAGTGCTCGTCTGGATAGGCGCATGAGGTGCACGTTAAGCGCTTCCGCAGGTTGTGTGGAGGGTGCGGGCGCGCTTGCTGGTCGCGCCGTTCCCCGCGCCCCTCGGCGGCATCGACGCGACCCTTCCTTGATACATACCGACCGGTTAGTCTGACCAGAGCCTGGAGCCGCAGTCCTAAGGAGACCCATGGTGGAAGCCCTGCGAGACGCCGGAGTCGTCGTCACCGGAGCCGGGGGAGGGATCGGGGCCGCCCTCGCGCGGCGGTTCGCCGCCGAAGGGGCCCGCGTCGTCGTCAACGACCTCGACGCCGGCCGGGCCGAGGCCGTCGCCGACGAGATCGGCGGCATCGCCGTGCCCGGGGACGCCTCCGCCGTCGTCGCCGACGCCCGTGCCGCCCTCGGCGGGACCGTCGACGTGTACTGCGCCAACGCCGGTGTCGCCTTCGGCGGCCCGGACGTGGACGATCTCGCCGACGCCAAGGCCTGGGAGCTGTCCTGGGACGTCAACGTCATGGCACACGTGCGTGCCGCTCATGAACTGCTGCCGGCGTGGCTGGAGCGGGGGAGCGGGCGGTTCGTGTCGACCGTGTCCGCGGCCGGACTGCTGACCATGATCGGGGCCGCCCCGTACGCCGTCACCAAGCACGGGGCGTACGCCTTCGCCGAGTACCTGTCGCTGACCTACCGGCACCGCGGGATCAAGGTCCATGCCATCTGCCCCCAGGGCGTGCGCACCGACATGCTCGCCGCCACCGGCACCGCCGGCGACCTGGTGCTCAAGCCGACCGCGGTCGAGCCGGAGGACGTGGCCGACGCGCTCTTCAAGGGCATCGAGGAGGACCGCTTCCTGATCCTTCCGCACCCCGAGGTCGCCGCCTACTACCAGGCCCGCGCCGCCGAGCCCGACCGCTGGCTGGCCGGCATGAACCACATCCAGCAGAAGTGGGAGGAGGCCCGGTGACCGACTCCCTGTACGCAGCCAAGCCCTGGGTCGCCCTCCTCAGCGACGCCCAGCGCGCGCCGATCGACCCCGCCGACTCCCTCGTCCACGCGCTGCGCGAGGCGGCTTCCGAGGTTCCCGACCGCACCTTCCTCGCCTACTTCGACGGGCGGCTCAGCTACCGCCAGGTCGACGAGCTGAGCGACTCCGTCGCCGGGCATCTCGCCGCGCGCGGCCTGGAGCGCGGCGACCGCGTGGCGGTCCTGCTGCAGAACTCCCCGCACTTCCTGCTCGCCCTCCTCGGCGCGTGGAAGGCGGGCGCGACCGTCGTGCCGGTCAACCCCATGTACAAGGCCGGGGAGGTCAGCCACGTCCTGCGGGACGGCGAGGTGGCCGCGCTGATCTGCTCCGACCGCGCCTGGGAGTCGTACCTGCGCGAGACGGCCGCCGACTCGCCGGTGCGGATCGTGCTCACCGGGTGCGAGCTGGATTTCCAGACGCGCAACGACGCGCGCGTGCTCACCTTCGAGCGGCTGCCGCAGCCCGCCGACGCCGAGGACCTGACGGCCGTGGCGCGGGCGGGGCTGAAGGCGCCCGAGGGCCGGGACCCGGGACCGTCCGACATCGCCCTCATCAGCTACACGTCGGGCACCAGCGGGGCTCCCAAGGGGGCCACCAACACGCACGCCAACATCATGTACAACGCCGAGCGGCAGCGGACCGGGCTCGAACTGCCCGACCCGCCCGTGTACTTCGCGCTGGCGCCGCTGTTCCACATCACCGGCATGGTCTGCCAGCTCGGCGCCTGTCTGAACAGCGCGGGCACGCTCGTGCTGGCGTACCGTTTCGAGGCGGGCGTCGTCCTCGACGCGTTCGCCGAGCACGGCCCGCACTACACCGTGGGCCCGTCGACGGCCTTCATGGCGCTGGCCGCCCACCCGGACGTCACCCGCGACCACTTCGCCTCCTTCCGGATGATCTCCTCCGGCGGCGCCCCGCTGCCGCCCGCGCTGGTGGAGAAGTTCCGGGCCGCCTTCGGGCCGTACATCCGCAACGGCTACGGCCTCACCGAGTGCACCGCCCCCTGCGCCTCCGTCCCGCCCGGCTTGGAGGCCCCGGTCGACCCGGTGTCGGGGACGCTGGCCGTGGGCCTGCCGGGGCCCGACACGGTCGTACGGATCGTCGACGACCAGGGCGCCGAGGTGCCCTTCGGCGAACAGGGCGAGATCCTCGTCCGCGGCCCGCAGGTCGTGCCCGGCTACTGGCGGCGCCCCGACGCCACCGCCGAGACCTTCCCCGGCGGCGAGCTGCGCACCGGCGACATCGGTTTCCTGGACGAGCAGGGCTGGCTGTACGTCGTCGACCGCAAGAAGGACATGATCAACGCGTCCGGCTTCAAGGTCTGGCCGCGCGAGGTCGAGGACGTGCTCTACACCCACCCGGCGGTGCGCGAGGCGGCCGTCGTCGGCGTGCCCGACGGGTACCGCGGGGAGACCGTGAAGGCGTACATCAGCCTGCGCCCGGGGGCCGACACGGACCCGGATGAACTCGCGGTGTACTGCAAGGAGAGACTGGCCGCCTACAAATACCCGAGGCAGGTGGAGATACTGTCCGACCTGCCGAAGACGGCGACCGGGAAGATCCTCCGGCGGGAACTGCGTTCCCGTGGGCAGGCCGAGCAGTAGAACGCGCAAGTGCGAACGGAAGGGCAGGTGGCGGCAGGTGGCCAGGATGAACGACGGGGACGGTACGCCCGTCCCGCAGCGGCTGCTGGCCGCCGCCACCCGGCTCTTCGCCGAGCAGGGCTACGACCGCACCTCGGTGCAGGAGATCGTCGAGGCGGCCGGCGTCACCAAGGGGGCGCTGTACCACTACTTCGGCTCCAAGGACGACCTCCTGCACGAGGTGTACGCGCGCGTGCTGCGCGTCCAGCAGGAGCGCCTCGACGCCTTCGCGAACGCGGACGAGCCCATCGAGAAGCGGCTGCGGGGTGCGGCGGCGGACGTCGTCGTGACCACCATCGAGAACCTCGACGACGCGTCGATCTTCTTCCGCTCCATGCACCATCTGAGCCCGGAGAAGAACAAGCAGGTGCGCGCCGAGCGCCGGCGCTACCACGAGCGCTTCCGCGCGCTGGTGGAGGAGGGCCAGAAGTCCGGCGTCTTCTCCACCGCCACCCCGGCCGACCTGGTCGTGGACTACCACTTCGGCTCCGTCCACCACCTGTCGACCTGGTACCGCCCCGACGGCCCCATGAGCCCGCAGGAAGTCGCCGACCACCTGGCCGACCTGCTGCTGCGGGCCCTGCGTCCGTGACCACGCGTGCAAGGGGCGGCCGCCATGGACGGCCGCCCCTTACACGTGACCTCAGAGGTACTTCTTCAGCTCCCGCCGCGCCAGCGACCGCTGGTGCACCTCGTCCGGGCCGTCCGCGATCATCAGCGTCCGCGCCCCCGCGTACAGCTCGGCCAGTGGGAAGTCCTGGCTGACGCCGCCCGCGCCGTGCAGCTGGATCGCGCGGTCGATGATGTCGACCACCGCGCGCGGCGTGGCGATCTTGATGGACTGGATCTCGGTGTGGGCGCCCCGGTTGCCGACGGTGTCCATCAGCCAGGCCGTCTTCAGGACCAGCAGCCGCAGCTGCTCGACCGTCACGCGCGCGTCGGCGATCCAGTTGTGCACCACGCCCTGCTGGGCCAGCGCCTTGCCGAAGGCGGTGCGGGACACGGCCCGCCGGCACATCAGCTCGATCGCCCGCTCGGCCATGCCGATCAGCCGCATGCAGTGGTGGATACGTCCCGGACCGAGGCGGGCCTGCGCGATGGCGAAGCCGCCGCCCTCCTCGCCGATGAGGTTCGAGGCCGGCACGCGCGCGTGGTCGAAGATCACCTCGGCGTGGCCGCCGTGGTAGTGGTCCTCGTAACCGAAGACCTGCATCGCGCGCTTGACCGTGACACCCGGGGTGTCCCGCGGGACCAGGATCATCGACTGCTGGCGGCGGATGTCGGACCCCTCCGGGTCCGTCTTGCCCATCACGATGAAGATCTTGCAGTCCGGGTTCATCGCCCCGGAGATGTACCACTTGCGGCCGGTGATGACGTAGTCGTCGCCGTCGCGCTCGATGTACGTGGTGATGTTGGTGGCGTCCGAGGAGGCCACCTCCGGTTCGGTCATCGCGAACGCCGAGCGGATCTCACCGGCAAGCAGCGGCTCCAGCCACTGCTTCTTCTGCTGCTCGTCGCCGAACTGGGAGAGCACCTCCATGTTGCCGGTGTCCGGCGCCGCGCAGTTCAGCGCGGTCGGCGCCAGCTGCGGGGACCGGCCGGTGATCTCGGCGAGCGGCGCGTACTGGAGGTTGGTCAGCCCGGCACCGTACTCGGCGTCGGGCAGGAAGAGGTTCCACAGGCCCTGCCTGCGCGCCTCCGCCTTCAGCTCCTCCACCACGGCCGGGGTGTCCCACGGGGACGCCAGCGCGGCCCGCTGCTCCTCCGCCACCGCCTCGGCCGGGTAGACGTACTCGTCCATGAAGGCGAGCAGCTTGGCGCGCAGTTCCTCGGTGCGCGCGTCGAACGCGAAGTCCATGGCGGGTCAGCCTTCCTGAAGGGTGGTGAGGCCGTGCTGGATGAAGACCGGGACGAGGTCGCCGATGCGGTCGAAGCCGCGGCCGACCGTCTGGCCCAGGGTGTAGCGGTAGTGGATGCCCTCCAGGATCACGGCGAGCTTGAACCACGCGAACGCCGTGTACCAGGAGACCTGCGAGACATCGCGCCCCGAGCGCGCCGCGTACCGCTCGACCAGTTCGGCCGGAGCGGGATGCCCCGGCGCCTCGGCGGTCGTGGAGACGGGCGAGTCCGGCATGCCCAGCGGCAGGCTGTACATCACCAGCAGGCCGAGGTCGGTGAGCGGGTCGCCGAGGGTCGACATCTCCCAGTCGAGGATCGCCTTGATCCGGTCGTCGTCGCCGATCAGGACGTTGTCGAGCCGGTAGTCGCCGTGGATGACGGTGGCCGCGGGCGAGTCCGGCAGGCGGCGGCCCAGCGTCGCGTGCAGCTCGTCGATGCCGGCCAGCTCACGGTTGCGGGAGGCGTCCAGCTGCTTGCCCCAGCGGCGCAGCTGACGATCCAGGAAGCCCTCGGGCCGGCCGAAGTCGGCGAGACCCACCTCGGCGGGGTCCACCGCGTGCAGCTCGACGAGGGTGTCCACGAGAGCCAGCACCGCGTCACGCGTGCGTGCCGGGCCGAGCGGGAGCAGCTGGTCGGCCGTGCGGTACGGGGTGCCCTCGACGAACTCCATGACGTAGAACGGCGCCCCGAGCACCTCCTCGTCCTCGCACAGCAGCAGCGGCTCGGGCACCGGCACGTTCGTCGGGTGCAGCGCGCTGATCACCCGGTGCTCGCGCTTCATGTCGTGCGCGGTGGCCAGGACGTGGCCGAGCGGAGGCCGTCGTACGACCCAGCGCGAGGTGCCGTCGGAGACCGTGTACGTGAGGTTCGACCGTCCGCCCTCGATCAGCCGGCCGGTCAGGGGGCCGTCGACCAGGCCGGGCCGCTCGCGGTCGAGCAGACCGCGCAGCCGGTCGAGGTCGAGTCCGGGCGGATGGTCGGGGCTCATACATCGCTCCTACGGGCAGGTGAACGGGTCTGCACCTCATGATGCCGACCGGTCGGTATGCCGTCCAGGGGGTGGAGCGAAAGTGATCCGGGACACGATAGGCGGACGGCTCCCCGCGCGGTGCGACGGGGAGCGCGGGGGCGCCTGACGGGGCAGGTCAGTGATCGTCCCAGTGACCCTCGTGCGCGGCGTGCCGGTGGCCGTCGTGCAGGTAGTCGACGTGGTCGCCGTGCAGGACGCTCTCGTGACCGCAGGCGTCCCCGTGCTGGTGCTCGTGACCGTCGTGGGCGGCATGGTCGCCGGGCTCGCACTCGTCCCAGTGGCCGTCGTGCTCGCGGTGCAGATGCCCGCCGTGGGCGTAGTCGACGTGGTCCCCGTGAGGCACCTCCGTGTGACCGCAGTCCGGACCGTGGGTGTGCGTGTGGGAGGCGTGTTCCTGGTGGAGGGTGGTGCTCATGGTGCTCACCTTCGGAGAAGCCTTGGGTTCGTGCGGATGACGTCGGACAGGCTGCCACGCGAACGCCGCATATCCGGGCATCCCGCTTGCGTGGCGTCCGACTACCCCGGAGGGTCGGTGCCATGAAGGCCATCAGCTACGCACGCTACGGCGGCCCCGAGGTCCTCGCATACGGTGACGTCCGCGACCCCAAGGTCGGGGTCGACGCGGTGCTGGTCAAGGTCCGCGCGGCGGCCGTCAACCCGGTCGACTGGCACTGCCGCGAGGGACATCTGGACCGCATCCTCGACCCGGTGTTCCCGGTGGTCCCCGGCTGGGACGTCTCCGGTGTCGTGGTCGGACTCGGCGTCTCCGTCACGGAGTTCGAGGTCGGCGACGAGGTGATCGGATACGTCCGCGAGGACTTCCTGTCCCGCGGCACCTTCGCCGAGTACGTGGCCGCCCCGGTGCGCACCCTGGCCCGCAAGCCCCGCAACCTCTCCTTCGAGGAGGCGGCCGGGCTGCCGCTGACCGGGCTGACGGCCTACCAGGTGCTCGTCAAGGCGCTCCAGGTCAAGCGCGGCGAGACGGTCCTCGTGCACGCCGCGGCCGGCGGCGTCGGCTCGATCGCGGTGCAGCTCGCCCGGCACTTCGGCGCCCGCGTCATCGGCACGGCGAGCCCGGGCAACCACGACTTCGTCCGCGGCCTCGGCGGCGAGCCGGTCGCGTACGGCGAGGGCCTGGCCGAACGGGTGCGCGGGCTGGCCCCCGAGGGCGTGGACGCGGCGTTCGACACGATCGGCGGCGAGACCCTCACGGTCTCGGCCAACCTCCTGGCCCCCGAGGGCCGCCTGGTCTCCATCGCGGACAGCGAGGTCGTCGCCTACGGCGGCCGCTACTACTGGGTCCGCCCCGACGCCGAGGACCTCCAGCGCCTGTCCGAGCTCGCGGAACAGGGCGTCGTCTCGGTGCACGTGTCGGAGACCTTCCCGCTGGAGCGGGCGGCCGACGCGCAACGGCTGAACCAGGAAGGGCGGACCAGGGGGAAGATCGTGGTCACGGTGGAGTGGGGGGCGGAGGACGAGACGGACGCGCCCTGAGCGCGCCTCAGAACACGAGCACCGCCCCGCACACCGCCACCGCCACCGTGCACAGCGCCGTGGCCGTCGCATGCCGCGGGGTGAGCGGCGCCGGGGTCCCGGCCGCGGCGAGCGTGCGGATACGGCGGTGCGCGAGCAGCAGGAAGCCCAGCCAGAGGCCGGTGCACAGGGCGCACGCCACGACACCGGCCGCCGACACCCCGCCGTGCAGCGCGGTCTTCACGGCGAGGACGGCGCAGACGGTGCCGGACAGGGTCGTACGGCGCCACGCGAGCCGCGTGCGCTCCGGCTGGAGCCCGGGTCGCGCTCCGCGTCCGCGACCGCCGCGCTCACCCCTCCCACCCGACGAGCACGACGACGACCATCGCGAGCGCGACGACGGCCACGACGATGCTCAGCACCGCCGGGAACCGCGACACCGGCAGGTCCTCGCCCCGGCGCATCGCCCGCTCGCAGCGCATCCAGTGATTGACCGCGCGCAGGGAGCACAGCACACCGGCACCCAGCAGCGCGAGTGCCAGTCCCACCCGCCAGCCCCAGCGCAGGTCCGGCAGGAACTGGTCCACGGCGAAGCCCCCGCCGATCAGCGCGAGCGCGGTGCGCAGCCAGGCCAGGAAGGTGCGCTCGTTGGCGAGCGAGAACCGGTAGTCGGGCGTGCCGCCTTCTTCCCGGACCTCCTCGGGCGCGAACCAGAGCCGGACGTTCCGTGCGAATTCGATCACGCGCAGGACCCTACCGGGCGGGGACGGAGGCGTTGTCAGTGGCAGTCGCTACGGTTCGGGACATGGATCTTCCCTCGCCGCTCGCCGGGTACGCGGCGCCCGGTCACGCCATCGCCCCCGCCGAGCACCTGCTCGGCCTGCCGGGCTTCTGGCCGGTGTTCTACGCGCCGGTCTGGGACGAGTTCGCGGCGGAGCCCGAGGCCTTCGGCGCCGACGCGGCGGACGTCGACGAGGCGGCAGAGGTCCTCTACGGGGCGGACGAGGTCTGGCCGGCGTACCGCGTCCCGCTGGCCGGCGGACATGTGCTGTGGATCGTCCACCGCAACTTCCCGGGTGAGTCCGGCACGGACTATCTGATCACGCACCCCGACTGGGACCGGCACGCCGATCTGACCGCCCTCGACGGGCATTTCAGCGGGCCGGGACTGTCCTGGCCGGAGCTGCTGGCCGTGGCCGGGTCGGCGCCCGGCGGGGCCGAGGGCGTGCGGGACGCGGACCGACGCCTGCTCCTGCTGCTGCCGGCGTTCGGCGACGCGGACGTGCCGGTCCCGGCGGCCGTGGAGCGGATATCCGCGGCGCTCCGGGCCGTGGGAGTGGCGCCCGAGGCGGCGCCCGAGGTGGCCGGGCGGCTGCTGGAGCACGACTTCTGGGACGGGCCCACCTGGACGTTCCAGGGCCCGAGCCCGCTCAGCGGCGGCACCCCGGCCGAGCCGAGCCCGCTCGCCGTCTGCGACGGCGGCCACAGCCCGCGCTCGGTACCGCTCGGCTCGGGGCGGCTCACACCGTCCCAGGCCCACGCCCTGGCAGGCGCCCTGGGGGGTCAGCCGGCCGCCCGGTGAGCCCGCAGCCGCGCGTAGGCGTCCAGCCCGTCCGGCACCCACTCCCACTCCGTGAGCCGCTGCTCCACCTCGTCCTCCGTCAGGAAGCCGTGCCAGGCGACCTCCTCCACCTGCGGGCTGACCGGCAGTTCGCAGCGGACCTCGTACACCGCCGACCACCAGCTCTGCCCGGCCCCGTCGTCGTACAGGAACTTGAAGAGGAAGGTCGGCTCCGGCAGCCCGCTGACGCCCAGCTCCTCCTCGGCCTCGCGCAGTGCCGCGTCGTCGTAGGACTCGCCCGCACCGACCACACCGCCGACCCACATGTCGTACAGGGAGGGGAAGACCAGCTTGGTCGGAGTGCGGCGGTGCACGAAGAGCCGGCCATCGGCGTCACGCGCCTGGATGAACACACATCGGTGCCGCAGGCCACGGGCGTAGGCCTCACCGCGGGGGGACTGTCCGACGACCTGGTCGTACTCGTCGACGATGTCGAGGATCTCGTCAGCAGCGCTCATGGGCCCCATCCAAGCAGCCTCGTCTTTCCGAGCCCCCTGGGGGCAACGCCCCAGGGGCGCGGGGAACTGTGCGACAAGCCCCCGCCGGCCCGCAGCCGACACGCCTCCCCGACACCCGACGGCGAACGGTCGCGAAGCCCACGCCTCTCAGTTCGGCTGAAGCCTCCGCGCCCGAACACGCTCCCCCGCCCCGCACGGCATGGCCGGATGCATCCCGAGCAGCACGATGCCCACCACAACCGCCGCGAGCCCCGCCGCTCCCACGCCAGTGCGCCCGTGTCGGTGCGCAGCCGGTCGCCGAGGAAGCCGACGCCGCAGATGATCCCGGCGAGCGGCTGGGCGGCGGTGAGAGCGGGCAGCGACATCCGCAGCGAGGCCGTCTCGAAGGCGCTCTGGACGAGGACCAGGCCGGTCACGCCGAGCGCGAGGACCGCGTACGGCTGCCAGCCGGTGAGGACCTCCATGAGGCCGCCCTCGGAGAAGCGCTGGCCGGTCACCCGGGTGAGGGCGTCCTGGACGCCGTAGAGGAGTCCGGCCGCCACCGCCAGCAGGGCCGGCCCCGAGCTCAGCCGCGAACGCTTGGCGTACGTCGTCAGCAGCAGCGCGAAGCCGATCATGGCGCCGATGATCAGCCAGTGGCGGAAGGGGTCGGTCACGGCGGAGCCGCCGCGCGGCTCGCCCGCCACGATGAACGCCGTCACCCCGCCCGCGAGGAGCAGCAGCCCCGCCCAGCCCTGGCGGCCCAGCGGCTGCTTGGTCTGGTGCCGGGAGAGGGCCATGGCGAACAGGAGGTTGGTCGCGAGCAGGGGTTCGACCAGGGAGATCTCGCCCTGGCCGAGCGCGATCGCGCCGAGGACCATGCCGGCCACCATCAGGCCGATGCCGCCGAGCCAGCGGGGCATCCGGACGAGGTCGAGGAGCAGCCGGGGGGAGAGGAAGTCGTTCAGGGGTGCCCGCTGAGCCGCGTTCTGCTGGAGGACGAAGCCGATGCCCAGGCAGCAGGCCGCGCTCACGGCGAGAACCAGAACCAGAACCGACACGCTGCGTACCTCGATCACTCGGCCGGGCCACGGGGCGGGTTAGGGGCCGACTGTAGCGCCGTTGAGCCCGGCTTGCTCCGGGGAGTACCCGGATCCGGGCGGTTGACTCGGTCCCGCATCGATGCTGCGTGACCTTTCCGCCATGGTGGGTGCCCTGGTGGCGTGGCGCCATGGCGTGCGCCACATCCCTGCCGAATCGAGACACGGAGGACGGTGGTGAATATTCACAACTGCCCCACCGGTCCCACAAGTTGACGCGTGTAACACCCGCTTCAAGCTTGACTAAACCATTGGCTGCGGGTTTGCTGTCCGTGATCAGTCGCCCACGCCCCGATGATCCACCGCGTGGGCTCGTTGCCCTGCCGACAGCCGACGTCGAGTCACGTCGCACGAGGAAGTCTCCGCGGTGTCACCACCCCCGCCACCTCTGGGCCGCGGCCGCCGACGCGCGGCCCAGGCCTTCGACGCCGCCCTCGACGACGCCGAACTCGTCGCCGCCCGCGCCGCCCTGGCCCAGGGCCGCTGGCAGGCTGCCCGCACCCTGCTCGCCCACACGGGCGACGAGTGGGACCTGCGCGGCCACCGCGTGACCGTCCTCGCCCTGGAGTCGTACAGCGCCGCCTGGGCCCGCGACTGGTTGCTGGCCGAGCCCGAGTCCGCCGACGCCGCCGTTCTCCTCGCCCTCGCCCAGGTCCAGCGAGCCCTGCGCGGCAAGGAGAAGCCCGACCGCGCCCGTGAGGCGTGCCGTAACGCGGCCGACCGGGTGCCGCCGACCCACCCCCTGGTTGGGCATGCTCATGCTGGAGCAGGGCTCCACCGCAGCCGAGAACGCGGTCCGTCTCTTCGAGCAGATCCGCGTGCGCTTCGCCGACCACCACCACGCCCACCACCTGATGGTCGCCCGCCTCGCCGAGCACCGCGCCGCCGCCGGACCCGACCCGCTCCACGAGGTCTACGACTTCGCCAACTGGGCCGCCGAACAGGCCCCCGCCGACTCGCCGCTCGCCATCCTCCCGGTCATCGCGCACGCCGAGCGCTACCGCGTCCTCGCCGCCGCGGGACACGAGCCGGCCGACCCGGCCGCCTCCGGCCACTGGGTCGGCCGCCGCGCCCGCCAGGTGATGAAGTCGGCCTTCGACTGGTGGCTGGAGTGGGAGCACGAAGGCCACCCGCGCCGCCTCGTCGACCTCAACTTCCTCGCCCACGCCAAGGTCTGCGAGGGCCGCGGCGCCGAGGCCGCCGCCCTCTTCCACCGCATCGGCGAGCACCCCACCCCGGCCCCGTGGTCGTACCCCGACCGCGACCCGTACCCCGCCTTCCGTGCCGCTCGCGACCACGCGCTCGGCACGGTGTAACGCCCCCGAACCCAGCTAAGGACGGTCCCGATGACCACGAGCAGAGCCAGCGCCGGCGACGGCATCAGTACGTACAAGGGCGAGGAACGGGCCCTGCGCGCCGACCGCCTCGGCATCGGCGGCCTGCTGCTCTCCCTCCTGGCCGCGACCGCCCCCCTCATGGTGGTCGCGGGTGTCATGCCCACCACATTCGCGGTGATGGGCATCGTCGGACAGCCGCTGCTCTTCGTCGCCCTCGGCGTCATCCTGATCCTCTTCAGCGTCGGCTACGCCGAGATGAGCCGCCACGTCCACAACGCGGGTGCCTTCTACGCCTACATCTCCCGGGGCCTCGGCGGCACCGCCGGCGCGAGCGCGGCCCTCGTCGCCCTCGTCGCCTACAACGCCCTCCAGGTCGGCATCTACGGCATCTTCGGCTTCGAGGTCTCCGGCCTCTTCGCCACCTACGCCGACCTGACGTCGCCTGGTGGATACCGGCGCTCGCGGCCGTCGCCGCCGTCGGTGCGCTGGGCTGGCTGAAGATCGACGTGAACGCCAAGGTGCTCGGCGTCCTGCTGGTCATCGAGGTGGCCCTGGTCGTCATCTTCGACATCGCCGCCGTCGCCGACCCCGCCAAGGAAGGCCTGTCCCTGCACGCCTTCAACCCGGACACCCTCTCCGGCGCCGGCGTCGGCACCGCCCTGTGCTTCTGCATCGCCGCCTTCACCGGCTTCGAGCAGGCACCCGTCTACGCCGAGGAGACCAGCCGCCCGCATGTGCTCGTCCCGCGCGCGATGTTCCTCGCCGTCGGCGGCGTCGCCGTGTTCTTCGCGCTCAGCAGCTGGGCCCTCACCGTCGCCACCGGCCCCTCGGCCATCGTCGGCGAGGCCCAGAAGCAGAGCGCGGGACTGCTCTTCGGCCTCACGGAGGACCGCCTCGGCACCACCTTCACCGACGTGCTGCACTTCCTCTTCGTGACCGGCATGTTCGCGGCCCTCCTCAGCTTCCACAACGTCGTCGCCCGCTACGCGTTCGCCATGGGCCGCGAGGGCCTGCTGCCGCGTTCCTTCGGCCGTACGACGGGTTCGAGCGGCGCCCCGGGCACCGGCTCGCTCCTCCAGACCGCCGTCTCCGCCGTGATCGTGATCGCCTTCGCGGTGGCCGACGACAAGCCGACCGGCGACCCGACCGAGCCCGTCCTGCACCTGTTCACCTGGGGCGGCAACATCGGCGCCCTCGGGGTGATCCTGCTGATGGCCGCGGCCTCCTTCTCCGTCGTCGTGTTCTTCGCCCGCCGCGGCGCCGCCGGCGCCCAGGTCTGGCGGCTGGTCACCTCCGTGATCGCCGGGATCGCCCTGCTCGTCATCGCCGGCTACACGGTGAAGGACTTCGACGTCCTCGTCGGTGCGGGCCCCGACTCGTCCCTGAGCTGGGTGCTGCCCGGCATCATCGGCGCGTCCGTGATCGTCGGCCTCGTCCAGGGCCTGTACCTGCGCTCCCGCGCGCCGGAGGCCCACGCCCGCATCGGCCTGGGCAACGAGGCGTTCCAGCTGGACAAGGCGGCACAGTCGTAAGAAGCAGCCGTAAGAAGTGGTTACGGAAATCTGACGGGCACCCGCGAACCCTGGTCCGCCAGGGTCCGCGGGTGTTCGAATGAGTACGTGAATCCCGGACAACCCGAGGCGGACGCCCCGCATCCGACCGGCCGGCCCATCGGCCGCCGTGTCCTGCTCGGCACCCTCGGCCTCGGCGCCCTCGGCGTGGTCACCGCGCCCACCCTGCAACGCGGCCTGGAAGCCTTCCTCGGCAGCGCCGCCGACAAGGACCCCACCGGCCTCACCGGCCTGCTCCCCAACGGCGGCGGCTTCCGCTACTACTCGGTCGCCTCCTCCGTCCCCCACAAGAACGCCGCGAACTACCGCCTGCGCATCGACGGCCTCGTCGACCGCCCGGCCACCTACACCCTGAACGACCTGCGGGCGATGCCGCAGACCCGGATGGTCAAGGACGTCCAGTGCGTCACCGGCTGGCGGGTCCCGGACACCCCGTTCGAGGGCATACGCCTCTCCCACCTCCTCGACGCCGCCGGAGTCCGGGCCGAGGGCACCGCGATCCGCTTCTCCTGCTTCGACGGCACCTACACCGAGAGCCTCACCCTCGACCAGGCCCGCCGCGCCGACGTCCTGATCGCCCTGCGCATGCAGGACAAGGACATCGGCCACTCCCACGGCGGCCCGGTCCGGCTCTACGTGGCCCCGATGTACTTCTACAAGTCCGCCAAGTGGCTCTCCGGCATCACCGTCACGAAGGACGTGGAGCCCGGCTACTGGGAGGACCGCGGCTACGACGTCGACGCCTGGGTCGGCCGTTCGAACGGGCGGGACGATGACCCTACGAGCTGACGCACCGCCCCAGGCCCGGGTCCGCCGCTTCGGCCGCTCGCAGCGCTGGGTGCACCGCACGACGGCCGCCCTGATGGGCGTCTGCGTGGCCACCGCCGCCTGCCTCTACATCCCCGAGTTCGCCGAACTCGTCGGCCGCCGCGAGCTGGTCGTCCGGATCCACGAGTGGGCGGGCCTCGCCCTGCCCGTCCCCGTCCTGGCGGGCCTCGCCTCCCGCGCGTTCCGCGCCGACCTCGGCTTCCTCAACCGCTTCGGCCCGCACGACCGCGTCTGGCTCCGCGCCGCCCTGCACCGCGACAAGCGGCGCTCGTCACGCCCGGCGGGCAAGTTCAACGCCGGCCAGAAGATCTACGCGTCCTGGATCGCCGGCGCCTCCCTGGTCATGCTCGGCACGGGCCTGCTGATGTGGTTCACGCACCTCACCCCGATCCAGTGGCGCACCAGCGCGACCTTCGTCCACGACTGGCTGGCCCTGACGATCGGCATCGTCCTCGCCGGCCACATCGGCATGGCCCTGGGCGACCCGGAGGCCCGCCGCGGACTGCGGACGGGGCTGGTCAGCCGGGAGTGGGCCGAGCGGGAGCACTCCCTGTGGCGTCACTGACCCGGTCGGTGTCGCCACGACATCGGGCGCCACGACGGTGAAGGCGCCCTCCGCCCGCACCTCCACGCCCCCGAACCGGACGGCCACGTCGACCTTCTCCGGCAGCCCGTCCGGGTCGAGCGGCGGCACCACCACGTCCAGCACCACCCGGTCACCCTCCGCCGGGCCCAGCACCGGCGGCGCGTCCGGCAGCCGTCCGTCGATCAGCACCTGCCCGTCCCGCAGCAGTTCAGCGGGGTCGAAGTAGACGCCGGTCAGCTCGACGGCCACCGTCTCGCCGGGCCGCGCCTCGCCGTCACCGCCGGTGTCGACACCGGCCAGCCGGTAGGCGCAGGCGACGGCACCGCCGGAGGAGGCCGCCAGCCGTACCGTGCCGGCGGGGTGGTGCCGGTGGAAGTCGAGCAGCCCGCCGAGGACGGTGTACGCGGCCCGTCCTTTGCAGGTGTCGACCCGACCGGCGAGCGCTGTGTACTCCTCGGCCGCCGACGCCCAGCTGCCGCCCTTGCCCTGCACGGCGAGACAGGCCGAGGCGAGGCCGCGCAGCAGCCGCCACTCCGGGTCGGCCGACGCGGCCGGGACGCCGTCGAGGACGGCCCGGCACTCGGCGGGGGCACGGAGCCGGTCGTAGCCGCTGGACGGGTCGGACATGCCGTCGGTGTCCGGCGAGTTCGGGCCGGGCGGCAGCCACGGCGGGCTCTGGAGAAGCCGGTTGCCCCGGCGAAGGAGCCGGGGGTGGGGGGAGGGGCGGGGGGCTGCTGGGCCCGCCCGGGCTGTCGGTGGCGTCCGGGGTGTGCGCGTGGCCGTCGGGCGAGGGCCGGGCGACCCGGAGACGGCACCGGCGCCGCCCGGTGCCCCGTGGGAGTGGGGCTCGACGGACCGGCGGTGACGATGCCGCCGCCTCCGTACCCTCTGTCCGGCGTGTCACTCCCGCCCCCGCTGAAGGCCGCGGCGGCCACCGCCACCGCTCCGGCCAGGAGCAGCCCCGAGACACGCATCCCGAGGGAAACCGCCATGACGCCCCCCACGACGACGGTAGGCCCCTGGGGCCAGTACCCAAGGGCCTACCATCATCGGTCCACCGGCACCCGATAGGGAAGCCGGTGACAGCGATGTCGTACCTCCCGCTAGATGACCAGCGAGAGCAGCAGCACCACACCGCCCGCGACCACCGAGATGATCGTCTCCATCACGGACCAGGTCTTGATGGTCTGGCCGACGTTCAGGCCGAAGTACTCCTTGACCAGCCAGAACCCGGCGTCGTTGACATGGCTGAAGAAGAGCGAGCCGGCGCCGATGGCGAGGACCAGCAGGGCCGTGTGGGTCGTCGACATGTCGGCGGCCAGCGGGGCCACCAGACCGGCCGCGGACACCGTGGCCACGGTCGCCGAACCGGTCGCGAGCCGGATCGCCACCGCGATCAGCCAGGCCAGCAGCAGCGCCGGGATCGACCAGTCCTTGGAGATGTCCAGGATCATCTGGCCCACGCCGGTGTCGATCAGCGTCTGCTTGAAGCCGCCGCCCGCGCCGACGATCAGCAGGATGCCCGCGATGGGCGCGAGCCCCTTCTCGACCAGCGGCGTCAGCCGCTCCTTGCCGAACCCGGCCGGCCGCAGCAGCGTGAAGATGCCGACGAGCACGGAGGCGAGCAGGGCGATCAGCGGCGAACCGATGACGTCGAAGACCCGCTGTGTGGTGTTCTCGGAGTCGTCGATCACGATGTCGACCAGCGCCTTGGAGAGCATCAGGACGACCGGGAGCAGGATCGTCGCCAGCGTCGGGCCGAAGCCGGGACGCTTCTCCAGGTCCTCCGAGGCACGCTGCGGAACCATGCGGTCCGGCGCCTGCACGTCCACCCAGCGGGCGGCGTACCGGGAGAACAGCGGACCGGCGACGATCACCGTCGGGATGGCGACGAGGACGCCGAGCGCGAGCGTGACGCCCAGGTTGGCCTTGACCGCGTCGATCGCGACCAGCGGACCGGGGTGCGGCGGGACCAGGCCGTGCATCACGGACAGACCGGCGAGCGCCGGGATGCCGATGCGCATCAGCGAGTAGTTGCCGCGCTTGGCGACCATGAGCACGACCGGGATCAGCAGCACGACGCCGACCTCGAAGAACAACGGCAGACCGATCACCGAGGCGATGAGCACCATCGCCCACGGCATCGACCGGCCGCCCGCCTTGGCGAGGATCGTGTCGACGATCTGGTCGGCGCCGCCGGAGTCGGCGAGCATCTTGCCGAGGATCGCGCCCAGCGCGATCAGCACGCCCACACCGGCGACGGTGGTGCCGAGACCGCCGGTGAAGCTGGTGATGACCTTGTCGAGCGGCGCCCCGGCGAACGCGCCCAGCGCGAGCGAGCCGATGGTCAGCGACAGGAAGGCGTGGAGCTTGAACTGGGTGATGAGCAGGACGATGACGGCGATGCCCGCCAGGACGGCGATGCCCAGCTGAGCGTGACCGGCCGAGGTGATGGGCTCGACGGGGTCCGCTGCCAGTATCTCGACGCTGAGTCTGGTCACGGGGGTTCCCTTGCAGGTACGGGGATGGGGAGGGAGGGGGGAGCAGGCGAGTTACGAGAGCGCGGCGAGCGCTTGGCGGCCCGTCCGGTGATCTCCTCGGGGCTGCCGGCCACGTCCACCACGACACCCGGCTCGTCCTCCTGGAGCGGCTGGAGGGTGGCGAACTGGGAGTCGAGCAGGGCGGTCGGCATGAAGTGCCCCTGCCGATGGGACATGCGGTCCTCGATGAGGGCGCGGTCGCCCGCGAGATGCACGAACACGAGACCGGGAGCGGCGGCGCGGAGCCGGTCGCGGTACGACCGCTTCAGCGCCGAGCAGCTGACCACCCCGCCGAGCCCCGCCCGCCCGTGCGCCCAGCCGCCGATGGCGTCGAGCCACGGCCACCGGTCGTCGTCGGTGAGCGGCGTACCGGCCGACATCTTGGCGATGTTGGCCGGCGGGTGGAAGTCGTCGCCCTCGGCGTAGGGGACGCCGAGCCGGGCGGCGAGCAGCGGACCGATGGTGGTCTTGCCGGTGCCCGCGACGCCCATCACCACGACGACATGGGGGGTGTCCATCACTGCCTCACTGTCCGTTGTCCTCATCTGTCTTCGTCTGTCCTCACCGACAGGTCGACGCCCTCGGGCGTCGACGACACTGAAACTCATTAGGTACGACGAATTCAAGACCCTGTGACAAATAAGTCTGACTTTTTGTTCCCGTGACGTGCCCCGTACGCTGAGTGCATGAGCACACCGGGCCGGGGGCTGCACGGCCAAGTACTGGACACCCTCGGACCTGCGATCACCGCGGGTGAGTACCCACCGGGCAGCGTCCTGCGCACCGATGAACTGGCACAGCAGTTCGAGGTCTCGCGGTCGGTGATGCGCGAGGCGGTCCGCGTCCTGGAGTCGATGCACCTGGTCGAGTCCCGCCGCCGCGTGGGCGTGACGGTCCGCCCCAAGTACGAGTGGAACGTGTACGACCCTCAGGTCATCCGCTGGCGCCTGGCCGGCGCCGACCGCCCCCAGCAGCTGCGCTCGCTGACGGTGCTGCGCTCGGCGGTCGAACCGGTCGCGGCGGGCCTGGCGGCCAAGCACGCCACGGCGGAGCAGTGCGCCGCACTCACCGAGTGCGCCCTGGGCATGGTCGCCCACTCACGCGGCCACCAGCTGGAGGGCTATCTGGTCCATGACATGGCCTTCCACCGGGTGATCCTGACAGCGTCGGGCAACGAGATGTTCGCCCGTCTCGGCGACGTCGTGGCCGAGGTCCTCGCGGGCCGCACCCACCACGAGGTCATGTTCGAGGACCCCGACCCGGCCGCGGTCACCCTGCACGTCCAGGTCGCGGAGGCGGTCCGCGCGGGCGACGCGGTACGAGCGGAGGAACTGACCCGCGAGATCACCGTCGGCGCCCTCCAGGAGCTGGACATCCTCGCGCCCTGAGGACCGTCAGGCGGGGAACTCCCCGTCGACGTACACCCACGCCCCGTCCACCCGCTCGAACCGGCTGCGCTCGTGCAGTGAGCCACCCCGGTAGGACGCCCGGAACTCCACGGTTCCGGTGCTGTGGAACGCGGACCCGTCCCCCGTGCCGAGGATCTCCAGCCCGGTCCAGCGCATCCCGGGATCGAGGTCGAGCCGCGCGGGCCGCGTCCGCGGATGCCAGGTCCGCAGCAGATAGGCCGCGTCCTGCTTCACGAAGGCGCTGTACCGCGACCGCATGAGCGCCTCGGCGGTCGGGGCGGCGGCGGTACCGGAGTGATAGCGGCCGCAGCACTCGGCGTAGGACGTGGGCAGGCCGCAGGGGCAGGAACGCGCGTTCATGGCAGCCATTCTCAGCCCGCCGCCCGCGTCTGCGGCACCGGCAGCGGCGGCAGCGCCGCCCCGTACACCCACGCGTCGAAGACGTCGTCCAGCGGTTCGGGCGCGAACCGCGCCACATGCGCGGTGAACGTCGTGGTCGTCACCGCCCCCGCCCCCGGTGCAGCCCCGCCCACCCGCGCAGCATCCGGAAGAAGGCGTCGTCGCCCATCGCGCAGCGCACCGCGTGCAGGGTCAGCCCACCGCGTTCGTAGAGCCGGTCGTCGAACATCGACTTGCGGCCCGGGTCCGCCAGCCGCAGGTCCTGCGGCAGCCCCGACAGCAACCGGTGCGCGGCGGCGGCGAGTTGCTGGGCACTGCGGCCGCCCGAGCGCTCCGACCACAGCCACTCCGCGTACTTCGCGAACCCCTCGTTGAGCCAGATGTGCCGCCAGTCGGCGATCGAGACACTGTTGCCGAACCACTGGTGCGCCAGCTCGTGCGCCACCAGCCGCTCCGAACCACGCGCCCCGTCCACGTGGTTGGCGCCGAACAAGGACAACCCCTGTGCCTCCACCGGCACATCGAGCTCCTCCTCCGTCACCACCACCGCGTACTCGTCGAACGGATACGGGCCGAACAGCTCCTGGAACAGGTCCATCATCTGCGGCTGCCGCGCGAAGTCCCGCGAGAACTCGGGCAGCAGCTGCGCCGGGATGTGCCCGTGCTGCGGCACCCCGCCCGGCCCCGGATCGCCCAGCAGCACCGTCTGGTACTTGCCGATCGCCAGCCCCACCAGATAGCTGGAGGTCGGCGCCGCCTGCTCGTACACCCAGGTCGTCGTGGACGCGCGGGTCGTACGGGTCAGCAGTCTGCCGCCCGCGACCACCGCGTACGCCGACGGCGTCGTGATCGAGATCTGGTACGACGCCTTGTCCGCGGGCCGGTCGTTGCACGGGTACCAGGACGGCGCCCCGACCGGCTGGCTCGCCACCAGCGCCCCGTCCTCCAGCTCCTCCCAACCCAGGCCGCCCCACGGGCTGTTGACCGGCCTGGGGTTGCCCGACCAGTGCACCTCGACCGTGAAGGCGGCCCCCGGCCGCACCGGCTTCGTGGGACGGACGCGCAGCTTGCCGCCCCGGTGCGTGTAGTGCGGCTGCCGCCCGTCCACCCGCACCCGCCCCACCCGGAAGTCGGCGAGATTCAGGAAGAACTCGGTGAGCGGCGACCGTCCCGCTATGCCGTTGATCCGGGCCGTGCCGGACAGCCGGTTCGGGCCCGGGCGGTAGTCCAGCGTGAGCTCGTACCGGTGCACCCGGTACCGCGCGTCACCGTTGTCCGGGAAGTACGGGTCGGGCCCCGCCGCCTGCTGAACCGCCACTGGTGTGTCTACTCCCTGCGCCGTACTGCCACTCCGACCGCCGCCCATGGGCTCCGAGTGGCCCGCGCTCAGGGTCGCCATGCCTCGATCGGGTTGCCGAGCCAACGGGTGTCGTCCGGAACGGACTCCGCGGCCATGACGAGCGACGCGGGACCCAGGGTCGTACGGGCCCCGATCGTGCTGCCGGGCAGCACGATCCCGCCAGGACCCAGCGTCGCGCCCTCACGGAGGACCACAGTATCCGTCCGCAAGATCCGGTCGTGGAAGAGGTGCGTCTGGAGCACACAGCCCCGGTTCACCGTCGCCGCGTCCTCGAGCGTCACCAGGTCCGTCTCCGGCAGCCAGTAGCTCTCCACCCAGACACCCTTGCCGACCCGTGCCCCGAGCCCCCGCAGCCACGCCGTCATCAGCGGCGTACCCGGCACCGAACCCGCCAGCCACGGCACCGCCACGACCTCGACGAACGTGTCCGCGAGCTCGTTGCGCCACACGAAGGAGCTCCACAGCGGATGCTCCCCGCTGCGATGCCGCCCGACGAGCAGCCACTTCGCGACGACCGACACCAGCGCTGCCGCGACACCGGCCGCGAGCAGCACCAGACCGGAGAGCACCGGGGCCCACCCGCCCAGCGCGCACAACGCCGCCACCGTCAGCACCCCGATCGCCGCCGAGCAGAACACCGGCACGATCCGGCACAGCTCCACCAGCCCGCGCGCCCACAGCAGCCGCGCCGGCGGGTCGTACGTCCGGCTCTGGTCGCCGCCGGCCGCGCTGCGCGGCAGCTTCACCGGCGGCAGCCCCAGATAGGAGCTGCCCTTCTTCGCCTTCTTCGGCGTCGCCGACAGCACCCCCACCAGACCGCCATCCGGCACCGAACGCCCCGGCGCGGTCATCCCCGAGTTCCCGAGGAAGGCCCGCCGCCCGATCTCGGCCCGCCCGATCCGCATCCAGCCGCCCCCGAGCTCGTACGGCGCGGTCAGCGTGTCGTCGGCCAGGAACGCCCCCTCGCCGACGGTCGTCAGACTCGGCAGCGCGAGCACGGTCGACACCTCGGCCCCACGCCCGATGCGCATCCCGAGCAGCCGCAGCCACACCGGCGTGACCAGCCCGGCGTACAGCGGGAACAGCGTCTCCCGCGACCGGTCCATCAGCTGAGTGACGGTCCAGGCCTGCCACCCGACCCGGCTGTGCGTCGGATGCGTCCCCTCCCGCAGCCCCAGACTGAGCAGCCGTACGGCGACGAGGATCAGCAGCGCGTACGCCGCCCCGAAGGCCAGCGTCGCCGGTACGAGGGCGATCAGGGCCCCCGTCAGCGGCGCGTCCGGCGTGAAGAACACCCGGCCCGCCCCGAACGCGGCCGCCCCCGCCAGCACCGGCAGCGCGCTCAGCCCGAAGCCGGTCACGCCGTACATCAACCGCCAGGACGTACCCCGGCGCGCCGGTCCGCCGGCCAGTTCCGCTTGGCCTTGCCGAGCTTCACCGCGGGCGCGCCCGCCCAGCGCTGACCCGTCGGGATCTGCCCGGTGACCGCCGAACCGGGCGCCACCTCGGCCCGCTTGCCGACCCGCGCGCCCGGGAACAGCATGCTGCGCGTCCCGACGACCGCGTGCGCGCCCACCTTGACCTGGCCGATCTCCAGCCGGTCGCCGTCCAGCCACCAGCCGGAGAGGTCCACCTCGGACTCGACGGCCGCGCCCCGGCCCAGCTTGAGCATGCCGGTCACCGGCGGCAGCGAGTGCAGGTCGACGTCAGGGCCGACCTTGGCGCCCAGCGCCCGCGCGTACCGCTCCAGCCAGACGCCGGTCAGCCCGGTCGCCCCGCTGAACTCGGCCAGCCGCTCCGCCGCCCACAGCCGCAGATGCACACTCCCGCCGCGCGCGTACCGCCCCGGCTTGAGCTTCTTGAGCAGCAGCCGCGCCCCGCCCGCCGCGATCGCGAGCCGCCCCGGCGGACTGAACAGCACCAGCGCCCCCGCCGCGACCAGCCACCAAGGGGCGGTCGGCAGCCAGGCGTACGGCAGCACGTTCCCCAGCGCGGCCAGGACGACCGTCCAGCGCAGCCCCAGCAGCGTGAACAGCGGGACCAGCAGCAGGAGTTGCAGCACCTTCGCGCGCACCGGCACCGGCGCGACAAACCGTGTGCCGCCGTCGTCCTGCGCCGACTTCTCCAGTCGGCGGGCCAACTTCCGCAGCACCGGCTGCTGGTAGATGTCCAGGACGGCCGCGCTCGGATAGCGGGTGCGCAGCCGCGTGGTCAGCTGCGCGGCGGCGAGGCTGCCACCGCCGATCGCGAAGAAGTCGTCGGAGGCGCTGGTCACCGGGATCCCGAGGACCTCCGCCCACTGCTCCGCGAGCCAGGCCTCGGTGCCGTACAACTGCTCGGCCGGGCCCGAGGGTTCGAGGTTCTCCAGCGGCCAGGGCAGCGCGTTGCGGTCCACCTTGCCGCTCGTCCGCGTCGGCAGTTCGTCGACCGGCGCGAGCAACGGCACCAGCGCGGCGGGCAGTTCGGCGCGCAGCTTCGCCACGGCCGTCGCCTGGTCCCAGCCGTCCTGCGTGACGACGTACCCGACGAGCAGCTGATTGCCGCTGCGCGCGGTCCGTACGGCCGCCGCGGCACCGGCGACACCCGGCAACGCCTGCAACGCGGCGTCGACCTCACCCAGCTCGATCCGCCGCCCGCCGAGCTTGATCTGCTCGTCGGCCCGCCCGAGGAACACCAGCCCCTCGGCGTCCGCGCGAACCAAGTCCCCGCTCCGGTACGCCCGTTCCCAGCCCAGCGACTTCAGCGGCGCGTACTTCTCCGCGTCCTTCTCGGCGTCCAGATACCGCGCGAGCCCGACCCCGCCGATCACCAACTGCCCGCTGGCGCCCATGGGTACGGGCTCCCCGGCCTCGTCGACGACGGCCAGCTCCCAGCCGCGCAACGGCAGCCCGATCCGGATCGGCTCCTCGCCCGTCATCAGTGCCGCACAGGCCACGACGGTCGCCTCGGTCGGCCCGTAGGTGTTCCACACCTCGCGCCCCTCGGTGACCAGCCGCTGCGCCAGCTCGGGCGGGCAGGCCTCACCGCCGAAGATCAGCAGCCGGACGTCGTTGAGGGTCTCCGGCTCCCAGAGCGCGGCGAGCGTCGGCACCGTCGACACGACGGTGATCTCCTGCTCCACCAGCCAGGGCCCGAGATCGGCCCCGCTCCTGACCTGCGAGCGCGGCACCGGCACCAGACAGGCCCCGTAGCGCCAGGCCAGCCACATCTCCTCGCAGGACGCGTCGAAGGCGACCGACAGGCCCGCCATGACCCTGTCACCCGGACCGATGGGCTCGTCGGTCAGGAACAGCGCGGCCTCGGCGTCCACGAACGCGGCGGCACTGCGGTGACTGACGGCGACACCCTTGGGCTTCCCGGTCGACCCGGAGGTGAAGATGATCCACGCGTCGTGCTCGACCCCGGGCCGCGCGGCGGGCGTCGCACCGCGCCCGATGACGGTCAGCTCGTGCCCGGCCCCGACGACGGCCCGTACCTCCGCCTCCCCGAACACCAACTCGGCCCGCTCGTCCGGGTCCTCGGCGTCCACCGGCACATAGGCGGCACCGGCGGCGAGCACGGCGAGAATCGCGACGTAGAGATCGTTGGTCCCGGACGGCACCCGGACCCCCACCCGGTCCCCGAGCCCGACCCCGGCCGCCGCGAGCCGCCGCCGCAGCCGCTCCACCTCGACGGCGAGCGCACGGTAGGTGAGCTGGACCGTCCCGTCGTCCAGGGCGAGTTCGTCCGGGTAGGAGCGCACGGAGGCGTCGAAGATGTCGACGAGCGTGCGGGGGGAGGCCGCCTGGCCTCCGGAGAAACGTGCCGTATCGCCGAACCGCTCGCGGATCTCGTCCTCGAGCAGACCGAGAGCGCTGCTCTCCTGTATGGCTGCCATCGGTCCTCGCGTCTCGATCCCGGAAGCCTCCGGGGCGCTGGCGGGCCCGCAGGTCTGCCTGGGGTTGTCCGGGTCCAGCTCCGTAACAAGCCGGAAATTTTAGTACGACGCTAGGTACGGGCCCCTTGAGCGGCCACCGGAGAGGCCCGTTCGGGTGGCTGCCCGGACCAGGCGCACCCCGTCTGACCTGTGGTTCGATACGCAGGGCGAGACTTGCCCCACATTGCGTTCCGCTCGGTGTGCGGAGATGTCGCGAACGGGGCGGGAAAAGCAAAAAACCCCTGATCAACAGGGGTTTCAGCTGGTGTCCGAGGGGGGACTTGAACCCCCACGCCCGATAAAGGGCACTAGCACCTCAAGCTAGCGCGTCTGCCATTCCGCCACCCGGACAAGGTGTCTGTCGCGCGGGGTTTCCCTCGCGGCGACAGAGGAAACATTACCAGGCTTTCGAGGTGCCCCGATCACCCCCTCGCTCCCGCGTGAACGGCGTGTGACGGACCGGGTCCGGTCTTGGGCGCAGCCTCTCGGGGAGAGAGGATGAGGGGAACCACCAGCAGGTACAGCGGGAGGAACCAGCGTGAGCGGGACGGACACGACCAGGCACGTCACCGGCGAGGACGAGGTCGTGGACCTCTGCCGCGAGCTGATCCAGATCGACACCAGCAACTACGGCGACCACTCGGGGCCGGGGGAGCGCAAGGCCGCCGAGTACGTCGCCGAGAAGCTCGCCGAGGTGGGCCTCGACCCGCAGATCTTCGAATCCCACCAGGGGCGCGCCTCCACGGTGGCCCGCATCGAGGGCGAGGACCCCTCCAAGCCGGCCCTCCTCATCCACGGCCACACCGACGTCGTACCGGCCAACGCGGCGGACTGGACCCACCACCCCTTCTCCGGCGAGGTCGCCGACGGGTGCGTGTGGGGCCGGGGGGCCGTCGACATGAAGGACATGGACGCGATGACCCTCGCGGTCGTCCGCGACCGGCTGCGCAGCGGCCGCAAGCCCCCGCGCGACATCGTCCTCGCCTTCCTCGCCGACGAGGAGGCCGGCGGCACGTACGGCGCCCGGTACCTCGTCGACAAGCACCCCGACCTCTTCGAAGGCGTCACCGAGGCGATCGGCGAGGTCGGCGGGTTCTCCTTCACCGTCAACGAGAACCTGCGGCTCTACCTGGTCGAGACCGCCCAGAAGGGCATGCACTGGATGCGGCTCACCGTGGACGGCACCGCCGGGCACGGCTCGATGACCAACGACGACAACGCCATCACCGAGCTGTGCGAGGCCGTCGGCCGGCTCGGCCGGCACAAGTGGCCGGTGCGGGTCACCAAGACCGTGCGGTCCTTCCTCGACGAGCTCTCCGACGCCCTCGGCACCGAGCTCGACCCCGAGAACATGGACGAGACCCTCGCCAAGCTCGGCGGCATCGCCAAGATGGTCGGCGCGACCCTCCGGAACTCGGCGGCGCCCACCATGCTCGGCGCCGGCTACAAGGTCAACGTCATCCCCGGCCAGGCCACCGCCCACGTGGACGGCCGTTTCCTGCCCGGCTACGAGGAGGAGTTCCTCGCCGACCTCGACCGCATCCTCGGCCCGCGCGTGCGCCGCGAGGACGTGCACGGCGACAAGGCGCTGGAGACCGACTTCGACGGCCGCCTCGTCGACGCCATGCAGAGCGCGCTGAGCGCCGAGGACCCGATCGCCCGCGCCGTGCCCTACATGCTCTCCGGCGGCACCGACGCCAAGTCCTTCGACGACCTCGGCATCCGCTGCTTCGGCTTCGCGCCGCTCCAGCTGCCGCCGGAGCTGGACTTCGCCGGCATGTTCCACGGTGTCGACGAGCGGGTGCCGGTGGAGGGGCTGAAGTTCGGGGTGCGCGTGCTGGACCGTTTCATCGACGCGTCCTGAGACGCCTCCTGGACCTGAGACGCCTCCTGAAGTTGACGTTGCTTATCGGGCGCACGTACGACCGGGCCTGAGAAGGGTGAATGCGCTCATAAGCTCGTAGCTCCATTACTCCCTCCTCGTTACAGGTGATGCGATCCGCTACTTGGGATCGCATTGCCAACAAGGAGGAATAATGATCAAGAAGGTCGTCGCCGCCGCGGCTGCCACGGGTGGCCTGGTTCTCGCGGGCGCGGGCCTCGCTGCTGCCGACGCTGGTGCTCAGGGTGCCGCGGTGCACTCCCCGGGCGTCCTGTCCGGCAACGTCGTCCAGGTGCCGGTTCACATCCCCGTGAACGTCTGCGGCAACACGGTCTCCGTGATCGGCGTGCTGAACCCCGCCTTCGGCAACACCTGCATCAACAAGTGACGTTGTGCCTCGCCCCATGAGGGGCTGAGCCCGTCGGCCTCGGAGCGCGCGCCATGCGCTCCGGGCGACCGGTCTTTTCACGAGGATCGCAGGACGGAATCGACAAGGCAGGGGGAATTCAGGAATGCGACAGGCAACCCGCAAAGGCCTGATGACGGTGGCGGCCGCGACCGGCGTGATCGCCGCGGCGGGCGGCGCCGCGCACGCCGACTCGGGGGCGGGCGGTTCCGCGTCGAACTCACCCGGCGTGCTGTCGGGCAACACGGTGCAGGCGCCGGTGCACGCGCCGGTGAACGTGTGCGGCAACACGGTCAATGTGGTCGGGGTGCTCAACCCGGCGGCCGGCAACAAGTGCGCGAACCGGGGCGGGGCGTCCGGCTCCGGCGGGTACGGCGACTCCGGGGGGGTACGGCGGACACGGGGGGTTCCGGGGGCGGTTCGCCGTCCGGTTCGTCGTCCGGTGGGCACGCCTCGGACTCGCCGGGCGTCGGCTCGGGCAACCATGTCCAGGCGCCGGTCGACGTCCCGGTCAACGTCTGCGGCAACAGCGTGGATGTCATCGGCATCGGCAACTCCACGACGGGCAACGACTGTGCCAACGGCGGTACCGGCTCGGGCGGCGGGCACCAGACGCCGCCTCCCGGCGGCCCGGGCCAGCCGGGCAACCCCGGGAACCCCGGGAACCCCGGCACTCCGGGCAACCCGGGTACGCCGGGAAACCCTGGTACGCCTGGCAACCCTGGTACTCCGGGCAACCCCGGCAACCCGGTCGAGCCGGGTCAGCCCGGCACGCCGGGCACTCCGCCCTCCTCGGGCGGCGGGACGCCGGGCGGCAACCACCCGGGGACCCAGACGGTCACCCAGCCCCACGGTGACGCCCAGCTCGCCCACACGGGCAGCGACCTGCCGCTGGGCCTGACCCTCCCGGTCGGAGCGGGCGCGCTGCTGGCGGGCGCGGTGCTCTACCGCAAGGCCCGTGCCGCGGCGTAGCGGATCGGACACGCAACGGAGCGGGCCCCGCAGCAGCGGGGCCCGCTCCGTTCTCCCGGCCTCACCTCACCAAGTGGCCCGCACCTGGCGGATGATCCTGCGGCGCAGCCGCACCTTGCGGCTTCCGTCACGCAGCAGGCTCAGGCGGTCCAACTCCCAGTGTCCGTACTCGGCATGGTCCGTCAGCAGACGTGTGGTGTCCTTGCGGGAGACCCCGCGCGGCACGTACACGTCGACAAATTCGTATTCCGGCATCGCATCTATTGTGCGGGCTGGGGCCCGGTACGGATAGCGTCTGCACTATGTCTGATGCTGTGCAGCCCACCGCTGCCGAGGTACGTGCCGCCGCCGACGCGGTCAAGACCGCGCTCGACCGCCACCTGGCCGCGGTCGAACGCCGGTCGGGGGAGGACGACGAGGCCGTCTACGAGGCGTTCAACGAACTCGCCGCGGCCGCCGAGGCGTACGACGAGCTGCTCTACGACCGCTACGACGAGGTCACCCCCTTCGAGATCCCCGGCGCGGAGGAACTGCCGCCGTACGCGGGTCCCGAGGAACCGAACGCACTGAGTGTGCTGATCCGCCGGGACTACGCCGTCGCGGAGCCGCAGCGGCTGCTGGCCCAGGCTCAGCGGATCGAGGCGGCCGACCCCGACGGGGAGGCGGCCGGCACGGGCGCCTCCGGAACGGTCCACGGGGCGCTGGGCCTGCTCTTCGGTGAGTACGAGCCGGACGAGATCGCCTCGCGGCACAAGGAGTTCGGCCTGGAGGAGGGCGATTCCACCCTGTGGGTGACCGCGGCGGAGGAGCCGGCCGAGCCCGGGGAGTGGCTGGATGTGCCGTTCGACGGGGTCGATCCGCAGCAGGTGGTGTGCCGGTTCGACGTGAGCGCGGTCTTCGACGACGACGCCGACGACGGTGCGGAGGACGACGAGCTCGATGAGCTCGATGCGGATCTGGATGAGGACGAGGATCTGGAGCCGCTGGACGCGGAACGCTAGCGCTGGGCTTGGGCGGCGGCGGTCATGGAGGTTCGTTTCCATGGCCGCCGTCGGTTTTTGCGCGGGTTCGCCGTGGGGGGGGGGGGTTCGTAGGTGCGCGGCTGCGGCGCCGCGGGGGCTTGTCGCGCAGTTCCCCGCGCCCCCGGGTGGGTCAGCCTGACGTCAGTTGTGGGGTGAGAAGTACCGGTAGACGGGTTGTGCGGGGCTTGGCCTCGATTTCTGCCACTGCCCTTGGCAGGGCCTGTTCCGCGCCGTGGACCACCGACAGGTGGCGGGCGGCTCGGCCGAAGGCCGTGTAGACCCAGGGGCGGGTCAGGGACTGGGTGGTGTCGCCCGGGAGGACCACCACGACCGCGGGCCAGCGGCCGCCGACCGCCTGGTGCGCGGTCAGGGCCCAGCCGTGGCGGACGGACTGGTCCACGCGGTCCTTCGGGACGACGACGGTCTCGCCCGAGCAGGTCAGATGCAGGCCCTCCGCGTCGGCCTTCACCACCTGGCCCGGCAGGGTGCGGCCCGGGGTGGGGGAGTAGGCGACACGGTCACCCGGGTCGAAGCCGCCGAAGCGGCCCGGGCCGGGGTTGAGGCGCTCCTTGAGGGCGGCGTTGAGGGCGCGGGTGCCCGCCGCCCCGCCGTGGCCCGGGGTGATGACCTGGGTGTCCTCGGGCGGGACGCCGATCGCCCGCGGCACCGAGTCGGCGACGAGCTGCACGGTCCGGTGCACGGCCTCGCCCGCGTCCCGCACCGGCACGATCACGACCTCCTTGCCGGGGGCCTCGACCTGGTTCAGTTCGCCGATGCCGATGCCCGAGACCAGCTCGCCGAGCGGGCCGGGGTCGGGGCGCCGCGAAGCGACCTGGGGGCAGACCCGCGCGGCCAGCAGATCGGCGAACACCCGCCCGGGGCCCGCCGACCACAGCACCGCCGGATCTCCGGCCAGCAGCAGCCGGGCCCGTCCGGCAGCGACTCCGTGAGCAGCGCCGCCGTCTCCACGTCCAGCTGCGGGGCGTCGAGCACGACGAGGAGGTCCAGGTCGAGGGCTCCGTCGGCGTCCCGGCCCGGGCCCTCGGCGCCGGACAGGAGACCGCTGACCGTCGTCACGGTGGTCGCCCCCGGGACCAGGGCCGCGAAGCGGTCCCGCCCGAGCGGGCCGTGGGCCGCCGCCCAGGCACGCAGGCCGAGGTCCCGGGCCGCCTGGAGCAGCGCCGCGGGTTCCGCCAGGGACGCCTCGCCGCCGGTGTGCAGGACCAGGCCGTGGGCCGCGACCGCGCGGATCAGCTCGCCGGCCGACGCCTGCGCGGAGCCCGCGGCGCGCTCCCAGTCCTCGGCCGACCCGTCCTGCTTCGGCGCCGAGTTGATCAGCCGGGCCAGTCCGTCGGCGAGGCTCTCCTCGGCCAGCGCGTACCGCTCCAGGCCGACCAGGACACGGACGGGGCGCTCCTCGTCCTCGTCCTCGGGCTCCGGGGCCGCGGGTCGAGGGCGTCCTGGAAGACCAGGGCCTCGGCCTCCGCGAGGGTGTTCTGCACGGCCGCGTCGGCGTCCGGCACGCCCTGCTTGCCCAGCGCGGCGACGAGTGTGGGCAGTTCGAGGGCGGTGTGCCCGGCCAGCGCGGCCTGCTCCAGCAGCCAGACGGTCACGGCACGGCCCCGGCGCTCGTCGTCCGGGCCGCACTCCGCGCCCAGCAGCGCCCGCGCGAACCCGTCGGCCTGCTCCGGGCGTACACCGGTGACGCGCAGCAACTGCCAGGGGTCGGCGCGCAGCTGCTCGGCCGCGCCCTCCCCGAGCGCTGCAGCCACCTGCGGGACGAGCGCTTCGGGGGCGCCGCCCTCGGTGAGGACGCTGCGCACGGACTCGACGGTCTCGGCGGCGGGCGCCGCGGGCACGTCGGCGGCGACGGGCTGGGGGCGCTGCACCGGCTCCGGTGCGGGTCGGCGCGGTGCCGGGGGCTCGCTGAAGACCGCCGCCACCGGCTTGGCCCCGCTCTCCACCGCCCGCACGGCCGCGAGCAGATCGGCGGCCTTGCCGCTGAGCTTCGCCCCGCTCTCTACGGTCCCCTGCTTCTCGGCCTTGCGCCGCGCGATCCGCTCCCGCTCGACCTTCTGTGCCGCGAGCTCGGCCTCGGCCTCGGACAACTGGGGAGCGGTGTCGCCCTCGCCGCCGTTCGTGCCCTCGCCCTGATCGCCGGAGGCCTCAGCCGTCGCCTCCTCGGCGTCGCTCTCCACGGCACCGGCCTGCTCTCCGGCCGCCGTCGCGGTGTCCTCCGCGGTCGGCGCCTCCTCCGGCTCGGTCTCCTCGGTGGGCCCCGGCTCCGTGCTCACAGCGTGCTCCAGTCGTGATCGGGATAGCGGTGCACGGGCGCCGACACGTCGTCGAGCGCCCGGCAGATCTCGTCAGGAAGACTAAGGGCCTCCACTGACAATGCCGCCGTGAGCTGCTGCGCGTTGCGCGCGCCGACGATCGGGGCGGTCACCCCGGGCCGGTCGCGGACCCACGCGAGGGCCACCTGGAGCGGGGTCACCGCGAGCCCGTCGGCCGCGGTCTGCACGGCGTCCACGATGCGGCTCGCGGTGTCGTCGAGGTACGGCTCGACGAAGGGCGCCAGATGCTCGGAGGCGCCCCGCGAGTCGGCGGGGGTGGCGTCCCCCCGGTACTTGCCCGTCAGCACGCCGCGGCCCAGCGGGGAGGAGGGCAGCAGTCCGATGCCCAGGTCCAGCGCGGCCGGCAGCACCTCGCGCTCGACGCCGCGCTGGAGCAGGGAGTACTCCAGCTGCGTGGCCGCCAGCCGGGTCCGGGTGCCCGGCGCCGCCAGCTGCCAGGTCGCGGCCTTGGCGAGCTGCCAGCCGCAGAAGTTGGAGACGGCGGCGTAGCGCGCGCGGCCGCTGCTGACCGCCAGGTCGAGCGCCTGGAGGGTCTCCTCCAGGGGGGTTTGGGGGTCGTAGGCGTGGACGTGCCACACGTCGACGTAGTCCGTGCCGAGGCGGGTGAGGGAGTCGTCCAGCGCGGAGAGCAGATGGCCGCGCGAGCCGTCGAAGCGGCGGTCCGGGTCCGGCACGCTGCCCGCCTTGGTGGAGATGACCAGGTCCCGGCGCGGGACCAGGCCTTCTATGAGGCGTCCGAGCAGATATTCGGCCTCCCCGTCGCCGTACACGTCGGCCGTGTCGACGAGGCTGCCGCCCGCTTCCCAGAACGTCTTCAAGAGGTCCGCGGCGTCGTGCTCGTCGGTGTCCCTGCCCCACGTGAGGGTGCCGAGTCCGATACGGGACACGCGCAGGCCGGTGCGGCCGAGATGCCTCTGCTCCATGAGCGCCGACATTACTGGCCTGAACCAGTGGTGTGGGGGCCTGTGGACAACCAGTTTCCCTGATCGTCACGGCACTTCTGTGGGCGGAAGAACACGACCGCGAACTGCCCCGATCCGCGCCCCCGCGCTAAGGTCGGCCCACAAGGGACGTTACTGATCGGTAAGGGGAATCGGCCATGCAGCTCGGCATCAACCTCGGCTACTGGGGCGCCGGAATGGACGCGGACAATCTCGCCGTCGCCCAGGAGGCCGACCGCCTCGGGTACTCCGTGTGCTGGGCCGCCGAGGCCTACGGCTCCGACGCGGCCACCGTGCTCAGCTGGGTCGCGGCGCAGACCGAGCGCATCGACGTCGGCTCGGCCATCTTCCAGATCCCGGCCCGCCAGCCCGCGATGACGGCGATGACCGCCGCCACCCTGGACTCGCTCTCCCACGGCCGCTTCCGCCTCGGCCTCGGCGTCTCCGGGCCGCAGGTCTCCGAGGGCTGGTACGGCGTCAAGTTCGACAAGCCGCTGGCCCGCACGCGTGAGTACGTCGAGATCGTGCGCAAGGCGATGACCCGCGAGCGGCTGTCCTACGAGGGCACGCACTGGACGCTGCCGCTGCCCGGCGGCCCCGGCAAGCCCCTGAAGCTGACCGTGCACCCGGAGCGCGAGCACATCCCGCTCTACATCGCCGCGATCGGCCCCAGGAACCTGGAGCAGACCGGTGAGATCGCCGACGGCGCGCTGCTGATCTTCCCCTCCGCGGCGCACCTGGAGGAGACCACGATCAAGTACCTGCGGGCCGGGCGGGAGAAGGCGGGGAAGACCCTCGAAGGGTTCGACGTCCACCCGACGCTGCCGCTCGCGCTCGGCGAGGACAAGGACGTGGCCACGCTCGCCGACACCTTCCGCCCCTACACGGCCCTGTACGTGGGCGGCATGGGCAGCGCCAAGCAGAACTTCTACAACCAGCTCGCCCAGCGCATGGGCTTCGAGGCGGCCGCCGCCGAGGTCCAGGAGAAGTACCTCGCGGGCGACAAGCAGGGCGCCGCGGCGGCGATCCCGCACGACCTGATCGACCAGACGACGCTGCTCGGTTCCGTGGACCGCATCGCCGACCGGATGAAGGAGTACGCGGCGGCCGGTGTCACCTCGCTGAGCCTCGCTCCCGCGGGCTTCACGCTCGACGAGCGGATCGCCGCGCTCCGCGCCGGCTCCGAGGCCCTGGAGCGGGCCGGACTGGCATGACAGAGGGCCGGTCGGCGTAACGGCCGGATGGCGTAACGGCGGGCGCCGTAACACGCGCTTCAAGACCGCCGGAGGTTTCTGCGGCCGTGGTGGGGGCTCGGGGGTCTTCCCCGCCACGGCCGTCACGCAGAACAACGCGCGCGTGGCCGCCGGGTTACGCCCCCGTCGTGACCCCGTGGGTCCTCCTTTTGGCGGAGTTGTCCGACACAGCTGTTGCAGCACCTCTCTCACCGCATTTGACTCGTTCTTCGGGGTTTGCCGCGGAGTCCCGCAGAGAGGTGCCCACGATGCTTTCGGCCAAGAGTCTGTTCACCGAGATCCTCGACAACGACGATTCCTTCCGCCTGTTCTGTTCCATCGCCGCCAGCGGCGAGTCGCAGGGAGGCTGGGAGAACGCCCGCATCGCCGCCCTGGTCCCCGAGAGCGAGCGCGGACTCGCCCCCAAGATCACCCGGCACGGCGCCGACGAGGACAAACACGGCCGGATCTTCAACGCCCTGATGAAGAAGCGCGGCCTCGACCCCGTACCCGTGCCCCCCGACACCGACTACACGATGCTCCTGGAGCGCAACGGCATCGGTCTCGCCCACGACAAGCTCAAGGCCGACCAGCCGCTCACCGTGCAGGACATCGTGACCTACCTCGCGCACAGCAGGGTCACCGAACAGCGCGCCTCCGAGCAGATGGAGCTGCTGCGCAAGCACTTCGCCGACCATCCCGACCTCGGGCGGGCGGTGAAGATGATCTCGGGCGACGAGGACAACCACCTCGCCTACTGCCACGAGGAGTTGCTGCGCTTCGCGTACGCGGGCCACGGCCGGGACATCCAGCGCATCCTGAAGGAGTGCGCGCTCGCCGAGATCCGCGTCTACCGCGACGTCAGCCTCGCCGTCATGGCGCACATGGGCCGCATCCTGGGCTGGCCCAAGGCCAAGTCGGCGGTCCTCGCGGCGGGCATCCACGCCGTGTACGCGTACGAACGCGCGGTGGGCTGGCGCCGCATGGTCTCCCTGAAGATGCCCGAACGGCGCGACGCGCTCGGCGGCCCGGCCACCGCCGCCCCCGAGTTCGCGTAACGGCTCAGAGCCAGCCCCGGCGCTTGAACGTCCGGTACAGCATGACCTCCAGCACCGCCATCAGCGCGATCACCGCCGGATACGACCACACCCAGTGCAGCTCCGGCATGTGGTCGAAGTTCATGCCGTAGATCCCCGCGATCATCGTGGGGATCGCGGCCATGGCCGCCCACGCGGAGATCTTCCGCATGTCGTCGTTCTGCCGGACGCTCATCTGCGCCAGATGCGCCGACAGGATGTCCGACACCAGCCGGTCCAGGCCCTCCACGGACTCGTTCACCCGCGTGAGGTGGTCGTTGACGTCCCGGAAGAAGGGCCGCGACGTCTCGCTGACGAACGGCACCGAGCCGCCGAACTGGCCGATCCCCGCCAGCCGGGTCAGCGGCAGCGCCAGCGGGCCGGTCGCCCGGCGGAACTCCAGGATCTGCCGCTTGAAGGTGTAGATCCGCGACGCCGTGTTCCGGGAGCCGCCGCCCCCGTCCGGCGCGAACACCTCCGCCTCCAGCTCCTCCAGGTCCGTCTGGAGCTCGGTCGCCACCTCCACGTAGTGGTCGACGACGGCGTCCGAGATGGCGTACAGCACCGCCGTCGGGCCCTTGTGGAGCATGTCCGGCTCCTGCTCCAGACGGCGCCGTACGGCCTTCAGCGGGGCGCCCTCGCCGTGCCGGACGGTCACCACGAAGGAGTCGCCGAGGAACAGCATGACCTCGCCGGTGGAGACCTGGTCGCTGTCGGGCTCGTACACGACCGGTTTGAGGACGAGGAAGAGCGAGTCGTCGTAGACCTCCAGCTTGGGCCGCTGATGGGCCTTCAGGGCGTCCTCGACCGCCAGCGGATGCAGCCCGAACTCCTGGGTGACGAGGTCGAACTCGCGTTCCGACGGCTCGTGCAGCCCGATCCAGACGAACCCGCCCGCGGCCCTCGCCTCCGCCAGGGCGTCGGAGAGGTCGTCGGGGCCCTCGGTGCGGTGTCCGTCGCGGTAGACGGCGCAGTCCACGATCACGGTGCGTATTCTCCCGTCACTCGCTCGCCGGTGCACGCGCGCGTGCGCCTACCCTGGGCCGCATGCCCACGCTGATCCTCGTCCGGCACGGACGATCCACCGCCAACACCGAGGGACTGCTCGCCGGGTGGACCCCCGGCGTCGCCCTGGACGAGCGCGGCCGTACCCAGGCCGCCGCGCTGCCCCAGCGGCTCGCCGAGCTGCCCCTCGCCGAGATCGTCAGCAGCCCGCTCCAGCGCTGCCAGGAGACGCTCCAGCCGCTCCTGGACGCCCGGCCCGGGCTGACCGCCCACACCGACGAGCGGATCGGCGAGTGCCACTACGGCGACTGGTCGGGCCGCAAGCTCGCCGAACTCAACGACGAGCCCCTGATGCAGGTCGTCCAGGCCCATCCGTCGGCGGCCGCGTTCCCCGGCGGCGAGTCGATGCGCGCCATGCAGACCCGCGCCGCCGAGGCCGTACGGGAGTGGAACGCGCGCGTGGAGCGCGACCACGGCGCCGACGCCGTCTACCTCATGTGCTCGCACGGCGACATCATCAAGTCGCTCGTCGCGGACGCGCTCGGACTCCATCTCGACCTCTTCCAGCGAATCTCCGTAGACCCGTGTTCCATCACCGCGATCCGTTACACCCGTCTGCGCCCGTTCCTCGTACGCCTCGGCGACACCGGTGACTTCACCTCCCTGGCCCCGCGCGAGACCCCGCCCGCGGACGACGCCCCGGTCGGGGGCGGTGCGGGCGCACCGTGATCGTCGGGCGCAGTAGGGTGAAGCGGTCGCAGTAGCGCCGTACCCATCACGACTCCAGGAGACAGGACGTGTCCCGTCAGGTGTTCCTCTACGACCCTCCGGACCGCTTCGTGGCCGGCACGGTCGGACTGCCCGGACGCCGTACGTTCTTCCTCCAGGCCATCGCGGGTTCCCGGGTGACCAGCGTGGCCCTGGAGAAGACCCAGGTCGCCGCCCTCGCCGAGCGCATGGACGAGCTGCTGGACGAAGTGGTCCGGCGCAGCGGCGGCAACGCCTCCGTCCCGGCGGTGGCACCCACCGAGATCTCCGACACCGCCCCGCTGGACACCCCCGTCGAGGAGGAGTTCCGCGTCGGCACCATGGCGCTGGCCTGGGACGGTGAGGAACAGCGCATGATCGTCGAGGCGCAGGCCCTCGTGGAGCTCGACGCGGAGTCCGAGGAGGACCTCGCCGAGGCCGAGGAAAGGCTCCTCCAGGACGAGGAGAACGGCCCCCCGATGCTGCGGGTCCGGCTCACCGGCGCGCAGGCGAGGGCCTTCGCCAAGCGGGCCCTGGACGTCGTCAACGCCGGGCGGCCGCCGTGCCCGCTGTGCAGCCTCCCGCTCGACCCGGAAGGACACGTATGTCCGCGCCAGAACGGATACCGCCGCGGGGCGTGACCACGGCCGAGCTGCTCACCCGCGGTGAGCTGACGGTGCGCGGACAGATCCGGGACGCCTCCAACGCGGTGCTGTACTGCTCCGTGGAGCACGACGGCCAGGAGGCCTTCTGCGTCTACAAGCCCGTCCGCGGCGAGCGCCCCCTGTGGGACTTCCCGGACGGCACCCTCGCCCAGCGCGAGGTCGCCGCCTACGAGGTGTCCGAGGCGACCGGCTGGGGCCTGGTCCCGCCCACCGTGCTGCGCGACGGCCCCTTCGGCGAGGGCATGGTCCAGCTGTGGATCGAGGGCGCGCCCGGCGCCGAGCTGCTCGCCCTGGTCGACGGCGAGGAACCCGAGCCCGGCTGGAAGGCCATCGGCTTCGCCGAGGTCGGCGAGGGCGAGACCGCGCTGCTGGTGCACGCGGACGACGAACGGCTGCGCCGGCTCGCCGTCCTCGACGCCGTGATCAACAACGCGGACCGCAAGGGCGGCCATCTGCTGCCCGCCGGGGACCGCCTGTACGGCATCGACCACGGCGTCACGTTCAACGTCGACAACAAGCTCCGCACCCTGCTGTGGGGCTGGGCGGGCGAGCCCCTGACGGGGGAGGCGGTCGACGTCCTCAAGGGCCTCAAGGAGGCGCTCGGCGCCGAAGGAGCGCTGGCCGCGCGTCTGGCCGTACTCATCACGCCTGCCGAACTCGACGCCACACGCGCGCGGGTCGACGAACTGCTCGCCACCGGCAAGCACCCGGAGCCGAGCGGGGAGTGGCCGGCCATTCCCTGGCCGCCGGTGTAGCAGCCCACCACCGGTGCACCAGCACACCGGACGACAGCACGCAAGACCGCCTTACCGGCCATCCGGCCCGGTCCGGTTCGTATACGGAACATCCGTCCGGTTAGGCTCATGACATGCATGCCTGGCCCGCTTCCGAGGTCCCCGCCCTGCCTGGTCAGGGCCGCGACCTGAGGATCCACGACACCGCGACCGGCGGTCTGGTCTCCCTCGACCCCGGTCCCGTCGCCCGTATCTACGTCTGCGGCATCACGCCGTACGACGCCACCCACATGGGGCACGCGGCGACCTACAACGCGTTCGACCTCGTGCAGCGCGTGTGGCTCGACACCAAGCGGCAGGTTCACTACGTCCAGAACGTCACCGACGTCGACGACCCGCTCCTGGAGCGCGCCGAGCGGGACAGCGTCGACTGGGTCGCCCTCGCCGAGAAGGAGACGGCCCTCTTCCGCGAGGACATGACCGCCCTGCGGATGCTCCCGCCGCAGCACTACATCGGCGCCGTCGAGGCCATACCCGGCATCGTCCCGCTCGTCGAGCGGCTCCGGGACGCGGGCGCCGCCTACGAACTCGAAGGCGACATCTACTTCTCCGTCGAGTCCGACCCGAACTTCGGCAAGGTCTCCAACCTCGACGCCGCCGCCATGCGGCTGCTGTCCGCCGAGCGCGGCGGCGACCCCGACCGGGCGGGCAAGAAGAACCCGCTCGACCCGATGCTGTGGATGGCCGCCCGCCCGGGCGAGCCGAGCTGGGACGGCGGCTCGCTCGGCCGCGGCCGACCCGGCTGGCACATCGAGTGCGTCGCCATCGCCCTCGACCACCTCGGCATGACCTTCGACGTCCAGGGCGGCGGCTCCGACCTCGCCTTCCCGCACCACGAGATGGGCGCCTCCCACGCCCAGGTGCTCACCGGAGAGTTCCCCATGGCCAAGGCGTACGTCCACGCCGGCATGGTCGCCCTGCACGGCGAGAAGATGTCCAAGTCCAAGGGCAACCTCGTCTTCGTCTCCACGCTGCGCCGCGAGGGTGTCGATCCGGCCGCCATCCGGCTCGCCCTGCTCGCCCACCACTACCGGGCCGACTGGGAGTGGACCGACCAGGTGCTCGAAGACGCGGTCGCGCGGCTCGGACGGTGGCGTGCCGCCGTCTCCCGCCCCGACGGACCCGCCGCCGAGGCGCTCGTCGAGGAGATCCGCGAGGCCCTCGCGAACGACCTCGACGCCCCGGCCGCGCTCGCCGCGGTCGACCGCTGGGCGGCCCGCCAGGAGGAGTCCGGCGGCACGGACGAGAGCGCCCCCGGCGTCGTCTCGCGCGCGGTGGACGCGCTGCTCGGCGTCGCGCTGTAGCGCCGGAGTACCGAGAAGGGCGCTTCCCCGGTGCGGGAAGCGCCCTTCGTGTCACCCGGTGCCGGTCAGATCCTGCGGATCTGGATGCTGCGCAGGATCTGCGGGGTCTGGGAGTCCCAGATGCCGATGACCTGGTGCCCGAAGGCGAACGCCTCCTGGACCTGGTCGTGGGTCTGCGGGTTGGGGTTGAACAGGACCCTCAGCTGACCGCCGACCAGCAGGCCGATCACACTCGGCTGCCCCGGCAGCGGCTGGACGACGTCGATGTAGCCGTTGGCGATGCCGGCCTGGAGGGCCTGTGTCTGCACCTGCTGCTGCACGTACTGCACGGCGGCCTGGGCGATCTGGTGGATGTGCTGCTGCACCTGCTGCTCGACCTGTTGCTGCTGCTGTTGCTGGCCCAGCTGCTGCTGGCCGAAGCCCTGCTGCTGGGTGAAGGGCTGCTGGCCGAGCTGCTGGAGCAGCTGCTGGTAGGGCTGCTGCTGGCCGAGCTGCTGGAGCTGCTCCAGCGAGCCGCCGAAGCCGCCCATGCCGTACGGCTGCTGCGGTTGCTGCTGGTACGGAGAGGTGCTCGGGAACTGCTGTCCCTGCTGTCCTTGCTGTCCCTGCTGTTGTCCCAGTTGGCTCATCTGCGGGGTGGTGCTCATGCGGGTGTCACCTTCCCTTGATGGTGGGGATGTGCTTCGTCAGCCCGAGACGACCAGGCCGACGATCTCGTCGTCCGCGAACCACACGCGGACGTCGGGCCGTCCTCCCGCGAAGGCGGAGTGCACCGCCTGGCGGATCTCGGGGGACGGATGGTTGAGGTTCCGCCAGCCGCCGGCCACGAACAGCCGGAGCCTCGGCGGGAGTTCACGCGGATAGGGCAGCAGCTCGTCCCAGTACCGTTCGGCCTGGCCGGAGCCGACCGCGTGCGGCAGCAGATGGGTGACCGCCGCCTTGATGTCGGGCCGGTTGCCGATCCGCTGGGACGCGGGCCGGCCCGGCGCGTCCTGCTGCGGTGACCCGGTCGCCCGCAGCATCGCGCGGGCCCGCTCCGGGGACATCGGCGCCTGGCCGGCCGCCTTCAGCATGCCCTGGAGCGCGGCCAGTGCGCCGACCACCATCGGTGAGGCCGAGGACGTCCCGGAGAACGTGTCCGTGTACCAGGCGATCTCCTCGGGCCCGCCCTGCAGGTCACCGGGCCGGTCCCAGAAGCCGCCGGTGGTGGTGACCTCGCGGCCCCAGCCCTGGGCGTCCACGCGGGCACCGTAGTTGGAGAACGCGAGCCGGGAGCGGTCCGGGCCGTGGTCGCGGCCGTGTGTGCCGGGCGGTGGGGCGCCCGCGCCGACCAGGACCGCGCCGGAGGACTGGTTGGACGGGTTGAACGGGTTGCGCCACCACTGCGGGAATCCGTCCGGGCGGCGCTCGTAGACGGCGTCGTCGAGGGACTCGGCCCCGTTGCCCGCGGCAGCCACCACGAGCACGCCCCTGGCGGTGGCGTACCGGACGGCCGCGAAGTCGTCCGGCCACCATTCGAGGGCGACGTAGCCCCTCTGGTCGTCGCGGTCGGCGAAGTCCAGCCGCGGTCCCGGGCGGTGCAGCTCGACCAGCACGATGTCGCCGGGGCCGAGCCGGTCCGCCGCCGCGTGGACGGCGGCCGCGGTGCCGATGCCCTGGAAGGACGCGGCGGCCGTCACCGCGTCCGGCGCGATCCCCGTGACCCCGTGCTCGGTGCGGTCGCCGCCGATCACGCCGATCACCGCGGTGCCGTGGTTGCGCCAGGCCAGGTCGGTCAGCGGGGTGCCGACCACGACGCCGGCCAGCTTGGCGGCCAGGTCCTCGTGACCGAGCTGCCAGGAACCCTCGACGTCGATCACGGTCACGCCCTGACCGGTGCCGCCGGGCCGCTGCCAGGCCCACTGGGCGTCGATCCCCTCGGGGGCGGGGCCCAGATAGCCCTGCCGGCCGCTGAAGTCCGGGGTGACCGGGGCGCCTTCCTTCAGCCGACCGCTCTCCTCGCCGACCTGACCCAGAGATGCGGGGACGGCGCCCGGCTTCACGTACGCGGTGTCGATGCCCGGCAGCGCGGCGATCCGCGAGCGCAGTTCCTCGGCGCGGCTGCGGTCGCCGCGGACCCGGTAGAACAGCGCGAGGTCGGGCACGTTCTCGGTGTGCGCCGTGGCCGACTGCCGGAGCCTCTCCTCGCTGCCGAACAGGGGTTCCAGGGCGAGCTGTTCGTCGCTGAGGAACATGTTGAGGGCCGAGACGTCGGCACCGGCCGCCGACCGTACGCCCTCGGCGCCGGCGCGCAGCCGGGCCTCGGGGCGGGCGACGACGATCAGTTCCTGCTCGGCTCCTCGGTAGGTGAATCCCGCTCCGTCGGGCCCCGGCCCGGACGCTCCCGGGCCCTGCGCCGGCTGTACCTGGTCGCTCATCGGGTACCGCTCCCTTCGGTCCTTGCGGGTGCCTGGTTGCGGGGGGTGCGTCTGCGGGGGGCTCGGTGCGCCTCCGGGGGACAACCAAGCACCGGAACGGCCCCTCGTCCACCCCGCGTTCGCCAACTCGGTTTGAAATCAAGTTGAACGGGGTACCGTGTGCAATCCGTCCTGAAACAGATGTCACGCCGCAATCCGGCCAGAGACTGCGGAGGTGACGGTCATGTGATGGGGTGAGAGCGTCTGTTGACCGTTCGGCCGGTGACCGCCGGCCCCTTGGCAGAAGGACGCACAGTGGCACCCACAGCACGTTCCTTCGCACGTAGAAGACTGCTCACCGCAACCGCGGCGCTGACGGGAGCGGCGCTGCTCGGCGGCACCGCGCACGCGGCCGAAGCGCCGAAAACCGCCTGGCCCGACCAGTTCCCGCTGCCCGACGGCTTCCAGCCCGAGGGCATCGCCATCGGCGGCAAACCCTTCGCCTACTTCGGCTCCCTGGCCAACGGGGACATCTACCGGGCGCACCTGGCCACCGGCCGCGGCTCCGTCGTCAGCAAGGGCCTCGGCGCCGGCCACCCCACCGTGGGCCTCAAGACCGGCCACGGTCGGCTGTTCCTCGCCGGCGGCGCCAGCGGTGAGATCCGCACGGTGGACCTGCACTCGGGCGCCATCGAGAAGGTGTACGCCACCGGCGGCAGCTTCGTGAACGACGTGATCCTCACCCCGGGCGCCGCCTGGTTCACCGACTCCTTCAAGGCCCAGCTCTACCGCGTGGCCCTCGGCAGGCACGGCGCGCCCGGCGCCCTCACGACGCTGCCCCTGTCCGGCGACTGGGTCCAGGGCGACGACTTCACCGCCAACGGCATCGAGCGCACCCCCGACGGCCGCGCCCTGCTCGTGGTGAACTGCTTCGCCGACGGCGGCACCCTCATGCGGGTCGACCCGCGCACCGGAGCCGCGACCGCCGTCGACCTCGGCGGCGCGAAACTCCCCAACGGGGACGGCATGTTGCTGCTCGGCCGGACCTTCTACGTCGTCCAGCAGGCGCAGAACGCCATCGACGTCTTCCACCTGAACGCGGCCGGCACCAAGGGCACGGCGATCACCCGGATCACCGACCCGCGCTTCCGCATCCCGACGACCGTCGCGGCCTGGGGCGACCGGCTCTACCTGCCCAACGCCCGCTTCGACGTGGAGCAGCCGACTCCCGACACCGACTACGACGCGGTGGCGGTACCGCAGGTCTGACGCCTGCCTCCCGGCACGAAAAAGGGCGGTGCGCGCGAGGCGCACCGCCCTTCCCCGTCTCACTCGTCCGACGAATCCTCGCCGTCGGCTCCCGTCTCCGTACCCGGCTCGGGGTCCGTGTCCGCGCTCGGCTTCGGCGGCTTCGGCGGTCGCGTACGACCGCTGGGGTTGTCCCGCAGATACGACGTACCGTCGCCGCTCTCCGTCGCGTGCCCGCCCGGCGGGCTGCCGCCGTCCCGGCGCCGCAGATACCGCTCGAACTCGCGGGCGATCGCCTCGCCCGACGCCTCCGGCAGCTCGGCGGTGTCCCGGGCCTCCTCCAGCGTCTGCACGTACTCGGCGACCTCGCTGTCCTCGGCGGCCAGCTGGTCCACACCCACCTGCCAGGCGCGCGCGTCCTCGGGCAGCTCGCCCAGCGGGATGCGCACGTCGATCAGGTCCTCGAGCCGGTTGAGCAGGGCCAGCGTCGCCTTCGGGTTCGGCGGCTGCGACACGTAGTGCGGCACCGCCGCCCACAGCGACACGGCCGGCACACCCGCGTGCGTGCACGCCTCCTGGAGGACGCCGACGATGCCCGTGGGCCCCTCGTACTTGGTCTCCTCCAGGTCCATCCGCTGGGCCAGGTCCGGATCGGACGTGGTCCCGCTGATCGGGACCGGACGCGTGTGCGGGGTGTCACCGAGCAGAGCGCCCAGGACCACGACCAGCTCCACGCCCAGTTCATGGGCGAAGCCCAGCAGTTCGTTGCAGAACGAGCGCCAGCGCATGGACGGTTCGATCCCTCGGACCAGCACGAGATCGCGCGGCTTCTCGCCGCCGACCCGGACCACGGACAGCCGTGTCGTGGGCCAGGTGATCTTGCGCACTCCGGCGTCCATCCACACCGTGGGCCGGTTCACCTGGAAGTCGTAGTAGTCCTCGGCGTCCAGCGCCGCGAACACCTCGCCCTTCCACTCCCTGTCCAGATGCGCGACCGCGGTGGAGGCGGCGTCGCCGGCATCGTTCCAGCCCTCGAACGCGGCCACCATGACCGGGTCGATCAGCTCGGGAACCCCCTCGAGCTCGATCACCCAGTGCCTCCTTCCGACGTGCCCTCCCGTACGCCCCAACCTTACGGCGTCCAGCGGGGGCGTCCGCAGCCCCCTTGCACGGGGGAGTGAACGCATCACTGCCCCATCAGCCACCCCGGAACACCCCCCGGTCATCCGAGCTGTGCCGGATCACCCTGCACGGATGTCACGTGGACCGGTCGGTGACCCGGGTAGACGTCGGATGACGGTGAGTGATGCGAGGGGGCGTCACAGTGACGCGCGCAGCCACTGCTCCACGCTCGCGATGTGCACCGTCGCCCACGACCGCGCCGCCTCCGCGTCCCGGTCCCGCAGGGCGGCGAGGATCATGCGGTGTTCGTGGAGCGTGCGGCTGACGGCGTCCTCCTGGGTCAGGCCGCGCCAGATCCGGGCCCGGGTGGTGGGGCCCGACAGGCCGTCGAGGAGGGAGCACAGGACCGAGTTGCCGGAGCTCTGCACGATGCCCCGGTGGAAGTCCAGATCGCTGGCGACCAGCTCCTCCACCGACGGGTTGTCGCCGAGCTTGTCCAACTGGGCCGAGAGTGCGTCCAGTTGCTGCTCGCTGACCCGGGTCGCGGCCATCCCGGTCGCGGCCGGCTCCAGGATGCGGCGCACGGCGAGGAACTCCAGGACCGTGTCGTCGCGGTGGAAGTCGACGACGAAACTCAGGGCTTCCAGGAGGAGTTGGGGGTCGAGGCTGGTCACGTACGTGCCGTCGCCCTGTCGCACGTCCAGGATCCGGATCAGCGCCAGGGCGCGCACGGCCTCGCGCAGGGAGTTGCGGGACAGCCCGAGTTCCGAGGCGAGTTCGGACTCCTTCGGCAGCCGGTCGCCGGGGCGCAGGGCACCGGAGACGATCATGTCCTTGATCTTCTCGATCGCCTCGTCGGTCACTGCCATGGCCGGCCTCCCTGTGGTTCACGCGCATGTCCGTCGAGACATCCGATGTCTCACATCATTATGGGGGTGGGAAGAGCGCCGTGGGAGGAAAATCCCCGGTCAGACCAGTGCTTCCAGGTCGGCGACCACGGCCGGCTCGTCCAGCGTCGTCAGCACTCGGTCCCGCATCAGCACCCGCCCGTCGACCACGGTGTCCCGCACGTCCGCCGAGTGCGCGGCGTAGGCGAGCGTCGACCACGGGTCGTGCAGCGGCCGCAGATGCGGGGCGCCCAGGTCGAGGACGACGAGGTCGGCCCGCTTGCCCGACTCCAGTGAGCCCAGCTGCGCCGCGAGCCCGAGCGCCCGCGCACCCTCGATCGTCGCCATGCGTACGGCCTGTTCGGCGCCGACGAGGGTGGGGTCGCCGCCCGCCTTGTGCACGAGCGCCGCCTGCCGCACCGCCCCCAGCACGTCCAGCGTGTTGGAGCTGACGGCCCCGTCCGTGCCGAGCCCGACGGTCACCCCGGCGCTCAGCAGCCGCGGCACCGGCGCGATCCCGCAGCCCAGCTTCAGGTTGGAGACGGGGCAGTGGGCGACCGAGGTGCCGGTGCGGGCCAGCACCGCGATCTCCGGGCCGGTGAGGTCCACGGCGTGCGCGAGCAGCACGTCGTCGCCGAGCAGCCCGAGCGAGTCCAGCAGCTCCACCGGCCGCTTGCCGTACTTGACCTCGACCGTGGCGACCTCGGTGGCGTTCTCGGCCGCGTGGATGTGGATCAGGGCGCCGAACTCCCGTGCCAGGGCGAAGATCTCGACGAGCTGGTCGGGGGAGAGGGTGTACGTGGAGTGCGCGAACACCACGGGCCGGTGGCCGGGGCGGGCCGGGCCGCGCGCCACCAGATCCCGGCGCGCCCATTCCAGCCGGTCCCCGTACGCGATCGCGTCCGGCGGCTCGGGCACGTCCATGAAGGTGGGCCCGGTGTGCAGCCGCCAGCCCGCTTCACGGGCCGCCTGCTCGGCCGCCTCGTGGAACCAGTACATGTCGAGCGCGGAGGTCACCCCGGCCCGGACGCTCTCGGCGATCGCGAGCCGCACCGCCGCCGCCACGTTCTTCGGCGCCAGCAGCCGGGCCTCGGCGGGCAGCACCCGCTCCAGGAACCCCTGGAGGGTGACGTCGTCGGCGAGCCCGCGCAGGAGGGTCATCGCGAGGTGGGTGTGCGTGTTGACCAGACCCGGGAGGACGAGGCAGCCCTCCGCGTCGATGCGCTCCGCGGCCGTGAATCGCGCTGTCAGCTCCTCGGCGGGGCCGACGGCGACGATCTCGCCCTCGTGGACGGCGACCGCCCCGTCCCGTACGACGGTTCCGGCCTCGTCGACGGTCAGCACGTCACCGCCGTGCACCAGCAGATCGATGCTCACAGTCCGTACTCCTCGGCCAGCAGCCGCAGCGCTTCCAGCGACACGACGGCCCCCTTCTCGACACCGGCGGCGACCACGTCCCGGTGCGGGTCGTAGACGCTGGTGCCGTCGTCGTCGACCAGTTCGTCCGCGTTCGCCCCGTCGACGACCAGCACACCGCCCGCGACGAGCCCGCGCAGCGACGCCGTGACCAGCAGCGCGGAGAGCTCCATCTCGATGGCGGCGAGGCCGGCACCGTCGTAGGAGAACAGCGGCAGCAGGCCGGGCTGGAACGCCGCGCGGGTCCAGACGACACCGCGGTGGTGCGGGGCGTCGGCGGCGCGGGCCGCGCGCTGGAGGGCGAAGACGGCCTCGGGGGAGGAGACCGCCGGGTACTCCGGCGGCAGCAGCTGCTGGGTGACGCCGTCGTCGCGGACGGCCGCCTCGGCGATGACGAGGTCACCGTCGGCGATCCCCGGCTTCATCGCACCCGCCGTACCGAACCGCAGCAGCACCCGCACGCCCGCGTCCGCGAGCTCCTGGAACAGCAGGATCGCGCCCGGCCCGCCCACCCCATGCGAGGCCACGACGACCGGCAGGCCCTTCCAACTGCCGCTGAACACACGGTATTCGCGGTGGTACGACACCTCCTCGGCGCCGTCGAGCAGCGCGGCGACGGCCGCGGCGCGCGCCGGGTCGCCGACGACGACCGCGTGGGCCGGCAGGCCGGTGCGGGGTATGCGGGTGATGGGCAGCAGGTCCTGCGTCATGAGGCGGCTCCGGTGGACGACGGACGGACACGGCGACGACGGCGGCCGTGGTGAGGAAGAGGGCGCCGAGCGTGACGACGTACGGCGCGGCATCGGTGGCCTGTTGGGGCAGGCCGGAGGCCCTGGAGGCGGAAGCCGGCCGCCTCGGCGAGGCCGAAGAGCAGGGCGGCGAGCAGGACGCCCAGCGGCAGGGCGCGGCCGAGCATCACGGCGACCACGGCGATCCAGCCACGGCCCGCGGTCATGTTCTCGGTGAACAACGTGACGTTGCCGAGCGCCAGTTGGGCACCGGCGAGACCGCACAGGACGCCGGAGAGCAGTACGGCCGCGTACTTGTACTTCGCGGGACTCACTCCGAGTGTGGCCGCCGCGTCCGGAGCCTCGCCGACCCCGCGCAGCCTGAGCCCCCACACGTGCCGCGACAGCATGACCGCGGCCACGCCGACCGCCGCCCACGACAGATAGGCGAGCGGACTCAGACCGCCGGTCAACGGCAGCCCGGCCAGTGACGGATCGTCAAAAGTGCCCTGCACACCGAAGATCGTACGCAGCAGGAAGCTGGTGAGGCCCACGGCGAGGAGGTTCATGGCGACACCCAGAACGACCGCGTCCCCGCGCAGGGTCACCGTGCCGACCGCCAGGATCAGCGAGTAGGCCGCCGCCGCGAGGGCCGCCGCCAGCACGCCCAGCCAGGGGCTCCCGGTGAACCAGCTCGTCGCCACGGCCGTGAAGCAGCCCATCAGCATCATGCCTTCGAGGCCGATGTTGAACACGCCCGCCCGTTCGCAGATCGCACCGCCCAGCGCGGCCAGCAGGATCGGGGTCAGCGCGCGCAGCGCCGACATCAGGAGATCGGAGTCGAAGAACATCACACCGCCTCCTTGCGACGGTTGAACCACCGGCGGGGGAAACGCAGGCGGGCCGCGAGGAACACGATCACGATCGCCTGGAGCACCTGCGTGAGTTCGCGCGGCACCTCCGTCGTCCGCTCCATCGCCAGGCCGCCGACCTGGAGGACGGCGAAGAAGAAGGACGCCACGACCGTGCCCAGCGGGGCGGCCGTCGCCAGCAGCGCGGCGGTCAGCCCCGTCCAGGTGTAGCCCGGTGCGGTCAGCGAGCCGTCCACGAAACGGTACGGGAAGCTCAACACCCCGATGGCGCCCACGAGTCCGGCGGTCGCGCCCGACACGGACATCAACTTCAGGGTCAGGCCCCGGCGTTCGACACCCGCGTAGGCGGAGAAGCGGGCGTTGAGGCCGGTCATACGGATCTCGTACCCGATCGCGGTCCGCCGGTCCGTGAACCAGTAGGCGCCCGCCGCGAGGACGACCAGTACCAGTCCCCAGGTGACCGTGGAGTCCCCGAACGCGGGCAGCGCCACCCCGTCGGGCAGGGCGCGGGTCTGCGGGAGGCTGGAACCGGGCTCCTTGAGCGGGTAGCGCGCGAGATAGGAGGCGAGCGACACCGCCGGGTAGCTCAGCAGCAGGCTGCTGACCAGGAGCGGAACGCCGAAGTGGTTCTCGCAGAGCGCGGCCAGGGCGGCGTAGAGCGCACCGGCCGCCATCCCGGCGAGGAGGGCGAGGAGGACGGTCAGCGGCGCCGGCAGCGGTGAGTGCAGGCCGGTCACGGCCGCCGTGATGCCGCCGAGGACCATCTGGCCGTCGCCGCCCAGGTTGATGAGTCCGGCCCGCAGCGGGATCGCCAGCGCGAGCGCCATGCCGAGCACGCTGGTGCCGGTCGTCAGCGTGGAGCCGATGCCGTCGGCGCCGAGCGAGCCGGTGAGGACCGCCTCGTAGGCCGCGATCGGGTCCGCGCCGGTGCCGACGAGGAAGAGGGCGCCGATGAGGACGCCCGCGAGCACGGAGAAGGTGATGGGGGAGCGCAGGGCTCCCGATATCCGGTCGTTCATGTCAGTCGGCATCCGATGGTTCGTGTCGGTCGACGGCCTCCACCGCGACCCGGGCGCCCGCCATGGCCAGCCCCAGCGTCCGCTCGTCCGCCTCGTCCTTCTCGTACGACGCCGTGATCCGGCCCTCGTACATCACCAGCACCCGGTCCGCCAGGCCCCGGATCTCGCTCAGTTCGGCGGAGACGAGGAGCACGGCGTGCCCGGCGTCGCGGTAGGCGATCAGCTGGTCGTGGATGTTCTGGATGGCGCCGATGTCGACCCCGCGGGTCGGCTGCTCGACGAGCAACAGCGGTGCCTCGTGGGCGAGTTCACGGCCGATGAGCAGCTTCTGGAGATTTCCGCCGGACAGCGCGGCAGCCGGAACCTCCGGTGCCGGCGCCTTGATGCCGAAGCGGTCGATCAACTGCCGTGCGTGCGCGCGGACTCCGGCCGGCGGCAGCAGGCCGCGGGACGACAACGACGTACGGTGATGCCCCATCGCGAGGTTCTCGGCGACGGACGCGGCAGGCGCCGTACCGATCGCGTGCCGGTCCTCGGGGACGTACGCCAGGCCCCCCAGGCGGCGTCCGGTGGCCGAGGCGTGCGTGATGTCGGCGTCGAGCAGGGACACGCGTCCCGCGGTGGTCGGCCGCAGTCCGGCCAGCGCCTCGATCAGCTCGCTCTGGCCGTTGCCCGCGACGCCCGCGATGCCGACGATCTCGCCCGCCCGCACCGTGAGCGAGGCCTCGCGCACCCCGTCGGTGGCCAGGTCGGACACGTCCAGGACCACGTCACCCGGCGTCCCCGGGGCATGGATGCGGTCCAGTTCGACCGCGCGGCCGGTCATCGCGGCCGCGATCTCGTCGGCGGAGGTCTCCGCGGTGACCAGGCGGGCCACCACCCGGCCGTCCCGCAGCACGGTCACGCGGTCGCTGCCTTCGAGGACCTCGCGCAGCTTGTGCGTGACGAGGATCACCGTACGGCCCTGTGCGGCCAGCGACTTGAGGACGGCGAACAGCGCGTCCGCCTCGGCGGGCGTGAGCACGGCCGTCGGCTCGTCGAGGATCAGCGTGCGGGCACCGCGGTGCAGCAGCTTGAGGATCTCGACGCGCTGGCGCAGGCCAACGGGCAGGTCTCCGACGCGGGCGTCCGGGTCCACGGCCAGGCCGTGCTCCTCGGCGAGCGTACGCACCCGGCGGCGGGCCGCGGCCCGGTCCACCAGGCCGAAGCGGCGCGGCTCGGCGGCGTAGACGACGTTCTCGGCCACGCTCAGCGAGTCGAACAGTTTGAAGCTCTGGTGGAGCATGCCGAGCCCGGCGGCCATCGCGTCGCTGGGGCTGGCGAAGTCCGTCTCGCGCCCGTCGACGCGGACCGAACCGGCGTCGGCGCGTGTCATGCCGTACAGGATCGACATGAGCGTGGACTTGCCCGCGCCGTTCTCGCCCATGAGGGCGTGGATCTCGCCGCGCCGGACGGTCAGGTCGACGGCGTCGTTGGCGAGCGTGCCGGGGAACCGCTTGGTGATTCCCCGGAGCTCGACCGCCGGATCAGCTTGCTGCGGGGTCATCGACCGTCAGCTTCCCGGACACGATCTGGTCGCGCAGTTCCTTGACCTTCGTGAGGACGTCCGCGTGGTCGGCGATGACGCACTTCGACGTCCCGACGCCGTCCTCCAGGCCGGTCAGGCTGATGCCGCCCTCCTTCAGGCCGTACGAGACGGTCGTGCCCGCCTTGCCGTCGAGCACCGACTCGATGCCCTTCTCCACGGCGATGTCCGTGCGCTTGATCACGTTGTCCACGACCGTGCCGGGTGCCGAGGGGCACTGGTTGACGTCGACGCCGTACGCGTACGCGCCCTTGGCCTTCGCGGCCTCGAAGACGCCGTAGTTGCCCGCCGCCGCGGCCGCCATGAGCTGGTCGTAGCCCTTGGCGAGCAGGGTGCCCGCCTGCTCCTTGGCGCGGGCCGAGTCGTCGAACGGGGACTGGCCGCCGACGAAGCGCGTGTCGGTGGTGGTCTTCGGAGCGACCTTCTTGGCGCCGGCCGCGAACGGGTCGCTGTAGCGGCGGAACTGGGGCGTGTCGAGGACGTCGACCGCGCCGACCTTGCCCGACTTGCTGAGCAGGCCCGCCTCGGCGCCCGCGAGGTAGACGCCCTCGTGCTCACGGAAGACCGCGCAGCTGACGTTCTTGAACGTCTTGGTGGTGCAGGCGTCGATGATCAGGAACTGCTGCTTCGGGTTCTTCTGGGCCTGCTGGGCGACGATGTCGGCGAACTCGAAGCCCACCAGCACGACGACGTCCGGCTTGGCGTCGACCGCGGCCTGCACGTTCTGCTGCTGGGAGGCGGTGTCGGTGGACTCGTACACCTTCTGCGAGCCGTCGTGCTGCTTCGCCGCGGACTTGATGCCGCTGACGGCGAGCTTGAGGAACTCGTTCTGGCCGACGGCGTCCGGGGTGACCAGCGTGAAGGACGTCTCGCTGCCCGCGCTCGCGCTGCCGGAGTCGTTCTTCGCGGCGGCGTTGCAGGCGGTGGCCGCGGTGACGATCAGCGCGGTGGTGGCGGCGACCTGCAGGGTACGGCGGGATCTGCGGAGCATCGGGGGACCTTCCGGATACGGCGATGCGCGCTCCGTCGGGAGCGCGTGGGGGTGGTGGACGGGGTGACGCTGCGGGGACGGGTCAGCGTCGACAGCCGTCGCCGGCACACCGGCCGAAGTCGAGGAAACGGCGCTTGGTCAGCAGCACGGTCTTTCCTCCTTCGTCTCGGTCTGCGGACTGATCGCTGGACAGTAGCATCCGTTTCCGGACACCTGCTCGGTTGTCTCGAACTATGGTTCGTGCAGGTCATGTACGGTGGCGGAGACCACCGGAACATCAGGAGTGTCCCGATATGCCCCAGGAATTGCGCGCGGTCGAGTGGACCGGGGAGAGCCTCGCCCTCATCGACCAGACGCTGCTGCCGCAGCGCACCGAGACGCTGGATGTCCACGATGTGGACACCTTGGTCGACGCGATCCAGCGCCTCGTGGTGCGTGGCGCTCCGGCCATCGGGGCGGCGGGCGCGTACGGTGTCGCGCTCGCGCTGATCGAGGGGGAGCGCGAGGGCTGGTCGCAGGACGAGGTGCGCGCGGCCGTCGCCCGGGTCCGTGCGGCCCGCCCCACGGCCGTCAACCTCATGGTGTGCGTGGACCGCGTCATGACCCGCTTCGACGAGGGCCTCGGCGCGGTGCTGGAGGAGGCCGCCGCCGTCCAGCGCGAGGATGTCGAGGCGAACCGCGCGATGGGCGCCTTCGGCGCCGACTGGCTGCTCCAACTGGTCGGCGAGGACCGGCCGTTGCGCATCCTGACCCACTGCAACACCGGCGCCCTGGCGACCGCCGGCTGGGGCACCGCACTCGGCGTCATCCGTGAACTCCACGCGCGCGGGCGCCTGGAGGTCGTGTACGCCGACGAGACGCGCCCGCTGCTCCAGGGATCCCGGCTCACCGCCTGGGAGTTGGTCCAGGAGGGCATACCGCACTACGTCCAGGCCGACGGGGCCGCCGCCGGTACCGTCCTGCGCGGCGAGGTCGACGCGGCGATCGTCGGCGCGGACCGCATCGCGGCCAACGGCGACACCGCCAACAAGGTCGGCACCGTGGGCGTCGCCCTCGCCTGCGCCGACGCCGGCATCCCCTTCCTGGTGGCCGCGCCGACGACGACGGTCGACCTCGCCACCAAGACCGGCGACGACATCCACATCGAACTCCGCGGCGAGGCCGAGGTGTTGGAGTGGGGCGGGGTACGGACGGCGCCCGCCGAGTCGCGCGGCCACAACCCCGCCTTCGACGTGACGCCGGGGCGGCTGGTGACGGGGCTGGTGACGGAACGGGGCGTGCTGGAGGTGTCGGCCGGCCAACTGCCGGGCGACCACCTGAAATAGGGCCCCCGGCGACAGGAAGGGACCCCCGGCTCCCGGGGGTCCCTTCTCGTTGCCGGAGAACACGGCTCAGCGCTGCGAAAGCTCCAACTCCAGCAGCCACTCCACCACTTCGGTGTGGTGCCGCGCCTGGCGCGGATCGGCACCCCACACGTACAGCCCGTGCCCGGCGACGACCACCGCCGGCATCCGCGGGTCCCGCGCCGCCTCCAGCCGGTCCCCGAGCACCTTCATGTCCTGGCTGTTGGCGATGACCGGCAGCGTCACCTCGACGTCGTGCGCAGGCTGCCCCACGCCCTTCAGCATCTCCAGGTCCTTGAACACGATCCCGCCCGGCTCGCGCCGCCCCATGGCCACGGACGCCACCGTGTGGACGTGCACGACCGCCCCGGCACCGGTCAGCGCGGCGACCCGCGCGTGCAGCTCGGCCTCGGCGGACGGCCTTCCGCCCCGCACGGCCGCGCCCTGCCCGTCCACCAACACCACGTCCGCGGGCGTCAGTTCACCCTTGTCGTGGCCGCTGGCGGTGACCGCGAGGCGCAGCGGGTCACGGGTGAGCACCACGGAGAGGTTGCCGGAGGTGCCCCGCATCCAGCCGAAGGAGGCGAAGCGGGCGGACTCGGCGGCGAGCACCGCCCCCGCCTCCTCCAGGTCGAGTGCGTTGATCTCAGCGGTCATGCGGTGCTCCCGGAAACGGCAGAAACGGTGATCTCGTCGAACGTCCCCGCCTGCGCGTGGTCGCCGACGCCTTGCTCGTAGTACGGCTCCCCGGGCCGCCGGATGCCGACCGCCTGCCAGCCGGCCGCACGGGCCGCGTCCAGCTCACCGGGCCGGTCGGAGAGGAAGAGGAGCCTGGACGGGTCGACTCCGGTCGCCTCCGCGATCCTGCGGTACGACTCCGGCTCCTGCTTGGGGCCCGCGTTCTCGGTGTCGTACAGCCCCGAGACGAGGGGCGTCAGGTCGCCCTCCGGGCTGTTGGTGAACCACGCCCGCTGCGCGGCCACCGACCCGGACGAGTAGACGTACAGCCCGAGGCCCGCCGCGTGCCAGGCGCGCAGGCGCGGTACGACGTCGTCGTAGAAGTGCGAGACGAGGTCGCCGCGGGCGAAGCCCTCGGACCAGATGATGCCCTGGAGGGTCTTGAGCGGGGTGGCCTTGCGGTCCTCGTCGAGCCAGGAGTTGAGGGCCTTCTCGACGGCCGCCGCGTCCGCGTCCGGGTCGCCGAGTTCCTCGCGGACCTGGGCGACGGCCCGCAGGACGTCCGGGTCATCGCCCCGCTCGGAGAGCAGTGCCCCGAAACGTGAGCGGGAGTACGGGTAGAGGACGTCGACGACGAAGCCCGTGGCGCTCGTGGTGCCCTCGATGTCGAGCACCACGGCGTCCACGTCGTACGACAGGCTCATGCGGAGGCCTTGTCCGCCTCGTAGCCCGCCGCGATCGTGTCGTAGTCCGGGAAGCGGGACGCGATCGTGGAACCGGTGAAGTTGCCGATCCAGCCGTCCTCCTCGTGGAAGAAGCGGATCGCGGTGAAGGAGGGGTTGGTGCCCATGTCGAACCAGTGGGTGGTGCCGCGCGGCACGCCCAGCAGGTCGCCCTTCTCGCAGAAGACCGCGTGCACCTCGCCGTTCACGTGCAGATAGAAGATGCCGGAGCCGGAGACGAAGAAACGGACCTCGTCATCGTCGTCGTGCGTGTGCTCCTGGAGGAACTTCTCGCGCGCGGCCTTCGCCTTCGCCGGGAACTCCGGGTCGTCGCTGGGGTGGAGGCCGAGAACGTCGACCGTGGTGAAGCCCTCCTCGGCGTTCAGCTTCTCGATCTCCGGGCCGTACGCGGCGAACACCGTGTCGCTGTCCGCGTCGAAGGGCACGTCCTCGCGGATCGGCCACTGCTCGTAGCGCACACCGAGCGGCAGAAGCGCCTCGGCGATCTCGGCGGGGTCCGAGGTGCGGCGGACCTGCGTCTCGGGGCCGGACTCGGACCAGGTGGTCAGCAGTGTCATGGGAACAACTCCAGGCGTCTGGAAGGAAAGTCCGGATACCGAGACAAGCACCGGACCGGCGGGAGAGGAAGAGGGACGGCGGCGAAACGCGGCGGGACAGTCGGTCAGCCGCGACACAGCGCGCGACAACAGCGGCGCATGCAGGGCATACGCAGCGCGTTCGCACGGGGTGTCGTCATCGGGGCCTCACTGTGCCGGGTCGGGTGCCGGTCCCGCGATGGTAACCCGCCATGTCAGGTCAACCGCGTGTGACGTAGTCGTTGTCTCATCTGCTGAGAAACCGCTTCCACACCTTTGACGGATGGCTGAAATCGTTCTCATGATCTGCGTATGAAGACGCTGCTGCTCGTACGGCGGCTGTACGTGGACCTGCTCCGGACGACCACCGCCAGCTGTCGCTGACCCCTCCCGGAGCCCCGCCCTGCCCTTCTTCGGCGGTGGCGCATTCCCTTCTGCTCGCGCTCCGGGCCAGGCGACCCCCTTCCTCCGCTCAGCACCACACCGCACCTCGGAGCCCCGCCATGTCCCGCACCACCCGTCTGCCCCTTGCCGCGCTCACCCTCGCGTCCCTCTCCGCGCTCGTGCTCTCCGGCTGCTCGCAGTCGAGCGACGCCTCCCAGGACGCCGGCGACACCGCCGCCTCCGCGTCGGCCGCCACCGGCAAGAAGCCCGCCCCGTTCAGCGCGGGCGCGGTCAAGGTCGCCCTGGTCCGGCAGAGCGGCGCCGGCGACTACTTCGAGCAGTGGGGCAACGGCGCCAAGGCGCAGGCCAAGGCCCTCGGCATCGACCTGACCGTGTACGACGCCCAGGCCGACAACGCCAAGCAGGCCACCGACCTCTCCTCGGCCATCAACTCCGGCGCCAAGGCGATCATCATCGACCACGGCTTCCCGGCCACCATCCAGCCGGAGATCGACAAGGCCGTGAAGAAGGGCATCAAGGTCGTCGTCTACGACGTCGAGACCGCCACGAAGGGCGTCGTCTCCACCAAGCAGGACGACGCCAGCATGGCCCAGGCCGTCCTCGACGTGATGGCGAAGGAGGTCGGCAAGGACGCCAAGGTCGGCTACGTCAACGTGGCCGGCTACGCCGCCCTCGACAAGCGCAACACCGTCTGGACGAAGGAACTCGCCGCGCAGGGCTGGAAGCAGGAGTTCAAGGTCGGCAAGGTCACCGACTCCACGGCCACCGACAACGTCCCCCTCGTCTCCGCCGCGCTCACCCAGCACGGCGACGTCGCCGGTGTCTTCGCCCCCTACGACGAGCTCGCCAAGGGCACCGTCCTCGCCGTGCAGAACAAGAAGCTCCAGGACAAGGTGAAGGTCTTCGGCGCGGACGTCTCCAACGCCGACATCCAGCAGATGACCGCCGCCGGCAGCCCCTGGGTCGCCACCGCCGGCACCGACCCGTCCGCGGTCGGCGCCGCCGTCGTCCGCACCACCGCCCTCGAACTGGCCGGTCAGCTGAACAAGACCTCCGTCGAGTTCCCGGCCGTCGCCATCACGCAGGACTTCCTGCGCGAGAAGAAGATCGGGAACATGGATCAACTGCGCAAGGCGCTGCCCGCGCTGAACCTGTCGCAGGTCTCGACCGCGGACTGGATCTCGAATGTCGCCCACTGAGACGACGGGGACGCCGGCGGTCGGTCTCACCGACGTCAGCATGGCCTTCGCCGGCAAGACGGTCCTGGAGTCCGTCTCGCTGGACATCGCGCCGGGCAGCGTCGTCGCGCTGCTCGGCGCGAACGGCGCCGGCAAGTCCACGCTGATCAAGATCCTGTCCGGCGTGCACACCGACCACGGCGGCGAGGTCCGGGTCGCGGGGGAACCCGCGGCCCTCCAGTCGCCGCTGGCCGCCCGGAAGCTGGGCATCCAGACCGTGCACCAGCGCATCGGCGAGGGCATCGTGCCCGGCCTCACGGTCGCCGAGAACCTCGCCTTCGAGGAGCTCGCCCAGCGCCGCGGCAACCCCTTCCTCAACGGCGCCAAGCTGCTGGCCCGCGCCCGCGAGATCCAGGCGGGCCTGGAACTGGGCTGGAGCGACGCCCTGCTGAAAAGAGACGTCACCGAACTCGGCATCTCCGACCGCCAGTTGCTCATCCTCGCCCGCGCCCTGGCCACCCGCCCGCGCCTCCTCGTCCTCGACGAGCCGACCTCCGCGCTGTCGGCGGCCGAGGCGGAGCGCCTCTTCGCCCTGGTCGAGAAGATGCGCGACGACGGCATCGCCGTCCTCTACGTCTCCCACCGCCTCGGCGAGATCAACGCCCTCGCCGACCGCCTGGTCGTCCTGCGGGACGGCCGTCTCACCGAGGACCAGGCCAGGCCCTTCGACTGGGACGCGGCCCTGCGCGCCATGCTCGCCCAGGCCCACGAGGCGACCACGGCCCGGCCGGTCCGGGACGGCGGCCCCTCCCATGAAGTGGCCCTCTCACTGCGGGGCGTCCGCCTCTTCGAGGACCGCACGCCCCTCGACCTCGACGTCCGCACCGGCGAGGTCACCGGCGTCGTCGGCCTGCTGGGCGCGGGCAAGACCGAACTGGCCCGCGGCCTGTTCGGCGCCGAACCCTTCACGTCGGGCACCGTCGAACTCGACGGCAGGGACTTCGCACCCCGCAGGCGCCGACGCCATCCGCGCCGGCATCCACCTGGTCCCCGAGGACCGGCACGCCGACGCCCTCGTCCCCGGCTGGTCCCTCGCCCAGAACATCTCGCTGCCGTTCCTGAAGTCCTTCTCCCGGCTCGGCCTCGTCAACACGGCCAAGGAGGACGCCCTCGGCCGCGACACCATCGACGCCCTCGGTGTCGTCACCCGCGACGAGCACAGCACCGTCGAGGAGCTGTCCGGCGGCAACCAGCAGAAGGTCGTCGTCGGCCGCTGGCTCGCCGAGACACCCCGCGTCCTCATCCTGGACGAGCCGTTCCGAGGCGTGGACATCGGCGCCCGCCGGGACATCGGCCGCCGCGCCCGCGCCCTGGCCGCCGAAGGTGCCGCCGTGCTCGTCCTGTCCGCCGACGTCGACGAAGTGCTGGAGGTCGCCGACCGGGTCGTCGTGCTCGCCGCCGGCGAGATCCACCTCGACGCCTACGGCGAGGACGCGGAACGCGACCGCGTGATCCAGACCATCTCGGCGTCGGTGTGACGCCCGCCGCCGCTGAAGGAAGCACCCCATGACCACAGCCCAGAGCACCCCGGTGAAGACGGCCACCCCGTCCCCCACGGCCACCCCGGCCGCGCGCGTCCAGAACGCCGTCATCAAGTACGGCTTCATCTTCGTGACGGTCGCCCTCTTCCTCTACTTCGCGCTGAGCGAGGGCTCCTTCCGCGAGTCGGCGACCCTCCTCGACACCCTGCGCTATGTCTCCGTCGCCGCCATCCTCGGCCTCGGCGTCACCCTCACCCTGGCCGTCGGCGGAATGGACATGTCCGTCGGCGCGGTCGCGGGCCTCGGTGTCTCCGTCGCCGCCCAGACGATGGTCGTCTACAACCAGGTCGGCACGGTCGCGATCCTCGCGGTGCTCGCGGCAGGCGCCGTGGTGGGTCTGCTCAACGCCCTGCTGATCGTCGTGCTGAAGATCCCCGACATGCTGGCGACGCTGGGCACGCTCTTCATCGTCCAGGGCCTCAAACTCGTCCTGGTCGACGGCCAGTCCATCACCCCCGGCATGACCCTGGACGACGGCACCACCGCGCCCGGCAAGTTCACCGAGGGCTTCCTGAAGATCGACCGCGGCACGGTCCTCGGCATCCCGATCTCCGTCCTCGTCTTCGGCGGGCTGACCATCGCCGCCTGGGTCTTCCTCGCCCGCACCCGCTGGGGCCGGGTGCTGTACGCCATCGGCGCCAACCCCGAGGCGTCCCGGCTGGCCGGCATCCGCGTCGGCGCGTACCGGGCCCTCGCCTACGTGCTGTCCGGCGTCCTCGCCTCCGTCGGCGGCCTGATCCTGGCCTCCCGCATCGGCCAGGGCGACGTGTCCGCCGGCACCTCACAGCTCCTGGAGGCCGTGGCGGTCGCCCTGGTCGGCACCTCGGTCCTCGGCAAGGGCCGCCCGAACGTCTGGGGCACGGCCCTCGGCGCGGTGCTGATCGGCATCATCACCACCGGCCTGACCATCAAGGGCCTGCCGTACTACACCCAGGACGTCGTCGAGGGCGCGGTCCTCATCCTCGCCCTGGTCTTCAGCTTCACGTTGTCCAAGCGCCGCACCGCATAGGGGGAGTTCACGATGGGTTACCGCATCCTGGAGACCGAGGACATCCCGGCGTACCTGCGCGAGCGCGGCCACTGGGACGAGGCCGCCGACCCGGAGGTCCGCGAGGTCTCCGACGGCAACATGAACCGCGTCTTCCTCGCGGCCTCGCCCGCCGGCACCCGCAGCCTCGCCGTGAAGCAGGCCCTGCCCTGGGTCCGCGTGGCGGGCCCGTCCTGGCCGATGAACCCGGACCGCGCCGACGCCGAGGCCCGCGCCTACGACCAGGTCGCCAAGGTGGCCCCGGACAAGATCCCGGCGATCCACGGCTACGATCCCGAGAACCACGCCCTCGTCATGGAGGACATGTCGGACCTGGAGGTCCTGCGCACGCTCCTCAACGAGGGCGCGCCGTACGGCCCGGACACCTCGGCCCGCGTGGGCGAGTTCGTCGCCCAGTTCTCCTTCGCCACCAGCGACTTCGGGATGCCTTCCGCCGAGCGCAAGGCCCTGATCGCGGCCTCGGTCAGCCCCGAGCTGTGCAAGATCACCGAGGACGTCGTCCTCTCGGAGCCGTACATCGAGCACGAGCACAACCACTGGCACGAGGGCGTGGCCGACCTGGCGGCGGAGTTCCGCGCGGACGCCCGCCTGCGCACCGAGGTCGCCGACCTCCGGCACACCTTCATGACCAGCGCCCAGGCCCTCCTCCACGGCGACCTGCACACCGGCAGCATCATGGTCGGCGACCGCGAAGGCGCCCCGGTCGTGCGGGTCTTCGACCCGGAGTTCTCCTTCGTCGGCCCGATCGGCTATGACCTCGGCCTGTACTGGGCCAACGCGCTGGTGTCGGAGGAACGGGCGCGGGCGCTGGGGGCGCTGAGCGACCACGGCGACCAACTCCGGCTGTCCTGGGAGGCCTTCGAGGCCGAGTTCCGCCGCCTGTGGCCTTCCCGCGTCGACACCTTCTTCGACGACGCCTACCTCGACCGCTTCCTGCGCCGCGTCTGGACGGAATCGGTCGGCTACGCGGGCACGGAGATCATCCGCCGCATCATCGGCTTCGCCCACCTGACCGACCTGACGACCCTCCCGGACCCGGCACCGGCGTCCCGCAGGGCGCTGCTGCTGGGCCGCGAACTGATCGTGCGCCGCGAGGAGCTGCGGGACGTCACCGCCGTACGCGAAGCCGTCGCCTCACTGAGCTGACCGCCCCCTCACCGGGCTGACCGTCGCCTCACTGAGCTGACCCGCCGCTTCACTGAGCTGACCCGCCGCTTCACTGCGCCGGCCCGCCGTCGAACCACTCCTGGCCGGCGGCCCAGTGCCGCACCCAGCCGGCGAAGCCGGGCGCGGAGGTCGTATGACCGAACTCCGCGCCGAACGGCAGCGCGCCCACATCGGTGACCTGCCATATGTGTCCGCGGTGCGGCCCGGTGACGATCAGGTGCCAGTCCATGCCGCAGCCGTCCGTGCCGAGGTTCAGCGAACCGTGGTGGACGACCTGCTCGACGACGGCGTCCGGGTCCTCGTGACCCCCGTCGTCGTCCTCCCATGCCCACGGCTCGGCGAGCGGGAAGGGGCGGCCCAGATCCTGTCCCTTGGCACTTTCGGCCAGCCCCACCAGCCCGTACTCCGGCGGTCCTTGGAACGACCCGTCCGAGATCTCCGCCACGAAGGTCCGGTACGGCTCCGGCAACACCACGCCGCGCTCCGCCTCGAAGGCGTGCACCGCCTCCCACCCCAGCGCCGAGGCACCCTCGTCCGTCACGGCGAACGCCTCGCGCAGCGCGGCGAGTTCCCCGGGGACGGCCCGTTCGATGTTCATGCCCCCATGAAAACACCCGCCACTGACAACGCGGCATGCGAGAGGGGCGGCTCCATCGGCGTGGAGCCGCCCCTCTCGCGCACCGGCCCCATAGGGGAGGAGGGCCGGGTCTCGGTCAGGTCGGCTCCCGTCAGGAGGAGCCGCGCCCTTCGAGTCGTAGCGCCTACTTCTTGTCGAGCAGGTCCTGCACCTTCGCCCGGACCTCGTCCGTCGCCAGACCCCGGATCGTCAGCGTCGTCCGGCGGCGCAGCACGTCGTCCGCCGTCTCGGCCCACTCGGTGTCACGGGCGTAGACGACCTGCGCCCAGATCTCGGGGGCGTCGGGGTGGACGCGCTCGCCCAGCTCCGGGTTCTCGTTCGCCAGCCGGGCGATGTCGAAGGCCAGGGAGCCGTAGTGGGTCGCCAGGTGCTTCGCCGTGTCGGCGGCCATGCGCGGACCCGGCGCCGGGTTGTCGACCAGCAGACGGTGCGCGACCGCGCGCGGGTTGGCGACACCGGGCAGCGGGAGCTTCTTCGGCAGCGACGAGATCGGTTCGAAGTCGTCGCCCAGCGGGTGGCCCGGCAGCGCCTCCAGCTTCTGCATGACGGTGCGGCCGATGTGCCGGAACGTCGTCCACTTGCCGCCCGCGACGGACAGCATGCCGCCCTTGCCCTCGGTCACGACCGTCTCGCGCTTGGCCTTGGCGGTGTCACCGGGCCCGCCCGGCAGCACCCGCAGACCCGCGAAGGCGTACGTGATCAGGTCACGGTCGAGCTGCTGGTCCCGGATGGAGAACGCGGCCTCGTCGAGGATCTGCGCGGTGTCCTTCTCGGTGACCCTGACGTCCGCCGGGTCGCCCTCGAACTCCTCGTCGGTCGTACCGAGAAGGAGCATGTCCTCCCAGGGGAGGGCGAAGGTGATCCGGTACTTGTCGATGGGGGTCGCGAGCGCGGCCTTCCAGGGGGAGGTCCGCTTCAGGACCAGGTGCGCCCCCTTGGAGAGGCGGATGGAGGGCGCCGCGTTCGGGTCCTCCATCTTGCGCAGGTGGTCGACCCACGGGCCGGTCGCGTTCAGCACGAGCCGGGCGTTGACGCCGAACTCGTCGCCGGACAGCCGGTCGCGCAGTTCGGCGCCCGTGACCCGCCCCTGGGTGAAGCGGAGGCCGGTCACCTCGGCGTGGTTCAGGACGACCGCGCCCGCCTCGACGGCCGCGCGGACCGTCATCAGCGCCATGCGGGCGTCGTTCATCTGGTCGTCGCCGTAGACCGCGACGGCCTTGAGGTTGTCGGTGCGCAGCTCGGGCACGTCCTGGGCCGCCTTGGCGGGGGACAGGAGGTGACCGACGCCGTCACCGAAAGCGGAGAGCGCGGAGTAGGCGAAGACGCCCGCCCCGAGCTTCGCCGCGCCGTGCGGCCCGCCCTTGTACACCGGCAGGTAGAACGTGAGCGGGTTCGCCAGGTGGGGAGCCACCTGGCGGGAGACCGCACGGCGCTCGAAGTGGTTCTCCGCCACCAGCTTCACCGCGCCGGTCTGCAAGTAGCGCAGACGCCGTGGAGAAGCTTGGAGGAGGCGGAGGAGGTGGCGCCGGCGAAGTCACCGGCGTCGACCAGAGCCACCCTCAGGCCGGACTGCGCGGCGTGCCAGGCGGTGGAGATGCCCAGGATGCCGCCGCCGATCACGAGAAGGTCGTACGACGCCTTGGCGAGCTGCTCCCGGGTCTCGGCGCGGCTCGGGTTGGAGCCGGAGGCCGGGCGCGTACCGAGGGCAGGCACGGACTGGAGGGTGGACTGACTGGTCATTTCGGGTTCTTACTCCTCATCAGAGCGGCTTGAGCCTACGAGTGGCTCTCGTCAGCTCTCCTCGTCCTCGAGCCAGCCCATCGTCCGCTCGACGGCCTTGAGCCAGCTCTTGTACTCACGGTCGCGGCTGTCCGCGTCCATGCGGGGGGTCCACTCGGCGGCCCGGCGCCAGTTGGCACGCAGGTCGTCGGTGCTGGTCCAGAAGCCGACGGCGAGACCGGCGGCGTAGGCGGCACCGAGGCAGGTCGTCTCGGCGACCATCGGACGGACCACGGGGGCGTCCAGGAAGTCCGAGAGGGTCTGCATCAGCAGGTTGTTGGAGGTCATGCCGCCGTCGACCTTGAGGGCCGCGAGCTCGACGCCCGAGTCCTTGGTCATGGCGTCCGTGATCTCACGGGTCTGCCAGGCGGTGGCCTCCAGGACGGCGCGCGCGAGGTGCGCCTTGGTGACGTACCGGGTCAGACCGGCGATCACACCGCGGGCGTCGGAGCGCCAGTACGGGGCGAACAGACCGGAGAAGGCCGGCACGAAGTACGCGCCGCCGTTGTCCTCGACGGAGAGCGCGAGCGTCTCGATCTCGGCGGCGGTGGAGATCAGACCCATCTGGTCGCGCATCCACTGCACCAGCGAACCGGTGACGGCGATCGAGCCCTCGAGGGCGTAGACCGGCTTGTCGTCGCCGATGCGGTAGCCGACGGTGGTGAGCAGACCGGAGTACGAGTTGATGATCTTCTCGCCGGTGTTCATGAGCATGAACGTGCCGGTGCCGTACGTCGACTTGGCCTCGCCCTCGGCGAAACAGGTCTGGCCGAACAGGGCCGCCTGCTGGTCACCGAGCGCCGAGGCGACCGGGATGCCGCCGAGCAGGTCGCCCAGCTTGCCGCCGGTGACCTCGCCGTAGACCTCGGCGGAGGAGCGGATCTCCGGGAGCATGGACAGCGGCACGCCGATGGACTCGGCGATCTTCTCGTCCCACTCCAGGGTGTGCAGGTTCATCAGCATGGTGCGGGAGGCGTTGGTGACGTCGGTGTAGTGCTTGCCGCCGTTGACACCGCCCGTCAGGTTCCAGATGACCCAGGTGTCCATGGTGCCGAACAGGATGTCGCCGGCCTCGGCGCGCTCGCGCAGGCCCTCGACGTTGTCCAGCAGCCAGCGGGCCTTCGGACCGGCGAAGTACGAGGCGAGCGGAAGGCCCGTCTCGCGGCGGAAACGGTCCTGCCCGACGTTGCGGCCGAGCTCCTTGCACAGGGCGTCGGTGCGGGTGTCCTGCCAGACGATGGCGTTGTGGACGGGCTCACCGGTGTTCTTGTCCCACAGCAGCGTGGTCTCACGCTGGTTGGTGATGCCGATGGCCTTGATGTCGTCCCGGGTGATGCCGGCCTTCTGGATGGCTCCGGCGACGACTTCCTGGACGTTGGTCCAGATCTCGTTGGCGTTGTGCTCGACCCAGCCCGGCTTGGGGAAGATCTGCTCGTGCTCCTTCTGGTCGACGGAGACGATACGGCCGTCGCGGTCGAAGACGATGCAGCGGGAAGAGGTCGTGCCCTGGTCGATCGCGGCGATGAAGGGGCCGGCGGTGTGCGCGTCGGTCACTGTGTGCTCCTGAGTTCCGTGGATAAGCGGTCTGTCTACGGCTGCTTGCTACGAGTGCTTGCTACGCGTTGCTTGCTGGGAGTGCTGCTTCCAGCTGCTCCAGTTGCTCCAGCGGCTCTGGCTGCTTCTAAGCAAAAGCGACGTTGTAGAGGCCTGCAGCGATCGCGCCGCCGATCAGCGGACCGACGACCGGGACCCAGGCGTAGCCCCAGTCGGAACCGCCCTTGTTGGGCAGGGGCAGGAGAGCGTGCACGATACGCGGACCGAGGTCACGGGCCGGGTTGATCGCGTAACCGGTCGGGCCACCGAGGGACAGACCGATGGAGACGACGACCAGGGAGGTGATCAGGGCGCCCAGGGTGCCCAGGCCGTTGCCGCCGTCGTTGAGGCCCTGCGTGAGGACGGCGAGGACCAGCACGATGGTGCCGATGACCTCGGTGGCGACGTTCTGCCAGGCGACCCGGATCTCCGGGCCGGTGGAGAAGATGCCCAGGACCGGGCCGGCGCCCTGCTCCTGTGCCTCGACGGCCTTGGTCTTGGTGGCCTGCGCGCCCGGACCGCCGACGATCTCCTTGTCGGTGAGGTGCGCGTGGAACTGGCCGTAGTAGGCGATCCAGACCAGAGCCGCACCGATCATGGCGCCGAGCAGCTGCCCGCCCCAGTAGATCGGGACGTCACTCCAGGAGATGCCGTCCTTCTTGATCGCGAGCGCGAGGGTCACGGCCGGGTTCAGGTGGGCGCCGGACAGCGGCGCGGAGGTGTAGACGGCCGTGAGAACGGCGAAACCCCACCCGAAGGTGATGGCGAGCCAACCGGCGTTACGGGCCTTGGAGGCCTTCAGCGTGACGGCGGCGCACACGCCACCGCCGAGCAGGATGAGTATGGCGGTACCGATGGTCTCGCCGATGAAGATGTCGGAGCTGGACACCCGCGACTCCTTTGTCCTTCGTCCAGGGGAAGCAGAACCCCGGGTCCCTCCGGTGGTTCGCGTGCCCTCGGGGGTGAGAGCGTTGCCGGCCCTTGGCGTTGTCACACTCTAGCGCGTATTGCCGGTAGGTGTTCGACAATGCCGACCGATGGACGGGAGTCTTGCTCCGGCGTTACGTGCGCGTCAAGGGTTCTGTTATCGAAAGCACGATCGTTATTGATTGCTGTGAGCTATCGATCTTCAAGCGGGACGCCGGGAGCGTCTCGCCCGATTTGTCCACTTCAGGGTATGGCGAAGTCCGGGACGCCGTCGCGGCGTCCCGGTGGCTCTTACCGAGTTCTCGGGCGTTGCAGGCGCTAGAAGCGGCCGGCGCCCAGGTCGCGCGACACCGCGCGGGCGCAGTCCCGGACCGCCGCGATCAGCTCGGGACGCAGTTCGCCGTCCCGGCACAGCCGCTCCACGGCGCCCGTGATGCCGACCGCGCCGACCGGCATCCGGCGCCGGTCGTGAATGGGGGCGGCGACACCGGCGACGCCCTCCCAGGTCTCCTCCACGTCCGCCGCGTAGCCACGCGCGCGGGTGATGTCGAGGACGTTCTCGAAGCTCTCCAGCTCGCACACCGTGCGGTCCGTGAACGGTTTGCGGTCCGCCTCGATGACCTCGCTGTGCGCCACCGGGTCGTACGCCGACAGCACCTTGCCCAGGGCCGTGGAGTGCAGGGGCTGCATGGCCCCGATCTCCAGCACCTGACGGCTGTCGTCCGGCCGGAAGACGTGGTGCACGATCAGCACGCCCTGCTGGTGCAGGACCCCCAGATAGACGCTCTCGCCGCTGGAACGGGCCAGATCGTCGGTCCATACCAGCGCGCGTGCGCGCAACTCGTGCACGTCGAGATAGGTGGTGCCCAGGCGCAGCAGCTCGGCGCCCAGCTGATAGCGCCCGGAGGCGTCGTCCTGCTCGACGAAGCCCTCCGCCTGGAGCGTGCGCAGGATTCCGTGCGCGGTGCCCTTGGCGAGGCCCAGGGCCGAGGCGATGTCCGACAGGCCGAGCCGCCGCTCGCCGCCCGCGAGCAGCCGCAGCATCGCGGCCGCCCGTTCGAGCGACTGGATGTTCCGTGCCATCGCCGTGCTGCCTCCGTCCCCTTCGCCGTCGACCCGCGACGTCGCTGCCGCCGTTCGGCAATGTCGAACACTACTAGTCCATGCCGACCGACCGCCAATAGTCGGACGACACGTTTGCGCGACGCGACGCGCGCTGGCGGATCGCTCGTATCCCGCTGGTGACCTGCTCGTCATCCTCGTCCGTCCCGTGGACGGCCTGACCATACGGTGCCGGTCCCGGCTACCCTGGCCGCGTGCGCCCGCTGTGGGAAGCCCCACGGCAGGACGCAAAGCCGACAGCCGTCGCACCCAAAGGGAGCCCTTTCATGGCCTCGTTGCCACCGTCCCCTTCCGCCGACAGCCGGGCCCGTGTGTCCGCGCTCCGTGAGGCGCTCGCTACCCGTGTGGTGGTCGCCGACGGAGCCATGGGCACCATGCTGCAGGCGCAGGACCCCACGCTCGAGGACTTCGAGAACCTCGAAGGCTGTAACGAGATCCTCAACGTGACGCGCCCGGACATCGTCCGCTCCGTCCATGACGCGTACTTCGCGGTGGGCGTCGACTGCGTCGAGACCAACACCTTCGGGTCCAACCACACGGCCGCCTCCGAGTACGACATCGCCGACCGGGTCCACGAACTGTCCGAGGCCGGCGCCCGCATCGCCCGCGAGGCCGCCGACGAGTTCACCGCCCGCGACGGCCGCCAGCGCTGGGTCCTCGGCTCCGTCGGCCCCGGCACCAAGCTGCCCACCCTCGGTCACATCGACTACGCCACCATCCGCGACGGCTACCAGGCCAACGTCGAGGGTCTGCTTGCGGGCGGCGCCGACGCGCTGATCGTCGAGACCACCCAGGACCTCCTGCAGACCAAGGCCTCCGTCCTGGGCGCCCGCCGCGCCATGGAGGCTCTCGGCGCAGACGTACCCCTCGTGGTCTCCATGGCCTTCGAGACGACCGGCACCATGCTCCTGGGCTCCGAGATCGGCGCCGCGCTGACGGCGCTGGAGCCGCTGGGCATCGACATGATCGGCCTGAACTGTTCCACCGGCCCCGCCGAGATGAGCGAGCACCTGCGCTATCTCACCCGGCACTCCCGCATCCCCCTGCTGTGCATGCCGAACGCGGGCCTGCCCATCCTCACCAAGGACGGCGCGCACTTCCCCCTCGACCCCGAGGGCCTGGCCGACGCCCAGGAGAACTTCGTCCGCGACTACGGCCTGAGCCTCATCGGCGGCTGCTGCGGCACCACGCCCGAGCACCTGCGCCAGGTCGTCGAACGCGTCCGCGACCTGACCCCCGCAGAGCGCCACCCGCGCCCCGAGCCGGGCGCCGCCTCCCTCTACCAGACCGTCCCGTTCCGGCAGGACACGTCGTACCTGGCGATCGGTGAGCGCACCAACGCCAACGGCTCCAAGAAGTTCCGTGAGGCGATGCTGGAGGGCCGCTGGGACGACTGTGTGGAGATGGCCCGCGACCAGATCCGCGAGGGCGCGCACATGCTCGACCTGTGCGTGGACTACGTCGGCCGCGACGGCGTCGCCGACATGAAGGAACTGGCGGGCCGCTTCGCGACCGCCTCCACGCTGCCGATCGTGCTGGACTCCACCGAGGTGGATGTCATCCAGGCCGGTCTGGAGAAGCTCGGCGGGCGTGCGGTCATCAACTCCGTCAACTACGAGGACGGCGACGGCCCCGAGTCCCGCTTCGCGAAGGTCACCCGGCTCGCCCAGGAGCACGGGGCGGCGCTGATCGCGCTGACCATCGACGAGGAGGGGCAGGCCCGCACCCCGGAGAAGAAGGTCGAGATCGCCGAACGGCTGATCGAGGACCTGACCGGCACCTGGGGCATCCACGAGTCGGACATCCTCATCGACACCCTGACCTTCACGATCTGCACCGGTCAGGAGGAGTCCCGCAAGGACGGCATCGCCACCATCGAGGCGATCCGCGAGCTCAAGCGCCGCCACCCGGACGTGCAGACCACGCTGGGCCTGTCGAACATCTCCTTCGGCCTCAACCCGGCCGCCCGCATCCTGCTGAACTCCGTCTTCCTCGATGAGTGTGTCAAGGCGGGGCTGGACTCGGCGATCGTGCACGCCTCGAAGATCCTGCCGATCGCCCGGTTCAGCGAGGAGGAGGTCCAGACGGCCCTGGACCTGATCTACGACCGGCGTGCCGAGGGCTACGACCCGCTGCAGAAGCTGATGGCGCTGTTCGAGGGCGCCACCGCCAAGTCGCTGAAGGCCGGCAAGGCCGAGGAGCTGGCCGCGCTGCCGCTGGAGGAGCGCCTCAAGCGCCGCATCATCGACGGCGAGAAGAACGGCCTGGAAGAGGATCTGGCCGCTGCCCTCCAGACCCGCCCGGCGCTGGACATCGTCAACGACACGCTCCTGGACGGTATGAAGGTCGTCGGTGAGCTGTTCGGCTCCGGCCAGATGCAGCTGCCGTTCGTGCTGCAGTCCGCCGAGGTGATGAAGTCGGCGGTCGCCTACCTCGAACCGCACATGGAGAAGTCGGACGCCGAGGGCAAGGGCACCATCGTGCTGGCCACGGTCCGCGGGGACGTGCACGACATCGGCAAGAACCTCGTCGACATCATCCTGTCCAACAACGGCTACAACGTGGTCAACCTCGGCATCAAGCAGCCGGTCTCCGCGATCCTCGAGGCGGCCGAGGAGCACAAGGCCGATGTCATCGGCATGTCGGGGCTGCTGGTGAAGTCCACGGTCATCATGAAGGAGAACCTGGAGGAGCTGAACTCCCGTGGCATGGCCGCCGACTACCCGGTCATCCTCGGCGGCGCCGCCCTCACCCGCGCTTACGTCGAACAGGACCTCCACGAGATCTACCAGGGCGAAGTCCGCTACGCCCGCGACGCGTTCGAGGGCCTGCGCCTGATGGACGCCCTCATCGGCGTCAAGCGGGGGGTGCCCGGCGCGGCCCTGCCCGAGCTCAAGCAGCGCCGGGTGCGCGCCGGTTCCGTACAGGTCGAGGAGGAGCGGCCCGAAGAAGGGCACGTCCGCTCCGACGTCGCGACCGACAACCCCATCCCCACCCCGCCGTTCTGGGACACCCGCGTCATCAAGGGCATCCAGCTCAAGGAGTACGCCTCCTGGCTCGACGAGGGCGCCCTCTTCAAGGGCCAGTGGGGCCTGAAGCAGGCCCGCACCGGTGACGGTCCGACCTACGAGGAACTCGTCGAGACCGAGGGCCGGCCCCGGCTGCGCGGGCTGCTCGACCGGCTCCAGACGGAGAACCTGCTCGAAGCGGCCGTCGTCTACGGCTACTTCCCGTGCGTCTCCAAGGACGACGACCTGATCATCCTCGACGACCAGGGCAACGAGCGCACCCGCTTCACCTTCCCCCGCCAGCGCCGCGGCCGCCGCCTGTGCCTGGCGGACTTCTTCCGCCCGGAGGAGTCCGGGGAGACCGATGTCGTCGGCCTCCAGGTCGTCACCGTCGGCTCCCGCATCGGCGAGCAGACCGCCAAGCTCTTCGAGGCCAACGCCTACCGCGACTACCTCGAACTGCACGGCCTGTCCGTCCAGTTGGCCGAGGCCCTCGCCGAGTACTGGCACGCCCGCGTGCGTTCGGAACTCGGCTTCGCCGGTGAGGACCCGAGCGACATCGAGGACATGTTCGCCCTGAAGTACCGGGGCGCGCGCTTCTCCCTCGGCTACGGCGCCTGCCCCAACCTGGAGGACCGCGCCAAGATCGCCGACCTGCTCCAGCCGGAGCGCATCGGCGTCCACCTGTCCGAGGAGTTCCAGCTGCACCCCGAGCAGTCCACGGACGCGATCGTGATCCACCACCCGGAGGCGAAGTACTTCAACGCTCGCTAGAAAGGTGATCGAGGGGCACATAAGCGCAGCTCAAGACGGCCCCCGGCGGTACTTGAGATGTGCCCCGGGCCACCTCGATTAAACGAGGCGCATCCTCCGGGACAGTCGTACACTGGACGGTCCATCGCAGGCCGTTCCTCCATGGGAACCGGCCTGATCGTCCCTCAAGGAGGTGCGCCTACATGACCAGTACGGTCCCCGCGCTCGGAACCCGTACGGCCGAAGGCTCAGCCCTGCAGGCCGTGCTGCTCGACATGGACGGCACCCTGGTGGACACCGAGGGCTTCTGGTGGGACGTCGAGGTGGAGATCTTCGCCGGACTCGGCCACACCCTCGACGACTCCTGGCGCCATGTCGTCGTCGGCGGTCCCATGACCCGCAGCGCGGGGTTCCTGATCGAGGCGACCGGCGCCGACATCACCCTCCCCGAACTCACGGTGCTGCTCAACGAGGGCTTCGAGGACCGTATCGGCCGTGCTCTGCCGCTGATGCCGGGCGCCCTGCGGCTGCTGGCCGAACTCTCCGAGTACGAGGTCCCCACGGCGCTGGTCTCCGCCTCCCACCGGCGCATCATCGACCGGGTGCTCACCTCCCTCGGCCCCCAGCACTTCGCCCTCACCGTCGCCGGCGACGAGGTGGCGCGTACCAAGCCGCACCCCGACCCGTACCTCTTCGCCGCCGCGGGACTCGGCGTCGACCCGGCCAGATGCGCCGTCATCGAGGACACCGCCACCGGCGTCGCCGCCGCCGAGGCCGCCGGCTGCCACGTCGTGGCCGTGCCGTCCGTCGCACCCATCGCCCCCGCCGCCCGGCGCACCGTCGTCACCTCGCTCGAGGAGGTCGACCTGGCATTTCTGCGCGGCCTGATGACGGAAATGCGCTGAACGTTCACCCAGCGTGCATCGCGGATAGCGGAAGTATTTCCGGGCCACGCGCAAAGGAATTCGAATCTTGACGGCTGGCCGAATTCCGGTGTCCGTACACTTGGTTGAGCGTGTGACGTTCCCCACTTCCGCGCAAGGTCGACAGGTGGCCAGGTCTGTGCCTGCGGCCCGCAATGCGGGGATTGTGCCGTGCCCTTGTGTCCCGATTGATGGAAACCTGCACTAATCCTTCCCCTGTCGGGTTTTCGGTGTGTCCGCACCCGGTTTCGCTCCGTGATGGCACCTCAACTCCGGTGCCTGCGAACCCCTCTGCGGGCGCGGACTAATCTCGTCGCGAGAACATCACCGCACCCCCCGTGGATCCGCCGCACCACCCATGCATGCCGGGTACACGGACTCGACAGCTCTGGAGAAACTCGAGCATGAACCGCAAGACTTTGGTGCTGCCGGCCGTGATCGGTCTGCTCGCGCCGGTGCTCGCCGCCTGCGGCGGGTCCGACGGCAGCAGCGGCGGCGGAGACGCGATAGTCGTCGGCACCACGGACGCGGTCACTGCCTCGAAGGACGCCCCCGCGCCCCTCGACCCGGCCTACGCCTACGACGCCGGCATCTGGAACATCCTGCGCCAGACCGTGCAGACCCTGATGATCCAGCCGCGCGGCGAGGGCGAGCCCGTGCCCGAGGCCGCCCAGAGCTGCGGTTTCACCGACACCGGCAACGAGCGCTACGCCTGCAAGCTGCGCCCGGGCCTGAAGTTCGCCAACGGCGACGCCGTCACCGCCGAGGACGTCAAGTACTCCATCGACCGCGCGCGGAACATCAACGTCGAGGGCGGCCCGGTCGGCCTGCTCTCCACCATCGACACCGTCGAGACCCAGGGCGACCGCGAGGTGATCTTCCACCTCAAGACGGCCGACGCCACTTTCCCGTACAAGCTCTCGACCCCCGTCGCCGGCATCCTCAACCCCGACGACTACCCGGCCAAGAGCCTGCGCGACGGCTTCGACCTCGACGGCTCCGGCCCGTACACCATGTCCGCCGAGGTCAAGGACGACCAGCTGGTCAGCGCCGTGTTCACCAAGAACCCCAACTACAAGGGGATCCTGAAGGTGAACAACGACAAGGTCGAACTGCGCACCTTCGCGGACGCCGACGCCATGGGCACCGCCATCGACAACGGTGACATCGACGTCATGACCCGCACCATGTCGCCCGAGCAGATCGAGAAGCTCTCCGCGTCGTCCCCCGACAGCGATGTCGACCTCGTCGAGATGCCCGGCCTGGAGATCCGCTACCTGGCCTTCAACACCAACGCCCCCACGGTCAAGACCAAGGCCGTGCGTCAGGCGATGGCCCAGATCATCAACCGCAGCGAACTCGTCTCCAAGGTCTACGGCTCCGAGGCCGAACCGCTGTTCTCGCTGGTGCCGGCGAGCATCATCGGCCACTCCAACTCGTTCTTCAACCAGTACGGCGACCCCAGCAAGACCAAGGCCGCGGCCTTCCTGAGCGGGGCGAACATCACCACGCCGGTGAAGCTGACCCTGCACTACACCACCGACCACTACGGGTCGGCCACCAAGAAGGAGTTCGAGCAGCTCCAGCAGCAGCTCAACGCCTCCGGCCTGTTCGACGTCAGCATCAAGGGCGAACCCTGGAAGACCTTCCGCCCGGCCGAGCAGAAGGGCACGTACGACGTCTACGGCATGGGCTGGTTCCCGGACTTCCCCGACGCGGACAACTACCTCGCGCCGTTCCTCGACAAGGACAACTTCCTCGGCTCGCCCTACGCCAACAGCAAGATCCGCAACACCCTGATCCCGGAATCCCGCCGCCAGGCCGACCGGCTGTCCGCCTCCACCAGCCTCACCGACATCCAGGACATCGTCGCCCGCGACGTCCCGGTGCTGCCGCTGTGGCAGGGCAAGCAGTACGTCGCCGCCCGCGACGACATCACCGGCACCGCCTACGTGCTCAACTCCTCCTCCACCCTTCAGCTGTGGGAGCTCGGCCGTGGTGTGAGCGGCTGATCGTCCCTGCCCGGGGCGCGGGACGGCCGGCCCCGGGATCCGACACCCGACGACAAGGCACTCGCACGTGAACCTGCGCAACCAGTGGCCGGTCCTGCCCATCATGGCGGGGCTGGCCTCCGGCCTGTTGACCGGCTGCGGCTCGGAGAACGGAGAATCCGGAAGCGGTGGCTCCACCGTGGTGATGGGGATGTCCGACGACGTCCTCGCCACCGACCCGGCCTCCGGCTACGACCCCGGCTCGTGGCTGCTGTTCAACAACGTCTTCCAGTCCCTGCTCAGCTTCCCCAAGGGCGGCACCGGGCCGGTGCCGGAAGCCGCCGAGAACTGCAGGTTCAGCGACACCGAGACCAAGGTCTACAAGTGCACGCTGAAGGACGGCCTGAAGTTCAGCAACGGTGACGACCTCACCTCGGAGGACGTCAAGTTCTCCTTCGACCGCATGCTGAAGATCAACGACGACGCCGGCCCCGCGATCATGTTCCCCATGCTCGACAAGGTCGAGACACCGAACGAGAAGACGGTCGTGTTCCAGCTGAACACGCCCGACGCCACCTTCCCCAGCAAGATCGCCTCCGGCGCCGGCTCCATCGTCGACCACCGGCAGTACGACGCCGGCAAGCTCCGCGAGGACGGCGAGGCCGTCGGCTCCGGCCCCTACAAGCTCGACTCGTTCGACGACGGCGAGGCCGTCTTCTCCGTCAACGAGAACTACGAGGGCACCGCCAAGATCAAGAACTCCGGCGTCACCCTGAAGTTCGGCGTCGACCAGGCCCAGCTCAAGCAGGACCTCACCGACGACAAGATCGACATCGCCTACCGAGGCCTCAGCGCGAGCGACATCTCCGACATCGAGGCCGCCGGCACCGACGCCGACGTCGAACTCGTCGAGGGCACCAGCGCCGAGGTCCAGCACCTCGTCTTCAACATGGACGACCCCGTCGCCGGCAAGCTCGGCGTCCGCAAGGCCATCGCCTACCTGCTCGACCGCGACGCCCTCATGGCGCAGGTCTACCAGGGCACCGCCACCTCGCTGTACTCGATCATCCCGGCCGGCATCGCGGGCCACAACACGGCCTTCTTCGACACCTACGGCGCCCGCCCCTCCAAGGCCAAGGCCGCCGCCGCCCTGAACACCGAGGGCATCACCGGCAAGGTCAAGCTCACCCTCTGGTCCACCCCCACCCGCTACGGCCCCTCCACCGACCAGGAACTCAAGGCCATCGCCGCCCAGCTCAACGACAGCGGCCTCTTCGACGCCGACGTCAAGTCCGTCGCCTACGACCAGTACGAGAAGGACATAGCCAAGGGCAAGTACGGCGTCTACGTGAAGGGCTGGGTCCCCGACTACCCGGACGCCGACAACTTCACCGCCCCCTTCTTCGGCGAGGGCAACGTGCTGAGCAACAACTACACCAACAGCACGATCACCGACACGCTCATCCCGCGCACCGCCGCCCAGAGCGACCGCGCCGCCACCGACAGCGACTTCGGCCACCTCCAGGACGTCGTCGCCGCCGAACTCCCCGTCCTGCCCCTGTGGCAGGCCAAGCAGTACGCCGTCGTCCGCGACAACGTCTACGGCCTCGAGTACTGCCTCGACGCCTCCACCGTCTTCCGCTTCTGGGAGATCAGCAAGGGCTGACCAGCCCCGGCAACACCAAGGGCGCCCACTCCCAGGAGGGGCGCCCTCGATGTTCTTCCCTACCGCTACTGCGCGCCGGGCCGCACCAGCCCGCTCTCGTACGCGTACACCGCCGCCTGCACCCGGTCCCGCAGCCCGAGCTTCGTCAGCACATGCCCCACATGCGTCTTCACCGTGGTCTCGCTGACGAACAGATCAGCCGCGATCTCCGCGTTCGACAACCCCCGCGCCACCAGCTTCAGCACCTCCACCTCACGGTCGGTGAGCGTGTGCAGCGTGTCCGGCACCGGCTCGTCACCCGACGGCAGATGCGTGGCGTACTTGTCGAGCAGCCGCCGCGTGATGCTCGGCGCGAGCATCGCCTCACCCGCCGCCACCACCCGGATCGCCTGCACCAGCTCGTTGGCCGGCGCGTCCTTCAACAGGAAACCGCTGGCCCCCGCACGCAGCGCCTCCACCACGTACTCGTCGAGATCGAACGTGGTCAGCACCAGCACCTTCGCCGGACCGTCCCGCCCCGGCCCGGTGATCTGCCGGGTCGCCTCGACGCCGTCCATCCGGGGCATACGGATGTCCATGAGAACCACGTCGGGCTGCAACGCCCGCACCTGGTCGAGCGCCTGAAGGCCGTCTCCGGCCTCACCGACCACAGCGATGTCCTGCTCCGCCTCCAGAATCATCCGGAAGCCGGTACGCAGCAGCGGCTGGTCGTCGACCAGTAGGACGCGGATGGCCACGTGACACTCCTTCGCTAGTCCGGCCCCATTCTGCCCTGCGACGCCCCGCCCGACTCGGCCGCCCTCACCGGCAGCGGATACGGCGGGGGAGTACCGCCGAACTCCGGGCAGTGCGCCTGGTGGTCACACCAGCCGCACAGCTTCGTCGGCCGAGGACGCCAGTCACCCGTCTCCGTCGCCAGCCGGATCGCCTCCCACAGCGCCAGCAACTTCCGCTCCACCCGCTCCAGATCCGCCGGCACCGGGTCGTACGTCAGCACGTCACCACTGCCGAGATACACCAGCTGCAACCGCCGCGGCACGACCTGCTTCAGCCGCCACACCACCAGCGCGTAGAACTTCATCTGGAACAGCGCACCCTCGGCGTACTCCGGCCGCGGCGCCTTGCCCGTCTTGTAGTCGACGATCCGCACCTCACCCGTGGGCGCCACATCCACCCGGTCGATGATCCCGCGCAGCCGCAGCCCCGACTCCAGCTCCGCCTCGACGAACAACTCCCGCTCGGCAGGCTCCAGCCGCGTCGGATCCTCCAGACTGAACCACCGCTCCACCAACTGCTCGGCCTCCCCGAGCCACCGCGCCAGCCGCTCACCCTCCGGATCGTCGGCGAACAGCTCCACGACCTCGGGCCGCGACTCCCGCAACCGGTCCCACTGCCCCGGAACCAGCGACCTGGCCCGCGGCGCCGTCCGCTCACCGGCCGGAGCGTCGAACAACCGCTCCAACACCGCATGCACCAAAGTCCCCCGCGTCGCCGCCTCGCTCGGCTTCTCCGGCAACCGGTCGATCACCCGGAACCGGTACAGCAACGGGCACTGCATGAAGTCGCTCGCCCGCGACGGCGACAGCGACGCGGGCGCTATGGCGACACGCGCCTCGGCCATGACCGTCACGTCCTGTGCCGTCGCCGCCTGCTCGCCCACGACCGGCGGATCCACGTCCGCGACCCCGCCGCCGGCGGCCTCCGCCGCGCCCTCGGTGCTCGTCTCCATGCCCACAGACCTTACGGCCCACCACTGACAGTGACCCACCCGCCGCCCGGACCCGCACGACAGCCCGGGAAACACAGGGGTGCCGGGGCGGAACGCGTCACGACCGCCGCATACCATCGACCCCGAGACCCTTCCGCCGGCAGGCGCGGAAGACGCTTCGAACGAGGGGACACCGTGGACGAGAGCGGCGGGAGCGGGCAGCCGCGGTCCGGCAACGACGAGCCGACCCAGCACGCAGGCCCTACGACCCCGGCCGCCGACCCCACCACGGGGGAGGGGCAGCGGGACAAGCCGCATGGCTCAAGCACGCCGAGCAGCTCAAGCACTCCCCGCCCGGCGAGCGACCCAGGCACGGGCACCACGGACGCCGAGGCGCAGGGCCAGGACACGGCGACGGACGACCACACCACCGGCGACGCCACCGAGACCGGCGGAACCGCCGACGGTGCCGAGAACCACCCGACGCCGGACACCCCCACCCCCCACGACGAGGACAGGCCTCACAACGAGCGCCAGGACCCGGCCCACGACCACCGCACCCTCGCCCACACCGGCACCACCAAGACCCGCCCGCCCCAGCGGCAGCGCGAACCCGGTGGCGGACTGCTCATGGGACGCCCCTTCGGCGTGCCCGTGTACGTCGCGCCCAGCTGGTTCCTCGTGGCCGCCCTCATCACCTGGGTCTTCGGCGGACAGCTCGACCGCGTCCTGCCCGAACTCGGCGCCGCCCGCTACCTCGTCTCCCTCTTCTTCGCCGTCGCCTTCTACGCCTCCGTCCTCGTCCACGAACTCGCCCACACGGTCGCCGCCCTCCGCTTCAAGCTCCCCGTACGCCGCATCCAGCTCCAGTTCTTCGGCGGCGTCTCCGAGATCGAGAAGGAAGCCGAGACCCCCGGCCGCGAGTTCGTGCTGGCCTTCGTCGGCCCCCTGCTCTCCCTCGTCCTCGCCGGCCTCTTCTACGTCGCCCTCCAGCCCGTCGAACCCGGCACCGTCCCCGGCGTCCTCCTCGCCGGCCTGATGATCTCCAACCTCATCGTGGCCGCCTTCAACCTCCTGCCGGGCCTGCCCCTCGACGGCGGCCGCATGCTCCGCGCCGTCGTCTGGAAGATCACCGGCAAGCCCATGAGCGGCACCATCGCCGCCGCCTGGGTCGGCCGCGCCCTCGCCGTCTCCGTCCTCATCGGCCTCCCGCTGCTCACCCAGTCCGGAGCCCTCGGCTCCAACGCCGAGGACAACGTCGGCATGGACACCGTCCTGGACGCCCTGCTCGCCGCGATCCTCGCCGCCATCATCTGGACCGGCGCCGGCAACAGCCTCCGCATGGCCCGCCTGCGCGAACACCTCCCGGAACTCCGCGCCCGCAACCTCACCCGCCGCGCCGTCCCCGTCGAGACCGACACCCCCCTCTCCGAGGCCCTCGCGCCGCGCCCAACGAAGCCGCGCCCGCGCCCTCGTCGTCGTCGACACCGACGGCGAACCCCTCTCCCTCGTCCGCGAGGCCGCCATCGTCGGCGTCCCCGAACACCGCCGCCCCTGGGTCGCCGTCAGCGGCCTCGCCCAGGACCTCACCGACGGCATGCGCGTCTCCGCGGAACTGGCCGGGGAGGACCTCCTCGACGCCCTGCGCGCCACCCCTGCCACCGAATACCTCGTGGTCGAGGACACCGGCGAGATCTACGGCGTCCTGTCCGCCGCCGACGTCGAGCGCGCCTTCGTCAAGGCCATGGCCCGCCCGAGCTGAGAGCACCGCTCTCCTCAAGCGGTGCCCGGGGCTTCCTCGTGGTCGGCGGCCCTCCGAAACGCCGGTAGTCTGTTCACATGTCCGAACCGACCGGTGCCGCCCGCAGGCGCGGGCCCTTCAAGGTCGGGGACCAGGTTCAGCTGACCGACCCCAAGGGCCGCCACTACACGTTCACGCTCGAAGAGGGAAAGAACTTCCACACCCACAAGGGTTCCTTCCCCCACGACGAGCTGATCGGCGCTCCCGAGGGCAGCGTTGTCCGCACCACTGGTAACGTCGCCTACCTCGCGCTGCGCCCCCTGCTCCCCGACTACGTCCTGTCCATGCCCCGCGGGCAGCCGTCGTCTACCCGAAGGACGCGGGACAGATCCTCGCCTTCGCCGACATCTTCCCCGGCGCACGCGTCGTCGAAGCCGGTGTCGGCTCCGGCTCGCTCAGCAGCTTCCTGCTGCGCGCCATCGGCGACCAGGGCATGCTGCACAGCTACGAGCGCCGCGAGGACTTCGCGGAGATCGCCCAGCAGAACGTCGAGCGCTACTTCGGCGGCCCCCACCCCGCCTGGCAGCTCACCGTCGGCGACCTCCAGGACAACCTGTCCGACACCGACGTCGACCGCGTCATCCTCGACATGCTCGCCCCCTGGGAATGCCTCGAGGCCGTCTCCAAGGCGCTCGTCCCCGGCGGCATCCTCTGCTGCTACGTCGCCACCACCACCCAGCTCGCCCGGACCGTCGAGTCCATCCGCGAGATCGGCTCCTTCAACGAGCCGACCGCCTGGGAGTCGATGATCCGCAACTGGCACATCGAGGGCCTCGCCGTCCGCCCGGACCACCGGATGATCGGCCACACCGGCTTCCTGCTCACCGCCCGTCGCCTCGCCGACGGCGTCGAGCCGCCCATGCGCCGCCGCCGCCCCGCCAAGGCGCCTACGGTGAGGACTACGCCGGCCCCAACGCCGACGGCGGCTCCGGCCGCTGACGCGGCCCGTGCCGCGTACAACGCAACCGCGCCGCGGCCGAGTTCCCGACACCAGCTCAGGAACTCGGCCCCGGCGCCTTTTCGTTGCCGACGCCCCCGGCCCCGAGGCCCGGGCGACAACCACCGACCCCGCCGTTCCGCTCCCCTGTGACGTGTGGCACCATGCGGGACACCCCCACCGCCACAGCCCTCTCGGGAGTCACCCCTAGTGCAGCACTCCGCGGTTCCGGAACTCGCTCACACGCACACCCGCCCGATCCACTGGGTGGCCACCGCCACCGCCGTGGCAGGCGTCGTGGCCCTCTCCTCGGTCCTCCAGCCGAATCCGGCCACCGCCGCCCAGGCCGCCGGCCCGCAGTCGCAGCAGGCCCCCCCCGACCGTCACCGCCCCGAACCCGGCCCACGTCGACTTCCCGATCGACTGCGGCCCCGTCAAAGCCCTGGTGGTGAAGAAGGCCACCGGCGACCTCGACGGCGACGGCCGCCCCGAGACCGTCGCGGTCGTCCACTGCGACGCCCCCATGGGCACCCCGCCCGACGGCGTCTACGTCCTCACCCAGTCCGCCGACGCCAAGAAACCCCGCGTCGTGGCCACCCTGATCGACCCCAAGGACCGCACCACCGTCAAGACCCTCGCCGTCTCCGACGCCGGCGTCCTCGCCGACACACTCGGCTACTCCTCGGCCTCCGTACCCAGTTGCTGCCCGGACGTGCGGACCAGCGCGAAATGGCAGTGGAAGAACGGCACCTTCCTGCGCTCCACCCCGGCCGGCGCACAGAGCGTCTGAGCCCCGCTCAGCACGCCACCACGACGGCGGACAACTGACAGAGCGACACCAAGCGTTCCGGCCGGAGAGACACCGCCGACCGGCAGCCCCGCGCGGTCACGCCACGTCAGGCCCGTACACCTCGACCCCGTCCGACACCCGGCGCACATGAATGCACTCGCCCGGGCACTCCCTGGCCGAGTCCACCACGTCCGTCAGCAACGGCAGCGGCACCGGCGTCGACGCACCTGCGGACTGCAGCAGCTCGTCGTCCGCGCCCTTCACATACGCCAGACCGTCGATGTCCAGCTCGAACACCTCAGGCGCGTACTGGACACAGATGCCGTCGCCGGTACAGAGATCCTGATCGATCCAGACCTCCAGAGCCTCACCGCCGACCCCGGCCTCCTGCTGCACGCTCACGTCTCCTGCCACCTCCGCTGCTCAACACCCCCGACCCTACCCCCGCCACCCTACGAACCCCCGGCCGCCGACCAGCCCGCCGGACCCCGCCCACCTCATCGCGCGCCGTGGAGTAACCCTCGAACACCCCTCGATCACACCTCGCGGCCGTCGAGAAACCCCCACCCCACA
>MWJO01000179.1 GCA_002027195.1 Streptomyces sp. GKU 895 | reverse complement strand
GATCGCCAAGGCCCTGCTGGTCGCGATCAAGCGCAACCCCGAGGTCAACGCGTCCTGGGACGAGGCCAACCAGGAGACTCGTGCTACAAGCACTAGTGTGAACCTGGGCATCCGCCGGCGCCACCCCGCGCCGGCTCGCGGCGGGGCAGCTCGGCCGGGTCCTCGACCTGGCCATGGCCCCGGATGGCAGCCGGGCCGCCGTCGCCGCGCACGACGGACGCGTCCTCCTCGTCGAACGCGAGACGGGCGAGGTCCGCGAGCTCGACCGCAGCGAGGACGGCGACGCCTCCGGGCTGGTCTTCTCCCCCGACTCGGCCTGGCTCGCCTGGTCCCACCCCGGCCCGCGCCCGCTCAGCCAGCTCCGTCTCGCCAACACCACCGACCTGTCGGTCACCGAGGCGACCCCGCTGCGCTTCCAGGACTACGCCCCGGCCTTCACCCTCGACGGCAAGCACCTGGCGTTCCTCTCCACCCGCTCCTTCGACCCGGTCTACGACGAGTACGTCTTCGACCTGGCCTTCGTAGAGGGCGCCCGCCCGCACCTCATCACCCTCGCCGCCACCACCCCGTCCCCCTTCGGACCGCAGCGGCACGGCCGCCCCTTCGACGCGCCCGACAAGGACGAGACGCCGGACAGCGAGGGCGCCCCGGCCACCCGGATCGACCTCGAAGGCCTCGCCGACCGGATCGTGCCGTTCCCGGTGGAGGCCGCCCGCTACTCCGACCTGCGGGCCGCGAAGGACGGCGTGCTGTGGCTCCGGCACCCGGTGCGCGGAGTGCTGGGCGCCTCCCGGGCCACGCCCGACGCGCCCGACCCCAAGACCGAACTGGAGCGCTTCGACCTCGTCCAGCAGCGCGTCGAGCATCTGGCCGCCGACGCCGAGGACTTCACCGTCAGCGGCGACGGCAAGCGGGTCCTGCTGAGGACCGACGGCCGGCTGAAGGTCGTACCGAGCGACCGCCGCGCCGCGAACGACGACGACAGCGACACCAACATCACCGTCGACCTCACCCGGATCCGGCAGACCATCGACCCGGCGGCCGAGTGGCGGCAGATGTACGACGAGACCGGCCGCATCATGCGCGACCACTTCTGGCGCCCCGACCTCGGCGGCACCGACTGGGACGGTGTCCTCGACCGCTACCGTCCCGTCCTCGACCGCGTCGCCACCCACGACGACCTCGTCGACCTCCTCTGGGAGGTCCAGGGCGAGCTGGGCACCTCGCACGCCTACGTCGTCCCGCGCGGCGGCTACGGCAGCGGCGCCCGGCAGGGCCTCCTCGGCGCCGACATCTCCCGCCACCCGGACGGCAGTTGGCGCATCGACCGTATCCTGCCCTCGGAGACCTCCGACCCCGACGCCCGTTCCCCGCTCGCCGCGCCCGGCGTCGCGGTCCGCGCCGGGGACGCGATCGTCGCGGTCGCGGGCCGGCCGGTCGACCCGGTGACGGGCCCGGCACCGCTGCTCGTCGGTACGGCGGGCAAGGCGATCGAACTGACCATCTCCCCGTCCGGCGGCGGCGAGGCACGGCACGCGGTCGTCGTCCCGGTCGCCAACGAGGAGCCGCTGCGCTATCACGCCTGGGTCACCGACCGCCGCGCCTACGTCCACGAACGCTCCGGCGGCCGTCTCGGCTACCTCCACGTCCCCGACATGCAGGCCCCCGGCTGGGCCCAGATCCACCGCGACCTGCGCGTCGAGGTGGCCCGCGAGGGGCTCGTCGTCGACGTCCGCGAGAACCGCGGCGGCCACACCTCCCAGCTGGTGGTGGAGAAGCTGGCCCGCAGGATCGTCGGCTGGGCCAGCCCGCGCGGCATGCGCCCCTACAGCTACCCGCAGGACGCCCCGCGCGGCCCGGTCGTCGCCGTCGCCAACGAGTTCTCCGGCTCGGACGGCGACATCGTCAACGCGGCCGTCAAGGCCCTCGGCATCGGCCCCGTCGTCGGCACCCGCACCTGGGGCGGTGTCGTCGGCATCGACAGCCGGTACCACCTCGTCGACGACACGCTCGTCACCCAGCCCAAGTACGCCTTCTGGCTGGAGGGTTACGGGTGGGGCGTGGAGAACCACGGCGTGGACCCGGACGTCGAGGTCGTCCAGCGCCCGCAGGACCACGGGGCGGGCAGGGACGTCCAACTGGACGAGGCCATAAGGATCGCGCTGGAGGCGCTGGAGACGAATCCGGCGAAGGAGCCTCCGTCGCTTCCCTGACCTGCTCGATACGATGCCCCCGAGACCGTAGGCGGAAAGGGAGACCATGCCAGGGGAGCCGCAGGCCGACTGCCTGTTCTGCAAGATCGTCGAGGGCCAGATCCCGGCCACGATCGTCCGCGAGTCGGACACCACCGTCGCCTTCCGGGACATCAACCCCCAGGCGCCGACGCATGTCCTGGTCATCCCCAAGGCGCACTACGAGAACGCCGCCGCCCTCGCCGTCGCGGAGCCGGCCATCGCCGCCGACGTGCTGCGCGAGGCGCAGACCGTCGCCGACGAGGAGAAGCTGGAGAGCTACCGCATCGTCTTCAACACGGGCGCCGGCGCGGGACAGACCGTCTGGCACGCGCACGCGCACGTCCTCGGCGGCCGCGGCCTCGAATGGCCCCCCGGGTAAGTCACCGTGTCCGTACGTGAATTGGTGGTCCTCGGCACCGCCAGCCAGGTCCCCACCCGGCACCGCAACCACAACGGCTACCTCCTGCGCTGGGACGGCGAGGGTCTCCTCTTCGACCCGGGCGAGGGCACCCAGCGCCAGATGCTGCGCGCCGGGGTCGCCGCGCACGACCTCAACCGGATCTGCGTCACGCACTTCCACGGTGACCACTCCCTCGGTCTCGCGGGCGTCATCCAGCGCATCAACCTCGACCGCGTCCCGCACGAGATCACCGCCCACTACCCGAAGTCCGGCCAGCGCTTCTTCGACCGGCTGCGGTACGCGACGGCGTACCGGGAGACGGTCGCGCTCACCCAGGCGCCGGTGAGCGAGGACGGGGCGCTGGGCGGGTCCGCCTCCTACACGCTGGAGGCCCGCAAGCTCTCCCACCCCGTCGAGTCGTACGGCTACCGCCTCGTCGAACCCGACGGCCGCCGCATGCTGCCCGACCGCCTCGCCGCGCACGGCATCAAGGGGCCGGACGTGGGCCGCATCCAGCGGGAAGGCTCGGTGGGCGGTGTTTCGTTGGCGGACGTGAGCGAGGTCCGCCGCGGGCAGCGGTTCGCGTTCGTCATGGACACCCGCCTGTGCGACGGCGTGTACGCGCTCGCCGACGGCTGCGACATGCTCGTCATCGAGTCCACGTTCCTCGACGAGGACACGCACCTCGCGGTCGAACACGGCCACCTCACCGCCGGGCAGGCCGCGACCGTCGCCCGGGACGCCGGCGTACGGCATCTCGTCCTCACCCACTTCAGCCAGCGCTACACCGAGCCCGACGAGTTCGAACGGCAGGCGCGGGCGGCCGGGTTCGAGGGCGAGCTGACGGTGGCGCACGACCTGCTGCGGGTGCCGGTTCCGAAACGGCGGTAAAGCGGCCGTACGATGCTTTGATGCCCCTCCCCAAAGCTGAACTGCACCTGCACATCGAAGGCACGCTGGAGCCCGAGCTGGCGTTTGAGCTGGCCGCGCGCAACGGCGTCCCGCTGCCGTACGCGGACACCGAGGAACTGCGCAAGGCGTACGACTTCGAGGACCTGCAGTCCTTCCTGAACCTGTACTACGAGCTCATGGCCGTGCTCCGCACCGAGCGGGACTTCGAGGACCTGGCGAACGCCTACCTCGCGCGCGCCGCCGCGCAGGGCGTGCGGCACGCGGAGATCTTCTTCGACCCGCAGGCGCACATCGCGCGCGGTGTGGGCATGGGCACGGTGGTGGAGGGGCTGTGGCGGGTGCTCGGCGAGAGCGAGGCCCGGCACGGCGTCTCCACGCAGCTGATCATGTGCTTCCTGCGGGACGAGTCCGCGGAGAGCGCCCTGGAGACCCTGGAGGCCGCGAAGCCGTACCTCGACCGGATCGTCGGCGTCGGGCTCGACTCCGCCGAGGTCGGGCATCCGCCGGCGAAGTTCCGCGAGGTGTACGAGGCGGCCGCCGCGCTCGGGCTGCGACGGGTCGCCCATGCGGGCGAGGAGGGGCCGCCGGAGTACATCACCGAGGCACTGGACGTGCTCGGGGTGGAGCGGATCGACCACGGGCTGCGGTGCATGGAGGATCCGGCGCTGGTGGAGCGGCTCGTGCGGGACAGGGTTCCGCTGACCTTGTGCCCGTTGTCCAATGTGCGGTTGCGGACCGTTGACGTGCTTGCGGATCACCCACTTCCGGCGATGTTGGACGCGGGGTTGCTGTGCACCGTGAACTCCGACGACCCCGCCTATTTCGGGGGGTACGCCGGGGACAACTTCGATGCGGTGCGCTCCGCGCTGGGGCTGGGGGAGGAGCGGTTGCGGGAGCTTGCCCGGAACTCGTTCACGGCGAGTTTCCTTGAGCATGATGAGGAGCGGCGGGCTCGGTATCTCGCTGAGGTGGAGGCGTATCGGTTCTGAGTTTCGGCTGCGGGCCGGTGGGGGCTTGTCGCGCCCACGCGGCGGAGCCGCAAATCGATACAGCCCCGCGCCCCTGAAAGCAAAAGCCTCTACGCAGCCGTTGCCTTGTCGTAGGACGGCGCCTCCACCGGGATCTCCACCACCGGCAGGGGGCGCCTTCCCTTGCCCATGGCCACCGCCGTCATCGGGGCGGCGATCAGAAGCAGGCCCGCCGCCAGTACCAGGCCCATCGTCCCGAACCCCGCCTGCGCTGACAGCAGGCTTCCCGCCAGCGGGCCCGCTGCCGTGCCCAGGGACGACGCCGAGCCGACCAGGACCGCCCAGCGGCCCCTGGGGTCCAGGGAGGCGGACAGGCCGATGACGTACGACAGGACGATCGGGTAGAGCGTGTTCCATGCGATCTCGCCGGTCGCGAACGTCGGGAGGTCGGTCGCGGAGGCGCTCAGAGCGATGCAGGCGGCGATCAGGGCCGTGCCCGCGCCGATGGGGAGGGCCCTGCCGAGGCGGGGGCCGAGCGCGCTCGCGCCCATGACGCCGAGCAGGCCGGCGCCGAGGGCGATCGCGAAGACCGCGCCGACGGTCGCCTCGGTGAGGTGGGCCTGGTCGAGGCCGATGCGGCCGCTGACGCCCCACAGGGCGTTCTGGGCGAGGGACCAGCACGTCACGAACACATACCCCCGTGCCTTCAGCGCGTCGATGATCCCGGGCACGGCCGGAACCGTCCCGTCGTAGAGGT
>MWJO01000178.1 GCA_002027195.1 Streptomyces sp. GKU 895 | reverse complement strand
GCGCGGGGCGGCGAGGGACGCGAGTTCTGTCGTACGACCGCTGCCGGGCGGTCCGACGAGCGCGAGGACGGCCGCGTCGCCCTCGACGAACGCCTCGAACTCCGCTGCCGTGGCCGCACGTTGGACCGGTTCCACCGCGCCGGGGACGGAGGGTGTCGGCGGCCCGGCCCACGTATCCCGCCAGGGCGCCCCGGCGGCCCGTCCTGGCCCCACCGAGGTGGCCGTCAGTTCCAGGACGCCCGCCAGGTTGAGGTCGGTGCCGTACGCCGGGACGGTCGCCGCGTTCTCGGCGAGCAGGTCGGCGAGGGGACCATCCGGGGGCGGGAAGAGGGGCACCGCGAACCCGGTCTCGCGCCGGCCGCTCTGCAGTGCGGTCCCCAGTACGGCGACCACCGCGCCGGTCGCGGCGTCGACGACCGGTCCCCCGGCCGCGCCGCCGCCGAGCCGCAGCGCGTCCTGCCCCGCCGTGCCGATCGCCAACTCCAGTACGCCGTCGAGGAGATGGAAGCGATCCGTGGCCGTGTACGTCACGGAGCCGGTCCCGAGCACCCGCGCCTCGCGCCAGCACCCGGCGGCGATGCGCACATAGGCACCGGTCTCGACGCCGTCCCGCCCTCCGACGGGCAACGGGTCGACACCCAGGCCCTCGGTCCGTACGAGCGCCAGGTTCAGCTCGGGCAGGGCGGTCACCGCGTCGGCGGTCACCACGCAGTGCCGGTCCTCGGCGGCGTGCAGCAGCAGCCGGGGCAGTCCGTCGACGACCTCATGACTGGTGATCACGGTGCCCCGGTGATCGGCGACGAACCCGACGCCCCGGGGCCGCCCGGCCAGATCACGCACCCGGACGAGCACATGATCGGCCGTCCACCCCGAAAGGGAGCCGTGAGCCGCCCCCGAGCCCCCTGCTTCGCTCCCCGCCTCCGAAAGCCCCGCCCTGAGATCCGGCCTCCAGGACTCCGCCCCGAGATCCGACCCCGACGACCCACCCCGCGATCCGACCCCGAGGCCCCTGCCTCGCGATCCGCGCCCGGGGCTCCCGCCTCGTGCCCCGGCTGCGGGAGTCCTCCCGGTCCTCCCGCGCGGCCCGTCGACCCCGGGACTGCCCCGTCCCGCCGTTCAGACTCCCGCCCACGGCCCCCCGCCGTCCGTGAGCCCCGTCCCGTCATGGTCGAACCTCCCCGCCGTGGCGCTGCCGTGCTCGCGGGGCCGTCTCTCGGTCGGGTGGTCCGTGGGACAGGCCCGTCTTCGACGGTAGGCACCGGCTGATCGGCGGGACAGATCGCGTGGTGAACGCGCCCCCTTCCGCTCCCCCGGTTCACTCCGAGCGCCTGCCCGGACGGGTGAATGGGCGGGGACGGGTGGATACACCCTAGGGGTGGGGGAACCGAGGGGGGACCGTGGAGCGGCGGAGTACTCCGTGACCGCCGCTCCACGGACGGAGCGTCATCGAGCGGCTCAGCCGAAGACGGCCAGGCTCTTGGCCTTGCCCTTCTGTTCCTCGACCAGGGCGAGGAACCGGCCCTCGGGGTCGAAGACGGCGACCGCGCCGCGGCCCGCGTACGCGTCGGGCATCTCCAGGCGTACGCCGTTCAGGAGCAGCCTCGCCCGCTTGGCGTCCACGTCCCAGCGCGGGAACGCGGCCGCGGCGGCCTCGGCGATCGGCATGACCGTCAGCTCCTGCTGGAGCTGGTCCAGGGTCTTGGCAGAGTCCAGCTTGTACGGGCCGACGCGGGTGCGGCGCAGCGCGGTGAGGTGGCCGCCCACGCCCAGGTCCGCGCCCAGGTCACGGGCGAGCGCCCGGATGTAGGTGCCCGAGGAGCAGACCACGGACACCACCAGGTCCATCACCGGCGTGCCGTCGGCCGCGACCGCGTCCCGGACGTCGTACACCGCGAAGGACGAGATCCGCACCGGGCGGGCGGGGATCTCGAACTCCTCGCCCTCGCGCGCCCGCTTGTAGGAGCGCACGCCGTCGATCTTGATGGCGCTGACCTTGGACGGCACCTGCATGATGTCGCCGGTCAGCTTGGCGATCCCGGCGTCGACGGCCTCGCGGGTGACCTTCGAGGCGTCTGTCGACCCCGTGATCTCGCCCTCTGCGTCGTCGGTCAGGGTCGTCTGGCCGAGCCGGATCGTGCCCAGGTACTCCTTCTCGGTGAGGGCGAGATGCCCCAGGAGCTTGGTCGCCTTCTCGACGCCGAGGACGAGCACGCCCGTCGCCATGGGGTCGAGGGTGCCAGCGTGGCCGACGCGGCGGGTCCTGGCGATCCCGCGCATCTTGGCGACCACGTCGTGCGAAGTGAAGCCCGACGGCTTGTCGACGATGACAAGTCCGTCGGGCGTGGTGCTCTTCCGGTTCATTCGGAGGTGTCGTCCTCGTCCTCGCCCGGCTTGCGGTACGGGTCCGCCTCGCCGGCGTAGGTGGCGCCGGCCGAGACCTCGCGCACCTTCTCGTCGGACTGGCGGGCCTTGTCGAGGAGGTCCTCGATGGTCCGGGCGGTGTCCGGGAGGGCGTCGGCCACGAACGTCAGCGTCGGGGTGAACTTCACGCCCGCCGCCGCGCCGACCGCGGAACGGAGCACGCCCTTGGCGCTCTCCAGTCCGGCCGCCGCCGCCGCTCGCTCCTCGTCGTCCCCGTACACCGTGTAGAAGACGGTCGCCTCCCGGAGGTCACCGGTGACCCTGGTGTCCGTGATGGTGACGTGGCTGCCGAGCCGCGGGTCCTTGATCCCCCGCTGCAGCTTCTGGGCCACCACCTCCCGGATGAGGTCCGCCAGCCTCTTCGCCCGCGCGTTGTCGGCCACTGGTCCGTCTCCTTAGTTACTTCTTCTTGCCGCTTGCTTCAGTCTTCGTCGCTGTGGAGCCTGCGTCGAACCGACAGCAGTTCCACCTCGGGCCGCCCGGCCACCAGCCGCTCACAGCGGTCCAGTACGTCGGTGAGGTGGCCTGTGTCCCCGGAGACCATCGCCAGCCCGATCTCGGCCCGCCGATGGAGGTCCTGATTGCCCGTCTCCGCCGCACTCACCGCGTACTTGCGCTGGAGCTCGGCCACGATCGGACGGACGAGTGAGCGTTTCTCCTTCAGCGAGTGGACGTCGCCGAGGAGCAGGTCGAAGGACAGAGTCCCCACATACATGTGTGTGTCCGGATGTCCCGCCGGTTCGGGGTACGGGCGCCGCGCTTGGACGCCGATACGGGAACCGTACACGCAACGGCCGGGGCCGATCGACGGAAATTCCGTGGAGGAACTTCCCCGCCGATCGGCCCCGATCGCGTGCTGTGACGGTCAGACGCGCGGCTTCTCGCGCATCTCGTACGTCGCGATGACGTCGTCGACCTTGATGTCGTTGAAGTTTCCGAGGTTGATACCACCCTCGTAGCCTTCGCGGATCTCGGTGACGTCGTCCTTGAAGCGACGCAGACCCTCGATGTTGAGGTTCTCCGCGACCACCTTGCCGTCGCGGATGAGGCGCGCCTTGGTGTTGCGCTTGACCTCGCCCGAGCGGATGAGGACACCGGCGATGTTGCCCAGCTTGGACGACTTGAAGACCTCGCGGATCTCCGCCGTACCGAGCTCGACCTCTTCGTACTCCGGCTTGAGCATGCCCTTGAGGGCCGCCTCGATCTCCTCGATCGCCTGGTAGATGACCGAGTAGTACCGGACGTCCACGCCCTCGCGCTCGGCCATCTGCGCCGCGCGCCGGCCGCGCGGACGTTGAAGCCGATCACGATGGCGTCGGAGCCCATCGCCAGGTCGATGTCCGACTCCGTGACCGCACCGACGCCGCGGTGCAGGACGCGGATGTCGACCTCTTCGCCGACGTCCAGCTGGAGCAGGGAGGACTCGAGCGCCTCGACGGAACCAGAAGCGTCACCCTTGATGATGAGGTTGAGCTGCTGGACCTCGCCGGCCTTGAGCACCTTGTCCAGGTCCTCGAGGGAGACGCGGCGGGTGCGCTTGGCGAACGCGGCGTTGCGCTCACGGGCGGCGCGCTTCTCGGCGATCTGACGGGCCGTACGGTCCTCGTCGACCACCAGGAAGTTGTCGCCCGCGCCCGGGACGTTGGTCAGGCCCAGGACCTGGACCGGCGTCGACGGGCCGGCCTCGGCCACGTTGTTGCCGTTGTCGTCGTGCATCGCCCGGACTCGGCCGTACGCGTCGCCGACCACCATGGTGTCGCCGACCCGCAGGGTGCCGCGCTGGACGAGGACCGTCGACACGGCACCACGGCCGCGGTCGAGACGGGACTCGATCGCGATGCCCTGCGCGTCCTGGTGCGGGTTGGCCCGCAGGTCGAGCGAGGCGTCCGCGGTGAGGACCACGGCCTCCAGCAGGGAGTCGATGTGCAGACCCTGCTTGGCGGAGATGTCGACGAACATGGTGTCGCCGCCGTACTCCTCGGCCACCAGGCCGTACTCGGTGAGCTGGCCGCGCACCTTCGTCGGGTCGGCGCCCTCGACGTCGATCTTGTTGACCGCGACGACGATCGGCACGTCGGCCGCCTTGGCGTGGTTCAGCGCCTCGACCGTCTGCGGCATGACGCCGTCGTTGGCCGCGACGACGAGGATCGCGATGTCCGTCGACCGCGCACCACGGGCACGCATGGCGGTGAACGCCTCGTGACCCGGGGTGTCGATGAAGGTGATCTTGCGCTCTTCGTCGTTGACCTCGGTCGAGACCTGGTAGGCACCGATGTGCTGGGTGATGCCGCCGGCCTCGCCCGCGATGACGTTCGTCTTGCGGATGGCGTCGAGGAGTCGGGTCTTACCGTGGTCGACGTGACCCATGACGGTGACGACCGGCGGGCGGACCACCAGGTCTCCTCGTCGCCCTCGTCCTCGCCGAACTCGATGTCGAAGGACTCGAGCAGCTCGCGGTCCTCCTCCTCCGGGCTGACGATCTGAACCGTGTAGTTCATCTCGTCGGCGAGGAGCTGGAGCGTCTCGTCGGAGACGGACTGCGTGGCCGTGACCATCTCGCCGAGGTTCATCATGACCGCGACGAGCGACGCCGGGTTGGCGTTGATCTTCTCGGCGAAGTCGGTGAGCGAGGCACCGCGCGACAGGCGAACGGTCTCGCCGTTGCCGCGAGGCAGCATCACGCCGCCGACCGACGGGGCCTGCATGGCCTCGTACTCCTGGCGCCTCTGCCGCTTCGACTTGCGACCGCGACGCGCGGGACCGCCGGGACGACCGAAGGCGCCCTGCGTGCCACCACGGCCACCCGGACCACCGGGACGACCGCCGAAGCCGGGACGACCGCCGCCGCCCGCACCGGCACCCGGACCACCGGGACGGCCGGCGAAGCCGCCGCCACCGCC
>MWJO01000177.1 GCA_002027195.1 Streptomyces sp. GKU 895 | reverse complement strand
CGGGCCGGGGGCCGGCGGGCGCGGGGCGGCCGGACGGGCAGCCTGCGCCGGAGAGGGGGCTGCCGGCTTCGCCGGGGCAGCCTTGCGCGGGGCGGGCTTGCCGCCTCCGTTGCCCTGCTGGAGGGCGTCCGTCAGCTTACGGACGACGGGCGCTTCGATGGTCGAAGACGCCGAACGGACGAATTCACCGAGTTCCTGGAGCTTGGCCATGACGACCTTGCTCTCAACCCCGAACTCCTTGGCGAGTTCGTATACCCGGACCTTAGCCACTTCGCTCCTTTTAGGTCCGGGTTGCGTCCGGACCGTCGCTACTTCATGGGCGTACTCATCGCGTGCTCATCGAGTGCTCATCGCAATCTCGACCTACTTCCAACTCGCGGGGTACCAGGGCCGCACGGGGGTTCCGTACGACACTCCTTGCGGTGTTGCCTGCTCAGCAACTGTCTGTCTGCTCGACGTACTGGCGCAACGCCTTTACGTCGAGCGCTCCCGGGGCGCGAAGCGCCCGCGTGAACGCCCGGCGGCGTACCGCCTGGTCGAGACAGACCAGGGCGGGGTGCACATAGGCGCCCCGGCCGGGCAGCGTACCGCTTGGATCGGGGACGCATGCGTCCTTGATCGCCACGGTGCGCAGCAGATCGGTCTTGGCCGCTCGCTGCCTGCACCCCACACAGGTGCGTTCAGGGCATGCGCGGGCGCGCGTCCGGCCAGACACTGCTAAGTCTACCTCCCCGTACCGACCTCACCCCTTTGGGGCAGGAATCGAACGGTTGTTGTCGTGATCTAAGCCAACCGCGGCTTGGATCTATTCCTCAGTCCTGTTCGGCAGGCTGCTCGGTGTCCGGACGGATGTCGATCCGCCAGCCGGTCAGGCGGGCCGCGAGCCGGGCATTCTGCCCTTCCTTGCCGATCGCCAGGGACAGCTGGTAGTCCGGCACGGTCACGCGCGCGGAGCGGGCCGCGAGGTCCACGACCTCGACCTTGGAGACGCGGGCCGGGGACAGCGCGTTCGCCACCATCTCGGCCGGGTCGTCCGACCAGTCGACGATGTCGATCTTCTCGCCGTTCAGCTCACCCATGACATTGCGCACCCGGCCGCCCATGGGGCCGATGCAGGCGCCCTTGGCGTTGAGCCCGCTGCGGGTGGACCGCACCGCGATCTTCGTACGGTGACCGGCCTCACGCGCGATGGCGGCGATCTCGACGGACCCGTCGGCGATCTCCGGCACCTCCAGCGCGAAGAGCTTCTTCACCAGATTGGGGTGGGTGCGCGACAGGGTGACGGACGGACCGCGCACGCCCTTCGCCACTCGTACGACGTACGACCGCAGCCGCATGCCGTGCGGGTACGTCTCACCCGGGACCTGCTCCTGCACCGGCAGGATGGCCTCCAGCTTGCCGATGTCGACGAGCACGTTCTTCGGGTCGCGGCCCTGCTGGACCACACCGGTGACGATGTCGCCCTCACGCCCGGCGTACTCGCCGAGCGTCGCGTCGTCCTCGGCGTCGCGCAGCCGCTGCAGGATGACCTGCTTGGCGGTGGTGGCGGCGATACGGCCGAAGTCGGACGGGGTGTCGTCGAACTCGCGGGGCTCCTGGCCCTCTTCGAGGTCCTCGGGGTCTTCCTTCGCCCACACGACCACATGGCCGGTCTCCCGGTCGAGGCGCACGCGCGCGTGGCGGTGGCTTCCCTCGGTGCGGTGGTAGGCGATGAGGAGGGCCGACTCGATCGCCTCGACCAACAGGTCGAAGGAGATCTCCTTCTCCCGTACCAAGCCCCGCAGGGCACTCATGTCGATGTCCACGGCTACGCCTCCTCTTCCTTCTTGTCCTTGCGGTTGAACTCGACCTGGACGCGCGCCTTGTCGATCTCGGCGAAGCCGAGTCTGCGGCTGGTGGCCTTGCGGCCCTTCACTCCGGGGACCTCGACGTCCAGGCCGTCGTCGTCGACCGTCAGGATCCGGGCGACCAGTTCCCCGCCCTCGGCCAGCTGGAACTTCACCAGCCGGTCGACGGCGCGGGCGTAGTGCCGGTGCTCGGTGAGGAGGCGCTCCGCGCCCGGGGTGCCGACCTCGAGGGTGTACTCGCCCTCGCCCATCGCGTCCGTCTCGTCGAGCTTCGCCGAGAGCGCGCGGCTCACATCGGCGATGGCGTCCAGATCGGCGCCCTGGTCGGAGTCGACGACGACACGCAGCACGCGCTTGCGTCCGACGGAGTCCACGGCGATCTCTTCGAGATCCAGTCCCTGGGAGGTGACGAGCGGTTCCAGGAGCTCTCGCAGCCTCTCGCTCTGGGTGGTGCTCATCCGGGTGACTCCTCGGCCGCGTGTGCTGTTGTGGGAAGGTCGCGTGTCTGGTCAAAGGGTATCCGGTCCGAAGGACTGTTGCCGTCCATCGTGCGCCGCCGGGGGCCCGGCAACGGTGCCGATGAGTGGCTGCGGACCGGTGCGCGGGTACCGTGATCACCGGCGGGGCCGCCCTTCCCGCCCGCATGTTCGTACGAGCCCCCGAGGACGTCTGCCGTGCCGTACCCCCCGCCGCCGCGCACCCCCTCGGGGCCGCGCAGAAGAACCCTCCTCGCCTCGGCCGCCGGAGCCGCCCTCCTGACGGGCTGCTCCTCCGGGTCCGACGACTCCGGCTCCGAGGAGAGCACCGGGGGCAGCCCGTCGGTCACCGAGCGGGCACGCACGCGTGCGGCGCGGGACAGCAGGGGGATCGTCGAACGGTACGACGTCGTCCTCGCCGCGTATCCGGCGCTGGCGGAGCGGCTGGCACCGCTGCGGGACGCGGCCGTACGGCATGTGGAGGCGTTCGGAGGAACCGTCAGCGCGGCCTCCCCCACGGTGTCGCGGCCGTCGCCCTCGGCCACCGCGCCGGTGAGTGAGAAGGACGCCCTGGTCGAGCTGGCCGACGCCGAGCGGGCGCTCGCCGACGCGCGCGCGAAGGCGTTGCTCGACGTGCCGGGCGAGCTGGCCCGGCTGCTGGCGTCGGTGGCCGCGGCCGGCGCGGCGCACGCGTATCTGCTGAAGGAGGGGGCCAAGTGAGCGACGAGGACGAGAAGCGGACCCTGACCGCGCTCCAGGCGGCCCTGGCGGCCGAGCACGCGGCCGTCTACGGCTACGGCGTCGTCGGCGGCCGCATCCGCGAGGGCCGGCGCACCGAGGCGCGGTCCGCGTACGACGCCCATCGCGCCGGCGTGACCTGCTGGTCCGGGAGGTGCGGGACCTGGGCGGCAAGCCGGCCGCCGCGGCGGCCGGATACGCGCTGCCGTTCCCGGTGCCGGACTCGGAGGCGGCCGTACGGCTGGCCGCGGAGCTGGAGGACCGGGTCGCCGGGGTGTACTCCGACCTCGTACGGGCAACCGTGGACGGGCGGCGCTCCATGGCCGCGGAGGCGCTGCGGGAGGCGGCGGTGCGGGCGGTGCGCTGGCGCGGGGAGAGCGTAGCCTTCCCTGGTCTCGCCGAGCGGGCGGCGGCGGCCACGGCCAAGCCGACTCCCACGGCGTAACACGTACGGAAGGAAGAACTCGGGTATGGCTTTCGCACCGCCGCAGCGTCTGGTCAGGGCGCTCGGTGAGACGGCACCTGACGGTGACGACTGGTTGGAGAAGCTGCCCGAGGCGGCTCAGCAGGCCGTCGCGCTACGCGAGTTGACCGTGGAGCGGGTGCAGGTGCCCGGCGGCCGCAGCAGCCTGGTCGTGCTGGTCCGGCGGGCCGACGGCACTCCCGCCGTGCTCAAGCTGGCCCCGCCGCGGTTCCGGCCGGAGGCCGAGCGGGCGGCCCTGGCGCACTGGGACGGGCTGGGGGCCGTACAGCTGTTGGAGCCTTTCGCGGGGGAAGGGGTGCTGCTGCTGGAGCGGTTGCATCCCGATGTGTCGGTGCGGTCGCTGCCCGAGGCGAAGGCGTTGCTGGAGGCGGCGGGTACCTTGCGGCGGCTGTGGGTCGAACCGCCCGCCGGACACGCGTTCGAGACGGTGGCCGAGCGGACGGGACGGCAGGCGCAGGCGATGCGGGCGACCGCGTCGGAACGAGCCGAGGTCGGGCCGCTGGTCGCCGCGGCGATGGCCGCGCGGGAGGAGCTGCTGGCCGCGCCGCCCGAGGAGCGGCTGCTGCACGGCACGTTCCGGCAGAGCAAGGTGCTGGCCGGGGAGCGGACGCCGTGGCTGGCGGTGGGGCCGGACCCGGTGGTGGGTGAGTGCGCGTTCGATCTGGCCCGGCTGGTGCGGGACCGGGTGGAGGACCTGATCGCCTCGCCCTCGGGGGCGTCCATCACGCGGCGGCGGGTGAAGCGGCTCGCGGAGTCCTTGGACGTGGATCAGGAGCGGCTGCGGGGGTGGACGCTGTTCCGGGCCGTGGAGTCCGGGGTGCGGGCGCTCAGGGTCGGCCGGGCCCAGGACGCGGAGCTGTTGCTGGAGTTCGCGGGCTGGCTGTAGCCGGGCGCCGTTGCGGACGGAACACGCCCCCTGCCGAGTGTCGTCGCGGGGGCGTGGTGGTCCGGCCGACGCCTCGAGCCGCCGACCGGAGTCTCACGGGGGCGGCGGGTGGTGGGGCTTGGTGTAGGCAGGGGCCGGTGACGGTTGCGGTGGTTCGGCAGGCTCGCTGAGCAGCGTTCCCTCCAGTGCCAGCAGCCGGGTGTGACGGCGCAGGTGGGGCCGCCTGGTCGGTGGCCGGAGGGCCGTCCGCGGCGAGGGCGTGCGGGGCGTACGGGGTGTGGGCGAACAGCGGGAGGTCGGCCGGGTGCAGCCGCCAGGACAGCTGCCGCCCGCCGGCCTCGATGCGCAGGTGGTGGACGCCGTCGGGGCCGGCCTCGCTGTCGGGGGCGAGGACGGCGCTCGCGGGGTGCAGCGCGGCCAGCCAGGCGAGCAGGTGTGCGTGGTCGAGCCGGACGCGGGTCAGCTCCCGCTCGTAGGAGTCGGCGTGACGCTGCCAGCGGTCGCGTTCCCGACGGCAGTCGTCCAGGTCGCGCCGCTCGGAGCGGGGCAGGCGGCCGGGGCGCAGCGCACGGCGCAGGGCGGCGGCCGTCCGTCCCAGCGCGCCGGGCAGCCTGGACCGGGGGCGTCCGGTTGCCTCGTGCGGGGTGATCGGAGGGGGCGTGGACATCAGGTACTCCGGTGACGGTGAACAGGTCTCAGCACGGTCCGCCGGCCGCGGCGACGGTGGCCGCACGGGGGCGGGTCTTGTCGGTACGGTCGCGGGTGGAGCCGGTGCGCCGGTATCGCCCGGCACCACGGGCGTTGGCGTCCCGGCACGCCTCGTCGACGAACTCGCCCCGGCGCAGGTGCCGTTGGTAGGCGGCCCGAGTCCCGCAGGGCGCGAGGCGGGGCCTCGGGGTTCCGGGCGTCGCGCCCGTACGGCCCGTCGCCGGAGGGCGGCGTCTCGGGCGGAACGGGGTCGCCGACCCGGACGGACGGTGGGCCGGTGGCCGTCCGGGGAGGAGGGGCGGCGGCCCGGAGGGGCCGTGCGGCCGGGTGTGGGACGTCGGCTCCCCGGTGG
>MWJO01000176.1 GCA_002027195.1 Streptomyces sp. GKU 895 | reverse complement strand
CCGCGCGCGCGCGACCAGATCCGAGAGCTGCGTCGAACTCTGAACAGGGCCGGGGCTAAGGGCTTTCAGGGCGCGGGGAACTGCGCGACAAGCCACAACGGGCCGTCAGCCGCAACGAGTCCCCCACCACCCCCTACGCCTCGCGCGTACCGGCGTACATCTCATCAATCAGATGCTTGTACTCCCGCTCCACAACCGGCCGCTTCAACTTCAGACTCGGCGTGATCTCCCCGTGCTCCACATCGAGATCCCGAGGCAGCAACCGGAACTTCTTGATGGTCTGCCACCGCTGAAGCCCCTCGTTGAGCTGCTTCACATACCCCTCGACCAGGGCAACGGTCTCCGGCGCCGCCACAACCTCCGCGTAAGGCTTCCCCCCGAGCCCGTTCTCCTCGGCCCAGCCGAGAATCGCGGCCTCGTCGAGCGCGATGAGCGCGGTGCAGAAGTTCCGGTCGGCCCCGTGGACGAGGATGTTGGAGACGTAGGGGCACACCGCCTTGAACTGCCCCTCGACCTCGGCCGGCGCGATGTACTTGCCGCCCGACGTCTTGATGAGGTCCTTCTTGCGGTCGGTGATCCGCAGGTACCCGTCGGGCGACAGCTCACCGATGTCCCCGGTGTGGAACCAGCCGTCGCTCTCCAGCACCTCGGCGGTCTTCTCGGGCAGCCCGTGGTAGCCCTCCATGATGCCGGGACCGCGCAGCAGGATCTCCCCGTCGTCGGCGATGCGCACCTCCGTGCCGGGCAGCGGCTTGCCGACCGTGCCGGTGCGGTACGCCTCACCCGGGTTCACGAAGGACGCGGCCGAGGACTCGGTCAGGCCGTAGCCCTCCAGGATGTGGATGCCGACGCCGGCGAAGAAGTAGCCGATCTCCGGCGCCAGGGCGGCCGACCCGGAGACCGCCGCCCGCAGCCTGCCGCCGAACGCCTCGCGGATCTTGGAGTAGACCAGCGCGTCGGCGACCCTGTGCTTGGCGGAGAGGCCGAAGGGCGCGCTCGCCGTGCCGGTGCGGCGGAAGTTGTCCTGGCTGGCCTTGGCGTACTCGCGGGCCACCTCGGACGCCCACTGGAAGATCTTGTACTTGGCGCCGCCGCCCGCCCGGGCCTTCGCGGCGACCCCGTTGTAGACCTTCTCGAAGATGCGCGGAACGGCCGCCATGTACGTCGGCTGCACGACCGGCAGATTCTCGATGATCTTGTCGACGCGGCCGTCGACGGCGGTGACGTGCCCGACCTCGATCTGGCCGGAGGTGAGGACCTTGCCGAACACGTGCGCGAGCGGCAGCCACAGGTACTGCACGTCCTCGGCACTGATCAGCCCGGTCGCGGCGATCGCCTTGGCCATGTAGGCCCAGTTGTCGTGCGGGAGCCGTACGCCCTTGGGGCGGCCGGTGGTGCCCGAGGTGTAGATGAGGGTGGCCAGCTGGTCCTTGGTGATCGCGCCGACCTTCTCCTTGATCAGGTCGGGGTCCTTCTCCAGCCGGGCCGCTCCACGGGCCTCCAGCTCGGCGAGGGTGAGCACCCAGTCGCCGGTCTCCACGCCCTCGGCGTCGATGACCACGACATGGGTCAGCTCGGGCAGCTCGGCGCGCTTCTCCTGCGCCTTGGCCAGCTGCTCGGCGTTCTCGGCGAACAGCACACGGCTCTCGGAGTCGGAGACGATGAACGCCGACTCGTCGGCGTTGGTCTGCGGATACACCGTGGTCGTGGCGGCGCCGGCGCACAGGATGCCGAGGTCGGCGAGGATCCACTCGACGCGGGTCGAGGAGGACAGCGCGACGCGCTGCTCGGGCTGCACCCCGAGCTCGATCAGGCCGGCGGCGATGGCGAAGACCCGCTCGGCGGTCTCTCCCCAGCTCAGCGACTTCCAGTCGTCGGGGCCCTCACCGGAGGCCGGTGGCACGGGGTAGCGGTACGCCTCCGCGTCCGGCGTGGCCGCAACGCGCTCCAGGAAGAGGGTCGCCACGCTCGGCGGTCGGTTCTCGATCAGGGTCTGTGTGTCGCTCACGACATCCTCCGGGGCCCGCGACAGTGCGGCGGCTGGCTCAGTGCGGCTGGTGTGCTGCTCGAGTGTTGTTTAACTCACGAGTAACCATCGAGTGGAGATCAGAGTAGAGCGCGACCGCCACCTGCGTAAGGGGCGACGGCCTGTCACTTCCTACAGAGCGCGACGTTACGCACGCGTAGGGGCCCGTCACGCTCACACGTGACAGGCCCCTATTTTCACGGGAAAACGACGCTACTTCTTGCCCTTGCCGGAACCCGCCGCGTCGTCGCTGCTCAGTACGGCGATGAAGGCCTCCTGCGGAACCTCCACAGAGCCCACCATCTTCATCCGCTTCTTGCCCTCCTTCTGCTTCTCCAGCAGCTTCCGCTTACGGGAGATGTCACCGCCGTAGCACTTGGCGAGAACGTCCTTGCGGATGGCGCGGATGGTCTCGCGGGCGATGACCCGGGAGCCGATGGCGGCCTGGATGGGCACCTCGAAGGCCTGCCGCGGGATGAGCTCACGCAGCTTGGCGACGAGCCGCACACCGTACGCGTACGCCGCGTCCTTGTGCGTGATCGCCGAGAAGGCGTCGACCTTGTCGCCGTGCAGCAGGATGTCGACCTTGACGAGGCTGGAGGCCTGCTCGCCGGTGGGCTCGTAGTCGAGGGACGCGTAGCCGCGGGTCTTGGACTTCAGCTGGTCGAAGAAGTCGAAGACGATCTCGGCGAGCGGCAGGGTGTAGCGGATCTCGACCCGGTCCTCGGACAGGTAGTCCATGCCGAGCAGGGTGCCGCGCCGGGTCTGGCACAGCTCCATGATCGCCCCGATGAACTCCGAGGGCGCGAGGATGGTGGCCCGTACGACGGGCTCGTACACCTCGTTGATCTTGCCCTCGGGGAACTCGCTCGGGTTGGTGACGGTGTGCTCGGTGCCGTCCTCCATCACAACCCGGTAGACCACGTTGGGCGCGGTGGCGATCAGGTCGAGCCCGAACTCACGCTCCAGCCGCTCCCGGATCACGTCCAGGTGCAGCAGCCCCAGGAAGCCGACGCGGAAACCGAAGCCCAGCGCCGCCGAGGTCTCCGGCTCGTAGACGAGCGCGGCGTCGTTGAGCTGGAGCTTGTCCAGCGCCTCGCGCAGCTCGGGGTAGTCGGAGCCGTCCAGCGGATAGAGCCCGGAGAACACCATGGGCTTGGGGTCCTTGTACCCCCCGAGCGCCTCGGTGGCCCCCTTCTGCTGGCTGGTGACGGTGTCACCGACCTTGGACTGGCGGACGTCCTTCACACCGGTGATGAGGTAGCCCACCTCACCGACGCCGAGACCGTCGGCGCCGAGCATCTCCGGCGAGTTGGTCCCGATCTCCAGAAGCTCGTGCGTCGCCCCGGTCGACATCATCTTGATGCGCTCGCGCTTGTTGAGCTGGCCGTCGATGACACGGACGTACGTCACGACACCGCGGTAGGAGTCGTAGACGGAGTCGAAGATCATCGCGCGGGCGGGCGCGTCGGCGACGCCGACGGGCGCGGGGACCTCCTTGACGACCTTGTCGAGCAGCACGTCGACACCCACACCGGTCTTGGCGGAGACCCGGAGCACGTCGTCGGGATCGCAGCCGACGAGGTTGGCGAGCTCCTCGGCGAACTTCTCGGGCTGCGCGGCCGGCAGGTCGATCTTGTTCAGCACGGGGATGATCGTGAGGTCGTTCTCCATCGCCAGGTACAGGTTGGCGAGGGTCTGGGCCTCGATGCCCTGGGCGGCGTCGACGAGGAGGATGGTCCCCTCGCAGGCGGCGAGCGACCGCGAGACCTCGTAGGTGAAGTCGACGTGCCCGGGGGTGTCGATCATGTTCAGGATGTGCGTGTTGCTCTTGTCGTGGGTCGGAGCCCACGGCAAACGCACCGCCTGGGACTTGATCGTGATGCCACGCTCACGCTCGATGTCCATACGGTCGAGGTACTGAGCACGCATCTGCCGCTGCTCGACCACACCGGTCAGCTGGAGCATCCGGTCGGCGAGGGTGGACTTGCCGTGGTCGATGTGCGCGATGATGCAGAAATTGCGGATCAGAGCCGGGTCGGTACGGCTCGGCTCGGGCACATTGTTAGGGGTCGCGGGCACGCAGGGTCCTGTCTCTTGAGGCGCCTTATGCCTCGGGTCGGATCGATACGTAGGCTCCATGGTCCCACGGCGGGCGACCGGGGACCGTTTTGGGCCGCCGGCCGGGCCCCTGGTAGCCTGGGTGGCTGTGTCTCATGCCCTCTCAGCGCGAGGCACACCCCAAGAAATCACCTGGCCCGGATCCCGCGCGGTTCCGTGCCTGAACCTGAAAAGGCTCAATCAGTGGCGAACATCAAGTCCCAGATCAAGCGGATCAAGACCAACGAGAAGGCCCGGCTGCGCAACAAGGCCGTCAAGTCCTCCCTGAAGACCGCGATCCGCAAGGCCCGTGAGGCTGCTGCCGCGGGTGACGTCGAGAAGGCCACCGAGTACCAGCGCGCTGCCGCGCGTCAGCTCGACAAGGCCGTCTCGAAGGGCGTCATCCACAAGAACCAGGCCGCCAACAAGAAGTCGGCGCTTGCTTCGAAGGTCGCCGGCCTCAACGGCTGACACTTGATTCGACGCCGGAGGGACCCGAGCGGGCCCTCTCTCATCCGCTCCCGTCCGGCACCCCAGAGCCTGTACGCGGCCTGCGTTCGCCACGCGGGTACGGGCTCGACATCGTGAACCGAAGGCCCCGGCACCCCGCCCTTCCCCAGGGCGGCCGCCGGGGCCTTCGGCATGCGGGCCCGCGGCTGTGCCCTGGTCACGACCAGAACGCGTTCACCTTGTCCATGTCCTCGACGCACTCGTCGAGATCGGTGATCTTGTCTCCGACGATCCGGAAGACGATCCCGCCGCTCTCCTCGATGTGCTTGTCGCCCCGGTCGGCGGTGAAGCGGTGCACGGAGATGGTGTGCCCGCGGCCGTCCACGAACAGATTGAGCAACTCGACGCGGAAGGTCCCGCCCGTCTCCGAGTAGAGCCGGCCGTAGTACCCCTCGATGATGTTGTCGAGGCCCTTGTAGTCCCCCGCGAGCGGGTGCGAGCCGGGCACGTGGTGGGTGCAGTCCCCGGTCATCAGCCCGCGCAGGGTGTCCATGTCTCCGCGCTGGAAAGCCTCGTAGCCCTTGCGGACGAGCGCTGCGTGCGGGTGTTCAGCCATGACAACCGCCACCTCTCCATGACCTCGGCGATATGCGGCTGATGGCTCCGATTGTCCTCTCACGACCACACATTTTCAGCCTGTCGGGCATGCCGGTGGGATGCAGCGGGCCGCGCTGAAGAGGTGCAGCGCCCGGCGGACTGAGAATGCTGGACCCGCATCGAGCCGAGATGGCCCGTCCGGCGTTTGAGGACGAGGCCCGTTCAGGGCCGAAGCAGGGGTCTGGGGGCGGCAGCCCCCAGGACGCGGGGTCGAAGGGGCGGCAGCCCCTGGAGGATGGGACGGGTAGGGAGCGGCGGGAGCGATAAAACCGAGCGCGCGC
>MWJO01000175.1 GCA_002027195.1 Streptomyces sp. GKU 895 | reverse complement strand
GGGGCGGTCGGGGGTGGTGGGGGGGCTCAGCCGTACGTCAGGTTCGAGCACGGGGTTGTCGTCCGCCGACCGGGCGCCGTCCGCGACGTGCTGGGCACGGCCGTCGGAGACGGAGTGGGTGTGGTGGCGTACGACTGGCCGAGTACGACGCTGATGCCGGTGCCCGAGACGGACTCCAGCGTGGCGCCCGGGAAGGCCGCGGCGACCGTGCGGGCCCGGGACTCCTCGCCGGGGCCGTACTCGACGAGGGTGGTGGGATGGTCCTGGGCGGCCGCCGTGGCCGTGCCGGTGACCGTGAAGCCGTCGGAGGTGAGCGTGGCGGCGGCGCGGGCGGCGAGGCCGGTGATCGTGGTGCCGTTGTAGACGCCGACGGCGATGCCGGCGCCGGACACGGGGGTGGGGGACGCCGTGGGCGTCTTCTGCTTCCCCTTCCGCTTCCCCGTCGCGTTCTTGCCGTCGATCGTGCGGTCGGACTTCAGGGCCGCCCACAGGGCGTCGGCGTCCGGTTCGACGATCGCGACGCGCGAACCGTCGTACCGCCAGGGCAGGGTGACGAACCTGGTGTTGTGCAGGTCGACGTCCTTCAGGGACATCGCGAAGGAGATGAGCTTGTCGGCGGAACCCAGGCCGGTGTCGACGGTGAGGGACTTCGTCGCGGCGTCGGCGAGCGGCAACAGGTGCGTCGGGGTCAGACCCTTGCTCTTCACCTCCTTCAACAGGCTCGCCACGAAAGCCTGTTGGCGCTTGATGCGGCCGATGTCGGAGCCGTCGCCGATGCCGTGCCGGATGCGCACGTAGTCCAGCGCCTTCTGCCCGGAGACGGTCTGCACCCCCTTCTTGAAGAGCAGCCTGCCCGGCGTGGTCCGGTGCGGGTTGAGATCGTTCTCGTAGACGTCCTGCGGCAGGCACACCTTCACCCCGCCCACCACCTCCGTCAGCCGCGCGAAACCCTTGAAGTCGACGACGACCGTGTGGTCCACGCGCAGGCCGGTGAGGTGCTCGACGGTGTTCTGGGTGCAGGCCGGGTTGCCCTTGGCGGTCTCGCCCACCGAGTAGGCCGCGTTGAACATCGTGTCGGTCTGCGTCTTCGTCCAGCTGCCGTCGGGCAGCTTGCAGGGCGGGATCGTGACCAGGGTGTCGCGGGGGATGGAGACCGCCAGCGCGTGCCGGTGGTCGGCGTACACGTGCAGCAGGAGCGTGGTGTCGGAGCGCCCTATGTCGTCCTTGTCGCCGCCGCCGAGCGCCGCGTTGCCGTCGGTGCGCGCGTCGGAGCCGATGAGCAGGACGTTCTCACCCTTGGAGGAGCCGGCCCGGGGCCGGTCGTCGGAGACGCCGCCCGAGTCGAAGGTGCTGATGTTCCCGTCCAGCTTCAGATAGAGCCAGCCCGCGCCGGCGGTCGCGAGGACCAGCAGCGAGAGGCACACGACGAGTGCGACGCGTATCCGGCGGCCCCGGCGGCGGCCCGCCCGGCGACGCCCGCCGGGGCGCTCCTGCCGGTGCCGCGGAGGTGCCGGCCGCCCTGCACTGGTGATCGTCATCCGCGCCCTTTTTGCAAATAGCTGGGATTTGTCGCCTAAGCCCCGGTTGTACAGTTGCGCACGACAGCAACCGTCATCCGACGGGCAGCGGCCGCCGCAAGTGTGCGCGACCGACGTAAGAGCGAGTTGAGAACTCGGGCGAGAGAAAGGCGCGGCCGTGCTGCGTAACGGACTGGAACCCTGGCACCTGCTGATAGTGGCGATCGTCGTGATCGTGCTGTTCGGCTCGAAGAAGCTGCCCGACACCGCGCGGGCGCTCGGCAGGTCCATGCGCATCCTCAAGAGCGAGGCGCAGGCGATGAAGGAGGAGTCCGCGTCGGCGGTGACTGCGCCCGTGGACGCCCCTGCCGCCGCGCAGTCGCCTTCGCCGTCGCAGTGAGTACGTCAGCCGAGGCGCACCGGCAGTGACCGGTGGCCGTGGGAGATGAACGAGTCCACCGGCTCCAGCTCCCCCGGCGCCACGGCGAGCGCGAGCCCCGGGAAGCGGGCGAACAACGCGGGCAGCGCGACGCGCGCCTCCAGGCGGCCGAGCGGGGCGCCCAGGCAGTGATGGGCGCCGTACCCGAAGGCCAGATGGTCCTTGTCGGCCCGGGTGACGTCGAACACGTCCGCGTCCTCGCCGTGGTGCCCCGGGTCGCGGCCGGCGGCGGCGTACGCGGCGAGGATCGCCTCGCCCGCATGGATCACGGCGCCCTCGGGACCGCCCAGCTCGGCCAGGTCCAGGTCCGTCACGGCGTACCGCAGCGGCAGGCTCGCCACCGGTGCCTCGACCCGCAGGGTCTCCTCGATCACGTCGTCCCAGGAGGCCTGCCCGGCGCGGACCAGGGCGAGCTGGCCGGGGTGGGTGAGCAGGGCGTGGACGGCGTTGTCGAGCAGGTTCACCGTCGTCTCGTGACCGGCGCTGACCATGAGGACCAGGGTGTCGAGCAACTCCTGCTCACTGAGGTGGGCGCCGTCGTCGTCATGGGTCGCGATCAGCGCGGAGGTGAGGTCGTCGCCGGGCGACGCCCGCTTGGTCTCGACGAGTTGATGCATGGCCGCGTAGAAGCGGGTGTAGATGTCGGCCACTTCGGCGGCGTCGGCCGAGGTGTGGAAGACGCCGTCCACGACGGCCCGTAGCTCCGGGCCCTGCTCCTGAGGAAGGCCGAGGAGCTCGCCGATGACCTGGATGGGCAGCGGGTAGCAGAACTCCTCGCGCAGATCGACGACTTGACCGCCCTCTCCGGCCTTCTCGACGCGGTCGAGCAGCGTGTCGGTGATGGCTTCGACGCGGGGCCGCAGGGCGGCGGTCCGGCGCGCGGTGAACGCCCTCGCGACGAGGTTGCGCAGACGTTTGTGGTCGGCGCCGTACGCCGTGAACATGTTCTGCACGGCGACCCAGGTGAACAGCGGCCAGTCCGGGGAGACACGGCCCTCGGCCCAGCGCCGCCAGTGCTGTCGTGCGTCCTTCGACACCCGCGGATCGGCGAGCAGCCGCCGCAGCAGCGCGGGGTTGCTGACCGCCCAGGCGGGCACGCCGTGCGGCAGTTCGACCGGGGCGACGGGGCCGCGCTCCCTGATCCGCGCGGCTTCGCCGTGGATGTCACGACCGGTCGGGTCGATCACGACCGGATCCTTGAACTCCATCGAACTCCCCCTGTCCCGTGAGCTCCCGGCACCCCCGGTCCGGGGTCCCCGGCCACCACGACCCGCCACCCGAGCGGCGCCGCCCACGGTCACGCTAGGGGCGGGCAGCGGGCGCGCGAGGGCGCACGGGGTCTGGCCGGAATCGGGGTGGGGTGAAGGCGGGCGGGGCGGGGCGAGGGCGGGTGGCTGAGCCGAGCGGGGCGAGGGCGGGTGGCTCAGCCGAGCTGGGGGGACAGTGGGGCGAGCGGGGTGGTGGGGCAGCGCCTGGCCGGTGCGGGTCCTGCTTGTGCGCGGACGGTCGTTCCCGGCCTCGGGCGTGCCGGCAGGCTCGTCCTCGGCTCTGCTTGTGCGGGGATGGGCCGGTTACTGGCCTGGTCGTGTGTGGACAGGCCGGTTTCCGGGCCGGTCGTGCGCGGGGGCGTCCGTTCCGAGCCCCACTCGGGGTGTGCTTGGGCAGGCTCGTCCTTGGCCCAGCCTTTGTGCTCGGGCAGGCGCGTCCCTCGGTCCCGCTTGTGTGCGGATAGGCCGGTTCCCGGCCCCGGTTGGGCGCCGGCGGGCCCTTTCGGAGTCCCGCTTGTGTGCGCAGGCCCGCCGTCGTCCCCAGGCCTGCCAGTGTGCGCGGGCCCGCCCCCGGCCCCGCTCGTGTGCCGTCAGGCCCGTCGCCGGGCCCCGCGACCAACCCGGGCGGGCGTGCCGGGGCCTGCTTGTGCGCGGACAAGGCCCGCCCCCCGGCCCTGCTCGTGTGCCGTCAGGCCCGTCGCCGGGGCCCCGCGACCAACCAGGGCGCTTTCCGGCCCCCGTAAGCCATCAGGATGCTCTCCTGCCCGGCGGGCCGAGTCTCAGGCCGGTTCCGGGTTTCCGGTCTCCGGCCCCGGCGCGGTCAGCGAGCCCAGTGGTGTCGTGGTCTTCGCCGCTCGGGCCGCCTTGCGGCGCTTCCTGCGGCTCACCCGCGGTTCCTGGTCCGGGAGCCAGCCGAAGGCGAGGCAGCTGCCCACCACGCCCAGGAGGAGGCCGATGAAGAAGCCCCCCAGGTTCGAGGTCAGCCAGGTGCCCAGGGCCAGCAGGACGCCGGTGATCGAGTAGAAGAGCCGTTGGGTGGGGTTGAACAGGATGAGCAGCCCCAGCAGCAGCATCAGCGCCGGCAGGAGATAGCCGGCCAGGCCCTGCATCCCGATGTGCAGGACGACCTTCAGCGACGCCTTCTCGGTGAGCAGGATCTCCGCCCCGCCCAGGGCGAGCAGCAGCCCGCCCCAGAACGGACGGCCGGCCCGCCACGCGCGGAAGGCCGACCGCACTCCCCGACGTGGAGTGTCCGTGTCCGACATCAGCAACCCGAGCTGCTGAAACGGAGCTTCAGGCCCGGAAGCTTGAAGACACCCGCGGTCGTCGCGTAGTTGGTCTGACGCAGGTTGGCGATGTGCACCGTGTCCGACTGCTGGCTGAACACCCCGATCGGCCCCTTGACCCCGGCCTTGGTGAGCGTGCTGGCGTCGTTCCCGATCTCGATGTTGTTGAAGTCGGCGTCACCGGTCAGCTCGGTGGAGTCGGTGGTCAGGTCGGTCGCCTTCACCTTCTGCGACCCGCTGCCCGCGGTGATGAGCAGGTTGGTCCCGCCGAGGTCGACGCTCTGGCAGAGGCTGTCCAGCGTCGCGTTCTTGATCGCGGAGGTGACCACCAGCACCTGGCCCCCGGTGTCACCCGCGTTCGGGCTGCCCTCCGCCATGTTGTCGAGGGCGCCGAACTGCTCGAAGCCGGTGCCGTTCAGCTCCTTCGCGGTGACGGTGAACGCCATGCCGGAGATCGCGAACTGCACGCCCAGCGCGCCCTCCGCGGTCAGCACCGCCAGCGTGGCGGCGACCAGCGTGGCCGGCACGGCCATCACGGCGGCCCGGCGCGCGCGGACCCGCCCGCGTCTGACAGGCTCCGGCGCGGAACCGCTTTCCGCGTTCTGTGGTGTGTTGTCGGCGGCCGAAGTGGCGTCCGAAGACGAGGCCATGTGTGCTCCCAGGGCATAGACAGTGCGGTCTGGCATCAAATGGCACGTTGTCCTGGCGCGGACAGCGCAGGCGGCCCGCGCCCCCTCGCATCTCCCGGCGGATGCAAGGGCTTTCGCGTACTCCGCAGTAGCCGCCGAGGAAGTTACCGGTGGTTACATTTAAGGGTCAAGAGAGTTGTGAAAAAAGGGTGTTGGTTGTGCCTCGCCTGTGGGGCGAGATGTGTCGAGGTGCCACACCGCTATTTGACTGTCCGTCAACTGCGCTTCTACTCCTTGACGTTGACTGAGCATCAGGTCTACAACTGCCCCTGGCTCGAACCGGATCCGTGGCGCCGGATCGTCGCGCGGCACTGCCCGCGCCTCCCGGACGTCCTGTCCGTCTCCGGGCACTCCTCCGTGCCCGTCTCCTCCCCCTGGCACCCGCACGGTCACTTCCCCCCTGGTCCGTGCCGGGGCGCCACCTCCCGCCCGGCCCGGCCGGGGACCTACCCCACGTTCCCCGGCGTGACCGGTCGGCTGCCGTCGTCGGTCCGTGACGTACGGAGAAGGCGTCACGGGCCGACGCCGCAGGACGCCGCGCCGCGTCCACACCCCCCAT
>MWJO01000174.1 GCA_002027195.1 Streptomyces sp. GKU 895 | reverse complement strand
CGGGGCGGGGACTGGGCGGACGGGGATGTGGAGGGCGGTGGGGGCCTTGGAGGTGCCGAGGGCGTCGAGGGCCTCGGGGGTGCCGTAGGCCTCGATGGAGGCGGGAGTCTCAGGGGCTCCGTATGTATCGACAGAGGCTCCGTATGTATCGACGTGAGCGCCCAGCAGCTCGGTCCACTCCGGCTCGGGGCGGCCTTCGCAGCTGGTGCGGACGTGGGCGCCTTGGGAGCGGAGGAGCCGGGCGACGGCGTCCATGACGACGACGGCGCGGACCTCGTGGGGAGCGTGCAGCTGGAAGATCTCGCCGCTGGGCCCGTCCGCGTACCCGTAGCGGTGCCCGCGCCGCAGGATCTCCTCGACGAGCGCGGTGGGGGCGCCGTCACCCAGGCTGATGTTGAGGAAGCCGGGTCCGGTGACGACGACATCGGTGACACCGGGGGCGTCGAGGAGATGGGCCTTCAGGATCGCGGCGACCTTGTCCGCGGGCCGGCCGGCGGGGCGGGCGAGCTGGAGGGCGATGCTGGTGGCGTAGTCACCGCAGCCGCCGGGCCCGGGAGGCGCGACGACGACCCGTCCGGGAACCGTCACGCTCAGCTCTCCCCCGTCGACAGCGCGACGGACCGCGCGCAGCACGGTGCGGGAGAGCTCGACGGGGGTCACGGGACCAGCGTATGGGAGGGAGGGGGGTGGGTAGGCGAGTCGGTTTAGGCGAAGGTCCGGGATGTGGACGTCCGTGGACAGCCGACGCAGGCACACGGCGGCCAGGGCGGCCCTCAGCCGCCGGCCCGCCCGGCGCGCTCGGCCTCACCGGCGCCGAGGACGCCGTCGAAGACGGTACCGTCTTCCCCGTCCGGCGCGGTCCCGCGCGTGCGCTCGATCAACTGCCGGACGAGCCGTACGAGTTCGGCGGGCTCGAAGGGCTTGGCGAGGAAGGCGTCGACGCCGACGTCGAGGCCGCTCTCGACCTCGTACTGCGTGCAGGCGCTGACGATGGCGAGGGGAAGATCGCGGGTCCGGGGGTCGGAGCGCAGTCGGGCGGCGGTACGAAGCCCGTCAAGCCGGGGCATCACCACATCAAGGGTCACCACGTCGGGCCGCACCTGATGAACGACATCCAGACACTCGGCACCGTCGGCCGCGGTCACGACCTCGAGACCCTCCAGCTCGAGATTGACCCTGATCAACTGCCGGATGACCTTGTTGTCGTCCACAACAAGCACCCGGCCCGAGGCGCCTGGCACAACTCGAGAGTAGGTCCGGACCGGCCATCGCGTCCGGGTTTTCCCGACTTCCACCCGTACCGGGGACCGCGGGCCGCCCCTGACCGCCGCAAATACCTGTTCATGAAGACCCCATCGAAGCTGGTAGGGTTCTACCCGTCGCCGCGCACAGTGCGGCGGACGCCCGCGTAGCTCAGGGGATAGAGCAACGGTCTCCGGAACCGTGTGCGCAGGTTCGAATCCTGCCGTGGGCACTTTGGAGAGCGGGACCAGTTTCACTGGGTCCGCTCTTTGTCGTTGGTTCGTGGGGGTCGCGATCGAGCTGCGATACGGCCACGCCTCTTCGCGGGTGCTCTGGTGGATCAGCAGCCCAGCCCTTGTGTGCGGCCGTGAGCTTGCACACAGATCGCCCAGAGGGGTGCTTCCAACTCACCTCGTGTGCCGGTGGGTTGACGGGGCGTCTGTTCCGGTCGCTGTTTGCGGAACGTAAGAATCCGGGCATGTTTTTGTTTCAACAATGGCCTTTCCGGCTTTCGTCCCGTTCACTCGGGACCGTCCCCCGCAAGGCAGTTCGGAGTATGGAAAGCATGTACGGATATGTCCAATTCTTCCGAGAAGTCTGAAGTCCCGATAAATCCGCACACAGTTAGCGTCGCCGAGGTGATCCCGGGTGACCTGGTCGCGCTGTCGCCCGAGGACGTGGAGCGGCAGCGCTGGTACGTCGTCACCCACACGCTGCCCGAGTCCCCGGAGACCATCCGGATGTCGTTGCGGCCGCCCCTCGGTGGGGTGGATCGCGAGGAGGTGCTGGGGCGGGAGCGGGCGGTCACCGTCGCCTGTCATCGGCTGGACGTGGCCGCCGTGCCCCGGCTGTCGTCGCCGGCGCTCGACGATGTCGAGTTCCGGGACGGGGACCGGGTGGCCTCGGTACGGGCCGTCGATCCGCGCGCCGTCGAGGTGACGTACGTACGGCGTTGGGGTGTCTGGCACCGGGATCTCGATGTGTGTGCGGAGGAGCCGGTCGCGGACGGGCAGGTGCGGCAGTGGGCTCGGGACGCCGATCGGGAGGGGTACGTCGTACGGCATCACCCTCGGGCCCTGCGCGAAGCCGCTGCCGGTGGGCCGCGGCGGGTCGTCGTCACCGGGCTCGGGGCCGTGACTCCCCTCGGGGTGGGCGTGGACGAACTGTGGCGGGGGCTGCTCGACGGGCGGCACGGGATACGGGAGTTGGACGGGGAGGAGTTCGGCGAGCTGCCCGTGCGGGTCGCCGGGACCGTGCCCGTCGATCCTGCCGCGCTGCTGCCGCGGGCCGCCGCCCGGCGGATGAACCGGGCCGCCCAGTTCGCGGTGCTCGCCGCGCGGGAGGCATGGGCCGACGCCGGGTTCGTGGACGGGGGGACCCGGGAGAGCGGGCTCGATCCCGCGCGGGTCGGGGTCAGTCTCGGGGCCATCCTCGGGGACGCGTCCGTGCTCGTCGGTGGCGATCGGAAGCTGCGGGACAAGGGGCCTCGGAGTGTCTCGCCGCTCACCACACCGATGACCGTGCCCTCACAGGCCGCCTCGCAGGTCTCCCTCGATCTGCACATCACCGGGGAGGCCCGGACGGTGACCAGTGCGTGTGCCTCCGGCACCGAGGCCATCGGGCAGGCGATCGACCGCATACGGTACGGCCGTGTCGACGTCGCCCTCGCGGGCGGTGCGGAAGCCGTCGTGACGCCGGCGATCATGGCGTCGTTCGCCTCGATGCGGGCGTTGTCCCAGGCGGGGTTGGGGGACGGGCGCTCGCCGTCGCGGCCGTTCGCCAAGGACCGGGGCGGGTTCGTGAACGGGGAAGGCGCGGGAGTCCTGGTTCTGGAGGCCGAGGAGCATGCCCTCGCCCGGGGCGCGCGGATCTACTGCGAGGCCGCGGGGTGGGGGCTGTCGGCCGACGCGCATCACATGGCCGCGCCCGATCCGTCCGGGAGCGGGGTCGCGCTCGCGTTGCGGCGGGCGGTGCGGGATGCCGGGGGGCACGTGGTGGACGTCGTACACGTGAACGCGCATGCGACCGCGACGGTGGAGGGGGATCTGGCCGAGGCGGGGGCGCTGCGGGCCGTCCTCGGGAACCGGAACCTGTCCGTGCCCGTCACCGCGCTCAAGGGGCACCTCGGGCATCTGCAGGGGGCCGCGGGCGGGGTCGAGGCGGTTGCCGCGGTGCTGACGTTGCATCACGGGGTGGTGCCGCCGACCGTGGGGTGTGCGGAGGTGGACGACGAGGTGGAGCTGGACGTGGTGACGGGCGCTCCGCGGGAGCTGCCGGTCGGCGGGGATCTGGCGCTCAGCAATTCGTTCGGGTTCGGGGGGCACAACGCGGTGCTGGCGTTGCGGCGAATGGGTTGAGGGGAGGGACGGGGGAGGAGGACGAGCAGGAGGAGGCGGAGGGGCTGAGGGGCTGAGCTGTGTTCGGCACCGCCGGGCCGGCACGTCGTGGCTCAGCGCCGTCGCGGCGGGTGAAAGAGGCCGGCGAGGCCAAGAGCAACGCGGTCAGGCCGAGCGTTTGCGGGGTGTTGTCTTCTTTGCCGTCGTCTTCTTCGCCGAAGCCGAGGCCGACTTCGAGCTCGGCTTCGAAGTCGAGCTCGAGGTCGCCTTCTTCGCCGAACCCGATGCCGAGGCCGACGTCGTCTTCTTCGCCGTCGTCCTCTTCGCGGCCGTCTTCTTCGTCGCCGTCGACTTCTTCGCCGAGGCCGACGCCGAGGTCGCGGCCTTCTTCGACGTCGACTTTCTCCCCTGCGCCGGCTTCGGCGTCGTACGGGACGACGTCTTGCGCTGCGGGAGCTGTCTGACCTCCGCCGGTTCCTCGCCGCGGGACTCCTTCGCCTCGCGCACGCTCTTCTCCAGGGCCGCCATGAGGTCGAGCACCTTGCCGCCCCGCGCCGGTTCCGGGGCCTCCGGCGGGGTCTCGCCTGCGGCCTTCGCGGCGACGACCTCCTCCAGCGCCTCGCGGTACTCGTCGTGGAGGTCCTCGAGGTCGATCTCGCCCAGGGTGTCCATCAGGGCGTCGGCAAGGTCGAGTTCCTTGTCGTTGACCGTGACCTTGGTGTCCGGCGCCACCCCCTGCGGGGCCCGCACCTCGTCCGGCCACAGCAGCCCGTGCATGGCGATCGCGTCCTCCACCACCCGCAGCATCCCCAGCCGCTCCCTGCCCCGCAGCGCGAACTTGGCGATCGCCACCTTGTTGCTGCGCTTCAGCGCCTCCCTCAGGAGGGTGTATGGCTTGGCCGCCGGGGCGCCGCCCGCCGCCAGGTAGTACGCGGCATCCATCTGGAGCGGGTCGATCCGGTCGGCCGGCACGAAGGCCACGATCTCGATGGTCTTCGCCGTCGGGAGGGGGAGGTGGGACAGGTCCTCGTCCGTGATCGGGATGATCGTGCCGTCCGCGTCCTCGTACCCCTTGCCGATCTCGGCCCCGCTGACCTCCTTCTCCTCCAGCTCGCAGACCTTGCGGTAGCGGATGCGGCCGCCGTCCTCCAGATGGATCTGGCGGAAGGAGATCGAGTGGCTCTCGGTGGCGTTGACCAGCTTGATCGGGATGCTGACCAGGCCGAACGAGATCGCGCCGTTCCATATGGATCGCACGGTCGGCATCCTTTCGTCAGCTAACAGGCGGTATGAGCCGATTTGCGTGAGATTCTCATCGTATGACGCCTATCACGGAGGTGGCGGGGCGCCGGCTCGCGCTCAGCAACCTGGAGAAGGTGCTGTATCCCGCGACCGGGTTCACCAAGGGCGAGGTCCTGCACTACTACGCGACCACCGCCGACGCGCTCCTCCCCCACCTGCGGGACCGGCCGCTGTCCTTCCTGCGCTACCCGGACGGGCCCGACGGGCAGGTGTTCTTCGCCAAGAACGTGCCGCCGGGTACACCCGACTGGGTCACCACCGCCGAGGTGCCGCGGTCGGAGGGGCCGGCGCGGATGGTCGTCGTACAGGATCTGGCGTCGCTGATGTGGGCGGCGAACCTCGTCACCGAGTTCCACACGCCCCAGTGGGTGGTCGGTGATCCGGCCGCGGCCGATCGGATCGTGTTCGATCTCGACCCCGGGCCGCCCGCCTCCGTCGTCGAGTGCTGCGAGGTCGCGCTGTGGCTGCGGGAGCGGCTCGCGGCGGACGGGATCACGGCGTACGCCAAGACGTCCGGGTCGAAGGGGCTGCACCTGCTGGCGGCGGTGCGGCCGACGCCGTCCGAACGGGTGACGGAGTACGCCAAGGAGCTGGCCGTCGCCGCCGAACGGGCCATGCCGAAGCTCGTCGTGCACCGGATGACACGGAGCCTGCGCCCCGGGAAGGTGTTCGTCGACTGGAGCCAGAACGCGGCCCGGAAGACCACCGCGACCCCCTACACCCTGCGCGCCCGCCCCGAGCCGACCGTCTCCGCGCCAGTCACCTGGACGGAGGTCGAGGAGTGCCGGTCGGCGCCTCAACTCGCCTTCCTCGCCACGGACATGGGGCCCAGAATCCAGGACTACGGCGATCTGCTCGCGCCGCTCTCCGACGCCCGGTCCGCCGGACGGCTGCCCTAGGGCCCGTCCTGGCTTCCCGCTCCGCGCCGACGGGCACAGATGGTGATCAATGGGGACATCTCTCATCGCATCACCAGCACCGAAGGAGCAGCCACCGGCCATGCGCGCCCGACCACCCTCCCCCACCC
>MWJO01000173.1 GCA_002027195.1 Streptomyces sp. GKU 895 | reverse complement strand
CATAGCGTGAGGGAAACGCCCGGTTACATTCCGAACCCGGAAGCTAAGCCTTACAGCGCCGATGGTACTGCAGGGGGACCCTGTGGGAGAGTAGGACGCCGCCGAACAATTCTTCAAAGGGTTGGATCCTGAACTTCGGTTCGGGGTCCAACCCTTTTTTGTTCTGCGTCACTTGAAGTTCACGTTGCGCAAGGAGCATCCGCAGCATGGGTACTGCTGCAATGCTCAGGGCCGCCGGCGTCGGAGTCGGTGACGAGGTCGTCGTACCGGCCTTCGGGAACGTCGAGGTCGCCGAGGCCGTCGTGCTGACCGGTGCGATTCCGGTGTTCGCCGACATAGATCCGGTCACGTACTGCCTTGACGTGGCTGCCGTCGAGGCGGCCGTAACTCCTCGGACGGCGGCCGTGGTTGTCGTACACCGGTTTGGGCGGCGTGCCGACATAGCGGCGCTGCACGGTGTGGGGCAGCGGCACGGACTGCTCGTACTGGAGCAGGGGGAGTCCGAGGCGCCGTACGACGAGGTGGCTCAGCGGCGGGAGCGGGCTGCCTATCTGGATGGGAAGTTGAAGGGGGTGTGGACCCCTGATGGCGGGGACGGGCACACCTATCAGCAGTACGTCGTGCGGGTCCCGGGGAACGGGCGGCCCGATCGGGACGCTTTTGCCCGGGCGTTGCGTGGGCGGGGAGTTGAGTGCCGGGTGCCGGTGAAGACTCCTGTGCACCGGCTGCCCGAGTTCCGGCGGTGTGTGTCCTTGCGGGAGACGGAGTTGGCGGCGGACGAGACGCTGGCTCTGCCGGTCGATGCCTCGCTCACCAAGCGGGACATGCAGCGGGTCGTTGGTGCCTGCAATGCGCTCGGCGGGCTGCTTCAGGCCGCCTTCTGATCGGGTTTGGAAGCACGGGTCTGTTCGGGCTATGATCTATTCCGTTGCCGCGAGGGAAACCTCGAAAAAGCAACAGGCCCCCTTAGCTCAGTCGGCAGAGCGTCTCCATGGTAAGGAGAAGGTCAACGGTTCGATTCCGTTAGGGGGCTCCAGCCAAAAGGCCCCGCCCATTCGGGCGGGGCCTTTTTCGTGCTCTCTCAGTCCTTGTGCAGGCCCGGGATGCGCATGGCCAGGATCGCCATGTCGTCGGACGGGGCGTCCGAGGCGAAGCGCTCGACCGCGCGCATGACGCGGGCCGCGACCGCGCCGGCTGTCAGGCCCGTGCAGGTGGTGAGGACGTCGGTGAGGCCGTCGTCGCCCAGCATGCGGGTGCCCTCGCGGCGTTCGGTGACGCCGTCCGTGACACAGAGGAGAACGTCGCCCGGGTCCAGGGTGACCGACTGCTCGTACAGCTCCAGGTCCTCGATGACGCCCAGGAGAGGCTGCGGCTCGGCGGCCGGTTCGACCGTGCCGTCCTGGCGGAGGCGGAGCGGGAGGGGGTGGCCTGCGCAGACGACCTTCATCTCGGCGCTGCCGTCCTCCTGGGGGCGCATCTCGCCGTAGAGGAGGGTCAGGAAGCGGCTGCGGGCGCCCTCGTCGAGGATCGCGGAGTTGAGGCGCTCCAGGACCGCCGGGCCCGACAGGCCCTCCCTGGCGAGCAGGCGCAGGGCGTGCCGGGCGAGGCCCGTCACCGCCGCCGCGTGGGGGCCCGTACCGCAGACGTCGCCGATGGCGAAGCCGTAGACGCCGTCGCGGATGGGGAAGACGTCGTAGAAGTCACCCCCGACCTCGTTGCCCTCGCCGGCCGCCCGGTAGATGACCTCGACCTCGATGCCCTCGATCGCGGGCTGCTCGGGGGGCAGGAGGCTGCGCTGGAGGGACTGGCTGATGGCGGTGCGCTCGGAGTAGAGGCGGGCGTTGTCAAGGGCGAGGGCGGCTCTGCGGCTCAAGTCCTCGGCCAGTTCCAGGATTTCCTGGCGGAAGTGTTCGTCGGTGGGCTTGCCGAGGGTCAGCATGCCGATGACGCGGTTGCGGGCCACCAGGGGGAGGACCACTGTTTCGCCGCCCACCGCCGATGCCGTGGCCAGGGTGGGGCCGATGCCGGTGCTGAGGCGGCCGATCGGCTCGCCCAGGCCGAGGCTGCGCATGGAGGTGCGCAGGGCCGCCTGGTGGGCCGCCTCGGCGGGGGCCGACCAGACGCGGGCGCCCGGGGTGGGGACCGGGTCGGGCGGGGAGATCTTCGAGAGCAAGGACTTGATGCCGTCGATGAGTTCCTCGTCCTCGTGGAGGACGTACGACAAGTACGGTTCCGAGGCCTGGTCGGCGATCGTGTAGACGGCGCACCAGGTGGCGAGGGTCGGGACCGTCATCTGGGCCATCAGGGCCAGCGTCTGGTCGCGGTCCAGGGTGCCGGCGAGGAGGTCGGAGGCCTCGACCAGGAAGCTGAGAGAGCCTCGGCGCAGGCGCTCCAGCTCGCCGAGGCGGGCCGATTCCACTGCCAACGCGATGCGGTCGGCGGCGAATTGGAGGCGCAGGGCCTCTTCGTTCGAGTATCTGCCGGGGGCCTCGGCGGCGACGCCCAGGGAGCCGGTGAGGCGGCCCTCGACCTTCAGGGGGACCGTGACGACCGAGCGCATGCCGGTGCCGCTGAGGAGGGGGACCGCGCCCGGGACCGCCGACAGGTCGTCGTGGACGGCCGGCATGCGCGCCGAGCCGTAGCGGCCAGGGCCCGCCTCGACAGGCACGCGCGCGAAGCGCTGGCGGGCGGAGGGGAGGCCGGTGGAGGCGCGGACCTCCAACTCCGTTTCGTCGTCGGTCGCGAGGAGCAGGAAGGCGGAGTCGCCGTCGAGCATGTCGCGGGCGCGCTCCACCGTGCGCTGGAGGAGGCCGTCGAGGTCGTCCGGGGCCGGGGAGCCGATGAACACCTCGAAGGGGTCGGCGCTCTGGCCGTCGCCGGTGGCCGAGGCGTCGGACGCGGGGATGCGCAACGGGGTCTGGAGGACCGCGCGTTCGTGGTCGCGGACCAGGAGGCAGACCGTGGAGGGCTCGCCGCCGGTGTCGCGGACGCGGAGGTGGGAGGCGTACACCGGTGTGACGCGGCCGTTGGCGCCGCGGATGCCGTAACTGCCTTCCCAGCGCGAGAGTTGGAGGGCCTCGGCGATGCCGGTGCTGGTGCCCGGGGTGTGCGGCCAGGCCGCGAGGTCGGTCAGGGGCTTGCCGGTGACCTGGTCGGCCGGGTAGCCGAAGAGTTCCTCCGCGTCCTCGTTCCAGGCCGTGATGGCCGCCGTACGGTCGATCTGGACGACCGCCACGCGGACGCGGCCGTCGGCGAGGGGGAGGAGGTCCGCGGGGAGGGACGGGCCGGCGGCGCGGGTGCCCACCGGGCGCTCGGGGAGGTCGAGCTGGAACCAGACCTGCTTGTGGGTGGGCGTGTAGTCGACGCCCCAGCGCGCGGCCAGGGCCGCGCACAGCTGGAGTCCGCGGCCGCCCTCGCGGTCGGGGCTGCCCATGGTGGCGGGGTGGCCCTGGAGGGGGATCTCGCGTTCGGGATAGCGGTCGGCGACCTCGATCCGTACGCCGTCGTCGCTGCGTAGACACAGGACGTCCGCGGCGGTGCCCGCGTGCACCACGGCGTTCGTCACCAGTTCGCTGGTGAGGACCACCGCGTCGTCGACGATGTCCGCGAAGCCCCAGCCCTGGAGCGTGTCGCGGACGAAGGAGCGGGCGCTCGCGACCGATCGCCCGACGGGCTCGAAGCTGGCGGCCGCGCGCGCGGTGATCACTGAACTCCTCGTCCGGTTGTCGGCATGCAGGGCTCCGTGGCCGACCGGCTCGTGCCGCTGGTGCGGCAGGCCGTCCGTCGGCCGGCGGTCCGGGGGGTGTCCCCCCGGGATCAGTCCGGTGGTCATGTTGTGCGGCCGCCCCTCCGATGCCCGCTCGTGCTCGTGCCACCGCCCAGGCCGGACGGACCGGCGCGGCTGGACAGCCGCATGCAAGGTTACTTACCTTCCCCGTCCATGCGGATGCCGGTCACCAGTGTTTTGTATCCGCCGGAGGGTGTGCGGACGATGTGCGAAGCTGCCGAACTGTTATGGCCGGGTTCAGCCAGGGTGAAACACTGGGCAAGCTTCTTGTGAAGGTCCGGGCAGGCCGGGTGTCATCTGCCGCGAGTGGGCAGCAGCCCGTGGTGCGGCCTGGTATATCCGGCACGGGTACACAGCGGCATCAGCCGGTACGTCGGGCAGTAGTACCGGAGCACAGCAGTAACGGTCGACCCCTGCGGGAGGGACACAGTGGAGTCTGGCGCAGCGACGCGGGGCACTAAGACGCGCGCGAAAGGCGGACAGTCCCTGAACAACCAGCGCAAACCGCGCGGCGGGACCACCGCGGTGGACACGGCCGCCCTGAACCGACTGCTGGCGGCCCTGGTGTCGATGCGGGACGGGAACTTCCGCAAGCGGCTCACGGTGTCCGGTGACGGCGTGTTGTCCGAGATCGCGGCGGTTTACAACGAGGTGGCCGACCGTAATCTGCATCTCACGGGTGAGCTGTCCCGGGTGCGGCGGATGGTGGGCCGTGAGGGCAAGCTCACAGAACGGCTGGAAATCGGCGCCTGTGAGGGGTCGTGGCTGACGGCCATCGACGCCTCCAACGCCCTGGTCGACGATCTCGTACGGCCCGTCTCCGAGGTCGGCCGGGTGCTCTCCGCGGTCGCGGAGGGTGATCTGTCGCCGCGTATGGAGCTGCGGACGCAGGCGCCGGACGGGAGCGGGCATCCGCTGCGCGGGGAGTTCCTGAAGGTCGGCCGGACCGTCAACAATCTGGTCGACCAGCTGTCGACGTTCACCGACGAGGTCACGCGCGTGGCCAGTGAGGTGGGCACCGAGGGCAAGCTGGGCGGGCAGGCCAAGGTGCGCGGGATGTCGGGTTCGTGGAAGGACCTCACGGATTCGGTCAACACCATGGCGTACCGGCTGACGGCTCAGGTGCGGGACATCGCGCTGGTGACGACGGCCGTGGCCAAGGGTGATCTGTCGCGCAAGGTCACCGTTCATGTCGCCGGCGAGATGCTGGAGCTGAAGAACACCGTCAACACGATGGTGGACCAGTTGTCGTCCTTCTCCTCCGAGGTGACCCGCGTCGCGCGCGAGGTCGGCGTCGAGGGCGAGCTCGGCGGGCAGGCGCAGGTGCCCGGTGTGGCCGGTGTGTGGAAGGACCTCACCGATTCGGTGAACCTGATGGCCGGCAATCTGACGGCCCAGGTGCGCGGGATCGCCCAGGTGACGACCGCTGTGGCGAGCGGTGATCTGTCGCAGAAGGTGACCGTGTCGGCACGGGGCGAGGTCGCCCAGCTTGCGGACACGATCAACCAGATGACCGAGACGCTGCGGATCTTCGCGGACGAGGTCACGCGCGTGGCCAACGAGGTCGGTGGCGAGGGGCAGCTCGGCGGGCAGGCGAACGTGCCGGGTGCGGCGGGGACGTGGAAGGACCTCACCGATTCGGTGAACACGGTCTTCCGGAACCTGACCATCCAGGTGCGGGACATCGCCGCCGTGACGACGGCCGTCGCCAGCGGTGACCTGTCGCAGAAGGTCACCGTCGACGTGGCCGGCGAGATGCTGGAGCTGAAGAACACCGTCAACGGGATGGTGGACCAGCTGTCGTCGTTCGGTGCCGAGGTCACGCGGGTGGCGCGTGAGGTCGGTGTCGAGGGTGAGCTGGGCGGGCAGGCGCAGGTGCCCGGGGCGGCCGGCACCTGGAAGGACCTCACCGACTCCGTCAACACGGCGTTCCGGAACCTCACCGGACAGGTGAGGAACATCGCTCAGGTGACGACGGCCGTGGCCAACGGTGACCTGTCGCAGAAGGTCACCGTCGACGTCTCCGGAGAGATGCTCCAGCTGAAGAACACCGTGAACACGATGGTGGACCAGCTGTCGGCCTTCGCCGACCAGGTGACGCGGATGGCCCGGGACGTGGGCACCGAGGGCCGCCTGGGCGGTCAGGCCGTCGTACCGGGTGTCTCGGGTACGTGGAAGGAGCTCACCGACTCCGTCAACTTCATGGGTGGCAACCTCACCTCGCAGGTGCGGCAGATCGCCCAGGTGACGACCGCGGTGGCCCAGGGTGACCTGTCCCAGAAGATCGACGTCGACGCGCGCGGCGAGATCCTGGAGCTGAAGAACACCATCAACACGATGGTGGACCAGCTGTCCGCCTTTGCCGAGCAGGTGACCCGGGTGGCCCGTGAGGTGGGCACCGAGGGCCGCCTCGGCGGGCAGGCGCAGGTGCCCGGCGTCGCGGGTGTGTGGCGGGATCTGACGGACTCCGTGAACGGCATGGCGTCCAACCTGACCG
>MWJO01000172.1 GCA_002027195.1 Streptomyces sp. GKU 895 | reverse complement strand
CGGCGCGTCCCCCAGACCAGTCTCGCCGTGGAGCTGCGTGAGGAGGCGCCGGTCGCGTCGACGACGACCCCGAGGGCTTCACCGCGGAGCACGCCGCCTCCTCGCTCGCCGGGTTCCAGCGCGGCACACTCCAGGCCCGGGAAGCGGCCGAACCCGCCCGTCGTCCCCACCACTCCCCACACCGACCGCTCATGAAGGACATCGCCATGACACGCCCCACCCCCGCCACGCACACCGCGCTGGACCAGCTGCTCACCGGCCTCGTGGACCGGGTCGCGGACGTCACGCAGGCCGTGGTGCTCTCCGACGACGGGCTGGTGGTCAGCAAGTCCACCGGGTTCCTGCGGGACGACGCCGAGCGTCTGGCGGCGACCGCGTCGGGGCTGATGAGCCTCAGCAAGGGCGTCAGCATGGACTTCCGGGGCGGGCCGGTGCGGCAGGCGCTGATCGAGATGGCCAACAGCTTCCTGATACTGACCTCGGCCGGTCCCGGCGCCCATCTCGTCGTGCTCACCGGGCCGAACGCCGACGTCGGCGTGGTGGCGTACCAGATGAACATGCTGGTGAAGAAGATCGGCGAGCATCTCAGCGCGGCACCACGGACCGGTCTCGGTCCCACCGGCGTGTGAAGTGAGCGAAAGCGACGCGGTGGCGGGCCGGCTGGTACGGCCGTTCGCCCTGACCGGCGGGCGGACCCGGCCCAGCCGCGCCTGCTTCACGCTCATCGCCACGGTGACCGCGGTGGACCCGCCGCCGGAGCGGGCGCCGCGGCCGCAGCCCGAGCAGACGCGCATCCTGCGCCGGTGCGCCCGGCCGGTCGCGGTCGCGGAGCTGGCGGCGCTGCTCGACCTGCCGGTGAGCGTGGTCGTCATCATGCTCTGCGATCTGCTGGAGGCGGGCCTGATCACCGTCCACCCCCCGCACCCCGTCACCGACCGCACCCTGGACCTGGACCTCCTGCAGAAAGTGAGGGACGGCCTTGGCCGGCTCTGAGGCATCCGCCGCCGGGACCCCCGCGGCGCCGGACACCGTCAAGATCCTGATCGCCGGGGGCTTCGGCGTCGGCAAGACGACGATGGTCGGGTCGGTGAGCGAGATCGTGCCGCTGCGCACGGAGGAGCCGCTGACCATGGCCGGGCTCGGGGTCGACGACCTCGCCGGCATCGAGCGGAAGAAGGCCACCACGGTGGCCCTGGACTTCGGCCGGATCACCATCAACGACCGGCTGGTGCTGTATCTGTTCGGCACGCCGGGGCAGCAGCGGTTCTGGTTCATGTGGAACGACCTGGCCGTGGGCGCGCTCGGCGCGGTGGTCCTGATCGACGTGCGGCGGCCGGAGGCGAGCTTCGCCGCCGTCGACTTCTTCGAGCGGCGCGGCATCCCGTTCGTCGTCGGCGTCAACGGTTTCGACGGGCGGCACCCTTATCCGCCCGAGGAGATCAGGGAGTCACTCGCGCTGCCGGAGGGCGTGCCGGTGGTGCTGTGCGACGCGCGGGAGCGGGAGTCGTCGCGGGACGTGCTGATCGCCCTGCTGGATCTGCTGATCGCGTCGGCGGTCGGCGGCACAGGTTCCGCATAGGTGATCGGCGGAAACCCGCCAACCGTGCCGGAGTGATTGACGGGTAACTCCCGTCCCTCTACTTTCCATTCGCCTCGTCGAACCTCGTTCGACATGTCGACCATCTGGAGAGTCGCATGCCCGCAGAGCCGCCCCCCGCTCGCCTTCCCTCCGCTCCCGGCCTCTCCCGCCGCCGTCTCCTCGGCATGGCCGCCACCGCCCCGCTCGCCGCGACCGGCGCACTGGCCCTCGGCGCCGGGACCGCGCACGCCGCCGACTCGGCGTACGTCATGGCGTACTTCACCGAGTCGACCAATCTCGGGGACGGCACCGACTACGGCCTCCACCTCGCCGTCAGCAAGGACGCGCTGCTCTGGACACCCCTGAACCAGAACAACCCGGTGGTCACCCCGACCGAGGGCGCGGGGGGCCTGCGCGACCCGTTCGTCCTGCGCAAGCAGGACGGCACGTTCGTGGTGCTCGCCACCGACCTCAAGGGCACCGACTGGAACTACAACAGCCAGTACATCCACGTCTGGAACTCGACCGACCTGCGCACCTTCACCGGCTACCACCGGCTGAAGCTGCACGACATGGTCACCCACAGCTGGGCACCGGAGGCCTTCTGGGACGCGGGACGCGGCCAGTACGCGATCATCTATTCGTCGGTCAACTCCAGCGGCCACAACGTGATCATGGTCAACTACACGACCGACTTCGTCACGGTCTCCGCGCCCCAGGTCTTCTTCGATCCCGGATACGACGTGATCGACGGCGACATGACGGTGGGCGCGAACGGCGTCAACTACCTCTACTTCAAGAAGAACGGCACGCTGGTGGGCGCCCGGTCCACCTCTCTCGCCCCGGGCAGCTTCACCCCGTTCACCTCGGGTGTGTCGCACGGCGGCACCGAGGCGCCGACCGTCGTCAAGTCGCTCACGTCCGGCACGTACTGGCTCTGGGGCGACACCTACACACCCAACGGTGTCTTCTACGCCTGGCAGTCCACCGATCTGGCGGCGGGCACCTGGACCGCGCTCGACCAGCGGACGTACACCCAGCCGGTCAACTCCAAGCACTGCGGCATCACGACGATCACCGGCACCCAGTACGACAACCTCGTCGCCACGTGGGGCACGCCCGCCTGGAACCGGCTGAAGTCCTACAACTACCCGGCCCGTTACGTCCGGCACGCCGACTACGTCAGCCGCATCGACGCATACCCCGTCGAGCCGTACAAGGACTCGCTGTGGAAGCTGGTGCCGGGCCTCGCCGACTCCTCCGGGGTGTCGTTCCAGTCGGTCAACTACCCGACCCGGTACCTGCGGCACTACGACTACGCGCTGCGGCTGGACGCCAACGACGGCACGTCGACGTTCGCCGCCGACGCGACGTTCCACCGCACCGCCGGCCTCGCGAACTCCGCGTGGGCGTCGTTCCGTTCGTACAACAACCCGACCCGGTACATCCGGCACTACGACTACGCGCTGCGGATCGATCCGATCTCCACCGCCACCGAGCAGCAGGACGCGACGTTCCACGTCGGCTACTGAGCACTCGGCCGCCGACGCGGGGTCCGCGTCGCGGCCGGGTCCGGGGTGCCGGTGTCAGGACGCCAGGCCGGCCGTCTTCAGCCAGGCCTTCGCGACGTCCAGCGGGTCCTTGTTGTCCAGCTGGACCTGGGAGTCCAGGTCGAGGAGCGTCTTGGTGTCCAGCTTCTTCGAGACCGCGTTGAGCGCGTCCACGCCCTCCTGGGAGAGGCCGCTCTTGTAGACCAGCGGGGTCACGTTGGCGAAGCCGAAGAGGTTCTCCGGGTCCTGGAGGACCACGAACTTGTTCTTCGTGATGTTCGGGTCCGTGGTGAAGATGTCCGCGGCCTGCACGGTGTTCTTCGACAGCGCCGCCACGGTCAGCGGGCCGCCCGCGTCGAGCGCCTTGAAGGACTTGAACTTCAGCCCGTACACCGACTCCAGGCCCTTCAGGCCCTGCTGCCGGGTCTGGAACTCGGGCGAGCCGCCGATCACCAGCTCCGGGGCGGCCGCCTTGAGGTCCGCGAGGGTGGACTCGCCGGTGAGGTTGTACTTCTTGGCGGTGTCCGCGTTGATGCTGACGGAGTCCTTGTCCTCGGCGGACGACGACTCCAGCAGCGTCAGCTTGCTGTCGAGCTTGGTCTTGACGGCCGCGTTGACCTCGTCGGCCGACTTCTGCTCCGCCTTGGCGTCGAGGTACGACAGCAGCGAGCCGTTGTACTCGGGCAGGACGGTGATGGAGCCGTTCTTCAGCAGCCCGTAAGTGACCTCACGGGAACCGACGTTGGGCTTGTAGGTGACCTTGATGCCCTTGGCCTTCAGGGCCTCGCCGTAGATGTCGGCGAGCAGGATGCTCTCGGCGAAGTTGTTGGAGCCGACGACGACCGTGTCGCCGCTCGCCGCCTTGCCGGTGTCCTCGGCCAGAGGGTCGGAACCGTCGTCGGAACCGCATCCCGCGAGCAGGGCCGCCGAGGCGGCCAGCGCGACGGCCATCGCGCCGGGATGCTTCCGAAGGGACCTGCTGCGTGGGGCGTTGGAAGTCACGATTCCCGTTCCGGGCTGTGTGGGCTGATGAGAGAAAACACGTGCACTGATCCAATCCAGCCAGTTCTTGGTCAGTCAAGAGAAGTCCGGTCACCAATTGGCGTCGATACGTCGCCTGTTGTGAACAACAAGTTACGCGGCCCGCAAGGCGGCACGCCCGGCCCGTAATGGATTCTTGACACGGGCGAACATGATCCACATCCCTCTGAGGCGGTAGTCTCCGGTTTGTTGGCGAGCGATCAGAATCGGTCACGAAGGAGGCCTGTTGTCCATACGGGGTTTCACCGACCGCTGGACCTTCAGGCGCAAGCTCAACCTGCTGGTCGGCGTGCCGCTGACCGTGGTCGCGGTGCTGCTCGCCTACCTCATCACCGACCAGGTCGCCGGTCCTCGGACGCCTCGGACGCGGCCCGGCTGGTCCGGGACAGCAGCGAGGTCGCGACGCTGGTGGACCGGCTGGAGGCCGAGCACCAGCAGGCGATCCTGCTGTCCGTGCGCCACGAGGCCACCAACGACGGCGGCACCCCCTCGCAGGCCGCCTACCGCGATGCGCAGGTCGCCGTGGACCGGCAGGTCCAGAAGGTCCGCAAGACCTTCGGCGGCCGGCTCCCCGCCGAGGAGGCCCAGGCCCTCAAGGAGATCGAGGGCCTGGAGAGCCTGCGCAACACCGTCGAGCAGGCCTACCTCCCCGCCGACAACATCGACCCCGCGTACACCAGCGCCGCCAAGGCCCTCATCGACGGCCTCGGCCTGGACCGCAACGCCGCCCTCGCGGCCACCTTCACCGGCAACCTCCTCGACTCGCTGCTGCGCGCCGACGCCGCCCACAGCGCCTTCGAGACCGGCGTCTTCTCCGCCACGACCGGCGACTCCAACGCGCTCATCGAGTTCATCGGCGCGATCGGCTCCTCCGACGAGTACACCCACCAGGCCGACCGCTTCGCCCGGTTCGCCACCGACGCGCAGGCCGAGCGGCTCGCCGGGATCGAGCACAACAGCGCCCAGGCCGTCATCAACGAGCAGTACGCCGAACTCCAGATCGACCCCAGCTCCCTGCAGGCCGGCTCCCCCGCCGAGATCCGCGAGGCCTTCCGCACCGCCTTCGACTCCTACCCGTCGTACCGCAAGCAGGCGAGCGTCCGGCTCGGCATCACCACCTCGCTCATCGACGAGATCGCCGACCGCGCCGACCAGGCCTCCGCCGACGCCCTGCACAACGCCGTCCTGCTGCTGGGCCTCGCCCTGCTCGGCTTCCTCCTCTGGTTCGCCCTCTCGGTGGCGGTACGGCGCTCCGTGGTCCGCCCGGTACAGGCGCTCACCGGCGCCGCCCGGGAGGTCGCCGACGTCGCCCAGCGCGAGCTGGCCCGGGTCGCCGACGACGACGCCGAGGACGACGCCCCGCCGCGGCTCGGCAAGGTGCCGGTGACCGCGCGCGACGAGATCGGCGACCTCGCCGAGGCCTTCAACCACGTGCAGAGCACCGCGGTCGCCCTGCTCCAGCGCCAGGTCCTCAGCCGCCGCAACGTCGCCGAGATGTTCGGCAACGTCGGCCGCCGGGTCAGCAACCTCACCTCACGGCAGCTGGCGCTGATCGACGCCGTGGAGCGCGGCGAGACCGACCCCGAGATCCTCGAACGCCTCTACAGCATCGACCACATCGCCGTCCGCCTGCGCCGCAACGCCGACAGCCTGATGCTGCTCGCCGGCATCCGCGAGATCGGCGTCGGCTCCGGCCCGACCGCGCTCACCAACGTCGTACGGGCCGCGCTGGGGCAGATCGAGGGCTTCCGCCGGGTCCAGCTCCAGGCCCGCAGCGAGGTCATGGTCGAGCCGGACGTCATCGGCGACCTGACCCTGATGGTGGCCGAACTCGTCGAGAACGCCGTGTCGTTCTCCCCCGAGGGCAGCCCGGTCGAGGTGACCGTGCAGAACACGGCCGAGGGCGCGGCGATCGTGGTCGCCGACCACGGCCTGGGCATGAGCGCCGAGCGGCTCGCCGAGGAGAACGCCCGCCTGGTGCGCCGCGAACGCCTCGACCTCGTCCCCACCAAGGTGCTCGGCCTGTTCGTGGTCGGCACGCTGGCCCGGCGCTGGGAGATCTCCGTCGCCCTCACCCGCACCGCGGGCGGCGGCGTCACGGCCGAGGTGACCCTGCCGTCCTCGCTGCTGCTGCAGGCGGCGGCCGTGCAGGTGCCGACCGCGACGACCCCGGCGGCCGAGCAGGGCGACTCCGGCCCGCGCCCCGCCTCCGACGAC
>MWJO01000171.1 GCA_002027195.1 Streptomyces sp. GKU 895 | reverse complement strand
GCACGCTGTTGAGTTCTCAAGGAACGGACGCTTCCTTTGTACTCACCCGAGAGACTCTCTCAGGCTTTCCTCCGGGCACTTCCCTTCGGTGTTTCAAACTCTATCAGTGTTTTTCCGGCCCTCTGACCACCCTCCCGCAGGCATGCAGAAGGAGATCCAGAGATAGGATCTGACAAGTTTGGTTGCTGCCTGGCAAGGACGCTTGGCGGCGTCGCTCAACCCCGGGCAGGAGTACGACTGTACACGGGGCTTCGGAGCACGTGCAAATCGATATGGGCTATGGTCTAGACCACTCGTCGGCGACGGGGCAGCAGGCGGCGGGCTCTCACGCGGAACCCGTACTTCATATGACATACCCTGCTGAACAGTGCGCCGTCCGATACAGGCAGTGACGGCCCATTCAGATCTCCACCCCTGGGAGGCTTCCCATGACCACCGTGACGTCCCCTCTTGCAGGACGCGCCATCGGACTGGCTTCCGTGCCCGATCCGGTCTTCTCCGGGGCCATGGTCGGCCCGGGTACGGCGATCGACCCCGTGCGTGAGCCTTCCGAGGCTGTCGCGCCCGTCGACGGAGTCATCGTCTCGCTTCACCCGCACGCCTTCGTCGTCGTCGACGACCAGGGCCACGGTGTGCTCACCCACCTCGGCATCGACACCGTGCAGCTCAACGGCGAGGGTTTCGAGCTGCTCGTGAACAAGGGGGACACCGTGACGCGCGGCCAGAGCGTCGTGCGCTGGAACCCGGCTGCCGTGGAGGCGGCCGGCAAGTCGCCGGTCTGCCCGGTCGTGGCGCTCGAGGCCACGGCCGAGGCCCTCTCCGAACTGCGTGACAGCGGCGATGTGAAGGCCGGCGACAGCCTCTTCGCCTGGGCATGACGTCAAGACCGTCGTATGACGGCATGTAGTGGCAACCACCGCGGCGGCGGGACCCGCCGCATTATCGGAGACGGGTGAGATGGAAGCAACGCTGCGAGGCGTCGGCGTGAGCCACGGTGTGGCCATCGGCGAGGTTCGGCACATGGGAACGGCGGTTCTCGAACCGCCTGCCAAGCAGATTCCGGCGGAGGACGCGGAGCGCGAACAGGGGCGCGCCCGCAAGGCCGTGGAAGCTGTGGCCGCCGACCTGATTGCGCGCGGCAATCTGGCGGGCGGTGAGGCCCAGGCCGTGCTCGAGGCCCAGGCCATGATGGCCCAGGACCCGGAGCTGATGGCGGACGTCGACCGGCGTATCGCCGTCGGCAGCACGGCCGAGCGTGCCGTGTACGACGCGTTCGCGGCGTACCGCGAGCTGCTGGCAGGGGCCGGTGAGTACCTCGCCGGTCGGGTCGCCGACCTCGACGACGTGCGGAATCGTATCGTCGCTCGTTTGCTCGGGGTTCCCATGCCGGGTGTCCCGGACAGTGACGAGCCCTATGTCCTGGTGGCTCGTGATCTGGCGCCCGCCGACACGGCTCTGTTGGACCCGACGCTGGTTCTCGGTTTTGTGACCGAGGAGGGCGGGCCGACCAGCCACAGTGCGATTCTGGCGCGGGCGCTCGGCGTCCCGGCTGTCGTCGCTCTGCCGGGCGCCGGTGAGCTGGCCGAAGGCACGGTGATCGCTGTCGACGGCAGCACCGGAGACATCTTCGTGGAGCCGAGCGAGGCGAAGAAGGCGGAGCTGGAGGCGGCCGCTGCCGAGCGCAAGGCGGCGCTCGCGGCGTCGACCGGACCGGGTGCCACGGCCGACGGTCACAAGGTGCCGCTGCTGGCCAACATCGGTGGTCCGGCGGACGTGCCGGCCGCGGTGGAGGCCGGTGCCGAGGGTGTGGGTCTGTTCCGTACGGAGTTCCTCTTCCTGGACGACAGCAAGAACGCCCCGTCGGAGGAGAAGCAGGTCGAGGCCTACCGGCAGGTGCTCGAGGCTTTCCCCGAGGGTCGTGTCGTCGTCCGGGTGCTGGATGCCGGCGCGGACAAGCCGCTGGACTTCCTGACGCCTGGCGACGAGCCGAACCCGGCGCTGGGTGTGCGTGGTCTGCGCACGTTGCTCGATCACCCCGAAGTGCTGCGCACGCAGCTGACGGCCTTGGCTAAGGCCGCTGAGGGGCTGCCGGTCTATCTCGAGGTCATGGCCCCGATGGTGGCGGACCGTGCGGATGCCAAGGCGTTCGCCGACGCGTGTCGTGCGGCGGGGTTGCGGGCGAAGTTCGGCGCGATGGTGGAGATCCCGTCGGCCGCGCTGCGGGCGCGGTCGATTCTGCAGGAGGTCGAGTTCCTGTCGCTCGGGACGAACGACCTCGCGCAGTACACCTTCGCCGCGGACCGTCAGGTGGGCGCGGTGTCTCGGCTGCAGGATCCGTGGCAGCCCGCTCTGCTGGACCTGGTGGCGCTGTCCGCGGAGGCGGCGAAGGCCGAGGGCAAGAGCTGTGGTGTCTGTGGTGAGGCCGCGTCCGACCCGCTGCTCGCCTGTGTGCTGACCGGTCTGGGGGTCACCTCGCTCTCCATGGGTGCGGCGTCGATTCCTTATGTACGGGCGACTCTGGCGAAGTACACGCTGGCGCAGTGCGAGCGGGCCGCTGCTGCCTCACGTGCTGCGGACAGTGCCGATGAGGCGCGCAATGCCGCTCAGGCGGTGCTGTCCGGCGAGTAGTGGTCGCTCTCGCAGTCGGGTTTTTGATGGAGGGGCGCTCCACCTGTGGGTGGGGCGCCCCTCTTCTGTTCAGTGATGGTGTCCTGGCGTCGGGTCCGCCGGTCCGAGGTCCGGCGGTACGCAGTAGTCGACGTCGGATTCCGGTGAGATGAGGTCGCCGGATTCGATGTCGGTGCAGTAGGCGTCGAACACCTCGCCCGCGGTCAGGGGCTCGAGGCCTTCGCCGCGCAGCCGCCAGCCGTAGATGCGGTCGGTGGCGCCGGGTGCGCTCGTGCGCATGACGAGTCCGCCGGGGCTCTGGGTGGCGAGGCCGAGGGCGAGGACCGTGGTGAATTCGAGGGCTTCGGCCTCGTCCAGCTGGACGTCTCCGTCGGCGGCCGTGTCCGCGTGGAGGACCGCGACAAGTGTTTCGGGGGCTCCCGAGACGCTGCACACGAGGTGTCGGTTGCCCGGGGGCGCGGTGTCGAGGATGCGGACGAGGAGGCCGGAGGCCCAGGTGAAGGCTGCTCGGCCGATGTCCTCTCCACAGGAGGCGCAGGCACCGAGGCGGGCCAGGAGTGTGGACGCGTACTCCCAGGTGGCCTGCCGGACGGCTTCGTCGATCAGGGCCGGGACGAGGTCGGCCAAGGGGCGGCCGTCGTACGGGATGGTCGGGCCCGTGGCGGCGAGTTCGGCGGTGAATCGGGTGCGGCTGGACGGGATGTCCGGGTCGAGGCCGGTGTCGGAGCAGAAGGCGGCGTACTCCTCGGGGTCGAACAGGGCGACCGTGGTGTGGCTGCCCTGGGAGGCGCGGGTGCGCAGGAGGGCCTCGACCTGTTGGAGATAGCGGGTGTGGTCGTCGAACGTGAAGCTGCGGTAGCGGCGCATGGCCCGGAAGTCGTGTTCGTCGGTGAGCACGCCGATGGTGCCTGCGATTTCGCGGCGCAGGACGCGTCGCATGGTCTGGTGGTCGGTGTGTGTCATTTTTCCCCCTGTGCACAGTCGATCAATGCTCACTCACAGTAATCGGCGGCACTGACAACGGGGGTGGGCTGGGGATTCCGCCGCCGGCGCGGGGCGTCGGCGGCGGAATCGGATCAGGCGCGCTTGCGGGCCAGGTCCTCGTAGAAGTGGAGCAGGTCGAGGTTGTCGATGGAGCCCGGGTTGACGGCCTTGTCCAAAGGGGTGCCCTGGAGCAGCCGCTTGACGGGGACCTCGATGCGTTTCCCGGTGAGGGTGTGCGGGATGCCGGGCACTTCGATGATCTCGTCGGGGATGTGGCGTGGTGAGAGCTGTTCGCGGATCGTCTGCTTGATGCGGCCGAGGAGGTCTTCGTCCAGCGTGGTCCCGGGGGTCAGGTGCACGAAGAGGGGCATCCAGTAGCCGCCGTCGGGCTGTTCGATGCCGATGACGAGGGATTCCTTGATCTCGGGGAGGCGCTCGACGGCTTCGTAGATGTCGGCCGAGCCCATACGTACGCCCTGGCGGTTGAGCGTCGAGTCGGAGCGGCCGTGGATGACGACGGAGCCACAGGAGGTGATGGTGATCCAGTCGCCGTGGCGCCACACACCGGGGTAGGTGTCGAAGTAGCTGTCGTGGTAGCGGCTGCCGTCGGGGTCGTTCCAGAAGTGGATCGGCATTGACGGCATGGGATTGGTGACGACGAGTTCGCCGACCTCGTCGACGAGGGGCTTTCCGCTGGGGTCCCAGGACTGGAGGTCGGTGCCGAGACCGGCCGCCTGGAGTTCGCCGATGTGGACCGGGAGGGTCGGGACGGCGCCGGCAAAGCAGGAGCAGACATCGGTGCCGCCGCTGACGGAGGCGATCCAGAGGTCGTCGCGGACCTCGTCGTGCAGCCAGCGGAATCCGTCGGGCGGCAGGGGCGAGCCGGTGGTGGCCACGCACTGGACTTTGGAGAGGTCGAAGTCGCGACCGGGGTGTACGCCGGCTTTGCGGCAGGCCATGACGTACGCGGCCGAGGTGCCGTAGAGCGTGGCCCCGGTGCGTTCGGCGATCCGCCACTGGGCACCGGTGTCGGGGTAGCCGGGGCTGCCGTCGTACAGGACGATCGTCGTGCCGGTGAGCAGGCCGGAGACGAGGAAGTTCCACATCATCCAGCCGGTCGAGGTGTACCAGAAGAAACGGTCCTCGGGGCCGAGGTCGCAGTGCAGGCCGAGTTGTTTGAGGTGTTCGACGAGGATGCCGCCCTGGGACTGGACGATGGCCTTGGGGAGGCCGGTCGTGCCGGAGGAGTAGAGCACCCACAGCGGGTGGTCGAAGGGCACCGGTTCGAAGGTGGGTTCCACCTCGGCGCTCGTCAGGACGGACCAGTCCAGGGCGCCTTCCGGGGCCTCGGTGCCGAGGAGCGGGATGTGGACGACGGCCCGCAGGGTGGGCAGTTCGCGGCGGAGTTCGGCGACGATGTCGCGGCGGTCGTGTTCCTTGCCGCCGTAGCGGTAGCCGTCGACGGTGAACAGGACGACGGGTTCGACCTGCTGGAAGCGGTCGAGAACGCTGCGGGCGCCGAAGTCGGGGGCGCAGGAGGTCCAGACCCCGCCGACCGCGGCCGTGGCGAGGAGGGCGACGACAGCCTGCGGGATGTTGGGGAGGTATCCGCTGACGCGGTCTCCGGGACGTACTCCGAGCGTGCGGAGTTCAGCCGCGAGGGAGCCGACCTGGCGGCGCAGTTCGGACCAGGTGACCGGTCGTGGCTCGTGGGTCTCGTCGACATGGAGGAGGGCCGGTTCGTCCGCGCGGGTGGTGGCCGCGCGCAGGGCGTGTTCGGCGTAGTTGAGGGTCGCGCCGGGGAACCACTGGGCGCCGGGCATCGAGCGGTCGCCCAGTACGCGCGCGTAGGGGGTGGAGAACCGTACGTCGAACCATTCCGTGACGGCTTCCCAGAAGGTGTCGAGCTCGTCGACCGACCAGCGGTGCAGTGCGGGATAGCCGCCCTGGGAGGGGGCGCCGTGGTGTTCGGCGGCCCAGGCCTGGAACCTGGTGACCTGTGCCCGTGCGATACGTTCCGGATCGGGCTGCCAGAGCGGCTGGGGGTTCACGGTCGACATGGGGCGGCTCCCGGACTGTGCGCGTCGTGTGCGGCGTCCGCGCACGGGCGGGGGTGTGCGCGTGACGCGGATGACACGGACGATGCCATGTGATCGACTTCTGCACCAGGGTGCGCCCCACATAGTCCGTGTCGTGAAGATGTGGTCCCGGCACGGGTGAACGGCAGTTGAACGACACACGCGCGTGGGGCGGTCAGTGGCAGGGTGAACAGCATGAACGGTCGTGACCTGGTGCGTTCGATGAAGGCGGTCGGTTCGGCGGGGGCGGCCCAGAGGTTGCGTACCGTACGGGCGGCTTGGCGCACGCGGCGTGCCGATGCCGCCGGGCTGCCGGCGCGGGGGGCCGAGCGGGCGCGCGTGCCCGGTTCGGTGCAGGACGTGGAACCCGGGCTCGGAGGCGGAGTGATCCGGTTCAGCCGATCCGAGCTGCGGATCACCGTGGCGGTGAACGGGGCGGTGTTCTGGGGCTGGGACGGGGCCGCTCCCGAGCCGTCGTACGCCTTGTCGGGCCGGTCTCCCGAGCCGGACCCGCGGGCGGTGCTGGAGCCGGACAAGGACGGCGGGTGGCGGGTGGTGGCCGAGCGGGCCACGGTCGTCGTCTCACGGCACGGTGCGGTCGAGGTGCAGACGCCCGGTGGGGTGACCCTGCGCCGTGATCTGCCGCCGCGCTGGTGGGAGCCGGTCGACGGGGGTGCGGCGCGCTGGATGCAGCGGGTGATCTGCGCCACGATGGCCTGGGCGCCCTCACCGGCGAAGATCCGGTGATGGTCGTCCTCGCTGGTCCAACCCTCGG
>MWJO01000170.1 GCA_002027195.1 Streptomyces sp. GKU 895 | reverse complement strand
CCGCCCGACGAGCCGCCGCTCGCCGCCGCGGCACCCGCGACACCGGCCGCACCCGCTCCGGTGCCACCGGCGATGAGCGCGGCGACCTTGGCGTACCCGGCGGCACCGAACCAGCCGATGACGGCGACCGGCACGACGGCGGGGATGCTGCTCGCGACCTCGGAGATCTGGGCGGCCGCGAGGCGGCACTTGGCGCACTCCTCCAGGTGCTTGCGCAGACCGCGTTCGGCGCGGGTGCGCAGCCGGCCGCGGGCGTAGGTGCCGAGCTGGTCGGCGTAGCGGGCGCACTCCTCGTCGTCGGCGAGGGTCGCGCTGACGTGGGCCTGGAGGTAGGCCTGCTTGAGGCCCTCGCGGGCGCGGGAGGCCAGCACGCGCGTGCCGTTGGCGTCGAGTCCGAAGAGCGTGGCGACATCGCTCGGCGACTCGTCCTCGACCTCGGTGTGCCACAGCACGGCCTGCCAGCGCTCGGGCAGCGACCGGAAGGCCTGCATGGCCATGGACTGCTCGGCCTCGTGCATCGCGCGGACGTCGGCGCCGAGGTCCAGAGTGTCGTCGTCGGAGACCTCGCCGACGCGCGCGGACTGCGCGGCGAACAGCGCGAAGTCGTCGACCAGCTGCTCCCGCTTCGCGGACTTCGTCCAGTTCGCCGCGACCCGGCGGACGGTGGTCAGGAGATACGCGCGTACGGCGTGCTCGGGCCCGGAGCCGCCGCGCACCGCCTGGAGCATGCGGGCGAAGACCTCGGCGGTGAGGTCGTCGGCGGTGTGGGCGTCCCGGCAGCAGGTGCGGGCGTAGCGGCGCACCGCGTCCGCGTGGCGCCGGTACAGCTCCTCGTAGGCCGTGTCGTCGCCCGAGCGCATCCGGCCGATCAGGTCGGCGTCGGAGGGCGGCAGGTCCCGGGGCGGCGGCAGGACGCCGTCGTCACGCCGGTCGCGCTGCGTCGGGACGCTGCCCTCCATCGGGTCACCGCCGCTGTGCGGACGGGCCGCGCGTCCGCCCTGGTTCGGTACCTGGGGCGACGCGAGGCCGTCCGGCTCACCGTCACCGTGTGACTCGTCCCGCCCGTCAACGCTCATCGCGGAAAGCCCCCGCCGCCTGCCCTACCCGTCCCGAACACCGGGTCAGAGTGCCATACCGGCTTTTGACCCGGCCCCGGCCGTACGGGGCATCCACTCGTCCGTGGGGACTTGTGGCAAGGCAGTACTAGCCGTCACCCATCCGGGGAAGGCTCAACTGACGTCGCCCACGCGGAAGTTGGGGGACGTATCCGAAAAGGCCCGGAATGTGACCGGGGTGCGGGCGGCGCACCGCTCACACCCCGCCGTCACCTCTTCGAGTCACCGGGGCGCACGGTGTTCACGACGGCCGCGACCGCAGACCCTCCAGCAGGATGTCCAGCAGTCGCGCCGACGCCGCCGCCTGCTGCGCAGCGTCCGGCAGCGAAGGCGCCGCCGTCGCGATCACCAGCAGCACGTCCGACACCGACACGTCCGCCCGCAGCTCACCCGCCGTCCGCGCCCGCTCCACGAGCTGGCCCACCACGTCGAGCAGCGCCGCCGCCCCCGTGTCGTCGGCCGACAGCGACTCCTCCGACACCAGGCGCAGCTCACCGGCGCCCGGCTGGGTCCGCTGCTGCGGCACCCGCGCCTCGTCGAAGACGGCCCCGTCGGCCTGCCCGGCGTGCTCCTCGGGGACCCCGACCCGCAGCACCTGCGGCGGCAGCAGCCGCCCGGCACCCGAGGCCACCGACGTCCGCAGGAAGCGCGACAGCGCCGACCACGGCTCGTCCTCCTGCCCGAGCGCCGCACGCGCCTGGTCGGTCAGCCGGGAGGTCTCCTCCTCGGCTATCCGGCGCACCAGGACGTCCTTGCTCGGGAAGCGCCGGTACACCGTGCCGACACCGACCCGGGCGCGCCGCGCCACGTCCTCCATCGGCGCGCCGTACCCCAGCTCGCCGAACACCTCGCGCGCGGCACGCAGTACGTGCTCCAGATTGCGCTGTGCGTCCACGCGCAGCGGTGTCGAGCGCGACGCGTCCCCGCGTCCGTTGCCCGCCGCCGCGCTCATCGCTCCGCCACCGGGTGCGATGGCGGACGCGGAAGACCAATGAGAGTCCTGAACATGCATAAGCGATCCCCCGGTAATGACGTCTCCCCCCGGAGACTCTCCCCGCCACTGAAAGGCCGGGGCGACACAGGGAACGAACCCGGTTCACGGGCCGCCCGTCGCGGACCCGATGAGCGCATCCCCCTACACCCCGTCGACACACGAACATAGTTGAGAGGGAGTCAATTCAGAAGGGGCAGGTTCCGCACAGAGCGCCCCCCGAAAGGAGTACGGGTCGTATACGTCCCGATTGCACCCCCCGAGGCCCCCCGGCGCACACCCGCTGACCTGCAATCCTTCCCCGCACGCCGTCGATTCGGCCAACCCCGCGCACACGAAACCGCCGGTCACACAAATTGTCGGGGCTGTGGACAAACTCAAGCGCCGGGTGCGTCATGGGGTGGTGAAGGAACGCGCGCGCATTCTCGTTGTCGGCGGCGGCTACGTCGGGATGTACACGGCCCTGCGTCTCCAGCGGAAGCTGAAACCGGAACTCAGGCGCCAAGAGGTCGAGATCACGGTGGTCACCCCCGACCCTTACATGACCTACCAGCCGTTCCTTCCCGAGGCGGCCGCCGGCTCCATCTCCCCGCGCCATGTCGTCGTCCCGCTGCGCCGCGTCCTCGACCACTGCACCGTGATCGTCGGCGAGGCCACCGCCATCGACCACGCCAAGCGCACCGCCACCCTGACCACCCTCGCCACGGAAGAAGAGGGAACGGGTGCCCGGCAGCTGACGTACGACGAACTCGTCCTCGCCCCCGGATCCGTCTCGCGCACCCTGCCCATCCCCGGTCTCGCCGACCACGCCATCGGCTTCAAGACCGTCGAGGAGGCCATCGGACTGCGCAACCACGTCATCGAGCAGATGGACATCGCCTCCTCCACCCGCGACCCCGCGATCCGCGACGCCGCCCTCACCTTCGTCTTCGTCGGCGGCGGCTACGCGGGCGTGGAGGCCCTCGGCGAACTGGAGGACATGGCCCGCTACACCGCGCGGTACTACCACAACGTCCAGCCCGAGGACATGAAGTGGATCCTCGTGGAGGCCTCCGACCGCATCCTCCCCGAGGTCGGCGCGGAGCTGGGCCGCTACACCGTCACCGAACTGCGCCGCCGCAACATCGACGTACGCCTGAACACCCGCCTCGAATCCTGCGCCGACCGGATCGCCGTCCTCAGCGACGCGCCCGCTTCCCGACCCGTACGGTCGTCTGGACGGCCGGCGTCAAACCCCACCCGATCCTCGCCGCCAGCGACCTCCCGCTCACGGAGCGAGGTCGGCTGAAAAGCACCGCCCAGCTCACGATCGAGGGCGTCACGCACGCGTGGGCGGCCGGAGACGCCGCCGCCGTCCCCGACGTGACCGCCGACGAACCCGGCAAGGAGACCGCCCCCAACGCCCAGCACGCGGTACGCCAGGCCAAGGTCCTCGGCGACAACATCGTCCACGCGCTCAGGGGCGAGCCCTTGGAGACGTACTCCCACAAGTACGTCGGCTCGGTGGCCTCCCTCGGCCTCCACAAAGGTGTCGCACACGTCTACGGACGCAAGCTGAAGGGCTACCCTGCCTGGTTCATGCACCGCGTCTACCACCTCAGCAGGGTCCCCACCTTCAACCGCAAGGCCCGCGTGCTGGCCGAATGGACCCTGTCCGGGCTCTTCAAGAGGGAGATCGTCTCGCTGGGTTCGCTCGAACATCCCCGAGCGGAGTTCGAACTCGCGGCCGGTGGAAAGCCTCCTCAGGATCCCTCGAACGACTCGAAGGGGTCGTCCTGACCGGACCCAGGAACTCCACCGGCGGGGCAGGCGTCTGACGGATGTCGGCCCGGTCGGTCACACTGCCACACTGATCCCCGACCCAGGACGGGTGGACGCCCGCCCACCGAACCCGCGAGGACCCAGGCCGGGTCCGGAGCCGGCCGAAGACGACGACACGAGGCAAGGATTCGTGAACTTCACGCGCTGGAGCGCCCGGCTCCCCGGAACGCAGCGCCGCGCAGCAGCGCGGACCGACCACGAGCTCACCCCGGACCGACTCGGGGAGGGCGCCGTACCAGCGGCCCGCGCCGAACAGCTCACCGACGACGCACCCCCCGTCCCCGCCGTCGACGAACTCCCCGTGCGCGAGGTCCTCGACCGCGTCCCGGCCCTCGTCGCCCTGGTCCACGGCCCCGACCACCGCCTCGCCTACGTCAACGACGCCTATGTGACCGCCTTCGGCCCCCGATCTCCCGGCGCACCCGCGGGCGAAGCCCTCCCCGAGCTCCACGAGACGGGCCTCCTCCCCCTCCTCGACCAGGTCCTGCGCAGCGGCAAGCCGCGCACGATCAAGTCCCGCAAAGCCCCCGACGGCCGCTGCTACACCTTCACCTGCACCCCGGTGTCGGAAGGCGACGGCGGCGTCCTCGTCTTCGCCACCGACGTCACCGACCACGCCGAAGCCGCGGAGCGCCTCAGAGCGAGCGAACGCCGCCAGCGCGAAACCGCCGTGACCCTCCAGCGCTCCCTGCTCCCCCAGGTCCTGGAGGAACCCGACGACCTCCGCATCGCCGCCACCTACCAGCCAGGCGGCACCGAGGCCGCGGTCGGCGGCGACTGGTACGACGTCATCACCCTCGGCGGCGGCCGCACCGCCCTCGTCATCGGCGACGTCATGGGCCGAGCGTCCGCGCGGCAGCGGTCATGGGCCAACTCCGTACGGCGGTCCGGGCGTACGCCCGCCTCGACCTGCCCCCGCACGAGGTCCTGAACCTCCTCGACGGCCTCGCCACCGAGATCGACGCCAACCAGATCGCCACGTGTGTGTACGCCATCCACGACCCCAACGAGGGCAAGCTGGTCTACGCCTCCGCGGGCCACCTCCCGATCCTCGTCCGCGACGAGAGCGGCGCGGTGCTCCGCGCGGACGAGCCGACCGGCCCGCCGCTCGGCACCGGCGGCTGGATGCACGCCTCCGGCTCGATCCCGCTGGGCCCCGGCGCCACTGCGGTCCTCTACACGGACGGCCTGGTCGAACGCCGCGACGAGGACCTCGACGAGGGAATCGCATCGCTGGAGCGCGCGCTGTCCGGCGCGACCGGCACGCCCCAGGTCGTCTGCGACCGCCTCGTCCGCTCCGCCGGCGTCACCGCCGACCATGACGACGACGTCGCCGTCCTCGTCCTCCAGCACCCGTCGCGCACGGGCCCCGACAGCGACCTCTTCCGCAACGCCGCGCTCGAACTCCTCGGCGGGGTGGAGGCGGCCCCACGCGCGCGTGCGTTCGCCTCCGGCGTGCTGACCAGCTGGCGGTTCCCGGCGGAGCTGCATGACCTGGGGGTGCTGGCGGCGAGCGAGCTGGTCGCGAACTCGTTGCAGCACGGGACGCCACCGATGCGGTTGAGGCTTCGCCGGACCGACCGTCGCTTGATCATCGAGGTGACGGATGGAGACGACCATCTGCCTCGGCGTCGTAAGGCGGAACCCGGGGACGAGTCGGGGCGGGGGATCGCGATTGTGGCGACCATCGCTTCGAACTGGGGGTCGCGGCGGACGCCGGGTGGCGGAAAGGCTGTCTGGTGCGAGTTCGTGCTGCCTAAGGGGTAGGGGCACAGGGGGTGTGGCGGCTGCGGGTGCGCTGTGGCTGGTCGCGCCCACGCGGCGGAGCCGCAAATCGATACTGCCCCGCGCCCCTGGGTAGCTCCAGTTACGCGGCGATTGATTCCTGCCGGGTGCCGCCCTGGGCCACCACGCGGCTCCTTGCTCGCCACGGGTGGTCCTGCGCCGGCGTCAGCTGATGGCCGAGCCTCAGGGCCAGGTACGTGATGCCCAGCGAGAACAGCAGGAACGTCACGATGTACGGGGCGTGCAGGGACGCGCCCATCGGGCCGCCGACCGCCGGGCCCACCGCCAGAGCGAGCTGCTTCACCAGGGCGAAGGCCGAGTTGTACTGGCCCGCCATGCCCGTCGGGGCGAGGTCCGCCACCAGCGGCGCGACCGTCGGGGACAGCATCGCCTCGCCCAGACCGAAGAGGGCGTACGTCGAGACGAACGCGGCCGTCGCCATGGCCTGGCTGCCGTGGCCGAGCCCGGCGTACCCCGCCACGACCCACGCCACCGACCAGATGATCCCGACCGCGGCGATCACACGCGAGCGCCGACGCCGTTCCACGAACTTCAGGACCGCGAACTGCGCCACGACGATCATCGCCGTGTTGGCGGCCAGCGCCGTGCCCAGCGCGGACGTGGAGATCCCGGCCGCCTCGACGCCGTATGCGGCCAGGCCCGACTCGAACTGCCCGTAGCAGGCGAAGAACAGCACGAAGCCCAGCACGCACAGCTGCACCATCGCCCGGTTCCCCAGCAACTGCTTCCAGCTGCCCTTGGCGGAAGCGGACGGCGCACCCTCGATGCGCGGCGCGCGCGGCATCCGCACCGTCGCCATCACCACGGCGAGCAGCAGGAACATCGCCGCCTCGATCGCGAACAGGAGGGTGAACGAGGAGACCTTCGTGGTGTCGACGAGGTGACCCCCGATGAGTCCGCCGACGCCGAGCCCGAGGTTCTGCAGGAAGAACTGCATGGCGAAGGCCCGCGAGCGGGTCTCCGACGTGGAGCAGTCCACGATCATCGTCGCCAGGGCGGGCTGCATCACGGCCTGCCCGGCGCCCAGCGCGGCCGCCGACAACAGGACCGTGGTCGCGTTGCTCGCGAGCCCCAGGCTCAGCGCGCCCAGCGCGGCCGTGACCAGGGCGACGAGCAACACCGGAAGCGGGCCACGCCGCACGATCGCCCGGCCGGCGAACGGCAGCACGATCAGCGCGGCCACGGCGAAGACGGCGAGGACGAGCCCCGCCGTCATGGCCCCCAGCCCCCGCACCTGCGCCACATAGACGTACAGGTAGGGGACGGTGAAGCCGAGCCCGAACGCGCTGAGTGCGTTACCCACGTGAATCCGGCGCATCGCTGCGCCCATCGCCCTGGTCACGTTCACCTCTCTCAGGTAGTTGGAGTCCCTCAGTACTTAGAACCGAAGACTTCGAAGCTAAATTTCAGAGCTAAAGAGTACACAGAGAAGGACTTCAACGCCAAGCGGCCGCGTGCCATACTGCGTCCATGGCTGACACCCCCGGCGGTCCCGGCAGTCTCCACATCGGCAGCGAGCCGACACTCGAGGAACAGATCGCCGCCTACCAGCGCGAGTTCCAGGACCTCGACCCCCAGGTCGAGCAGATCGTCTCGGCACTGTCGCGACTGAACCGCCGTATGAACGTCGCCTACGGCCGGCAGACCTCCGCTCTCGGCATCAGCAACACGGACTGGGAAGTCCTCAAGGCCCTCGTCCTCTCCGGCGCCCCCTACCGGATGGGCCCCGGCGAGCTCGCCAAGCGCCTCGGCCTGACGCCGGCCGCCATGACCCATCGCATCGACCGGATGGTCACGGAGGGACTGGTCACCCGGGAGCGCGACGAGTCCAACCGCGTCCGCGTCATCGTGGAGCTGACCGCGGAAGGCCGAGAGAAGTGGCTGGAGGCCATGCGCATGGCGACGGTCTTCGAGGAGGACCTCCTCCAGGACCTGTCCTCGGAGGAGCGGACCGCCCTCGGGGATGTCCTCACCCGCCTCCTGCGCAGGGTGGAGCACGCCCAGCCGGACGCGGGCGGCCGCCTCACCGACCTGGACTGACGTCACCGCCTGACCGGCCCCCTGACGTCACCCGAAAAGATCTTGACAGGGGGTGCTTGACAGCACCCTTGCGGATCCGTAGAGTTCTTCGGGTTGCCGCGGAGCCGTAACGGTTCTTCGACAACACCTCCCGCCGCATCAGCGGCACCACAAACCATCAGCGCGATCTCCCAGCCGGGGTGAATTCGGTGTGCCCGAATTCAATTCGATTGGGGCGCGGCAGCTCGATTAGCAACTGCCGGGCGGATCCGCTAAGGTTTGAGACGTCGGAACGGCCCAACGGCCGGGAAGGCAAGCCCCTCTGACTGGGAGTCAGGCCCGAAAGGATCTGATAGAGTCGGAACCGCCGGAAAGGGAAACGCGAAAGCGGAAACCTGGAAAGCACCGAGGAAATCAGAACCGGAAACGATCT
>MWJO01000017.1 GCA_002027195.1 Streptomyces sp. GKU 895 | reverse complement strand
GCCCGGCGGCGACCAGGCCCTGCGCGGCGGCGTACGACTCCACCCGGCGCGCGGCGTCCGGGGCGGGCCGGCGCGGACGTGGGGCGAGTACGGCGTCGACGTCGCTGCCGACGTCGTGGGCGGCGGCCTTGTCGACGGTGGTGACGTACACGCCGCCGGGCCGCAGCACCCGGGCGCACTCGGCGACGATGCTGCGGGCGTCGTCCGGGTCGTGGATGAGGTGCAGCAGCCACACGCTCGTCACCGCGTCGAACACCCCGTCGGGGAAAGGCAGTCGGCGGCTGTCGCCGAGCACGATCGCGCCGGGCAGCCGCGTCGCCGCCACGCGGGCCATGCCGTACGTCAGGTCGGCGCCCGTCACCCGCAGCGCGGGCCGCACGGTCGCGTACCGGCGGGTGACGATGCCGGTGCCGCAGGCCACGTCGAGGAGGCGGCGGGCATCGGGCGGGACCAGGCCGAGCACCGCGTCGGCGGCCGCGGCGGCGCGGGGTTCACCGCCGCGGGTGGCGTCGTAGGCGTCGGCTTCCTTGTCGTAGTCCAGCACGCCGTCACTGGGCTCCGTGGCCGGGGGCCAGCGCCGCCACCCGCTGGGCGAGCTCGAAGTCCTTCTCCGTGACGGCGCCGCCGACACTGTGGGTGTTCACGCTCAGGGCGACCGTGTTGTAACCGAGGGTGAGGTCGGAGTGGTGGTCCAGCTCTTCCTGGACCTGGGCGATGTGGACGACCATCGCGGTGGCCGCGAAGTGCGAGGACAGCCGGTAGGAGCAGGTGAGGCGGTCACCGTCGACCGACCAGCCCGGCAGTTCCGCGAGCCGGTCCTCGATCTCCTTCTGCGACAGCGGTTCGACGGCCATGACGTCGCTCCTTCCTGGACTGCGGGTGCGGTGGGCATGTTCTCTCAGCGTGCCACAGGCGGGGCACGGAACGCCTGGTCAGAAGGGACCGCGCCGTCCGATCGCGCCGGATTTCTCTTCGCGGGCGCCCCCGGCCTTCGTCTACGGTCGTCGTATGACCACCACCACTGCCGACGACCGGGCCGTGGGCCCGCTGCTGCGGGCCTGGCGGGAGCAGCGTCGGGTCAGTCAACTGGAGCTGGCGCTGCGGGCCGACTCCTCCGCGCGGCACATCAGCTTCATCGAGACGGGGCGTTCGCGGCCGAGCGAGGAGATGGTGCTGCGGCTGGCGGAGCATCTGGACGTGCCGGTCCGGGAGCGCAACGCGCTGCTGCTGGCGGCCGGTTACGCCCCGCGCTACGCGGAGACCCCGCTGGCGGCCCCCGAGCTCGACGCCCTGCGGGACGGCATCGAGCGGCTCATCCAGGGCTACGAGCCGTACCCGGCACTGGTGTTGGACGCGATGTACAACGTGGTCGCCGCCAACCGCGGCATCCTGATGCTGCTCGACGGCATCCCGGAGTCGTTGCTCGCACCCCCGCTCAACGCCATGCGGCTGACTCTGCACCCGGAGGGCATGGCGCCCCGCATCCGCAACCTGCGAGCCTGGCGCGGGCATCTCCTGGAGCAGATGCGGCGGCAGGTCGCCCTGCGCCGCTCCGAGCCGTTGCGGGCGCTGTACGAGGAGGTGGCGGCGTATCCGCTCGCCCACGACAACGACGAGGACGACGAGAACGACCACGGCGAGGATCTGGAGCCGCCCGCCTACTTCGCGCTGCCGATGCGGATCGAGCACGAGGGCCGGGTGCTGTCGTTCGTGTCGTCCATCTCCACCTTCAACACACCCATGGACGTGACCGTCGCCGAACTGGCCATCGAGACGTTCCTCCCGGCCGACCCGGCGACGGTCAAGTACCTTCAGGGGTTCGTCTCCTGACGCGCCCTCAGGGCGGCGTGCTGGAGGGCGGACAACTGGGCTGCGGACGTGGCGGATCAGCCTCCGTCGAGGTGGGCGCGCGGCACGGGAGAGGTGAACCCGGGTTCCGGACCGGAGTGCGCCGCCCCGGAACCCGGTGACTCCACCATCCCGCGCCCGCCGTGAACGGTCGATTACACGCGGGGTAATTGCGTCCCCCACACGCGGACCGACGCCCCCCACCACCCGGCGTGGCCAAGCCCTCCAGGGCGCCCCGCGTGGCGAGCGCCTCACCACCGATCACGTGAGACTGACAGCGGAACATGACACACTGCCTCGGATACTTCGGCGCGTAGGGGAGGCGTGGCGTGAGTGAGCGGCGGCCTGCGCCCACGGTGGGCCAGGTGGTGCTCGGCAAGCGGCTCCAGGAGCTGCGCGAGGCGGCCGGGTTGAAACGCGAGGAGGCCGCGAAGGTCCTGCGCGTGGCTCCGGCGACGGTGCGGCGCATGGAAATGGCCGAGGTCTCCCTGAAGATCCCGTACGTCCAGCTGCTGTTGTCGACGTACGGCGTCTCCGCGGAGGAGGCGGACGCGTTCGTCGCGCTGGCCGAGGAGGCGAACCAGCCGGGCTGGTGGCAGCGGTTCCACGACGTGCTGCCGGACTGGTTCAGCCTGTACGTGAGCCTGGAGGGCGCGGCCCGCATCATCCGCTCCTACGAGCCGCACTTCGTGCCGGGCCTGCTCCAGACCGAGGCGTACGCGCGTGCCGTGATGGAGGCGGGGACGATCGCGCAGGCCGGCCCGGACACCGTCGAGCGGCATGTGGCCCTGCGGATGACCCGCCAGCAGCTCCTGGAACGCCCCGACCCGCCCCACCTGTGGGTGATCATGGACGAGACGGTGCTGGCCCGGCCGGTCGGCCACGGCGGTCAGGTCATGCGGGAACAGCTGGACAAGCTGCTGGAGTTCGCCGAACGCGACCGGATCACGCTGCAGATAGCCGAGTTCGCCGCGGGCCCGCACCCGGGGACGTACGCCCCCTTCTCCCTCTTCCGCTTCGCCGAGCCCGAACTGCCGGACATGGCGTTCACCGAGTATCTGACCGGCGCCCTGTACCTGGACTCCCGCAAGGAGGTCTCCCTGCATCTGGAGGTCCTGGACCACATGACGGCGCGCGCGGCGTCGGCCGAGCGCACCAAGAAGATCCTCAGGGAACGCCGCGCCGCCTACTGAGCCCTTCGAGCACCGAGGAGAGACCGCCGCATGACCGGACCGGAAGCCGCGCCCAGCATCCTCGACACCACCCGGCCCCATCCGGCCCGCGTGTACGACTGGTGGCTCGGCGGCAAGGACAACTATCCGGTGGACGAGGCGCTGGCCCGCCGGATCCTCGCCTCGGACGGCACCGTGGTGCGCGGGGCGCGCGCCAACCGCCGGTTCATGCACCGGGCGGTCCGGACGGCCGCCGAGGCGGGCGTCCGCCAGTTCCTCGACATCGGCACCGGCATCCCGACCGAGCCGAACCTCCACCAGGTCGCCCAGGAGGTCGCCCAGGACGCGCGCGTCGTGTACGTCGACAACGACCCGATCGTCCTGCGCCACGCCCAGGCGCTCCTGCGCAGCACCGCCGAGGGCGCCACGAACTACGTGCACGCCGATGTCCGTGACCCGGACACCATCCTGCGCCTGGCCGCGCAGACCCTGGACTTCTCCCGCCCGGTCGCGCTGTCACTGGTGGCGCTCACCCACTACCTCGGCGAGGACCCGGACGGCGACGACGTGTACGGCCTGCTGGAGCGGTACGTCGCCCAGCTCGCCCCCGGCAGCTACGTGATCCTCTCCCAGGTCACCCCCGACCTGAGCCCGGAGGCCGTCGGGAAGGCCGCGGAGCACTTCCGGGCGAGCGGTACGCCGTTCCATCCGCGCTCGCTGACCGAGTTCTCGCGTTTCTTCGCCGGTCTGGAGCTGCTCGGCCCGGGCGTGATCCCGGTGACCGGCTGGCGGCCGGAGCCCGTCGACGTCGAGGCCCAGGCGGAGGGCGTCGTACCGGTGTACGCGGGGGTGGCCCGCAAGCCCTGACCCGTCGTACGCGCACCCGTACGGGTGCCGTGAACAGGTGCGTTCCCGCCCTGGCCCCTAGCTTCGGAAGCACGGGCCAGCAAGGGAGCGCATGTGACCGACACCCAGATACCGCCCACCGAGCCGGGTGCGGCGCTGCTGAAGGCCGGGCGTTTCTTCCGGCCCGGCACGCCCGCGCCCGACCTGCACCGCATCGAGCTGACCGGCGGGCGCGAGGCGGACGCCTTCTACCGGGACCGCTGGAGCCACGACAAGGTCGTGAACTCCACGCACGGCGTGAACTGCACGGGTTCCTGCCGGTGGAAGGTGTACGTCAAGGACGGCATCATCACCTGGGAGACCCAGCAGACCGACTACCCGAGCGTCGGCCCCGACCGCCCCGAGTACGAGCCGCGCGGCTGCCCCCGCGGCGCCGCGTTCTCCTGGTACACGTACTCCCCCACCCGGGTGCGCTACCCGTACGTCCGCGGTGTCCTGCTGGAGCTGTACCGCCAGGCGCTCGCGAGGACCGGCGACCCGGTGCTGGCCTGGCAGGACATCCAGAACGACCCCGAGCGCCGCCGCCGCTACCAGCAGGCCCGCGGCAAGGGCGGCCTGGTCCGCGCGACCTGGGACGAGGCGGTCGAGATCGTCGCCGCCGCCCACGTCCACACGATCAAGACGTACGGCCCCGACCGCATCGCCGGTTTCTCCCCCATCCCGGCGATGTCGATGGTGTCGCACGCGGCCGGAGCGCGCTTCCATTCGCTGATCGGCGCCCCGATGCTGTCGTTCTACGACTGGTACGCCGACCTTCCCGTCGCCTCCCCGCAGGTCTTCGGCGACCAGACGGACGTCCCGGAGTCGGGCGACTGGTGGGACGCGGCCTACCTGATGATGTGGGGCTCGAACGTCCCCGTCACCCGCACCCCGGACGCGCACTGGATGGCCGAGGCCCGCTATCGGGGCCAGAAGGTGGTCGTGGTCGCCCCCGACTACGCGGACAACGCCAAGTTCGCCGACGAGTGGCTGCACCCGCACCCCGGCACGGACGGGGCGCTGGCCCTGGCGATGGGGCACGTCATCCTGAAGGAGTTCTTCGTCGACCGTGAGACACCGTTCTTCACGGACTACGTCAAGAAGTTCACCGACCTGCCGTTCCTGGTGACGCTCACCGAGAAGGACGGCGCGCTCGTCCCCTCGAAGTTCCTGCGCGCCACCGACCTCGGCCAGGAGGGCGAGGGCGCGGAGTGGAAGACGGTGGTGCTGGACGCGGCGAGCGGGCGCGCGGTCGTCCCGAACGGCTCCCTGGGCTTCCGCTGGACCGACTCGGGCAAGGGCCGCTGGAACCTCGAACTCGGCGCGATCGAACCGACGCTGACCCTGCACGGCCAGAACATCGCGACCGGCGTCGAGGTCCTGCTCCCCCGCTTCGACACCGAGGGCGGCGAGCACGGCCAGGGCCGCGGCGACGTCGTACGCCGTGGCGTACCGGCCACCCGGCTCGGTGGTCCGGACGGTCCGCTGGTGACGACCGTGTTCGACCTGCTGCTCGCCCAGTACGGCATCGAGCGGGCCGGCATGCCCGGCAGTTGGCCCGCTTCCTACGAGGACGCCGAGGCGCCCGGCACCCCGGCCTGGCAGGAGGCGCACACCTCGGTACCGGCCGCCAAGTGCGTCAAGATCGCACGGGAGTTCGCGCGGACCGCCGAGCGCTCCAAGGGCCGCTGCATGATCCTCATGGGCGCCGGCACCAACCACTGGTTCCACTCCGAGACCATCTACCGCGCCTTCCTGGCCCTGCTCCAGCTCACCGGCTGCCAGGGCCGCAACGGCGGCGGCTGGGCACACTACGTCGGCCAGGAGAAGTGCCGCCCGGTCACCGGCTGGGCGACGCTGGCCGCCGCGTCGGACTGGTCGCGGCCACCGCGGCAGATGATCGGCACCGCGTACTGGTTCCTCAACACCGATCAGTGGCGCTACGACCACTTCACCGCCGACGTGCTGTCCTCGCCGCTCGGCGAGGGCCGGTTCAAGGGCATGACGGGCGCCGACTGCCTCGCCCAGTCGGCGCGTTCGGGCTGGATGCCGTCGTACCCGACCTTCGACCGCAACCCCCTGGAGCTGGGCGAGGTCTTCGGCGACCCGGTGGCCAAGGCGGTGGCCGAACTCCGCGCGGGCACCCTCAACTTCGCCTGCGAGGACCCGGACGCCCCGCAGAACTGGCCGCGCGTGCTGACGCTGTGGCGGGCCAACCTGCTCGGCTCGTCGGCCAAGGGCGCCGAGTACTTCACCCGGCATCTGCTGGGCACGCACTCGTCGTTGAGCGCCCGGGAAGCGGAGCCGCACGAGCGGCCCAGGGACGTGAAGTGGCGGGAGGAGGCCCCCGAGGGCAAGCTCGACCTGCTGCTGTCGCTGGACTTCCGGCAGACCTCGTCGACACTGCTGTCGGACGTCGTCCTGCCGGCCGCGACCTGGTACGAGAAGCACGACCTGTCGTCCACCGACATGCACCCCTACGTGCACTCCTTCACCCCGGCCGTGGACCCGCCCTGGCAGGCCCGCACCGACTTCGACACCTTCAAGGCGCTGGCCGACCGGCTCAGCGAGATGGCGGTCCTGCACCTGGGCACCCGCAAGGACCTGGTGGCGTCCCCGTTGCAGCACGACACCCCGGGCGAGACCGCCCAGCCCGGCGGGGTGGTCCTGGACTGGAAGCGCGGCGAGTGCGATCCGGTGCCCGGGAAGACGATGCCGAACCTGACGGTCGTCGAGCGGGACTACACGATGATCGGCGCCAAGTTCCGTGCCCTCGGCCCGCTGGTCGAGCAACTGGGCCTGCCCTGCAAGGGCATCGCCCTCAAGCCGGACGAAGAGGTGCGGCACCTGGCCGAGCTGAACGGCACCGGCTACGCGGGCCGCCCCTCGATCGACACCGCCGTGAAGGCCGCGAACACCATCCTCGCCCTGTCCGGCACCACCAACGGCCGCCTCGCCACCCAGGGTTTCCACACCCTGGAAGCGCGCACCGGGCAGGAGATGGCCCATCTGGCCGCCGAGCACGAGGGCAAGCGCATCACCTACGCCGACACCCAGGCGGCGCCCGTCCCGGTCATCACCTCGCCGGAGTGGTCGGGCAGCGAGTCCGGCGGCCGCAGGTACACGGCGTTCACGCTCAACACCGAGCACCTCAAGCCCTGGCACACCCTCACCGGCCGCCAGCACTTCTTCCTGGACCACGACTGGATCCACGAACTGGGCGAGGCGCTCCCCGTCTACCGGCCGCCCCTCGACATGAACAAGCTGTTCGGGGAACCACACCTCGGCCCGGACGGGCAACGGGAGGTGACGGTCCGTTACCTCACCCCGCACAACAAGTGGTCCATCCACTCCGAGTACCAGGACAACCTGTTCATGCTGGCCCTCTCCCGCGGCGGCCAGACCATCTGGATGTCCCCGCAGGACGCGGACGCGATCGGGGTGAAGGACGACGACTGGATCGAGGCGGTCAACCGCAACGGCGTGGTCGTCGCCCGCGCGGTCGTCTCGCACCGGATGCCGGCCGGCACGGTCTACATGCACCACGCGCAGGAACGCACGGTCAACGTGCCGACGACGGAGGCCACCGGCAAGCGCGGCGGCATCCACAACTCCCTGACCCGGCTGATCCTCAAGCCGTCCCATCTCATCGGCGGCTACGCCCAGTTGAGCTGGGCCTTCAACTACCTGGGCCCGACGGGCAACCAGCGCGACGAGGTGACGGTCATCCGCCGCCGCAGCCAGGAGGTGCAGTACTGATGCGAGCGATGGCACAGATCGCGATGGTCATGAACCTCGACAAGTGCATCGGCTGCCACACCTGCTCGGTCACCTGCAAGCAGGCGTGGACCAACCGGCAGGGCATGGAGTACGTCTGGTTCAACAATGTCGAGACCCGCCCCGGGCAGGGCTATCCGCGCCGCTACGAGGACCAGGAGAAGTGGCGCGGCGGCTGGGAGCTGAACAGACGCGGCGCGCTGAAGCTGAAGGCGGGCGGCCGCTTCCACAAGCTCCTCGGCATCTTCTCCAACCCCAGGCTCCCGGAGATCAAGGACTACTACGAGCCCTGGACCTACGACTACAAGAACCTCACCGACGCCCCGCTCGGTGACGACTTCCCGGTGGCGCGGCCGGTGTCGCAGATCGACGGCAAGCCGATGAAGATCGAGTGGTCCTCGAACTGGGACGACAACCTCGCGGGTGCCCCTGCCTACGGCGACCTCGACCCGATGGTCGAGCGCACCCGCCAACAGGCGGCGGAGAAGGTGAAGTTCGAGTTCGAGCAGACCTTCATGTTCTATCTGCCGCGCATCTGCGAGCACTGCCTCAACCCGTCCTGCGTGGCCTCGTGTCCGTCCGGCGCGATGTACAAGCGGGCGGAGGACGGCATCGTCCTGGTCGACCAGGACCACTGCCGGGGCTGGCGGATGTGCGTGACCGGATGCCCGTACAAGAAGGTCTACTTCAACCACCGCACCGGCAAGGCCGAGAAGTGCACCCTGTGCTATCCGCGCGTCGAGGTGGGACTGCCGACGGTCTGCTCCGAGACCTGCGTGGGCCGTCTGCGCTATCTCGGCGTGATCCTCTACGACGCCGACAAGGTGACGGCCGCGGCTTCCACTCCCGACGAAAAGGGGCTCTACGAGGCCCAGTTGGGTGTCTTCCTCGACCCGGACGATCCCGCGGTGCAGCGGGCCGCCGAGGAGGCGGGGATCTCGTACGACTGGATGGAGGCGGCCCGCCGCTCCCCCGTGCGCGCGCTGATCAGCAAGTACAAGGTCGCCCTGCCGCTGCATCCCGAGTACCGCACGATGCCGATGGTCTGGTACATCCCGCCGCTGTCACCGGTCGTGGACGCGCTCACCGAGACCGGGCACGACGGCGAGGACGCGAGCAACCTCTTCGGCGCGATCGACACGCTCCGCATCCCGCTGGAGTACCTCGCGGAGGTCTTCACCGCGGGCGACACCGCACCCGTGCGGGCCTCCCTGGAGAAGCTCGCCGCGATGCGCGCCCACATGCGGGCGATCAACCTCGGCGAGGAGCCCGATCCGCGGGTCACCGAGGCGGTCGGGATGAAGCCGGACGAGATCGAGGAGATGTACCGGCTGCTGGCCATCGCCAAGTACGAGGACCGGTACGTGATCCCGACCGCCGCCGTGGGCGACGCCCGCCGACTGGAGGAGTCGGCGCTCCCGGAGGGGTGCAGCCTCGAATACGAGGGCGGCCCGGGCATGGGCGGCGACGGGCCGTTCGGCCAGGACTCCGGGCAGCGCAAGCTGCTGCCGGTGGTGTCCGTGGAGAACTTCCACGGACTGCGCCGCCGCCAGACGTCCGACGACCCCGCCGACGCCGAGGAGGTCTGATGCCGTCGTACGCCGTGCTCTACCAGGCAGCAGCGCTCTGTCTGACGTACCCCGACGACGACTTCCGCGCCCGGCTGCCGCTGCTGCGCGAAGCGGCACCGCAGCTGCGGGAGTTCACGGACCACGCGGCGGTGACCCCGGCGCAGGAACTGGCCGCGCACTACGTCCAGGTCTTCGACTTCAAGAACCGGCACAGCCTGTACCTGAGTTGGTGGCAGGACGGGGACACCCGGCGGCGCGGCATGTCGCTGGTCCGCTTCAAGGACGTCTACCGGGCCGCGGGCCTCGAGTTCACCGGCGAGGAGCTGCCCGACTTCCTGCCCGCGGTGCTGGAGTTCGCGTCCCGCACCGGAAACACCGACCTGCTCACCGAACACCGGGACGGCCTGGAGCAGTTGCGCTCCCGGCTCACCGCCTTCGGGACCCCGTACGCGTCCGTCCTGGACGCCGTATGCGCCACACTGCCCACTCACACCGGGGTGCGCCGATGACCACACTCCTCTGGGGCGTGCTGCCGTACGTCGCCGTCGCCCTGCTCGTCGCCGGGCTCGTCTGGCGCTACCGCTACGACAAGTTCGGCTGGACGACGCGCAGTTCGCAGGTCCACGAGTCGAAGCTGCTCAACATCGCCTCCCCCGCCTTCCACTACGGCATCCTCTTCGTGCTGGCCGGTCACCTCGTGGGGCTGTTCATCCCGATGTCGTGGACGGACAAGGCGGGGATCAGCGAGCACACGTACCACCTGTTCTCGCTCTACGGCGGCACCGCGGCCGGCGTCCTCACCGTCGCCGGGATCGTGCTGCTGGTCTACCGACGGCGGACGCGGGCCCCCGTCTTCCGCGCGACCACCGCCAACGACAAGCTGATGTACCTGGTGCTGCTCGGCGCGATCGCGCTGGGCATGATCGCCAAGCTGACCCACGCCTCCGGCGACGGCTACAACTACCGTGAGTCCATCGCCCCTTGGGCGCGCAGCCTGTTCACCCTCCAGCCGGACATCGACCGCATGCACGGGGTGCCGGTGCTGTACCAGGTCCACGCGGTGATCGGGATGGCGCTGATCGCGTTCGTGCCGTACAGCAGGCTGGTCCATATGTTCAGCGCGCCGGTGCAGTACCTGTTCCGGCCGTACGTCGTGTACCGCAGCCGCGACCCCAGGCAACTGGGGCCGCGGCCGGAGCGGCGGGGCTGGGAGAAGACGGGGTCGTAGGGCTCAGGCGGCCCCGCCCTTCTGCTCCTTGTCGTCGTCGACGATCTCCGCGTCCACCACGCCCTCCTCGTCGGGAGGCGTGGTGGTCTGCTGTTCGGTGGCGGTCGGCTCCGACTGCTGGGCCTGCGCGTACATCGCCTGGCCCACCCGCTGGCTGACGGTGGCCAGGTGCTCGACGCCGTTGCGCAGGGCCGCCGTCTCGGCGTTCTGCTCCAGGAGCGTCTTCAGTTCCGCGATCGCCGCCTCCACCTCCGACTTGGTCTCGGCGGGGACGCGTTCGTCGTTCTCGCGGAGGAACTTCTCGGTCTGGTAGACGAGTTGTTCGGCCTGGTTGCGGGTCTCGGCGGCCTCCCGGCGCTTGCGGTCCTCCTCCGCGTACTGCTCCGCGTCCCGCATCATGCGGTCGATGTCGTCCTTGGGGAGGGCCGAGCCGCCGGTGACGGTCATCTTCTGCTCGCGGCCGGTCGCGAGATCCTTCGCGGAGACGTGCATGATCCCGTTGGCGTCGATGTCGAAGGCGACCTCGATCTGCGGAACGCCACGAGGGGCGGGCGGCAGGCCGGTGAGGTCGAAGACGCCGAGCTTCTTGTTGTAGGCGGCGATCTCGCGTTCGCCCTGGTAGACCTGGATGCCGACCGAGGGCTGGTTGTCGGTGGCGGTGGTGAAGATCTCCGAACGCCGGGTCGGGATCGTGGTGTTGCGCTCGATGAGCTTCGTCATGATGCCGCCCTTGGTCTCGATGCCCAGGGACAGCGGGGTGACGTCGAGGAGCAGGACGTCCTTCACGTCCCCGCGGACGACACCCGCCTGGAGCGCGGCGCCGAGGGCGACGACCTCGTCCGGGTTGACGCCCTTGTGCGGGTCCTTGCCGGTGAGTTCCTTGACGAGGTCCGTGACGGCGGGCATCCGGGTCGAGCCGCCGACGAGGATGACGTGGTCGACCGCGGCGAGCTTGATGCCGGCGTCCTTGACGGCCTGGTGGAAGGGGGTCTTGCAGCGGTCGAGCAGGTCTGCGGTGAGCTCCTGGAACTGAGCGCGCGTCAGTTTCTCGTCGAGGTGCAGCGGGCCTTCGGCGGAGGCGGTGATGTAGGGGAGGTTGATCGTGGTCTCCGACGAGCTGGACAGCTCGATCTTGGCCTTCTCGGCGCCCTCGCGCAGGCGTTGCAGCGCCATCTTGTCCTTGCCGAGGTCGATGCCGTACTGCCCCTGGAACTTCTTCACCAGGTGCTCCACGACCCGCTGGTCCCAGTCGTCGCCGCCGAGATGCGTGTCGCCGTTCGTCGCCTTGACCTCGATGACACCGTCGCCGATCTCCAGGAGCGACACGTCGAAGGTGCCGCCGCCGAGGTCGAAGACGAGGACGGTCTGCTCCTCGCCCCGGTCCAGGCCGTAGGCGAGGGCGGCGGCGGTCGGCTCGTTGATGATCCGCAGCACCTTCAGGCCCGCGATCTCGCCGGCCTCCTTGGTGGCCTGCCGCTGAGTGTCGTCGAAGTACGCCGGGACCGTGATCACCGCGTCGGTGACGTCCTCGCCGAGGTAGGACTCGGCGTCCCGCTTCAGCTTCTGCAGCACCCGCGCCGACAACTCCTGCGCCCGGTAGCGGGTGCCGTCGACCGACCCCTGCTCAGGGAAGCGCCAGTCGGCGTCGCCCATGTGCCGCTTCACGACCGCGCGGTCCGCTCCACGTTCGTCACGGCCTGCCGCTTGGCGACCTCCCCGACGAGCACTTCCCCGTTCTTGGCGAAGGCCACGACCGACGGTGTGGTCCTGGCCCCCTCCGCGTTGGCGACGACCGTGGGGTCGCCGCCCTCCAGGACGGCCACCACGGAGTTCGTGGTCCCCAGATCGATCCCGACCGCGCGTCCCATCGCTGTCCCCTTCCGCCAGGGCACTTCCCGGACTCCAGCACAAAACTTGAGTGGGCTGTTGTCAATGCCGCGTCCCCCCGAAAGCCGCCTGCCCCCGAAGCCGCGCACCCCGAAAGCCGCGTACCCCGAAAGCCGTGCACCCCGAAAGCCGTGCACCCCCAAAGCCGGGTACCCCGAAATGGCGGATGCCGCGCCCCCCCAGGGGGGACGCGGCATCCGGGAACGTGCGGCTGTCAGGCCAGCTTCGCCGACAGGGTGATCGGCACGGCCTTGAGGGCCTGGCTGACCGGGCAGTTCACCTTGGCCTCCTCGGCCGCGGCGACGAAGGCGTCCTGGTCGATGCCGGGGACGGTGCCCTCCACGGTGAGGTGGATGCCGGTGATGCCCTCGCCCGGCTGGAAGGTGACGTCGGCGGAGGTGGTGAGCTTGGTGGGCGGGGTGCCGGCCCCCGCGAGGGCGTGCGAGAACGCCATGGAGAAGCAGCTGGAGTGGGCGGCCGCGATCAGCTCTTCGGGGCTGGTCTTGCCGTTCGCCTCCTGGGCGCGGGAAGCCCACGTCACCGGCTGCTGGGCGATGGCGCCGGAGGAGTCGAAGGAGACGACTCCGCTGCCCTCGAGCAGGTTGCCTTCCCAGACGGTGTGTGCGGAGCGCGTGGTAGCCACGGTCATTCCTTTCATGTGGTCCCGGTTCCGGGGTGTGGACCCCATCCGATCACATTCGGGCTTACCGCACCCGCCTAAGCGGCCCGCTGTTCGTCCTGGCGTTCCGGCAGCGGGACCTGGGGGCCGTCCGACTCGTCCAGCCACCGGCGCAGGACGCGGTGGACGTGTTCGGCGCCGACGAGTTCCTCCTCGCCGTCGACCGGTGCGGAGAGGGCCACCGGCGACAACAGGAACGGCCGCCCCTGCGCGCCGCCGAGGCCGCCGTGCGAGCCGATCTGCTCCTCGAACGCGAGCACCTCGCCCTCGCCCGGGTCGTACCAGGAGTTGACCATGATGTCGGCGGTGTGCGCGAAGCCGTGCGTGCGGCGTACGGCGTCGGCGGCACCCGGCCCGAAAGCGGCCAACGGGCCCGGATTCTCGTCCAGTTGATCGACCGGGATCTCGGTGCCGAACGGCCCGAGCACTACCCCGCCGTGCTCCTCGCTGCGCACGAGGAGGAAGCCGATGCCGGGATGGTTGGCGAGCGTCGTCAGCAGCGCCGGGTGGCGGGCGTCGATCTCCTCCTTGCTCATCCGGTGCGGCACGTCAGGGAAGGAGACCAGCCCGAGGTTCCCGGACGCCAGCACGAGCGGCTCCGAGCTGCGCCGCGCGGGGCGGTGCTGCTCGCGGCCCTCCTCGACCGGCCGGCGCAGGGCGGCGCGGACGGCCGCGCGGGCCTCGGCCCCGCTGTGGGTGCGCTGCGCCTTGCGCGGCACGGGCAGTCCGCAGCCGGCCCGCACGAGGTCGCCGAGGGTGAGGCCGTAGCGGGTCCGGAAGGTCTCGCCGGGGCTCTGGCCGTGGTCGGACAGGACGACGATCCGGTACGGACGCGGGGCGTGTTCGGCGACGTTCTCGATCAACGCCAGGGACCGGTCGAGGCGTTCGAGGACCTTCTCGGCGTCCCGGCTCATCGGCCCGGAGTGGTGGGCGACCTCGTCGTAGGCGACCAGGTCGGCGTAGACGGCGGTGCGTCCGGCGAGCATGTCGCCCATCACCGCGGCGACCACGACGTCCCGTTCGACGACGGTCGCGAAGGCGCGGATGAACGGGTAGAGCCCGCCGCGTCTCACGCGCGGGCGGACCCGGTGGACGCGCCCCCGGGTCGACTGCCCGATCTCCCGCCCGACTTCCGCGACGAACGACAGCGCGGTGCGCACGGCGTTGGCCGGGTCGGAGAAGTACGCGAAGTAGCCCGCCCGGGACCGGGTCTCGCGGCTGCGGCGACGGGTGGCGATGGACAGCACGAGCGCCTGCTCGTCGGCGCCGCCGCTGAAGAGGTTCCCGCGGCTGGCCCCGTCGAGGCTGAGGAGCCCGCCGTCACCGGTGCGTTCGACCGCCCGGCGCTGGAGCTCGGCGGCGCTGGTGGGGCGGTTGCAGACCATCACCTCCCTGCTGTCCTTCTCGTACCAGCGGAAGGCCGGCACGTCCTCGTTGCTGCCGTGCAGGATGCCGAGCTGGCTGGCGCCGGTCTGGCTGGACCAGTCGGTGCGCCACGGGGTGAGCCGGTGGGAGCCGGTGTCCAGCCAGCGGGCGAGGGTCGGCATGACGCCCGTACCGACGGCGAACCGCAGGACGTCGTACCCGACGCCGTCCAGCTGGAGGAAGACCACCCCAGGGGCGGACGGCGCGGCCGGGCCGCCTCTGCGGCGGCGGTCGGCGAGCCGGTACAGGCGGCGCCGGTAGGCGTCGTCGTCCCGCACGGCCAGGGCGGCGCCGGTCGCGGAGGCGACCGCCGACATCACGGCGGCGACCACCACCGCGGTCTCCCACGCGGCCGCGCCCCGCTCGGTCGGGTTCAGCCGCAGCGCCAGCAGGAGCAGGAAGCCGTTGAGGACGAAGACGAGCAGCCCGAGCACCAGGGCGGGCACGAGCAGCAGAAGGCGTACGAGGAGCGGCCAGACCAGCGCCGACAGGACACCGAAGGCACCCGCGCCGAGGGCCGCGGTGACGGCGATGTCGGTGGCGCTGTCGCCGTCCGCGGACCTGAGCTGGAAGTCCGGCAGGATGCCGGCGAGGACGAGCATGGTGATCGTGGAGACCGCCCACACCGCGACACTCCGCCCCGCCTGACTGGCGACCCGCCGCCAACGCCCGCCTCGCACGCCCCGCACACCTCACGTCCCCGGCCCGTCGTCGGTGCGGGCCTGTACCCACCCTGTCACAACGGACGGAGGTTCCCCGGAGTCTGCCCGGGGCGGGCCGGTGACCGTCCCGCGGGCAGCCGGGCGGCGACCACCGGCCGTCCCGCCGGGAGCCGCGGCGGCTACCGGCCGTCGTACCCGGCCGTCGGCATCGACAGCCGGCGGTGGATGCTGGCCTTCATCTGGGCGTCGTACGACGGTTCCGCCGACCCCACCGTCTCCACGCGCACCCCGCGGCGGGCGCACTCGGCGAGGAACTCCTCGGTGGAGGAAAGGGCGCTGTCCAGGACCCGGCGGCTGGGCGCGACGAAGAGGTCGGTCTCCGGGCGGACGCCGTCCCAGAGCACGCAGTGGTCGGGGCGCAGGCCGCGTACGAGGAGTTCCCGGCTGACGGTGTAGCCGCGCTCGGCGGCCCAGCGGGCGCACATGGCGTGCTGGCTGCGGGAGTCCACCAGGAAGGGGTCGGCCTCCAGCTCCTCCAGCGGCGTCAGACTCGCGATCGCCGTGACGCGGACCGGTCCCATGGCGTCCCCCTCACCTCCGGGTTTCGCCGCCGACCCTACTCCTGCCCGTAGGCTTCGGGGAGTCGCGCGAAGGAGGCAAAGAGGTGCCGGTGGAGATCACCTGGTGGGGGCACGCCACCTGCACGCTCCAGGACTCGGACGTCCGTGTGCTCACCGATCCCCTGTTCGCCCGCCGGCTGGCCCATCTGCGCCGCCGTCGGGGCGCGGTGCCGCCGCCCGGCGCCTGGCGCGCGGACGTGGCGCTCGTCTCCCATCTGCACTCCGATCATCTGCACATTCCGTCGTTGCAGCGGCTGTCCCCGGGCACGCGCCTGCTCGTGCCCCGGGGCGCACCCCGTGCGGTGCCCGGGGCTCCGCCGGCTCGCCCACCTCCAGGTCACCGAGGTGCGCCGGGCGACGAGACGGTGATCGGGGACGTGGTCGTCCGGACGTCCCGGCCCGGCACGACGGGCGGCGGCTGCCCATGGGCCCGCATCGCTCCCCCGCGCTCGGCTACGTCGTCGAGGGCGAGGCGCGCACCTACTTCGCCGGGGACACCGGCCTGTTCGACGACATGGCGAAGGAGGTCGGGCCGGTCGACGTGGCGCTGCTGCCGGTGGGCGGCTGGGGGCCGTACCTCGGTGAGGGGCACCTGGACCCGGGGCGCGCCGCGGAGGCGCTGGCCCGGCTGGACCCGGCCAGCGCGGTGCCGGTGCACTACGGCACGTACTGGCCGATCGGGATGGACGCCGTGCGCCCCCATGAATTCCATGCCCCCGGCGCCGAGTTCGTGCGGCTCGCCGCCGCGCGTGCGCCCGGTGTGGCGGTGCATCTGCTGGAGCACGGGGAGAGCGTGCGCCCGGAGGTGGCCCGGTGACGGTGACGTGGCTGGCCGCGGCCGTCAGGACCGTGCCGCCCGAGTCGACGCAGCAGGCGCTCGGGTATCCGTCGCTGTTCCTGCTGGTGCTGATCGGCGCGCTGGTGCCGGTGGTGCCGACGGGGGCGCTGGTGAGTTCGGCGGCCGTGGTGGCGTTCCATCAGACGGCGCCTTTCTCGATGGCGTTGGTGTTCGTGACGGCCTCGCTGGCGGCGTTCCTCGGGGACATGGCGCTGTACTGGCTGGGGCGGCGCGGGATGAAGTCGAAGAACGGGTCGCGGTGGCTGGAGGCGATCCGGTCCCGGGCGCCGGAGGACCGGCTGACGCAGGCGCAGGAGAAGCTGGCCGAGCACGGGGTGGCGGTGCTGGTGCTGTCCCGGATGGTGCCGGCGGGCCGGATTCCGGTCATGTTGGCGTGCCTGATGGCGAAGTGGCCGCTGCGGAGGTTCGCCCGGGGCAATCTGCCGGCGTGCCTGGCGTGGGCGGTGACGTACCAGTTGATCGGGATTCTGGGCGGGTCGCTGTTCGACGAGCCCTGGGAAGGTGTGGTGGCGGCGATCGTGCTGACGGTCGCGGTCAGCGCGGCGCCGAGTGTGTGGCGCCGGGTGCGCAGGACCGCCAGGGCCTAGGTTCTGTGTGCGCCGGCCGTGACGAGGAGTTCCGCGGTCGCCGGGTGCGGGCCGTGGTTCGCCCACTCCAGCGGTGACCAGCCGGTCCCGTGGTCCTCACGGAGGTTCGGATCGGCGCCGTGCGCCAGCAGTTCGCGTACGGTCTCGAGGTGGCCCCAGCAGGCGGCCGCGCACAGCGGTGTGCCCTGCGAGCCGTCGCCCGCACTCTCCGTGTCGGGGGCGGCCCCGGCGCGCAGCAGCACGCGCGCGACGTCGGCCTCCCCCTGCACGGACGCCAGATAGAGCGGGGTGGCGCCGTCGTCGTACGGTCGCTCGGCCTGCGCTCCCCGCTTCAGCAGCGCCCGCACACGGACGGCGTCCCCCGCCAGGGTCGCCTCGAAGAGCTGACGGGAGAACTTCTTGTGCTGTCGCCGTTTCATGGCGGGCGAGGCTAGCGATCACAAGGACCGCGCGGCCACCGAAATTCGGCTCAGGCTCGCTCCAGCACCCGTGAGCCGCCCACCGGCAGGTCCCACAGGTCCTCCCGCGCGAGTCCCGCCTTCTCCCAGGCCGCCCGGACCCGCGTCAGCGCTCCAGCACCGGCTCCGCGGACAGCACGAACGTGCCCCAGTGCATGGGGGCCATCCGGCGCGCCCCGAGATCCTGGGCCGCCCGCACCGCCTCCTCCGGGTCGCAGTGCACGTCGCTGAGCCACCAGCGGGGGTCGTAGGCACCGATGGGCAGCAGGGTCAGGTCGATGCCGGGGTAGCGGCGGCCGATGCGGGAGAACCAGTGGCCGTAGCCGGTGTCGCCGGCGAAGTGGACCCGCTGCCCGTCCGGGGCCGTGAGGACCCAGCCGCCCCACAGGCTGCGGCAGGTGTCGGTGAGGGTGCGCTTGGACCAGTGGTGGGCCGGGACGAAGTCGAAGCGGACGCCGTTCAGTTCGGCCGCCTCCCACCAGTCGAGCTCGGTGACCTGGGTGAACCGGCGGCGCCGGAACCAGCCGGCCAGTCCCGCGGGCACGAACACCGGGGTGTCGCGCGGGAGTCGGCGCAGGGTGGGGGCGTCCAGATGGTCGTAGTGGTTGTGGCTGATGACGACCGCGTCCACGCGCGGCAGCGCGCTCCAGGCGATGCCGACGGGGGTGATCCGCGCCGGGGTGCCGAGGATGCGACGGGACCAGACGGGGTCGGTCAGGACGGTCAGGCCGCCGATCCGGATGACCCAACTGGCGTGCCCCGCCCAGGAGACGGCGACGGTACGGGCGTCCACGCGGGGCAGCGGCGCGGGTTCGAACGGGAGCCTCGGGATGTCGGCGAGACCCTCCCGGCCGGGCCGCACGGAACCCTCGCGGGCGAACCGGGCCATGGCCTTGAGGCCGGGAAGCGGGGCGGTGAGCCGGTCGTGGAACGTACGCGGCCAGAACCGGCGCTCGCCGAGCGGGCGGGGTTCGGCGAGCGGCGGGAAGGGCGGTGCGAAGGAGGATGCGGCCGCCGGAGCGTCGGTTTCCGGGACGGTGGTGGCGGCCGTCGGAGCGTCGGGTTCCCGCACGGTCGTGCGGGAACCGGCTGCGCTCGAACCGGCCGTACTCGTGGACTGCTGCGTCATCGAGGAGGCTCCCATCGCTGAGCGTCGTCGCGGAGATCGTCGAAGACCGACTTCAAAGTGATCAACGCACGGTGCACGTGTGGCAGTTCCAACGGTGTGGTCGAACTGAGGCATTCCTCGAGTTCCCCGTCCGTCCCGGCGAGCAACGCCCCGGTCGACAGCCGCACCCGCAGCGCCCCCAGGTCGTCGCCGAAGCGATGGCCACCGGGGGCCGGCATCCCGAGCCGGGCGGTGAGGAACTCCTCCAGGTCCTGGGCGTCACCGACGCCGTGCGCGCCGAGCGCGGAGCGCAGCGGGCCGAGGTCGACGTAGAGGTGGCGGCCGGCCTGCGGGGGCCGGGCCACGGCGCCGGCCGAGACGACGGCGGTGTGCGCGGCGGCGGCCACGCGCGCGTGCAGGCGTACGGCGGCGGCGACGCGGTCGGTCACCGGCTCCGGTTCCGGCAGCCGCGTAGCAGGCCGCGGCGGCCACCGGGGCGGCCACCCGGGCGGCCGAGGGCGGTGAGCACGTCGAGCACGCGCGCGTGGAGGCCGTCTCCGGCGTCCCCTTCGGGGAAGCGGGCGATCGCGGCGGGCCAGCCCGGCGGCAGCAGCGCGCCGGCCAGGTCGGTGACGACGGTGACCCGGTCGGGCAGCGTCTCGGCGGGGCTCAGCCACATGGTGTCGTGCGGTGCGTGCACGGTGTCGCGCCAGGTCTCGTCACTGATCAGGTGCAGGCCCTCGTCCGCGGCGGCCTCCACGGCCTCGTGCAGCACCTCGGGCGGCGCCACGGTGGCGGTGGGGTCGTCGGCCACGGACAGCACGAGCAGTCGCGGGTCACCGCCCTCGTCGCGGACCCGGCGCACGGTCTCCAGCAGGGCGTACGGGTCCGGGACACCGCCGCACTCCGCCGGTGTCGCCACATGGAAGACGGGCCTGCCCAACAGGCGTGCGTACGGCGCCCACCAGGCCGCGCAGGGCCGGGGCACCAGAACGTCGCCGCCGAGGGCCGCGGTCAGCGCGAGCAGCAGGGACGGGGCGCAGGGGGCCGCCACGACACGCTCGGGCCCGGCGGACAGTCCCCGCCGGGCCCAGTAGCCGCACGCCGCGTCCAGCAGCCCGGAACCGCCCCCGACGGGTTCGCTGCCGCCCCGCGCCGCCGCCGCGGCGAGCACGGCCGACAGCTCGGGCAGCACGGGCAGCCCGTCGTCCGGCAACGGCGGGCCGTAGCGGACCGGGCCGTGGCCTTCGGGGTCCGTGCGCCGCATCCGTACCTCCGGGTGAGCCGCTGTGTCGCGGGGCCGTGGGCTGGGTCCTGTCCTTCCGGCGGGGGCGACGGGGGCGTGCGCCGCCACGCTTCGCGTACCCAGGGTGGCGCACGCCGATGTGGTCCCGCTCGAGTTGCGCCGGTCACACCGACCCCGGGAACCGCCTCACGCCTCCCCGCGGGCGCCCTGCGGCGCAACCGGTACACGGCACCCCCGAGGGCGCCCGCGATGAGCACACCGCCCGCGACCAGCGCCGGCACGGAGTCGGTGAAGGTCCCGCCGGTGCCGGCGTGCACGCCCCGCTGGACCGGTGCGCTGGTACTGGCGCACGGCTCGGCCCGCGGCTCGGTGCACCCGTGTCCGGTGCCGCCGCCGTCGGTCACGTCGAACGTCGCGCTCCACGGCCTGCCCTGCGCCCCGGCCGCCGCCGGGCACGTCCCGTCCACGGTCCACGCCGAGTCGTCGCCGTAGTCGTCCGCGGGCGCGATCCGCGCGGTCCCCCGATAGGCGGGCCCGGCAGCGGCATCGTCGTTCCCGGGCACGCGCTGGAGCTGCACGGCCTCTTCGCCGAAGGCCTGGGAAGTGGCCTCGATGGTGGCGGGCGCGGTACCGCCGACCGGGTCGCAGGAGACCGAGACGGTGACGGTGCCTTCGGGCTCGACACTGGCGGGACTGACCTCGGCGGCCGGGTCCGCGAGCGCGACGGGCACGACACCACCGAGAGCGGCACCCGCCACAACGAGGACGGACAGGGCACGCACGGTGCGGCGCATGAGGGGGGCTCCTTAGACCGCGGACAGATCACTGCGTCCATCACAGCCCGCCCACGCGCAGGACGCGCGCGCCAGAGCCCCATTAGCGGGACAGATAGACGCCGACCGGGTGAAACCCCCTAGGGGCGCGGGGCGTATCGGCATGCGGCTCCGCCGCGTGAGCGCGAGCAACCACGATGCACCCGCACCCGGCACGACATCCGCACCCCTACGGTCTAAGCCCCGTCCTTCAACACCTGCTCCCGAACCAACCCACAACACCGGCTGATCAGCCGGGACACATGCATCTGCGAGATCCCCAGCTGCTCGGCGATCCGACTCTGGGTCATGTCCCCGAAGAACCGCATGTACAAGATCGCCCGTTCCCGCTCGGGCAGCGCGGCGAGCCGCGGTGCGACCGACTCCCGGTCCACCACCGTCTCCAGCGCCGGATCCGGCGATCCCAGCGCGTCGCTCAGCGAGTACCCGTCCTCGCTGCCGGGCAGCTCCGCGTCCAGCGACAGCGCGGTGAAGCTCTCCAGCGCCTCCAGCCCGGTCAGCACGTCCTCCTCGCTCATCCGCGCGTGCTCGGCGATCTCCGCGACGGTGGGCCGGCGGCCGGGGATGGTCTGGGAGAGGTCCTGGCTCGCGAACCGCACCCGGTTCCGCAGTTCCTGCACCCGGCGTGGCACGTGCAGCGTCCACATGTGGTCGCGGAAGTGGCGCTTTATCTCGCCGGTGATGGTGGGCACGGCGTAGCTCTCGAAGGCGTTGCCGCGCTCGGGGTCGTAGCGGTCGACGGCCTTGACCAGGCCGAGGGCCGCGACCTGGCGCAGGTCGTCGAAGCTCTCGCCGCGGCTGCGGAACCGTCCCGCGAGCCGGTCGGCCATGGGCAGCCAGGCCTCGATGATCTCGCCGCGCAGGGTCTCGCGCTCGGGGCCGTCGGGCAGTCCGGCCAGTCGGCGGAAGGCGTCCGCGGTGTCGGGGGCGTCGTCATGCGGGTGATGCTTCGCGCTCGTACGCATGGCCATGATGCGTAGCAACTCCCTTGGTGGTGAGCCGGGTTGCGCGGTCACCGCGGGAGGCCGCCCCGGACAGGCACAGCCGTGGCGGCGCGAGGGCCGCTCCCACGGACGTGCCTCCTGTCCGAAGCACTGACAGTGCGCCTGCCCCCGGCTCTCGCCCGCAAACCGGGGCGCAGGTTTTCCCGGGGCCCCTGGGGTGACTCGGAAGGCGCTGCCTGTGCATTTCCGACGTCCGGGAGGTTTTCTCCATGAGCACCAAGGTCTCCGACCACATCCTCGAGCGGTTGCGCGAATGGGGTGTGGAGCATGTGTTCGGCTATCCCGGCGACGGCATCAACGGCCTGCTCGCCGCGTGGGGCCGGGCCGAGAACCAGCCGCGGTTCGTGCAGTCGCGGCACGAGGAGATGTCGGCGTTCGAGGCGTCGGTTACGCCAAGTTCAGTGGTCGCGTCGGAGTGTGCGCGGCGACGTCGGGGCCCGGTGCGATCCATCTCCTCAACGGCCTGTACGACGCGAAGCTGGACCATGTGCCGGTGCTGGCGATCGTCGGCCAGACGCACCGCACCGCGATGGGCGGCTCGTACCAGCAGGAGGTCGACCTGCACACGCTGTTCAAGGACGTCGCCTCGGAGTTCGTGGAGACGGTGACGGTCCCCGAGCAGCTGCCGAACGTGCTGGACCGGGCGCTGCGCACCGCGTACGCCCGCCGCTGCCCCACGGCGATCATCATCCCGGGCGACGTCCAGGAGCTCGACTACTCGCCGCCCACGCACGAGTTCAAGATGGTCCCGTCCAGCCTGGACCGCAGTTCGTGGACGGCCGTGCCGTCCGAGGAGTCCCTGAACCGGGCCGCCGAGATCCTCAACTCCGGTGACAAGGTCGCCCTGTTGGTCGGCCAGGGCGCGGCCGGGGCGCGGGCGGAGGTGGAGCGGGTCGCCGAGCTGCTCGGCGCGGGCGTCGCCAAGGCGCTCCTCGGCAAGGACGTCCTGAGCGACGAACTCCCGTACGTCACCGGCTCGATCGGGCTGCTCGGCACGCGTCCGTCGTACGAGCTGATGCGGGACTGCGACACCCTGCTGACCATCGGATCGTCCTTCCCCTACACGCAGTTCATGCCGGAGTTCGGCAAGGCGCGCGGGGTGCAGATCGACATCGACCCGCACATGGTCGGGATGCGTTATCCGTACGAGGTGAATCTCGTCGGCGACGCGAAGGCGACGCTGGAGCGGCTGATCCCGCTGCTGAACGGCGAAGGGCGCGGGCGGCAGTGGTACGACACGGTGTGCGACAACGTGCGGCGCTGGCGTGAGGTGATGGGGCGACGGGCCCAGCTGTCGGCCGACCCGATCAACCCGGAGTACGTGGCCGCGGCCCTGGACCCGCTGCTGCCCGGCAACGCGATCGTGTCCTCCGACTCGGGTTCGGCGGCCAACTGGTACGCCCGCCATCTGACGATGCGGCCCGGCATGCGGTCCTCGCTGTCCGGCACGCTGGCGACGATGGGCTGCGGGGTGCCGTACGCCATCGGCGCGAAGTTCGCGCATCCCGACCGTCCGGCGATCGCGCTGGTCGGGGACGGGGCGATGCAGATGAACGGTCTCGCGGAGCTGATCACGGCCGCCAAGTACAAGGACCTGTGGGAGGACCCGCGGCTGGTGATCGGGGTGTTCAACAACCACGATCTCAACCAGGTGACCTGGGAGATGCGGGCGATGGAGGGCGCCCCGTCCTTCCTGCCCTCGCAGGAGCTGCCGGACGTGCAGTACGCCGCGTTCGCCCGTTCGCTCGGGCTGACCGGCATCCGGGTGGAGAAGCCCGAGGACGTCGAGGCGGGCTGGCGTGCGGGCCTCGAGGCGGACGGGCCCGCGGTGATCGAGTTCCTCACCGACCCGGCCGTACCGCCGATCCCGCCGCACGCGACCTGGGAGCAGATGGAGGCGACGGCCGCGTCGATCCTCAAGGGTGACGCGGACCGCGGGTCGATGATCAAGCAGGGGCTCAAGGCGAAGGTGCAGGAGTTCCTGCCGGGCCGGGACAAGAAGTAGCAGGCCCTGCCCGAACCCGGGCCGGGACAAGAAGTAGCAGACCCTGCCCGGACCCGGGCCCCCTAGCCGAACAGCGCCTGGATGTCCGGCTTCTTGTCGCCGAAGAGGCCGTCCTGTTCGCCGAGGGAGGCCAGCTTCTCCAGGGAGGCCGTGTCGACCTCGGCGGGCCAGGCGGGCAGGGTGAGCGTGTCCAGCAGGCCCGCGTCGATCTTGGTGTAGGCGGTGAGGATCTGCCGTGCCTCGTCCGGGTGCTGGGAGGCGTACTTCAGCGACTCGGCCATCGCCTCGGTGAACTTCTTCACCAACTCGGGGTTGCGCTGGGTGATCTGCGTGGAGGTGAAGTACGTCGCCACGGTCAGCTTCGGGTCGGTCTCGGCGAACGGGGACGCCACGCTACGGGCGCCCTGCTGTTCGGCGATGGACTTCGCCGGGTCGCCCATCCAGGCGGCGTCGACGCGTCCGCCGTCGAGGGCGGCGGGCATCTGGTCGAAGGGGAGCTCGACGAACTTCACCTTGTCGGGGTCGCCGCCCGCCTTGCGCACGGACTCCCTGACCGTCGTACTCCCGATGTTCTGAAGGGTGTTGACCGCGACGGTGTGTCCGGCCAGGCCCTTCGCCGACTTGATGGAGCTGTCCTTCTTGACGAGGACACCGGTGACGTCGGCGCCGACCTTGCCGTTGGAAGCGGCCCCGTTGACCACGGACTTGACCGGGACGCCCTTCGTCTGGGCGATCATCAGCGACGTGGTGTTGCTGAACCCGAACTGGAACTGCCCGCTCGCCACGCCGGGGATGATCGCGGCGCCGCCCTGCGCGGTCACGGTCTTCAGCTCGATGCCGCGGTCGGCGAAGAAGCCCTTCTTCTGTCCGAGGTACAGGGGGGCCACGTCGATGATGGGAATGATGCCGACGGTCACCTGCGTGGTCTTGCCCCCGCCGGCCGGCGAGGCGGCGCCGCTGCCGGAGTCGGAGGACCCGCAGCCGGCGGCGCCGACGAGCATCGCCGCGGTGAGAAGTCCGAGTGTGCGCCGCCGTTGCATGGGCTCCCCCTGGAGACTCGGACGGTCGAACCACCAATGGTGCGCAGATTCTTGACGCCCGCAATCTACACGCCCACCTTGGCCGTGTCAGTCCCCTGGACCGAGGTGACCGAGCGGAGTTCAGCTCTCTTGCGGCTCCGTGAGCGGCACCAGCTCCCTCACCTCGTCCCGCTGCTCGGGCAGCAGCAGCTCCTCGTAACGGCCCAGTGCCAGCATCACGCCGAGCATGACGAACGGGATCAGCACAGCGAACATCGCCATGACGGTTCCTTCCCCGGGATCGCGTGGGGGGCGTTGGGGGGCGTCCGGCGGGTCTCCCCGGAACCGGAGCGCAAACCCCCGTGTCGGCGGCGCGTGCTCGGGTACGCGGTCGCCACCCCCGAACATCTGGAGGGAGAGTCATGCAGCGAGGCAGCGACCGACTGAGCCGCCACCGCGACGACGAGATGAAACACGAGCTCCAAGGGCTGCTCCGATCCGGGCACCCCACCCGCACCGAGGAATGGCACGACCCCGAGCCGACCGCCGACGACGATCCCCAGCTGGCCGGCGGCCCGGTGACACCGGGCGGCGCCTCTGTGGGCACGGTCCGCCAGGAGCTGGCCCGCCATCTGACCCGCAGCGCCTTCCCGGCACCCCCACGCCACCTGGCCGGCACCCTGCGCCGGGCCTACGCGCCGGACACGCTGGTGGAGGCCGTGGAGCAGCTCCCGTCGGAGCAGCGTTACGGCACCGTCCAGGAACTGGCCGAGGCACTGGTGCGGGAGGAGACGTAGCACGCCACGAGACCTACGGGTCGGAACGGCCGCGGTGGCCCCGTGGGCCGGAAACGCCGGAAACGGAGGAAGGTCCCCAGTGATGGCTGAATTCGTGAGGGACGTCATGACGCCGGGGGTGGTCGCGGTCCGCCCCGACGCCTCGCTCGTCGAGGCGGCGCAGCTGATGCGGGCGCAGGACATCGGCGATGTCCTGGTGGCCGACGGCCAGGAGGTCGTCGGGATGCTCACCGACCGTGACATCACGGTACGGGCGGTCGCCGAGGGCGCCGATCCGCTGACGACGAGCGTCGGCTCGGTGTGCAGCGCCGAGCCGGTGCTGGTCGCCCCGCAGGACCCGGTGACGGCCGCGGCGGCGCTGATGCGGGCGCATGCCGTGCGCCGGCTGCCGGTCGTCGAGGACGGGCTGCCGGTCGGCATGGTGAGCCTGGGTGATCTGGCGGAGGCGGAGGCCCCCGACTCGATCCTGGCCGACATCAGCCGAGCCGACCCGGACAGCAGGCCGGGCACCTATGGCGGAGCCGAGCCCATGGGCGGCAACCCGCCCGGCTCCCGGCCCGCAGCACCCGGTCGGGGTGGCCTGTGAGCCGCGACCAGGTTGCGCAGGTCAGCGCCTACGGCAGCGCCGTGGACGTACGCGAGGCCACCACCCGGTATCTGCTCTACGGACTGCTGCCCAGCTGGTTCGTGCCCGGTCTCGCCGACTGGGCCATGCACCGTCGGACCCGTATCGAGGACACCGCGGGCACCAAGGAGTCCCTGATCCACTCGCTGATGATGGCCGAGGTCGGCATCCCGATCGCGGCCACCCTGCGCTACGAGGTCAACCCGGCACTGCTCGCCGTGCAGTTGGGCGGCGCCGCGGTGCACGAGGCCACCGCGCTGTGGGACGTACGGACCGCCGTGCGCAGCGAGCGCGAGGTCAGGCCGATCGAGCAGCACATCCACAGCTTCCTGGAGTCGCTGCCGTTCGGTGCGCTGGCGGCCCTGATGTGTCTGCACGCCGACCAGGTGAAGTCACTCCTGCGCGGCGGCCGGGGCGATCCGGACGCCTGGCGGCTGGTGCCGCGCCGCCCGCAGCTGTCCCGCGGCTACATCGCGGGCATCACGGCCGCGATCGGCGCCTGTGTGCTGCTGCCGTACGGAGAGGAACTGCTGCGCTGCCGGCGTGCGGCGAAGCGGAGCAAGAAGCGCGCGAAGAGCGACGAGGCTCACTGGCGTGCCACAAAGGGACGTTGAGGCACCGCTCAGAGGACGTGCCGCGAACAGCCGTTGAGGCATCGCTGAGACGGCGTGTCACGAAAGGACGTGGAGACATCATGCGCATCGCATTCCTGACCGCACCCGAAGGCGTCGAGCAGATCGAGCTCACCGACCCGTGGCAGGCCGCCGTGGACGCCGGGCACGAACCCGTGCTGGTGTCGACCAAGTCCGGGGAGATCCAGGCGTTCGAGCACCTCGACAAGGCGGACACCTTCCCCGTGCAGGAGGTCGTGGGCGAGACGTCCGCCGACTCCTTCGACGGCCTGGTGCTGCCCGGCGGGGTCGCCAACCCGGACTTCCTGCGGACCGACGAGAAGGCGGTCGGTTTCGTACGGGACTTCTTCGACCAGGGCCGCCCCGTCGCGGCGATCTGCCACGCCCCGTGGACGCTGGTGGAGGCGGACGTGGTCCGGGGCCGGGTGCTGACCTCGTGGCCGAGTCTGCAAACCGACATCCGCAACGCGGGCGGCAGCTGGGTCGACGAACAGGTCAAGGTCTGCGACCACGGCCCGAACAAGCTGGTCACCAGCCGCAAGCCGGACGACCTGAAGGCGTTCTGCGAGACGTTCCTGGACGTCTTCGCGAAGGAGGCCGCCTGATGACGGACCGCAAGCAGCAGCAGCGCGACGGCTTCCGGGCGGACGACCCCACGGCCGGCCCGCTCACCACCGACCAGGGCGTGGAGGTCGACCACACCGACGACTCCCTCGCGGCCGGGGAGCGCGGCCCCACCCTGATGGAGGACTTCCACTTCCGGGAGAAGCTCACCCGCTTCGACCACGAGCGGATCCCGGAGCGGGTGGTGCACGCACGGGGCGCGGGCGCCTACGGATACTTCGAACCGTACGAGTCCTGCGCGGAGTTCACCCGCGCGGCCTTCCTCCAGGACCCGGCCGTGCGCACCCCCGTCTTCGTGCGGTTCTCGACCGTGCAGGGCCCGAAGGGCTCCGCGGACACCGTGCGGGACGTGCGCGGCTTCGCCACCAAGTTCTATACGTCCGAAGGCAATTACGACCTGGTCGGCAACAACTTCCCGGTCTTCTTCATCCAGGACGGCATCAAGTTCCCCGACTTCGTGCACGCGGTGAAGCCGGAGCCGCACAACGACATCCCGACCGGCGCCTCGGCCCACGACACCCTGTGGGACTTCGTGTCGCTCCAGCCGGAGACGCTGCACGCGATCATGTGGCTGATGTCGGACCGGGCGATCCCGCGCAGCTACCGCATGATGCAGGGCTTCGGCGTGCACACCTTCCGGTTCGTGAACGCGGAGGGGCGCGGCACGTTCGTGAAGTTCCACTGGAAGCCGAAGCTCGGCGTGCACTCGCTGGTGTGGGACGAGGCGCAGGAGTGCCAGGGCCGCGACCCGGACTTCAACCGGGGCGACCTGTGGGACGCGATCGAGGCCGGCGAGTACCCGGAGTGGGAGCTCGGTGTCCAACTCGTGCCGGAGGAGGACGAGTTCGCCTTCGACTTCGACCTGCTGGACGCCACGAAGCTCATCCCGGAGGAGCAGGTGCCGGTGCGGCCGATCGGCCGGATGGTGCTGGACCGCAACCCGGAGAACTTCTTCGCCGAGACCGAGCAGGTCGCCTTCCACACGGCCAACGTCGTGCCCGGCATCGACTTCACCAACGACCCGCTGCTCCAGGCCCGCAACTTCTCCTACCTGGACACCCAGTTGATCCGGCTCGGCGGCCCCAACTTCGCCCAGCTGCCAGTGAACCGGCCGGTGGCACCGGTACGGACGAACCAGCGGGACGGGTACGGGCAGAGCAGGATCCACAGCGGTACGAACTACTTCCCGAACTCCCTCGGCGGCGGCTGCCCGGCCCACGCGGGCGCCGACGGCCACGCCTACACGCACTACGCGGAACGCGTGGACGGCGCCAAGATCCGCCGTCGCAGCCCGAGTTTCCAGGACCACTACAGCCAGCCGGCGATGTTCTGGCACAGCATGGCGCCCTGGGAGCGGCAGCACATCGTGGACGCCTTCCGCTTCGAGCTCGGCAAGGTCGACGCGATGAGTGTGCGGACCCGTACCGTCGAGCAACTCGCGCATGTGAACGGCGAGTTGGCGGCCGCAGTGGCCCAGGGCATCGGCGTTCCGGAACCGGCCCCCGCCGAGGCGGCCCCGAACAAGGTGCTCTCCCCCGCGCTGAGCCTGGAGTCACTGCGCGGCGACGGCTCGCTCCGCACCCGGAAGATCGCGGTGCTGGTGGCCGACGGCGTGGACGGCGAGCAGGTGACGTCGGTGAAGGAGGCGCTGACCGCGGAGGGCGCGATCGTCGAGGCGCTGGCTCCGCGGGACGGCACGGTCACGGGCGCCGACGGCGAGCCGTTCACGGTGGACCGCGCGCTGCCGACCGTCGCCTCCGTGCTGTACGACGCCGTCGTGCTGCCCGGCGGTCCGGTGGGTACCCCGCCGACCGTCTCCGACCAGGACGTGATGCGCTTCGTACGGGACGCCTACCGGCACGGCAAGCCGGTGGGCGCGCTCGGCTCGGGGGTCGGGGTGGTGACGGCCCTGGAGCCGGAGGGGGTGCAGCTGTCCGCGGAATTCCACCAGGTGGTCGCCGACCAGGGCGTGGTCACGGACACCTCCCCCGGCCCGGCCGGCGAGGAGTTCCTGCGGGCCTTCACCGCCGCGGTGGCGTCCCACCGCCACTGGGACCGCCCCCCGGCCCACCATTAGGCCGCACCCGACGGCCCGGGTCGCCGGCGGTGGCCCGGGCCCGCGCCGGCCTCGGCCCGGGCCTCACCCGCGGACAGGTCAGACGTGGGGTGTCTCGGCGGATCCGCGGCCCCGTTCCCGGGCCCCGCCCGCGTGCCGGCCCGCGGCGACCGGGCGTTGCGGGTTGCGCCGCAGGTACTCGCCCTCCAGCTCGGCCATCCGGCCGTTGTGGGCGCGCAGCGCGTCGCTCGACGCGTGAAGCAGGGTGTCGTGGCGCGTGCGGTGGATGTTCTCCAGCTCTTTCATGAGCTGCTGATCGTCCAGGCGGCGGGGGTCGACTCCGGTCATGGCGGTGTCCCACTCTTCGTGTTCGTTCATGGGGTTCGGGTACCCGCCCGTTGAAGCACTACCGAAGCACTACTGAGCACTGCCTCCGAGCGGAATCCGGGAGAGAACCATGGATCTCGCCTATCTGCACCCACTCTACGAACATCCGGGCCCCTGGGCCTCCGTGTACGTGGACACCTCCCGGCACGCGGAGGACACCGCGCACGCGCTGCGTCTGACGGCCGCCGCGATCTCCCGCGAGCTGGCCGGACAGGGCGCGGACGACGCCACCTGCCGGGCCGTGGAGGGCGCGATCGAGGATCTGCGCCACTCCCCCCGACCGGTACGGCAGGGCGCTCTTCGCCCGGGCGGGCGAGGTGGTCCTCGATCCCGTGCTGGCGCAGGCCCCGCCGGGCGGCAGCACGGCCCACTGGGCGCCGCTGCCCCGTACGACACCCCTGCTGGAGCCCGCCGGGGAGAACCCCGTGTGCGTCGTCGCCTACGTCAACCGCAAGGGCGCCGACTTCGAGCTGCGCAGTGCGCTGGAGCGGCGGCCGGCTGGCGCGGTGGTGGGCCGGCAGTGGCCGGTGCACCGCACGAGCAGCGTGGACTGGTCCGAGCGGCACTTCCAGCTGAAGGTGGAGAACACCTGGGAGCACAACGCCGCGGAGATCGCCGACGCGCTCACCGTCTGCCAGGAGGAGACCGGCGCCGACCTGCTGGTGCTCGTCGGTGAGCCGCGCGAGCGGCGTGAGGTGCACGATCGGCTGCCGCAGCGGATCAAGGACCTGGTGGCGCAGACCGAACACGGCACCGGCAGCCGGCTCCTGGACGACGAGGTCGAGCAGATCCGCACCGCTCATGTGCGGCGGCGGGCGGAGGCGGAGCTGGAGCGCTTCCTCGGGGCCCGCACCCCGGACGAGGAGGGCCGCGCCGGTGCCGTCGAGAGCCTTCCCGCGCTGGTGGAGGCGGCCCGTGAGCACCGGATCGCGGAACTCCTGATCCGCCCGGAGGGCCCCGACCTGCACCGGGACGTGTGGGTCGGCGAGGACCCCGACCAGCTGGCCGTGCGCCGCACGGAGCTGAAGATCCTCGGCGAGCAGAACTCGTGGGCGGCCCGCGCGGACGACGCCCTGATGCGGGCGGCGGCCATGACGGACGCCACCGCGCTCGCGCTCACCGAGCCGGGCGACGAGGTGCTCCCGGGCGGCCTGGGCGCCCTGCTGCGCTGGAAGTGACCGCCCCGGTGGACTACCGCGCCCGCTCCACCCGCCGCTCGTCCCACACCGGCTCCGGTGTCTCGCGGACGCGGCCGTCGCTGCCGAAGACCAGATAGCGGTCGAAGGAACGGGCGAACCAGCGGTCGTGGGTGACCGCGAGGACCGTGCCGTCGAAGGCCTCCAGGCCCTCCTGGAGGGCCTCGGCGGACTCCAGGTCCAGGTTGTCGGTGGGCTCGTCCAGCAGCAGCGCGGTGACGCCCTGCAGCTCCAGCAGGAGGATCTGGAAGCGGGCCTGCTGGCCGCCGGAGAGGCGGTCGAAGCTCTGCTCGGCCTGGTTCGTCAGCTCGTAGCGGCGCAGCCGGGACATCGCCGCGCCCCGGTCCTGGGAGTGCTCGGTCCACAGGATGTCGAGCAGCTTGCGGCCCAGGAGCTCGGGGTGCGCGTGCGTCTGGGCGAAGTGCCCGGGGACGACCCGCGCGCCCAGCTTCCACTGCCCGGTGTGCGCGACCTCCTCCCCGGCCAGCAGGCGCAGGAAGTGCGACTTGCCGGAGCCGTTGGAGCCGAGGACGGCGACCCGTTCGCCGTAGAAGACCTCCAGGTCGAACGGCTTCATCAGGCCGGTGAGCTCGAGTCCCGCGCAGGTGACGGCCCGTACGCCGGTACGGCCGCCCTTGAGGCGCATCTTGATGTCCTGCTCGCGCGGCGGTTCGGGCGGCGGACCGGCCTCCTCGAACTTGCGCAGCCGGGTCTGGGCCGCCTGGTAGCGGGAGGCCAGCTCATGGCTGATGGAGGCCGCCTGGCGGAGGCTCAGCACGAGCTTCTTCAGCTGGGCGTGCTTCTCGTCCCAGCGGCGCCGCAACTCCTCGAAGCGCGCGAAGCGTTCCCGCCGCGCCTCGTGGTACGTGGCGAACCCGCCGCCGTGCACCCAGGCGTCGGCGCCCGCGGGCGAGGGCTCCACCGAGACGATCTTCTCCGCTGCGCGGGCGAGGAGTTCGCGGTCGTGGGAGACGAAGAGGACCGTCTTGCGGGTCTCCTTCAGCCGCTCCTCCAGCCACCGCTTGCCGGGCACGTCGAGGTAGTTGTCCGGCTCGTCGAGCAGGAGCACCTGGTCGGTGCCGCGGAAGAGCGCCTCCAGCACGAGCCGTTTCTGCTCGCCGCCGGAGAGTGTGCGCACCTCACGGAACTGCGCCTTCTCGTACGGCACCCCGAGCGCGGCCATGGTGCACATGTCCCACAGCGTCTCCGCCTCGTACCCGCGCACCTCCGCCCAGTCGGCGAGGGCCTGCGCGTACTTCAGCTGGGCCGCCTCGTCGTCGACGGTCATGATCAGGTGCTCGGCCCGGTCGACGGCCTGCGCGGCCTCCCGGATGCGGGGCGACGCGACGGACACGAGCAGGTCGCGCACGGACGTCTCGTCGCGTACCGAACCGACGAACTGGCGCATGACGCCGAGGCCGCCGCTGACGGTGACGGTGCCGCCGTGCGGCTTCAGCTCGCCGGAGATCAGGCGGAGCAGGGTGGTCTTGCCGGCGCCGTTGGGCCCGACGAGGGCCACGGCGGCCCCCTCGCCCACGCGGAAGGACACGTCGCCGAGCAACGCCCTCCCGTCAGGGAGGTAGTACTCGAGGTGCGCCGCTTCCAGATGTCCCATGAGGCCGCATTGTGCGGGCCCGGGCGCACGCCGGGCAAACCGATATCCGACCCGCCGGGGACCGTGGCCCGGCCTCGGGGGCGGTTACTCGATCTCCTCGAGGGGCCTTCCCGCCGGTCCGGCCTCGCTGCCCGGGCCGGTGGCCCCGACGGGGGCGCCCTCCCAGGTCAGGGCCTTCCAGCCGTCGGAGGGCGAACCCTCCAGGATCACCACGCCGGTGTTGTCCAGGGGGCGGGCGGCGGCGAAGTCCATGTCGACGTTGTCGGCGCGGGCCGCGACCCACATCCGGATCGCCGCGCCGTGGCTGACCATGGCGACGGTCCCGGCGCCGCTGCCGGCGGCCTCGGCGATCACGGAGTCGTAGCGGGCGAGGGCCTCCACACCGTTCTCGCCGCCGGGCATGCGGCGTTCGACGTCCCCGGCCGACCAGGCGAACACGGTCTCCATGTACGTCCGGCCCGCCTCGGAGAACCCGTCCAGCATCTCTAGGTCCCCGGCGGAGATCTCCCGGATGCCGTCGCGGACCAGGACGTCCAGGCCGCGGGCGGCGGCCAGCGGGGCGGCGGTGAGCTGGGTGCGGACCAGGGTGGAGGCGTAGAGGGCCTCGATGTCCTCGTCCGCGAGGGTCTCGGGCAGCGCGGCCGCCTGCCGCTCGCCGAGCGGGGTCAGAGCCGCGCCGGGTATCGCGGTGTCGAGGAGGAAGTCGACATTGGACGGGGTCTGGCCGTGCCGGACGAGGAGCAGGCGCATGCGGTGAGCCTCCGTTGTCGTGACCGCTCCGGGACAAGAAACGGCCACCTCAGGGTACCCGCAGCGCATGACCCCTGACGTGGACCTCACCGCCCCGAAGCCCGGCCGGCACGCCGTGCGCGACGCGCTGCTGGCCCTCGACTGCCGGCTCTTCGAGTTCGCCGCCGAGCGGAACTGGCCGCTGGCCGAACCCGTCCTGCCGCGGCTGAGCCGCAGTGCGAACCACGGTGTGCTGTGGTTCGCGGCCGGCGCCGTGATGGCGGCCAGCCGCACCCCGCGCGCCCGCCGGGCCGCCGCCCGCGGCCTGGCCTCGCTGAGCCTGGCCTCACTGACGATCAACACCCTGGGCAAGCGGTCCGTGCGCCGCCCCCGGCCCGTCCTCGACCCGGTGCCGCTGGTACGGCGGCTGAAGCGGCAGCCCATCACCACGTCGTTCCCGTCCGGGCACGCCGCGTCGGCGGCCGCCTTCGCCACGGGCGTCGCACTGGAGTCGCCGTCCTGGGGCGCGGCGGTGGGGCCGGTCGCCTGGTCGGTGGCGCTGTCCCGTGTCTACACCGGGGTGCACTTCCCGAGCGATGTGCTGGCGGGCGCCCTGCTGGGGGGGGGGGCGCCGCGTTCGCCGTACGGGGTCTGGTGCCGACCCGGGCGCAGCTCGGTACGCCGGCCCGGCCGCGGGCGGAGGTGCCCGCGCTGCCCGAGGGCGAGGGGCTGGTGATGGTGGCGAACAGCGCGGCCGGGACCGCCGAGCGGGTGCGCGCGCTGCAGGCGGCGCTGCCACAGGCCGAGCTCGTCGAATGCCGGCCCTCCGACATGCGGGCGGAGTTGGAGAAGGCGGCCACGCACGCACGCGTGCTCGGCGTGTGCGGCGGCGACGGCAGTGTGAACGCGGCCGCCGAGGTCGCCCTGCGGCACGGACTGCCGCTCGCGGTGCTGCCCGGCGGCACGCTCAACCACTTCGCCTACGACCTGGGCGTGGAGGGCGTCAACGACCTGGGCCGGGCGATCCGCGGCGGCGAGGCCGTGCGGGTGGACGTGGGCCGCTTCCGCAGCGCCGGGACCCAGGGCATCTTCGTCAACACGTGCAGTCTGGGGGTCTATCCGGAGCTGGTGCGGGTGCGGGACCACTGGTCGAAGCGGATCGGCGGCTGGCCGGCCGGGGTGCTCGCGGCCCTGCGCGTGCTGCGCGCCGACCGGCATCCGCTGGAGGCCGAGTTCGGCGGCCGGACCCGCCCGCTGTGGCTGCTGTTCGTCGGCAACGGCACCTACCACCGGGTGGGCCTGGCGCCGGGCCGCCGCCTCGACCTCGCGGACGGGCAGCTGGACGTGCGGGTCGTGCACGGCGGCCGGCGCCCCGCGACGCGGCTGCTCGCCGCGGCCCTCGCCGGCCCGCTGACCCGCTCCCCCGCCCACGCGGCCGTCCAAGTCGGCCGGCTGCGCCTGACGGGTGTGGCCCCGGGCACGCTCCTCGCCTACGACGGTGAAGTCACCGAAGTGACCGACGAGGTGACGCTGGAAAAGCTTCCCGAGGCACTCACGGTGTACCGCCCCCTGCCCGGGAGCTGACTGCCCGTCAGTCCATATGGCAAAACGCGGGTCTCATCATTCGACATGCGCGCGTACGGTGAAGGCGTACCGATCAGCCGGTACCGGCACCGCGTCGAACAGGGGAGTTCAGCCATGTCGAAAGCCAGGTCCAAGCCACAGGAGACCGCCGTCTACACGCACGGACACCACGAGTCGGTGCTCCGCTCGCACACCTGGCGCACCGCCGCCAACTCCGCGGCATACCTGCTCGGTTCGCTGAAGCCCCACATGAGGATCCTGGACATCGGCTGCGGCCCGGGGACCATCACCGCCGACCTGGCGGAGCTGGTCCCCGACGGCCATGTCACCGGCGCCGACCACGCCGCCGTCGTCCTGGACCAGGCCCGCGCCACGGCCGCCGCACGCGGTCTGACCAACGTGGACTTCACGGTCGCCGACGTGCACGCCCTGGACTGGCCGGACGACACGTTCTGCGTGGTCCACGCCCACCAGGTGCTCCAGCATGTCGGGGACCCGGTGCAGGCGCTGCGCGAGATGAAGCGGGTCACCAGGCCGGGCGGCTTCATCGCCGTCCGCGACTCCGACTACGCGGCCATGACCTGGTACCCGGCGTCGCCGGGGATGGACGACTGGCTGGACCTGTACCGGCGGGTGGCCCGCGCCAACGGGGGCGAGCCGGACGCCGGGCGCCGGCTGAAGTCATGGGCGCTGCGGGCGGGCCTGAGCGACATCACCGCGACCTCCGGAACCTGGACCTTCGCGACCGCCGAGGAGCGGGCGTGGTGGAGCGGTCTGTGGGCCGACCGCACGGTGGCGTCGGCGTACGCGGAGCGGGCCACCGAGGGCGGGCATGCCACGGCCGGGCAGCTGGCGGCGATCGCGGGCGCCTGGCGGGAGTGGGGCACGCGGGAGGACGCGTGGTTCAGCGTGCTGCACGGCGAAATTCTGTGCAGAAAGAGTGCCTGAATCTCCGTTTTCGGGAAACCCGGAATGCAGGAGGTTCACATTATGGTTGCCATTCTTCTGGTACTGCTTCTGGCATTGATTCTGTTCGGTGCCGGATTCGCAGTGAAGATTCTCTGGTGGATTGCACTGGCGGTACTGGTTCTCTGGCTGCTGGGATTCCTGATGCGGGGCACAACCGCAGCCGGAGGCCGGGGCCGCTGGTACAGGTGGTGAGTTAGTCCCGCGGCAGCAACGGTCCCAGCGGCCCGAGGTCCAGATTGAGGTCCTCGGGCCGCAGTCCGTAGCGCTCGCGCAGCTCGGTCATGCGCTCGTCGAGCAGCATCAGGGTCAGCCCGATGCGCTCCTCCTGCTCCTCGGTCAGCCCTCCGTCGTCGAAGCGGCGCAGCGCCTGGCGTTCCATGAGCTGGCGCAGCAACTCCACGACGGTCAGCACGAGTTTGACGAGGTCGCGTTCGACGGTGTCCGGTTCGAGGTCGAGCCGGTTGCGGGCACGGGTCACGTCAACTCTCCCCAGGGTGAGGGAACTTGCTCGTTCACGGAGCTGATCAGGGCATTGAGGTCGATGCGGACGAGGTCGACGTCCGCGATGCGCAGGGTGATGTCGCCCGTGATGACGACCCCGCCGGCCAGCAGCCGGTCGAGCAGGTCCACCAGGGCGATCTCTCGGCGTTCGACGACGGTCAAGGCTTCTCCCCCGCGAAGGAATAGGCGGCCCACGGGCCGGTGAGTTCCACTCGGAAATCGGCTGTCTCGTCCTTCGTCCGGTCGACGAGTTCCACGAATTCCTCGGAACGGGACCGCGGCACCAGATAGGCCGCATTCAGCACGTTGCGGCCCGCCGCACCGGAGAGCGCGGCGTTCTGCGGCGGATGCAGCCGCGCATCCTCGGCGACGGCGGAAAGCGTTTCGTGCAGCCGGGTCGCGAATTCCTCGGCGCGCTGCCACAGGTCCTCGTGGGCGCGCACACTGGAGCGCCGCTGCCGCAGATAGTCCCGGCCCGTCGCGGGCTTCGCGGCCGGTGCGCCGGCATCCGCGGGCCGCTCGTCGGCGTAGAGCTTCACCCCCCACTCCACCCGCCCTTCGAGCCGGTCGAGGGTGCGCCGGAAGTCGGCCTCCCTGGCCTGGAGCATCGTGCGGACGCGCTGTCGTCGCGGAAGACGGTCGCGAGGCGCAGCGGCAGCGGGGTGGTGACGACGGTGAGGGCGTCGATCACGCCCTGGTGGGCACGGGCCGTCGCCGTCAGCCAGTCCAGGTCCTCCAGACGGGACCGGAGCGGCTCCTCCGCGAAGTCCCGCTCCGGCACATGGCTGACGACGGCGACGAGGCCGTGGTGGCTGAGCAGTCTGGGCGGATCACCGGCCACGCCGGTCAACTCGGCCTGCAACGGCGTGCCGAAGGGGCGGCAGACGGCGTACACATAGCGCAGCCCGGTCATCAGGCCTCCTTCTCCTGACCCCGCCCGGGCTCGAGCTGCGCGATCCGCTCGCGCAGCTCGGCGTTCTCCCGGGCGAGCTCCTTGCGACGGGCGCCGGAGGACAACGCGGGGTCGTCCTCCCACCAGTCGATGCCCATCTCCTTCGCCTTGTCGACGGACGCGACGATGAGCCGCAGCTTGATGGTGAGGAGTTCGATGTCGAGCAGGTTGATCCGGATGTCACCGGCGATCACCACACCCTTGTCGAGCACCCTCTCCAGGATGTCCGCGAGGTTCGCGCCGCCGCCGTCACGACCGTAGGGGTCGGGCAGCCGGCCGGGGGTCGTCATCGACGGCTCCCGCCCTCGGCGTACTCGTACTCCTCCTCGTCGGCCCCTTCGCCCTCGTCCTCGTACTCGCCCTCGGGCTCCTCGGACTCCTCAGGCTCTTCCTCGGGCTCTTCCTCGTCCTCGTACTCCGCCTTCTCGTCCTCCTCCTCGGCGTAGGGGCCCTCCTCCTCAGCTTCCTCTTCCTCGCCCTCGTACGCTTCCTCGTCGCCCTGCACGTCCTGCTCGTCCTGCTCTGCGTCCCGCTGCTCGTCCTCCTCCTCGGCCACCGCGTCCTCGTGGCTGCGGACGACCTCGCCGTCGCGGATCTCGCCGCGCCAGCCGTCCTCCGCCTCGCCCTTGAGGGTGACGTAGCGGACGTAGTTCTTGAGGTCGAGACGGGCCCGGCGGCCCTGGGCGCGCCAGATGTTGCCGGTCTTCTCGAACAGGCCCTTCGGGTAGTACTCGATCACCAGCAGCACCCGCGTCAGGCTGTCGCCGAGCCGGTGGAAGGAGACGACACCCTTCGTGGTGCCCTTGGCACCCTCCGACGTCCAGGCGATGCGGTCGTCGGGGATCTGCTCGGTGGTGTGCGCCTTCCAGCTGCGGTTGGACCAGAAGACCTTCAGCTGCCAGTCGGAGGTCGTGTCGTCGGCGCGGTTCGCGCTCTTCACGCCCTTGGCGAAGGTGCTGAAGTCCTGGAACTGCGTCCACTGGTCGTATGCCGTGCGCAGGGGGACGCCGACATCGACGTACTCCATGATCACGGTCGGCTTCTTGCCCGCCCCGCCCTTGCGCTTGCCCTTGCCGCCCCCCAGGTTCTGCAATGCGCCCATGACGTTCTCCTTGGCGCGGGAGGCGCCCACCTCCAGGGCGGAACGCAGCGGCCCCTTGCCCTCGGCGATCTTGCGGCCGCCATCGAGGGCGAGCTTGGTGAAGCCGGGGCTGTTGCCCTCGGCGATGTCGTTCAGTTTCAGCGTGGTCTGGCCCAGCTTGCGGCCCGCGCCGATCAGCAGACGCTGGGCCTGAGCGGCGAGGAACTCCTGCGCCTCGGCCTTGAGCCGGTCGGCGGCCTCGCTGTGGGCGACCCCGCTGAGCGGGCTCGCCTTCGCGGCGCCGCCCGCGGCCGAGGCCGCGGATCCGACGGTGTCGGTCATCGGTCACCGCCTCCCTTCGACACACGAGAGCGGGCGCCGCGGGCCGAGGCCGTCTTCTTGGCCGCGGTCTTCTTCGCGCCGGCCGTCGCCTTCTTGGCGGGGGCCTTCGCCGCGCTCTTCTTGGCGGGTGCCTTCTTGGCGGCCGTCTTCTTCGCGGGCGCCTTCTTGGCCGCCGCCTTCTTCCGGGGCGGCTCGGGCTCGTCCCGCTCGGCCTCGGGCTCGTCGCCGCTCTCCTCGTACGCCTCGTCCTCGTCGTACTCGTCGGTCTCCCTGTCGTTCTCCTCGTCGTCGGCCTCGTCCTTCCCGGACCCGGCGGCCGAGCCGTCCGGCAGGACGCCCGCGAGCTGGTCGCGCACCTGGGCGGTACGGCCGTGCAGACGGTCGGCGAGGGCGTCGAGCTGCCGCTCGACCATGGCGCCGGAGGCCGCCTTCCCGACCCCGCGCAGGTCCTCGCGGAGCTGGTCGCCGATCTCCTTGAACTGCGGGTTGTCCCGCAGCTGTCCGGAGACCAGGTCCGCGAGCGCCCGCGGGCTCAGCTGCATCCGTTTGCCGGCGACCAGGGTGCCGACGGCGAAGGCCAGTTTCATCTTCTTGGTACGCCCGAGGACGTATCCGGCCCCTACCGCGAGGCCCAGTCCCACTCGGTTCATCAACTCGTCCAGTCGTTGGTTGCCGCGCTCGAGCGCGAGCCGGTCTCCAGCCGGTCGAGGAGCTCGTCCTCCTGCCGGTCGAACTCCTCCTCGTCGATCTCGCCCGCCTCCAACCGCTCTTCCAGGCGGGCGAGTTCGGCCCGGACCGTGGCCGGGTCGTAGTAGATGCGCTCTGCCTCGCTCAGCACCTGTCTGATGACCCAGGCGCTTCCGCGCACGGGCGCGAACGGCAGCAGCAGCACCTCGCCGATGAGTCCCACGCCCTCACCTCACTCTCCGGAGCTCTCCGCGCCGGCCGTGGTGCCCGCGGGCTCGGCGGAGCCGGGCTCGACGAAGCTGTACGGCGGCAGCGGGCCGTTGACCCGCAGTTCGAGGTGGGGATGGCTCTTGCGGACCTGCTCGACCGAGGCGAGGAAGGTCTCGGCCTCGTCGCGGGCCACCAGGAACGACACGTTGGCGAGCCAGCCGCTGGACTCCGGGCCGTTGCTCACCGCCGCGGCGGTCGTCTCCAGGGCCTGCTGCACGTCGGCCGCGTCCTCGACCTCGCGCGCCTTGACCGCGGCGACCACCATCTCGCCGAGCCGCAGCTTCTCCTCGTAACTGCCGCCGCCCGCCTTCCGGTTGGCCTCGGTCAGGGCCCGCAGCTCGGGGTTCTCGGCCATCACCCGATGAAGCACCGCCTCCTCGTCGTGGGTGGCCTTGACGTTGTACTCGACCTTGCCGTCCAGGGCCCGGAGGCGTTCCTTGTAGTGCTCGGCGCGCTCGGCGAGCACCGAGGTGACGGTCTCGTCGTCGGGCGCCACGCTGCCGAACCGCATGGGCAGCACACAGCCGTCCGCGCCGGCCGCGGCGAGCACGTTCTGGTGGGCGAGCAGGTCCTTGCGCTTGGGCCGCAGCCCCTCGGGCGCGTCACTGACGACGGCCGCCAGACCGCTCTCCTCGAGGACGCGCACGGGCAGCTGCGGGTCGCCGACGCCCACCGTGTCCTCGGGCAGCGAGGCACGGGAGCCGTCGATGATGCCGTACACGTACGTGCTCACTCCTGCTCCTCCTTCCTGCGGGCCGCCGTCGACTTACGGGCGCGGGGCCGCTGCTGCTGTTCGGGCTCGCCCTCCTCGCGCGCCTGCTTGAAGGCGTCCGAGATGGTCTGCGCGGCGCCGGACAGCGCACCCTTGGACTTGCCGCGGGCGCCGGACTCGGTGATCTCGCCGACGAGGTCGGGCAGGCCCGGGTCCTTGCGCGGCCCTGCTTCCAGGTCGAGGCGGTTGCACGCCTCGGCGAAGCGCAGATACGTGTCCACGCTCGCCACCACGACCCGGACGTCGATCTTGAGGATTTCGATACCGACCAGGGAGACCCGCACGAACGCGTCGATGACGAGACCCCTGTCGAGGACTAGTTCCAGAACGTCGTAGAGGCCACTGCTGCCGCCTCCGCCGCCGGTCTGCTGTGCCGGGACAACGGTCATGCCGACCGCGCCTCCTTCTCTGCCGTGGTTTCTGTGTCGGGTGGGACGTCGATGCGGCGGTCTACCGGCCGCCGGACCGGTGTGCGTCGCACGTCCGCGTTCGTAGCGGCGTACGCGCCGGTAGCCGGTGAGCTGCCCGTCGGGGTCGAGGTCGACCTGGTAGCTCGCCATCAGGCTCATCGTGTCGGGCACGCGGGCGAGCTCGAGGACCTCGACCTCCAGCGACCAGCCGTCCTCCGTCTGCTCGAAGGACGACACCGACTCGGCGGCCATGCCGGTCAGCTCCGCGAGCTGGGTGCGCGCGTCACGCAGCACCTGCATGGGGCTCGGCCGGTCTTCCGCCGTGTCGCTTTCCGCCCGCTTGGGGGATTTCTGTGAATCCTGCGTGTCTGATGTGTTTTTTGTGTTCGTCATGGCCACCTCTTGCTCCGGGTGGCCGCATGTCAGCCGGTCAAACCTTTACCGGGCGTGGAGGTGGGGCCAAAGCCCGCGCGGGTGCCCGTCAGCCCCGCATCGCGTTCAGCCGGCGCCGGGCCGGTCCGAGGGCCCGGCCCTTGCTCATCACCCCGGCCCACGGGTTGGTGCGGGCCTGGTCGACGGCGTCGGCGATGGTCCAGCGGCGGGCGTCGAGGCCGGGGTCGTCCAGCTGGGACCAGGACAGCGGGGTGGCCACGGGGGCGCCGGGCCTGGCCCGGACGGTGTAGGGCACGACCGCGGTCTGGGCGTAGCCGTTGCGCTGGACGTCCAGATAGAGGCGGTCGCCGCGGTCCTTCTTGCGGGCGGCGGTGGTGAACCGGTCGGGGTGCCCGGCCACGAGGAGATCGGCGACGTCCTTGGCGAAGTCGCGCACCTCGTCGAAGTCGTCGTGGCCGTTGACCGGCACCACCACGTGCAGCCCGCGGGAACCGGTCGTCATCAGCGCCGACGCAGTTTCAGCTCGTCGAGCAGTTCCGCCAGCAGCGTGGCCGCCGTGCGCACCGGCGCGAAGTCCTCGCCCTCGCCGGACGGGTCGAGGTCGAAGACCATCCGGTCGGGGCGCTCGAGCCGTCCGACCCGGGACAGCCAGCGGTGCAGGGTGAGGCTGGCCTGGTCGGCGAGGTACACGAGAGTGGCGGAGTCGTCGCACACGGTGTGGCAGACCGTTCCGCCCTCCTTGGCCACCTCGACGCGGCTGATCCAGTCCGGGTAGTTCTCCGGGGTGTTCTTCTGCATGAACCGGGGGCCGTCGATCCCGTCCGGACGGCGTTCCAGCATCAGCGGGCGGCCGCGCAGGTGCGGCAGCATGAAGGGGGCGACGGCCCGGTAGTACTCGACGAGATCGCCTTTGGTGTACTCCTTCGTCTCCCCGCTGCCCGGGAAGAGCACCTTGCCGGGCCGGTGCACCTCGACCGTGCGGCGTCCGGCCCGCACCTTCCGGACGTCGTCGGTCATCGCACGATCGCCTCTTCCACCAGCAGCTTCGCGGCCGCCGCGATGCCTTCGGCGTCGATGCCCGCGGCATGCAGCTGCTCCTCGGGGGACGCGGAACCGGGCATCGTACGCACTCCCAGGCGCACCAGGCGCGGTACGGGCCGCCCGTCGGTGAACGCGTCGAGCACCGCGTCGCCGAGGCCGCCCTCCTCGTGGTGGTCCTCGACGGTCAGCAGACAGCCGGTCTCCTCGGCGGCCGGCGCAGGGTGAGCCGGTCGACGGGCTTGACGGAGTACAGGTCGACGACCCGGACGGCGATGCCGTCCCGCGCGAGGGCGTCGGCGGCGGCCAGCGCCTCGTGCACGGTGACGCCCGCGGCGACGACGGTCAGCCGGTCGCCGTCGGAGGAGCGCAGCACCTTGCTGCCGCCGACCGGGAACTCCTCGTCCGGGCCGTAGATCACCGGGCTCTTGCCCCGCGAGGTGCGCAGATAGCGGACGCCGTCGAGACCGGCCATGGCGGCGACGAGCCGCGCGGTCTGGTTCGCGTCGCACGGGTACAGCACGGTCGAGCCGTGCACGGCCCGCATCATCGCCAGGTCCTCCAGCCCCATCTGCGAGGGCCCGTCCTCCCCGATGGCGACCCCCGCGTGCGAGCCGACGAGATTGATGCCGGCACCGCTGATGGACGCCATGCGGGCGAAGTCGTACGCCCGGGTCAGGAAGGCGGCGAAGGTGGCCGCGTACGGCACGAAGCCGCGCGCGGCGAGCCCCACCGCGGCGGCGACCAGCTGCTGCTCGGCGATGTAGCACTCGAAGTAGCGGTCCGGGTGCTCCTTGGCGAAGAGCTCGGCGCGGGTGGAGTCGCCGACCTCGCCGTCGAGGGCGACGACGTCGCCGCGCGCGGTGCCGAGCGCGGTGAGGGCGTGTCCGTAGGCGTCACGGGTGGCGATCTCCTCGCCCAGGTCCCAGGTGGGCAGGTCGAGGTGTCCGGCGCGCACGGCGTGCAGCATGCGGGCGGCGGGCGGCTCGCGCACCTCGATGCGCAGGTCACGGGGGCCGCCGAGCTCGGCGATCGCCTCGTCGGCGTCGGGCAGCGGCTTGCCGTGCAGTCCCTCGCGGTCCTGGACGCCCTCGACGCCCTTGCCCTTGAGGGTGCGGGCGAGGATCGCGGTCGGCTGTCCGGTGGTGGACAGGGCCTCGCCGTACGCCCGGTCGACGGCGTCCACGTCGTGGCCGTCCACCTCGACGGTGTGCCAGCCGAAGGCCTGGAAGCGGCGGGCGTAGGCGTCCAGGTCGTGGCCGTGCCGGGTGGGGCCGCGCTGGCCGAGCCGGTTGACGTCGACGATCACGGTGAGGTTGTCGAGATGCTCGTGGCCCGCGTGTTCGGCGGCCTCCCACACCGAGCCCTCGGCGAGCTCGCTGTCGCCGCACAGCACCCACACCCGGTACCCGGTGCGCTCCAGCCGCTTGCCGGCCAGCGCGATGCCGACCCCGACCGGCAGCCCCTGTCCGAGCGAGCCCGTGGCGGTCTCGACCCACGGCAGCCGCCGGGGCGTGGGGTGCCCTTCGAGCCGGCTGCCCAGCTTGCGGAAGGTGAGCAACTCCTCGTCGTCGATGGCGCCGGCGGCCTTGTAGGCGGCGTACATCAGCGGGGAGGCGTGTCCCTTGGAGAGGATGAAGCGGTCGTTGCCGGGGTGGGTCGGGCGGTCGAAGTCGTAGCGGAAGTGGCGGGCGAGGAGTACGGCCATCAGGTCGGCGGCGGACATCGACGACGTCGGGTGCCCGATCCCGCGGCAGCGGCCGCGCGCACACTGTCCGACACGCAACTGCTGACCCAGGTCGGCGAGTTCGGCGGACTTCATGAGTCTCCTTCCGTGGGGGTGTCCGGGGTGTCCGGGGTACCGGGGTGCTTGACGGGCCCGGGGGGTCGGCGGGCTCGCCGCCGGGCTGATTCTTGGCAGGCTCGGCGCCCGGCTGATTCTTCGCGGGTTCGCCGCCCGGCTGGCTCTTCGCGGGCTCGGCGCCCGGCTGATTCTTCGCGGGCTCGCCACCCGGCTGGCTCTTCGCAGGATCGGCTGGCCCGGCGGCTGGTTCGGCCGCAGGTGCAGGGGCGTCTGTCGTGTCCTCCTCGACAGCCGCACCCGGCCCCGAGGGCCCCGAGCCCACCGCGCTGTTCTCCTTCTCCCGCCGTTGCGGCGCCCCGGGCACCCGGGCCAGTTCCGGCGACGCCGTGTCCAGCGGCACCGACCAGGACCGTACGAGGCCCAACTGGACGGCCTGGCGCGGGAGTACGGCGTCCAGCAGCCAGTCGGCGGCCACCCGGACGCGGTTGCCGGGCATCGCGGCCAGGTGGTAGCCGCGGGCGACCGGCCCCGCCAGCGGCCCGGGCAGCGGCACGCCCAGCGGGTTCGCCGCGGCCTTCGTGCCGCCCAGGTCGACGACGAGCCCAGGTCCCGGTGCCGGTACGGGCGCCGCTCACCGACGCCGAGCGAGGCGGCGACGTTGCGGGCCGCGACATGGCCGTGCCGCCAGGCGTGCTGCGCGGTCATCGGCGTGAAGGAGCCGGGCTTGTCCAGGTCGGGCACGGCCGCCGCGTCGCCACACGCGAACACCTCGGGGCTGCCGGGCACTTGGAGATACGGGTCGACGATCAGCCGTCCCCGCTCCAGGGGTTGGCCGACGCTCTCGACGAGCGGATCGGGCCGTACGCCGACGCACCACACCAGCGTGCGGGTGGGGACGAACTCCCCGTCCGTCAGCAGTACTCCGTCGTGCGTGGCCTCCTTCACGGAGGTGCCCATGCGCACGTCGACGCCCCGCTCCCGCAGCACCCGGTCGGCGGTGCGGGAGAGCCGTTCGTCCATCTCGGGCAGGACGCGCGGCGCGACGTCAAGGAGCATCCAGCGCGGCCGTACACCGTCGCGCAGCGGCTGCCTGCGGGCCTGGGCGTCGGTGTACAGCTGCCCGTGCGCGGCCACCTCGGTACCGGTGTACCCGGCGCCGACCACCACGAAGGTGCGGCGGGCGGCGCGGCTCTCGGGATCGTCGGCCGCGGCGGCGAGCTCCATCTGCCGGGTGACGTGGTCACGCAGGTACAGCGCCTCGGGCAGCCCGCGGAAGCCGTGCGCGTGCTCGGCGACGCCCGGGACCGGCAGCAGCTTGTTGACGCTGCCGACGGAGATCACCAGCCGGTCGTAGGGCAGGGTGCCGGTCTCGCCCTCGGGGTCGGTGTAGTGCACGGTCCGCCCGTCGAGGTCGATGCCCTCGGCTTCGCCGAGCACCAGCCGCACCCCGGGCAGGGTGCCCGACAGGGAGACGGTGACCCGGCGTGGCTCCAGGATCCCGGCGGCCACCTGGGGCAGCAGGGGCAGGTACAGGAAGTAGTCGGTCGGGTTGAGCAGCGTGATCTCGGCCTGGTGCCGGGTGAGCCTGGACAGGGTGCGGGCGGTCCGGTACCCGGCGAATCCGGCGCCGACGATCACGATGCGGGGTCGACTCACGGTGCGCCTCCGGGGCTGTCGCGTACCTCGGGAGCCTTCCGCGTCCCCCTGGCCAGGGCGGCCAAACGTCCGCCGGTGACGGGGGCCCGTGCCGGGTGCGACCTCCGCCGGTTTCCGCCGTCGCCGCCGGGTACCCGGAGCGTGCCGTCGTACCACTGTCCTTGGAGGTCCCCCATGCCCGAGTACGGCTACTTCCTGTCCTGCGAGGAGTTCGGTCCCGCGGAGCTGATCGAGCAGGCGCGCATGGCCGAACAGGCCGGGTTCCGCGCGTTGTGGATCTCCGACCACTACCACCCGTGGAACGACGCGCAGGGGCAGAGCCCGTTCGTCTGGTCGGTGCTCGGCGCCCTCTCGGAGGCGGTGTCGCTGCCGGTGGAAACGGCGGTGACCTGTCCGACCGTCCGCACGCATCCCGCGGTGATCGCCCAGGCCGCGGCGACCACGGCGGTCATGACCGAGGGCCGCTTCCGGCTCGGCGTGGGCAGCGGCGAGGCGCTCAACGAGCACATCCTGGGCCATGTCTGGCCGCCCGCGAGCGTACGGCTCGAAATGCTGGAGGAGTCGATCCAGATCATGCGCCGGCTGTTCACCGGCGAGGAGGTCAGCCACCACGGCACCCACTACACGGTCGAGAACGCCCGCCTCTACACCGTCCCCGACGAGCCCGTGCCCATCGACATCTCGGGCTTCGGCCCGGCGGCGACCGCGCTCGCGGCCCGGGTGGGCGACGGCTACATCACGATGATGCCGGAGGCGTCGATGGTGGAGCAGTTCCGCAAGGGCGGCGGGGGCGCGAAGCTCGTGAGTGGCGGGACGAAGGTCTGCTACGGCACGGACCGCGACGAGGCGGTGCGCACCGTGCACCGACTGTGGGGCAACCAGTTCCTGCCCGGTGAGCTGGCCCAGGTGCTGCCCTCGCCGCGCCACTTCGAGCAGGCGCAGACCCTGGTCACCGAGGACATGGTGCGCGACAAGGCGGTGTGCGGCGACGACGTCGACGAGCATGTGGCGGCCCTGTCCGCCTTCGCCGACGCGGGCTTCGACCGCATCTACGTCAACCAGATCGGCCCCGACCAGCGCGGCTTCTTCGACTTCTACCGTACGAAGGTGCTGCCGCAGCTCACGCAGGACTGACCATGAAGCTGCACCGTCCGGCGGTGTCGGTCTACACCGTGCCGACCGACGCGCCCGAGGCCGACGGCACGCTGGCCTGGGAGTCCACGACGATCGTGATCACCGAGGTGACGGCGGGCGACGCGACCGGCACGGGCTGGACGTACGGCCCGCAGGCGGTCGGCGACTTCCTGCGCGAGACGCTCGCCCCGCTGGTCGAGGGCCGCAGCGCGCTGGACATCCCCGCGACGCACGAGGCGATGTGCCGATCGGTCCGCAACGCGGGCCGGCCGGGCATCGCCGCCTGCGCGATCTCGGCACTGGACATCGCCCTGTGGGACCTCAAGGCCCGCCTCCTCGAACTCCCCCTCGCCCATCTCCTGGGCACGTCCGCGAACGGGTCCCGGTCTACGGCAGCGGCGGCTTCACGACGTACGACGACTCGCATCTGGCCGCGCAGTTGGGCGGCTGGGTGCACGGGCAGCACATCCCGCGGGTGAAGCTGAAGATCGGCGAGAGCTGGGGCCGTTCGGTCCGGCGCGACCTCGCCCGTGTCCGCTCGGCCCGCCAAGTGATCGGCGCCCAGGCCGAGTTGTATGTCGACGCGAACGGCGCGTACACCCGCAAGCAGGCGGTGCGTGTCGGCGGGGAGCTGGCCGAGCTGGGCGTGAGCTGGTTCGAGGAGCCGGTGTCGTCGGACGACCTGACGGGGCTGCGGCTGGTCCGGGACGCGCTGGTGTGCGACGTGACGGCGGGCGAGTACGGCTACGACCTCCCGTACTTCGCCCGTATGATCGCCGCCGGCGCGGTCGACTGCCTGCAGATCGACGCGACCCGCTGCGGCGGCCTCACGGAGTTCCTCCGCGCGGCCGCCCTGGCCCAGGCCCACGGCCTGGAGGTCTCCACCCACTGCGCCCCGCACGCCCATGCGGCGGCCGCCGCCTCCCTCCCCAACCTCCGCCACATGGAGTGGTTCCACGACCACGTCCGCATCGAGGACATGCTCTTCGACGGCGCCCTGGACCCGACGGGCGGCACGATCCACCCCACGACGGGCCTCGGCCACGGGCTGACCCTACGAGCCGAGGAGGCCCTGGAGTTCAGGGTGGCGTGAGAGGCGTACGGGGCCGGCCCGTCCCTCGCCTAACCCCGCCGCCGCACCGCCCGGGCGGTCAGGACGCCCGCTCCCACCAGCAGCGCGGCACCCGCCCGCCCGCGGTTGCGGGACAGCCATTCCTGTGGACTCCCCGGCAGCGACTCCTCGTCGAACCGCCCGTGCGCCCCGAAGTCCCGCCCGTGAGGACCGTCGGCCGGGCTCCACAGGTTGCCGACCGCTCCCTCCGCCGTCCCGTCCTGCTGCGCCTCGAACGCGTTGCGTGCCAGGTACCGGTCCAGCAACCCCGGCGCCACCGCGTTGGCGAGCAGTGTCGCCACCGTCGATCCGCCGACCCAGTACTCCCGCCGCCGCCCATGGGACGCGGCATGCACGATCGCCCGGGCCGCCACCTCCGGCTGGTACACCGGCGCGACCGGTCGGGCCCGTCCCGGCATGCGGCTCAGCACCCAGTCGAACTGCGGGGTGTTGACGGCGGGCAGCTGCACCATCGTCGTACGGACGCCGCTGCCCGCGTGCAACAGCTCGCAGCGCAGCGACTCGTTGAACCCCTGGATGGCGTGCTTGGCGCCGCAGTAGGCGGATTGCAGCGGGATCCCGCGGTACGCGAGTGCCGAGCCGACCTGCACCACGGTCCCCCGGTCTCGCGGCAGCATGTGCCGCAGGGCGGCCCGGGTGCCGAACACACAGCCCAGGTACGTCACTTCGGTCACCCGCCGGAACTCGTCCGGGGTGATCCGGGTGAACGGCGCGAAGACCCCGGCGAAGGCGTTGTTGACCCAGACGTCGATGCCGCCGAACGTGTCGGCGACCTTCTGTGCCGCGTCGTCGACGGCCTTGGCGTCGGACATGTCGACGGGGACGACGAGCGCCTCACCGCCGGCGCGCTGCACCTCGTCCGCCGCCGCGGCGAGACCTTCGCGGCCCCGGGCCAGCAGGGCCACCCGGTCGCCCCGGGCGGCGAAGGCCAGGGCCGTGGCCCGCCCCACGCCGCCGCTGGCCCCGGTCACCACCACGGCCCTGCCGTGCCGGGAGAGCGCGCTCCAAGGACGGCTCACCGCGCATCACGCCCGGTGGTGCGGCTGCTCGGGGTCGATGTCGTCGGGTCGCGGCGCCGCGCCGCTGCCGGGGATGCCGGCCGCGGGCGTGTCCGCGCCGGGGGCGCCGGTCGCGCCAGGGGCTGTGGGCGGCATCGGCGGATACGGCATGCCGAGTCCGCTGGGCGGCGCGCCGGGGGCCGTACCGCCCATGACACGGTCGCGGCCCGTGGTGAGGTCGGCCTCGCTCTTCGGGGTGTGCCGGGAGTGGGACGGCCGGGCCATGCCGCGCAGCACGAAGGCGACGACTCCGAGGATCGCCGCGGTGATCAGCGCGGCGGCCCAGTCCGGCAGCCCGAGGGCGAGAACCAGGCCGAGCGTGAGGGCGAGGGCGGCGCCCGCGTACAGGGCGACGGCGCCGGACGCGGCGTACAGCATGGCCTTGCGGCGCTGCTTGCGGGTCTGTTCGCGCAGTTCGTCGCGCACGGTCTCGCGCGCGACCTGCGCCAGCTCGTCGACGAGATGCTTGTCCAGATGCTCAAGATGATCCAAGCGGTCCATGGCCGCCGGGTACCCGCACGCCCGTACGCATAACTCGGTCCGTCACGGCCGATTACCGCCGGGTAGGGGGCGGGGCGCCGGGTACCCGCCCGGCTCGTAGTCCCCTATCGGAGGGAAGAGAAGAGGATGACCGGGCACACCGACGTAGTGGAGCTGCTCAAGGGGCAGCACGCACGGATACGGGAACTGCTCGACGAGGTGGCGGCCACCAAGGGCGACGAACGGAAGCACGCCTTCCATGATCTCGTCCGGCTCCTCGCGGTGCACGAGACCGCGGAGGAAGAGGTCGTCCATCCCTTCGCCCGCAAGCACATCGACGGCGGTGAACTCGTCGTCAAGGACCGCATCGAGGAGGAGGAGCAGGCCAAGCGGGCGCTGTCGCGCCTGGACGACATGGACCCCGACTCCCCCGAGTTCCTCGATCAGTTCGCGGCGCTGCGGCAGGACGTCCTGGCGCACGCCGACAACGAGGAGCGCTACGAGTTCGCGCACTTCAACCAGGTCGCCGACCGCGACAGGCTGGAGAACCTGGCCCGTGCCGTGCAGGCGGCCGAGGCCCTGGCGCCGACCCGCCCGCACCCCGGGACCGACACCGCGCTGAAGAACGTGGCGGTGGGCCCCGTCGCGGCCGTCGTCGACCGTACCCGGGACGTCATTCGCAAGGCCATGGGCTGATCCACGCCCGGTGAGCGGCCGGGGCGAGGAGATCAGGTGAAACGATCTCCTCGCCCCGGCGCCGCGACTAGGCTCGTCCGCATGGACATTCTGGGAGCCACGCTGCGCGTCTGCGTCGACGACCTGGAGACCGCGGTCCCCTTCTACGAACGGCTGGCGGGCGGCCCCGCGCTCCGCTTCGAGCGCGGCGGTGTCCAGGTGGCCGCCGTGGGCTGCTTCCTCCTGATGAGCGGCCCCGAGGCCGAGTTGGAGATCCTGCGCAAGGTCGCGGCGACGATCGCGGTCAAGGACGTCGACGAAGCCCACGCGGTACTGACCGAGCTGGGCGCGCGGGTGATCGCGGGTCCGGTGGGCACTCCGGCGGGCCGCAATCTGATCGCGGTGCATCCGGACGGGGCGGTGTACGAGTACGTGGACCGTCGGGTCTGAGGCCTCCTGGTCACCGCATGCGGAAGTCGTAGCGGGCCGGCAGCGGTTCGTCGCTGATCCGCTCCCACAGCCGGCCTACCGCCTCCGCCCCTTCCCGCAGATCCGCGACCCCGAAGCCTTCCTCGAACACGGCCCGCGCCTCGTCGCGCCTCCCCTCGGCGCACAGCAACTGGGCCTCGACGAACCGGAATCGGCCGCGTTCGCGGGTCGCGGGATGCAGCCGTTCCCACACCGTCCGCGCCTGTGCCGTGCGCCGCACCGCGAGCAGTGCCTCGATCGCCTCGCGGCCCAGCGCGGCCGTGGCCGCGGTCCATAGCTCGCCCGCGTCGCGCCGCTCCCGGCACAGGTCGTCGAAGGCCTCCGCGTACCGGCCGGCCGCCCGCTCGTGGGTCGCCGATCTCCCGGTCGGCCACCGCGAGGCAGCGCAGCAACGGCCAGACGGACGGCGCGAGTTCGAGGGCCCGCTCCCAACTGCGCACCGCCTGCGCCCGGTCCCCGGCGTGCCACTGGGCGATGCCGAGGTGGTACTCGGTGAGCGGGGTGGCGGGCGCGGTCTCCAGCATGTCCCGCCAGTGCGGGGCGACCAGGGTCCCGCCGGGCGGCCGTACCCGGCGCGGCTCGGGCAGCACGCCGACCCGGAGCAGCTGCAGCCACGGCTCCTGCTCCTCGCCGAGGGTGCTCTCGTCGAAGGGCGTGCCGGGCAACTTCCAGTCGGCGCGCAGTACTTCGAGCGCACCCCAGCCGGAACCGGTGGCGAGGGTCTCACCGGGTTCGGTGTCGGCGTGCGGCTTCCAGGCGGCGTACGCGGCGTCCACGTCGGCGCGCGGCAGCACGGCTTCGAGCCGAGCCTCCACTTCCCCGGCCTCGGGCGCACAGCTCAACGGCCCGTACGCCTCCAGCCACGCCACCTCGCTCTCCGCCTCCAGCCGCACATGCTCCAACTGGGTGCGGGCGAGCCCCGCCTGGATCTCGCAGTAGCCACCGGTACCGGGTTCGGTCAGCCATTCCTGCCAGCGCCGCCCGCCCCTTCCGGCCCCCCAGATGAACAGCTTGCGCCCGCGCAGCACATCGGTGGACGTCTGCACCAGCCCGTGCCCTTCGTCGTCGAGGGCGGCGATCCAGCGGCGCCGGCCGTCGGGAAGGTCGTAGAAGTAGTCGGCCGCGTACGGGTGCTGCCGTAGTTCCTCGTACGACGGGACCGGCACCCGGCGCAGCCGGCGCTCGTACCCGAAGTGATAGGCCTCGTCCGCGGGCGCCAGGACCCGGCGTTCCTCCGGTACGGCGATGTTGGACCACCAGTAGGTCGGCACCGGCTTCTCGTGCGGATTGCGGACGCGGACCCCGACGTACAGGAAGTCGGAGCCCTCCGGCAGCCAGAGGTCGACCTGGAAGGGCAGGTCCCGGAGCCGTTCCCACTCCCACAGCCGCAGCATCTCTCCCCCACTGCCTGAACGGCGTGGGCGGTGCCCCCATCCGTCCGGGGCGGGGACGCGGGCGGCGTGCAGGGGTGAGCAGGCGAGGGTGGTGTGGCCGGTGGCGCCGATGTTCCATTCGATGCCGCCGGAGAACCAGGCGCCGTTGAGGGCGAAGTCGGCGGGCTGGAACACCGGGTTGCGGTACAGGAGTTCGCGGCCGGACGGCTTGTGGAGGAGGGAGGCGATCCGGCCACCGAGGCCCGGCAGCACGGTGACCCGCAGCCGGTCGTTCTCGATGACGAGCGTGTCGAGGGCGCGGGGCTCGCGCATCCGCTCGTAGCCGTCCCGTACCGGGACGGGCAGCAGGCTGCGCAGCGGCTCGTACCCGATCTGCCGCGCCATCTCGCGCGGGAGGCCCTCCCGGTCCTCGACACGGTGCAGCTCGTCGAGGGGCCGGAGCGGAGGCAGGGGGTTGTCGGGCCCCGGCTCCGCGGCGGGCAGCGTCACTACGTCACGTCGGATCGTCGTCACGATCACCATGGAAGCCGCTCGCCGGGGAGCTGACCAGGGGCGCTACCGGTCAGGATTGGGCAAAGGCGGACACGACGATGTCGGCGAGGAGGGCGCCCGCAGTGCCGTCCGGGTCCAGGTCGGGGTCGTAGATGGTGACGTTGAGGCCGACGCAGTGCGGGGACGCGAGCAACGGCCGCAGCAGGGCGACGAGTTCGTCCGGCAGCAATCCGTCCGGGTCGGGGCTGTCCACCGCCGGCATCACGGACGGGTCGAGGACATCGGCGTCCAAGTGGACCCAGAAACCCTCCAGTTCGGGAATCTCGAAGGCCTCGGCGGTGGCCCGCGCCAGCGCCTGCGCGCCCCACTCCCGGATGTCGCCGACGGTGACGACGGGGATCTTGAGGGCGGCGAGTTCGGCGCGGTCGTCCTCGAACGCGTCCCGGTTGCCGAAGAGCCGTACGTCCTCGTCCCGCAGATAGGGCTTGAGGCCCTCCAGGTTCGTGAGGTCGTTCTGTCCGCGCCCGGTGCCGAGGGCCACCTCCTCGCCTCCGGCCGCCCCGATCCGGTCGGAGTTGCCGGGGTGCCGGAAGTCGGCGGAGGCGTCCACCGCGACCAGCCCGTAGCGGCCCAGACGGCGCAGCGCGAGGGAGGCGCCGAGTTGGATGGAGCAGTCGCCGCCGAGGACCACCGGGAACTCCCCGGCCCGCACATGCCGCTCGATGCGGTCGGCGAGCTTCACGGTGTAGGAGGCCAGGGCAGCCGCGTTGAAGACGCCGTCGCCCTCCTGCCAGTCGCCCCGGTCGTAGCGCGGCGGCACGACCACGCCGCCCTCCAGGGCGCCCAGCCGCTGCACGATCCGCTGCTCGCGCAGCGCACCGGCCAGCTTGTAGCAGCCGGGGACGGTACCGGGCGCGGGCGGCCGCAGCCCGAGGTTGGAGGGGGCGTCCAGGACCACTCGGGTACGCATCGTCGCCGTCACTTCGCCTTCCGGATCATCTCGGCGGTGATGGCCCACCGCTCGTGGTCCCGCCAGGCCCCGTCGATGTAGAGCATGTCGGGCGAGTAGCCCTCCAGGCGGAAGCCGCAGGAGCGGGCCAGGCCGATCGAGGCGGCGTTGGCGGGCTGCACGTTGATCTCCAGCCGGTGCAGCCGCATCCCGCCGAAGGCGTAGCGCACGACGAGCCCGAGCCCCTCCCGCATCAGCCCCCGCCCGGCGGCATGGGCGAAGGCGCCGTACCCGAGCGCTCCGCTCAGGAAGGCGCCCTCGACGATGTTGTTGATGTTGATGTACCCGGCGATGGCCCCGCCGTCCTTCTCACAGACGAGGAACCCCACCTTGGTCGGGTCCTCGATCAGCCGCTGCGCGAAGCCGGCGAAGCCGCCCGCGCTGTCCGGCGGGAACAGCCACGGCTGATGCAGTTCCTTGCTCTCCCTGGCCCGGGCGGTGAACTCCGGACCGTCCTCGTAGGTGATGTGACGTATGCCCACGCGGGGGCCCTCGGCGAGGAAAGCGGATGAGGTGTGCGGCATCCCGCCACCCTACGACGGGCTAGCTTCTGCGCCTCATGAAATACGCCCCGCACAGGGCGCCGATGACGCCCGTGGCCAGCAGTGCCGTCCACAGGGGCATGGTGACCTCGGGGATCAGCAGTCTGATCTTGGTCTCGCCGGTGTTCTCGAAGATGAAGATGAGGGCGAGGACGGCGAGCAGCAGGACGACGATCCTCGCGGGCGTCACCGCGCTGCTCTTGCCGCCGGCGGTGCCGCCGCTTGCGGAGGTCTTCGGGCTCATGCGACCAGCGTGGGCCAGCAGGGTGTCCCCCGCCCGGCGGGCGCCGCCCACCGGGTGACTCAGCCGCCGGCCACGGGCAGCTCCAGCACTCCGGTGTCGCCGGGCGCGCTCACCACGGTCACCGGCTTGATCCCCCGGTTGCCGAAGTAGGCGTCGTCGCTCGCCGCCACCACGAACCGCAGCCGGTGCCCCTGCTCGTACCGGTGGACGATCCCCGGCAGCGTCACGGTGAAGCGCCGGGTCACGTCGCGCACCCGGACCGGCGCGACCAGCCGGTGCACCAGCGTCTGGGTGCCGTCGGGCGCCACGTCGTACAGCTTGGCGAACAGCACCAGCTTGTCGGCGGCGTTCCCGGAGTTCTGGGTCCGCTCGGCCTTGGGCGAGACGACCTTCAGCGTGGCCTTCGGCGCGCCCACGACGTCGGTGGCGCGGGCGAGCGGTTCGCTGGTCCAGCCGAGGTAGGTGCCGGCGGTGTCGTACGGCGCCGGGTCGGGCAGCCCGACGATCCCGGCCAGCGAGCTCTCGGAGTGGCTGGTCGGCACGAGCCAGTTGGTGTACGTCCGGCTGCCGCGCGTCACCTTGTCGCGGTTGTCGACGAGCTTGCCGTCCCCGGACAGGTACAGCTTCTGGCTGAGCACGGGCAGGCTGCCGGCGGTGGCGTAGGTGCCGTTCGGGTCGGTGATCCAGTCGCGGTAGTAGGCGAACGCGGGTCCGGTGTCGGTGTTCTTCTGCTTGCGCAGATAGCGGTCGAACCAGGCGAGGACGCGCTTGCCGACGTAGCTGGACTCCAGGTTGCCCTGGCTCAGGTCGAGTTCACCGGCGACCTGGCCCCCGCTGTGCCCCCAGGACTGCCAGATCATCTTGGCGGTCGTGCCCTGCGCCTTGAGTGTCTTGTACGTCGCTGTCGCCTCGTTCAGGTTGAAGAGGCTGTCGGTCTGTCCCTGGACGAGGAGCGTGGGCGCCTTCACCCGGCTCAGGTAGCTGACCGGGGAGACGCTGCGGGCGTAGGCGAGCAGCTCGGCGGTGTCGGCGGCGGGGTAGCTGCCGGAGTTGAGGGTGCGGACGGTGTCGCAGGCGTCGGTGACGAAGTGCAGACAGCCGAGGGAGTTGATGCGGGAGGGGTCGAGGTTCGGCGTGGTCAGGGGCTGGCTCTCGCCGATGAGGTAGAAGCCGTTGGCCCACTGCCACTTGAAGGCGCCGGGCACCTCGCGGGCGGCGTTGTTCGGGTCCAGGGAGTACGCCAGGTCGTGCCAGGTGATCATCGGCACGAGCGCGTCCACACGGTGGTCGACGGCGGCCGTCGCCAGCTGGATCGCGCCGCCGTAGGAGCCGCCGATCATGCCGACGCGCGGGTCGCCCTTGCGGTCGAGGGTGACGAAGTCGGCCTTGGTGCCGTCGTCGGCGGCCCGCTTCCCGGCGAGGAAGTCGATGAGCCCGGAGGCCGCCGTGCCGTCGATGTCCGGGTCGTCCAGGGAGATCAGGCAGCCGGAGTTGCCGAAGCCGAGCCCGGAGTAGACGAGCGAGACATAGCCGCGTTCGGCGAAGGCCTTGCCGATCACGTCCGTCGAACCGTCGGACTTGCTGCCGCCGAAGCCGTTGGTGGCGAGCACGGCGGGTGCCCGGTCGATGCCCGTGGGCCGGTACAGGTCGGCGTCGATCGTGCACGCGCGGCCGCCGGCCTGAACGGTGAACTTGAGGGCGGTGACGGTGTACTGACCGGTGGCCTGGGCGGGTGTGGCGAGTGTGGCACCTAGCAGGAGAGCGAGCGGGACGCTGTAGCCGAGCACACGACGGGACACGAGACCTCCACGCTGAGGACAACCCGACCTACCGACCGGTAAGTACCGGCCGAACGTCATGGTGTGACACGTGTCAGGCGCGGTCAATCACCGGGACGAGTGTTTCTTGACAGAAATTCAGCGGAGGGCCGGCTCCGCCAGGGTCAACATGCCCGAGTCGGCGTCGAGTTCGGCCGTGACTCCGAACGGGATCGTCAACGCCCCTTCGCAGTGCCCGAATCCGAACTCCTCCACGACCGGCACCCCGAGCCCGCCGAGCCGGTCGACGAGCAAGGCCCGCACCTGCGCGTACGGATCGCAGTCCTGCCAGGACCCGAGCAGCACCCCCCGCACCCCGTCGAGCCAGCCCGCGCGCAGGAGTTGGGTGAGATAGCGGTCGAGGCGGTACGTCTCCTCCCCCACGTCCTCCAGACACAGCAGCCCGCCCCGCGCGGAGGGCCGGGCGTGCGGGGTGCCCAGGTCGGCGGCGAGCAGGCAGAGGCAGCCGCCGAGCGTGACGCCCCGCGCACGGCCGGGGACCAGAGCCGTACCGCCGGAGGCGATCGTGCGGACCGTCTCCGGTGCGAAGAGGGTGGCTTTCAAATGCTCCTGTGCCCGCGCGTTCTTGATGAAGTCGATCCCGGCGGCCATCGGCCCGTGCAGGGTGACGAGGCCGAGCCGGTTCGCGAACGCCTCGTGCAGGGCGGTGATGTCACTGAAGCCGACGAAGACCTTCGGCCCGGCCGCCCTCATGGCGTCCCAGTCGAGCAGGTCGATCATGCGCTGGACGCCGTAGCCGCCGCGGGCGCACAGCACCGCGTCCACGGCCGGATCGCACCAGGCGGCCTGGAGATCGGCGGCCCGCTCCGCGTCGGTGCCCGCCAGGTAGGTGAACTCGTCGTGCCGGTCCAGCACATGGGGAGCCACCACCGGGTCGAGGTCCCAGCCGCGCAGCACGTCGAGCCCGGCCTGCAGCCGCTCCTCGGGCACGGGCCCGCTGGGCGCGACGACGGCGACGCGGGCACCGGGGGCGAGTCTGGACGGCCGGACGAGTTCTTTCACTTGCTGAGCTCCAGGGTCGGGATGCCGGCGAGTTCGTTCACTTGTCGAGCTCCAGAGTCGGGATGCCGGGCGGGTTGAGGACGAAGACCTCGGCGTACAGGGAGAGTTCGGACTCCAGGGCCCTGATCATGGTCTCCGCCCGCCGGAACCCGTGCCCCTCCCCCTCGAAGGCGATGTACGCGTGCGGTACCCGCCGCCCCTCCATCCGGGCGAGGAACCGCTCGCACTGGGCGGGCGGGCAGATCACGTCGTCCAGCCCCTGGAGCAGCAGGAAGGGCGCGGTGATCCGGTCGGCGTGCTCGGTGGGCGAGCGCTCCGCGTACCGCGCGGGCACCTCGGCGAGCGGCCCGACGAGCGTCTCCAGGTACTGCGACTCGAAGTCATGGGTCTCCCCCTCACCCCAGCCGGCCAGGTCGAGGATGGGATAGACGATCGTCCCGCAGGCGTACACGTCGGTCGCGGTGAGCGAGGCGGCCGCGGTCCAGCCGCCCGCGCTGCCGCCGCGGATCGCCAGCCGGTCCCGGTCGGCGGTGCCCTCCTCGGCGAGGGCGAGCGCGACCGCGGCGCAGTCCTCGACGTCGACGACGCCCCACTGCTCGCGCAGCCGGTTGCGGTACTCCCGGCCGTGCCCGGTCGAGCCGCCGTAGTTGACCTCGGCGACGCCGATGCCCCGGGAGGTGAAGTAGGCGATGGACAGGTCGAGGACGAGAGGCGCCCGGCTCGTCGGACCGCCGTGCGCCCACACGACGTACGGCGGCAGCTCGTCGCCCGGCGCGACGCAGCCGGGGTGGTGGGGCGGGTAGACGTGGGCGTGGATCTCGCGTCCCTCGGGCCCGGTGAAGGTGCGGATCTGCGGCTCGGGGTAGTACGCGGGGTCCACGGAGTCGTCGTGGCGGCGCCGATCACCCTCGCCCGGCCCGTGCGGGTGTCCAGCTCCACCACCTCGTGGGCGCTGCGCGGACTGGCCCCGACGCCGACGACCCGCTCGCCGTGCACCGCGAGGGTGGACGCGAACTCCGTCCAGGGGCCCGCCGCGTCGACGACCTCCCCGGTCTCCGGGTCCAGCACCCCGAGCGCGGTGGCGCCCCGCCCGTGCACCACGGCGATCAGACCGCTCTCCAGCGGCGCGAACCAGCGCTGTCCCAGCTTCCACAGCGGCCCGCCGAACTCCTCCTCGCGCGGGCACACCGGCTCGCCGTCGCGGTAGAGGTTCCACCAGCCGGTGCGGTCGCTCGCGTACAGCAGGGCGCCGTCGTGCGCCCAGTCGACCTGGGCGATGGATTCCTCGGGGCCGCCGGCCACCGTACGCGGTTGGCGCAGGGCGCCGTCGTCGGCCACCGAGGCGAGGACCAGCTCCGTGCCGTCCCACGGCATCCGCGGATGGTCCCAGCCGAGCCAGGCCACATGCCGCCCGTCGGGGGAGATCCGCGGTCCGGTCACGAACCGGTGCCGGGCGTCGGTCAGTTCGCGGACGGCGTCCCGGTCCTGGGCGGCCGAGCCGTCCAGCGGCACCGCGGCGAGGACGCGGCGGACGTCGGTGGGGCCGTCGCCGGTGAACTCCTCCAGGACGCACCACACCTCACCGAGGCCGGAGCGGAGCACCGGGTCCGCCCAGCGCAGGCCGCCGCCCACCGGGGAGACGGGGGTCAGGGGACGCGGGTCGCCGCCGGGCTCGTACCGGTACAGGCGCTGGTCGGCGAAGTTCACGAAGACGACGAGCGGCCGGCCGCCGTCGTCCATGGTCCCGGCCCAGGGCTGACCGCCGTATTCGATCACCCTGCTGCGGACGTTCCACGGCGCCGGGAGCACCGGCTCCTCGCTGCCGTCCGCGCGGCGCCGCACCAGGGTGCGCCGACCGCCCTCGGTGGGCCGTGGCTCGGTCCACCACGCCTCGTCGCCGACGAAGCCCACCCACTCGGGGTGCCCGTCGTGCGCGGCGGCGAGGGCCGCGTCGATGGGCGAGGGCCATGAACCGTAGGGCAAGGTCTGCACGTCGTCCCCCATGTGCCTAGGCGCTCCGCAGGAACCGGTCGAGGACGCGGACGCCGAAGTGCAGCGCCTCGACCGGGACCCGCTCGTCCACGCCGTGGAAGAGCGCCTGGTAGTCGAAGCCCTCCGGGAGCTTCAGCGGCGCGAATCCGTAGCCGGTGATGCCGAGGCGCGAGAACTGCTTGGCGTCCGTGCCGCCGGACATGCAGTACGGCACCACATGTCCCTCCGGCGCGAACTCCTCGACGGCCGCCCGCATCGCCGCGTACGTCGGTGAGTCCACCGGCGCCTGGAGCGCGACCTCGCGGTGGTGGAACTCCCACTCCACGTCCGGTCCGGTCAGCAGGTCAAGGGTCGCGCGGAACTCGTCCTCGCCGCCTGGGAGATAGCGTCCGTCGACGTACGCCACGGCCTCCCCGGGAATCACGTTGAGCTTGTAACCGGCGTCCAGCATGGTCGGGTTGGCGCTGTTGCGGACGGTCGCCTCGACGAGCTTGGCGGCCGGGCCCAGCTTCTCCAGCAGGGTGTCGACGTCGGTCAGGTCCGGTTCGATGCCGTACAGGACGGCGAGTTCGGTGAGGGCGGCCCGGACGGTCGGGGTGAGCCGCAGCGGCCACTCGTGCTCGCCGATGCGGGTGACGGCGGCGGCCAGGCGGGTGACCGCGTTCTCCTTGTTCACCTTGGAGCCGTGCCCGGCCCGGCCGCGCGCGGTGAGCTTCAGCCAGCCCGTGCCCCGCTCACCGGCCGCGATGGGGTAGATCCGGCGCCCGGCGCCGTCGTGGAACGTGAACGCCCCGGACTCGCTGACGCCCTCGGTGCAGCCCTCGAAGAGCTCCGGGTGCCGGTCGGCGAGAAAGCCGGAGCCGTCCTCGGCACTGGCCTCCTCGTCGGCGGTGAACGCGACGACGACGTCCCGCCGGGGCCGCACGCCCTGCCGCGCCCAGGACCGGACCACGGCGAGGATCATCGCGTCCATGTTCTTCATGTCGACCGCGCCCCGGCCCCACACGACCCCGTCGCGGATCTCCCCGGAGAACGGGTGCACGCTCCAGTCCCGGGCCTCGGCCGGCACCACGTCCAGATGACCGTGCAGCAGCAGCGCGTCCGCCGACGGGTCGGTGCCCTCGATCCGGGCGACGACGTTCGTCCGGCCCCTGGTGCGCTCCAGCAGCACCGGCTCCAGGCCCGCCCCGGCCAACCGCTCCGCCGCGTACTCGGCGGCGGGCCGCTCCTGGCAGTCGCCCCCGCCCCGGTTGGTGGTGTCGATGCGGATGAGGTCGGACGTGAAGGTCACGACCTCGTCCATCGCCTGCCCGTCAGCCATACTGCTCCTCCACCGCGGCCGAGACGATCGTGGTGACCGCCTTGAAGGCGCGGATTCCCTCGTACATCGTGGCGCTGGTGTACGCCACCTTCCGCTCGCCGATCCGCCGCACACCGGGCACGACGGTCGCGGCCATCGCCAGGTGCTCGGCGTCGAACTCGAGCGCGATCGTGAACGGCCCCGCGTCGACCGGTTCGTGACGCACCGCCAGGGCCGCCGCCTCCTTCGCCGCCGCGCGGATGCCGGCCGCGGTCCTGGCCGGTGTCCGGCACACCGCGGCGTAGCGCGACACATGGTCCTTGACCGCGACTTTCAGCGCCTCCGGCGCGTACCCGAGCGCGTCCTCGCAGGCCACGTCGTCGCCGGTGACGAGGATGACGGGTACCCCGTACTCGGCGACCACGCGCGCGTTGAGGAGCCCTTCGCTGGCCCGCTCGTCGTTCACCCACACCCCGGTGATGGAGTTGGCGAGGTACGTGTGCGCGAGGACGCCCTCCATGCCGGCCCCGGCGTGATAGCCGACGAAGGCGATGCCGTCCACGTCGCCGTGCTGCACGCCCTCCACCATGGACAGCGCCTTGTGCCGCCCGGTGAGCATCTCGGCGCGGTCGTCTAGGCGCTCCAGGAGCAGGTTGCGCATGGTCCAGTGCGCCTCGTTGATCAGCACCTCGTCGGCTCCGCCGTCGAAGAAGCCCAGCACCGCGGCGTTCACGTCGGAGGTGAACATCGCGCGGCACCGCTCCCACTGCGGAGTCCCCGGCAGCACGTCGGCCGGCCAGGTCACGCCGGTGGCGCCCTCCATGTCGGCGCTGATGAGGATCTTCATGCCGCCTCACGCTACGCGGTTCCGGCGCCTCCCGGCAGCCCTGTGGAAAACCCTCACCGGCACAGACCAGTGAATCTCACACCTCAGGCCGTACGCCCCACCACCTGCCACTTCGACGGCAGTTCGATGCGCACGCCGTCGGCGGTGTACTCCGTGGTGGTGAGCGGCAGTTCGCCGCTCGCGAGGACGCTGAGGCCGGCCGCGCTCAGATATTCGGGGACGGCGGCGTCGGAGACCTCGCCGGGCGCGATGCCGTGCCGGAAGACCGGCGCCAGCTTGGGCGGCGGGCCCGAGGGGCTCTGGGCCAGGCCCATCAGGACCGGCTTGGCGGCCTCGGAGAGCTCGACGAGGAAGGCCCGGCCGCGCTCGCCGAGGAGGGTGGCGAGCCCGTCGACGAAGGGCTGGCGGTCGTCGGGCTCGCACTGGTGCAGTACGCCCCGCACATAGACGTTGGCGTCGCCGAGCTCCGCGTGCAGTGACTCCGCCTCGCCCTTCCCGGCGGCGTCGAGCACCCGGTAGCCGGCCTGGCCCGCGGGGTCGGCGTGCCGGGCGTGCTCGACGGCCGCCTCGGACAGGTCGACGCCGAGGACGCGCGGGAAGCGGTCGGCGAGGAACCGGGTCTGGGTGCCGTTGCCGCAGCCGAGGTCGACCATGGGCAGGCCGGGGTCGGCCAACCGTGGTTCGAAGAGGGCGAGATGGAGGCCGGCGGTGAGCGCGGGCTCCGCGTCCCAGAACACGGCCCCCTGCTCCTCGGGGGCCTCCCTCCAGAAGCCCTCCCAGGCCTCCCGGTACCGACTCGTCACGCTCATGCCCAACTCCCCAGGGTGCGTAGCCGACCCGTCGCGAGTGACGGGCCAGTACGGTCTATCGCGCCCTGGTCACGGCTACAAGCGCGGAGCGCATTCCTTCACCCCTCGTACGAGCTGTGCACGCCCCCGGGCGCCCCGCGCGCCCCGGCAGAGTGTCAGCGTCGCGGCAGGGTCTGTTCGAACCAGACGGTCTTGCCGGCGTTCGTCCGGCTCGCGCCCCACTCCCGCGCCAGCGTGCTGACGATGCGCAGGCCGCGTCCGAACTCGTCGTCGGGACCGGCGTTGCGCAGGGTGGGCAGTTCGTGGTCGTCGTCGTCCACCTCGCACAGCAGCGTCTCGCCCCGCACGAGCCGCAGCTCGACGGGGCGGCTGTGGGAGTGCCGTACGGCGTTGGTGACGAGTTCGCTCACCATGAGTTCGGTGGTGTCGGCCAGCCGTCCGAGGCCCCACTCGTGCAGCTGTTCGCGGACGGTGGCGCGGGCCCGGCCGACCTCGATCGGGTCGACGGCGAGCCGCCACTCGGCCACGTCGTCCGGCTCGATGCCGTTGAGCCGGGCCATCAGCAGGGCGACGTCGTCCTTGCGGCCGCCGCAGGTGTTGAGGGCGCGGATGATGGTGTCGCAGGCCTCGTCCATGGACGCGGCCGGGTGGGCGGCGGACTCGCACAGCGTGGCCAGTCCCACGCCGATGTCCTCGCCGCGCACCTCGACCAGTCCGTCCGTGCACATCACGAGCCGGTCGCCGGGCCGCACGCGCACGCGTACCGCCTCGAACGGCACCCCGCCGACGCCGATGGGCGCGCCGGTCGGCAGGTCGAGCAACTCGCTGCGGCCGTCCGCCGCGTGCACGATCACCGGCGGGATGTGGCCCGCGTTGGCGATGTGCACCTCACCGGCGATCGGGTCGTACACGGCGTACAGACAGGTCGCGAGGTAGGTGTCGCCGAGGCGCTGGGCGAGGTCGTCGAGGTTGCGCAGCAGCTGGGCGGGCGGCAGGTCCATGGCGGCCATGGTCTGCACGGCCGTCCGCAACTGGCCCATCATCGCCGCGGAGTTGAGGCCGTGTCCCATGACGTCACCGACGACGAGGGCGGTGCGGGCGCCCGGCAGCTTCACGGAGTCGAACCAGTCGCCGCCGACGCGGCCGAGGAGGGTGCCCGGCAGATAGCGGGTGGCGATGTCGCAGCCCGCCATGCGCGGCGGGATGTGCGGCAGCATGCTGTCCTGGAGGGTCTCGGCGACGCTCTCCTGGTAGGTGTACATGCGCGCGTTGTCCAGCACGAGGCCCGCGCGGGCGGCGAGTTCGGCGCCGGTGACCCGGTCCATGTCGTTGAACTCGACGCGCTCCGGGTGCCGCAGCAGGATCATGAAGCCGAGGACCACATTGCGGGCCTTGAGCGGGACGACCAGCATCGAGCGGTGGGTGATCAGGGGCCGGATGTCGCGCTTCTCGAACTGCGCGGCGATGGCGTGGCCCATCTCCTCGCTGATGCGGGGCACGAGGACGGGTTCGCCGGTGGTCATGCACTGGAAGAACGGCGTGTGGGCGGGGAACGGCATGGCCTCGCCGACCGGCACCACGTCGTCCCAGCGGCCGGGTTCGTCGGTGTGCTCCACGGCGACCCGGTGCCACAGGGTGGTGGTGTCCGGCACGCCCTCGGGGAACCCCTCGCCGGCGACGACCTGTTCCCGCAGATACGTGCCGGCGACGTCGGTGAAGCGGGGGACGACGGCGCGGCTGACCTCGATGATGGTCTTCGACAGGTCGAGGGAGGTGCCGATGCGGCCGCTGACCTCGTTGAGGAACTCCAGACGCTCGCGTACGGCGGCGTACTCGAGGTCCTCGCCGTCCTCCTCCGCGGGATCCAGGGGCAGCGCCAGACCCTCGGCCGCGGCGCGCGCGGCCCGCTCCCGGCGGGCCCTGCGCTCGGCGCGTCGCGGGACGCCCCAGTCGGGGGTCACCGGCACCCGGTCGTTCTGGCTGAACTCCAGGACGGGATAGCCCAGTTCCAGTACCTGGGAGACGATCCGGGCGCCTTCGTCGACGCTCATGCTGGGCAGGATCTCGGGGAGCCTGCGGGCCAGTTCCTCGGCGCCGGGGAAGTCGGTGTGCAGCGCGAAGGCCGGGGCGATGCGCTCGACGGCGATCTCGTCGTCGGGGTCGTCGGCCTTGAGGGCGTCCGCGTCGGCGGCCAGCACCAGCAGCCGCTCTTCCCCGGGTCCGACCAGGGGGTACGCCCACCAGAGCACGTCCCGCCGGTGGCCCTCGGCGACCGTGAGCCGGGCGCGGCCCGCGGCCGGGTAGGCGAGCCTGCCGCCGAGGGAGGACTCCAGATCGGGTCCGAGGCCGTCGTAGGAGTCGTACGCCCCGTAGGGCACGGTGTCTTCCTCGTCGGGCAGCGCTCCGGAGACGGGCAGCAGATCGACCGCGGCACGCCCGATCGCCTCTTCCTTGGCGGCGCCGAACAGGCGGCGCGCCCCTCGGCTCCAGTGGGACACGAGTCCGGCGCGGTCCACCACGACCACGGCCAGCGGAATGCGTCCGACCGGGGTGCTGTCCACCGCTCCGCTCTCAGCGCCGCGGCTGGGAGGTGTGTCCCTCTCGCTGCCACGGTCCATGGCCCAGGCCCTCTCTCCCACGGCTCCGCAAAGATCTGTGCCGACCGTTCCACCGTACGGCCGCGTCCGGTGGTGATGTGCGGCAATGCGGGAATTGACCCCGCCGGACCGCATGCCGTGCGCCCCGCGCACGCCCCGGCCGGACGGAAACGGCCGGTTGGGGGCACCATGGGGTTACTGACGGGTTTTCCGCCGCTGTATCCGGCTTGCTCAGTCCTCGTGCCCCAGCTGGAGGTCCCGTTCGGTGCGGCCGCCGCCCGCGACCTGGAGGACGGTGGCGATGGGCGGGTAGCCCGCGGCGATGACCGTGTACTCGCCGGAGGACAGGTCGATGAACCGGAACGTTCCGTCGGCGCCGGTGGTGAGCGTGTCCACGACGTTGCCCGCCGCGTCCAGCAGCGTCACGCGCGCGTCCTCCACGGGACGGCCGCCGCTCGCCCGTACCGTCCCGCGCAGCACGGCGCCGCCGGCGAGCTCGATGTCCTGGCGGGTCTCCCGGGCGGCCTGGACGGTGACGGGGAGCGCGGCCGGGCGGAAGGCGGGGGCGCTGGCGGCAAGGGTGTACTCCCCCGCCACGAGTTCGGTGATGACATAGCCGCCCTCGCGTCCGCTGCGGGTGGTGGCGACGACCTCGCCGTGCACATTGGTGAGGGTGACAGTGGCGTCCCGCACGATGGCGCCGTCCGCGGTCACCACGCTCCCGGCCAGGCGCCCGGCGCCGCCGAGGACGACGTCGAGCTCGACGGGCCGCTCGCCGACGGTGACGGAGACGGCCTGCGGCTGGTGCCCGCCCGCCGCCGCGATCAGGACGTACGCCCCCGAGCCTGGCGTCGAGAGCGCGTACCGCCCGTCCTCGCCGCTCGCGCCCCGGCCGATCTGCTGTCCGGTGACGTCGATCAGCGTGAGCGCCGCGCGCGGGACGACGGTCCCGTCCGGGTGCTGCACCGTGCCGCACACCGGGATTCCGGCGGCGTACGGCGAACGCGCCTGCGGGATCGGCGTGTTCACGGGTGCGGGCTCGGTTTCGGCGGCGTTGTGGGACACCAGTGGTTTCTCCTTGAGGAAGAAGGCGGTGAGCAGTCCGAGGACGAGGACCGGCACGAGGTAGAGGAAGATCCGCGGCATGGCGTCGGCGTACGCCTGGATGTAGGCGTCGCGCAGCCGCGGGGGCAGCGCGTGGACGAGCTGCGGGGTGATGGACTCGGCGTCGGGCAGCCCCGCGGTCGGGGGCAGGCGCTCGGCGAGGGCGTCGGCGAGCCGGTCGGCGAAGAGCGTGCCGAAGATCGCCGCGCCGACCGAGCCGCCGATCTGGCGGAAGTAGTTGTTGGCGCTCGTCGCCGTGCCGAGGTCGGCGGGGCGCACCGAGTTCTGCACGGCGAGGATGAGGACCGGCATCACCATGCCGATACCGGCGCCGAGGACGGCCATCCAGAGGCTGTAGTGCAGCCGGGGCGTGTCGGCCTCGAGCCGGGAGAGCAGCCACATGCCGAGGACGGAGAGCGCGCCGCCGAGGACGGGCCACACCTTGTAGCGGCCGGTGTGGCTGATGAGCTGCCCGGAGATGATCGAGGCGCCGACGATGCCGCCCATCATGGGCAGCATCAGCAGGCCCGACTCGGTGGCGCTGGCCCCGTCGACCATCTGCAGGAACGTGGGCAGATAGCTGGCGGCCCCGAAGAGCGCGACGCCGACCACCAGGCCCACCAGACCGGTGACGTTGAAGACCGAGTCCCTGAACAGCCGCAGCGGGATGAGGGGTTCGGTCGCGAAGTGCTCGGCGACGAGGAAGAGGACGGTGGCCGCCAGCGCGCCCGCGCCGAGCCCGAGGATCACCCGGGAGCCCCAGGCGTACTCGGTGCCGCCCCAACTGGTCAGCAGCACCAGGCAGGTCGAGGCGGCGGCGAGCAGCAGCATGCCCGGGATGTCGAGGCGGGCCCTGGTGCGCGGCTTGGGCAGTTTGAGGACGGCGGTGACGACGGCGAGGGTGACCAGGCCGAAGGGGACGTTGATGTAGAAGCACCACCGCCAGGAGAGGTGGTCCGTGAAGTAGCCGCCCAACAGGGGCCCGGCGACGGAGGCGAGGCCGAACGCGGCGCCGATGAGACCCATGAAGCGGCCGCGCTCCCGGGGCGGCACGATGTCGGCGATGATCGCCTGCACGCCGATCATGAGGCCGCCCGCGCCGACGCCCTGCACCGCGCGGAAGGCGATCAACTGGTCCATCGTCTCGGCCCGTCCGGCGAGGGCGGAGCCGATGACGAAGACGACGATCGCGAACTGGAAGACGCCCTTGCGGCCGAGGAGGTCGCCGAGCTTGCCGTAGACCGGCAGGCCGATGGTGGCGGTGAGGAGGTAGGCGGTGATCGCCCAGGACATCTTGTCCAGGCCGTGCAGCTCGCCGACGATCCTGGGGAGCGCGGTGGCGACGATCATCTGCTCCAGCGCGGCCAGCAGCAGCGCGAGCATCAGCCCGAAGAAGACCAACCGCACCCGGCGCGGGCCGAGTTCGACACTCCCGGCGGGTTCGGGGACGGCGAGCCGTGGGCTCTCCGGGGCCGGTTCGCCCCGGAGGTCCTCCTGCACCGCAGTGGTCCCGCCCACGTGTCCGCTCCCCTCGCCGCGCCTCACAATTCCCGCTTAATGCGACAACTGCGAGCAAGCGCGACGAGTTACGGCAGACCGGAGTGATGGACGGAGATCCACTCGATCCGGTGAGGGGAGCAACGTCCCCCGCTCACCGGGGACTTACTTCTCGACGTTCACCGGGGACCTACTTCTCGACCTCGGTGGCGAGGTTGGCGAGCAGCGCGTCGTAGATCCGGCCGAGACCCTTGGGGGCGAAGGTCTTCTCGAAGAAGCCGCCGATGCCGCCGGCGCCGTTCCAGACGGTGGTCACGACGACACGGGACCTGCCCTCACCGGCCGGCGTGACCCGCCAGGTGGTGACCATGGAGGAGTTGCGGTCCTTCTCGACGAGCTCGCCGTCGGTGGGCTCGCTGACCTCCAGGAGGCAGTCGCGCACACGCTTGCTGGTGGCCTGGAGCTTCCAGTGGACGAGGGTGCCCTCGCCGTCGCCGCCCTCGCGCACCTCGTACTCGCTGAAGTGCTCGGGCAGCAGCTTCTGCCGCGTGCCGCTGTAGTCGGCGAGGGCGTCGAACACCTTCTCCGCGTCGGCGGCGACGACCCGCTCGGTGGTGGCCTCGACCTGCGCCATTGCAATCCTCCAAGACCTGGATTTCGGGGGTGGGGCCAAGCCAACCACCCCGGTCCCCGGGCGCCCAAATCGGGGCCGCGCGCGACACGCGGGAGCGCCCCCGGAAAAGACAGTCGCACGATCAAGGGAACATGTGTTCTATTCTCTGTTCAGTGCTACCGAGGAGGCCTCATGCGCTGGGAGAACCTCACAGAGTCCGCCGAACACGGCAGGGCGGACGCCGCCCTGTTCGGCGCCGACGCGGTGACCAGCCGGACGTTCGACACGCCCGAATTCGCCGGCATCACCTTTCACGAGATCCGGGCCCGGTCGATCATCAACCGGGTGCCCGCGGTCTCCCGGATGTCCTTCCAGTGGACGGTCAACCCCTACCGGGGCTGCTCGCACGCGTGCGTGTACTGCTTCGCCCGCAAGACGCACAGCTACCTGGACCTCGACACCGGCCTCGGCTTCGACTCGCAGATCGTGGTCAAGACGAACGCCCCGGAGCTGCTGCGCCGCCAGCTCGGCTCACGCCGCTGGCAGGGCGAGCACATAGCGATGGGCACGAACGTCGACTGCTACCAGCGCGCGGAGGGCCGCTACCGCCTGATGCCGGGCATCATCGGCGCCCTCACCGACCACGCGAACCCGTTCTCGATCCTGACCAAGGGCACGCTGATCCTGCGCGACCTCGACCTGCTGAGGCGGGCGCACGAGGTGACGGACATCGGCATCTCCGTCTCGGTCGGCTTCACCGACCCCGACCTGTGGCGGACCGTGGAGCCGGGCACGCCCGCCCCGGAGCGCCGCCTGGACGTCGTCCGCACCCTGGCCGAGCACGGCATCGGCTGCGGCGTCCTGATGGCGCCGGTGATCCCGTTCCTGAGCGACGAACCGGCCCAACTCCGCGCCACCGTACGGGCGATCGCGGCGGCCGGGCGACCTCCGTCACCCCGCTGGTGCTGCATCTGCGCCCCGGCGCACGGGAGTGGTTCATGTCCTGGCTCGCCCACCACCACCCCTACCTGGTGCGCCGCTACGAGCGCCTGTACGCCGACGGTTCCTACGCGCCCAAGTGGTACCAGCGCCGGATCACCCGTCAGGTCCACGAGCTGGCCAGGGAGTACGGCATCGGCCCCACCGACCCGGGCATGCCGCGCCGGCTTCCGGAGCCGGAACCCGATCCGGTCGCGCCCGACTTGCCGGGAGGAACCCAACTCACGCTGATCTGAGAGCGTTCGAGGGCTTCCGGCGGCCCAATCGGGTCAAGTCTTGCCAGAACGCGTTCTTCCGGGCGCCCTTTCCGGGACGATGCGGCGAGGACCGTGAAACTCGCGGCCCGAAACCTCCGTCCTGGGAGGACTCCATGAGAAAACGCGCAGCCGTGCTGTGCGGCGCCGCTGTCGTCATGGCCGGGAGCTTCACCGCCCTGCCCGCCGACGCGAGCACTCCGCGCACCGCGGACACCGCTCCGGCCGCGAAGCTCACCTGGAAGAGCTGCGGCACCACGAACTACCCGACGCTCCAGTGCGCGTCCCTCAAGGTCCCACTCGACCACGACCGCCCGCACGGGCGGCAGATCACGCTCGCCCTGTCCCGCGTGCCGCACACCGCGAAGAAGTCCCAGGGCCCGCTGCTGGTCAACCCCGGCGGTCCCGGCGGCAGCGGTCTGACGCTGGCCGGCTTCGTGGCCGGCTCGCTGCCCAAGGCGGTCGCGGCGCAGTACGACGTCATCGGCTTCGATCCGCGCGGTGTGGGCAAGAGCAAGCCGGCGCTCGACTGCAAGCCCGGCCACTTCAACCCCGTCCGCCCCGACTCCGTGCCGAGCACGCCCGCGATCGAGAAGGCCAACCTCCAGCGCGCCAAGTCCTTCGCGGCCGCCTGCGGCAAGAAGTACGCCGACCTGCTGCCGTACATCAACACGGTCCAGGCCGTGCGGGACATGGACTCGATCCGTGCCGCCCTGGGCGCGAAGAAGATCAACTACTTCGGCTACTCGTACGGCACCTATCTGGGCGCGGTCTACGCCAAGCTCTTCCCGGAGCGCGTACGGCGGCTGGTCCTGGACTCGATCGTCGACCCGACCGGCATCTGGTACGACGACAACCTCGGCCAGGACTACGCCTTCAACGACCGCCACCTCGCCTTCATGGCCTGGGTCGCCAAGTACAACGCGACGTACAAGCTCGGCACCGATCCCGAGAAGATCGAGGCCAAGTGGTACAAGGTGCGGGCCCGGCTCGCGAAGAAGCCTGCGGGCGGCAAGGTGGGCGCCTCGGAGTTCGAGGACACCTTCATCCCGGGCGGCTACTACAACGGCTACTGGCCCTACCTGGCGGCGGCGTTCGCCGCGTACGTGAACGACAAGAACGCCGACCCGCTGGTCGAGGCGTACGAGAACTTCGCCGCCGTCGACGCCTCCGGCGACAACGGCTACAGCATCTACGCCTCGGTGCAGTGCCGTGACGCTGACTGGCCCCGCGACTGGAGCCAGTGGCGCGACGACAACTGGGCGGTGTACAAGAAGGCGCCGTTCATGGCCTGGAACAACGCCTGGTACAACGCGCCGTGCGCGTTCTGGCCGACCGGCTCCCTGGAGCCCGTGGACGTCGCCAACGGCGACCTGCCGCCGGTGCTGCTCTTCCAGGCGACGAACGACGCGGCCACCCCCTACCAGGGCGGCGTGATGGTCCACCGTCTGCTGCACGGCTCCAGCCTGGTGGTCGAGCAGGGCGGCGGGAACCACGGCATCACGCTGAGCGGGAACGCCTGCCTGGACAAGCACCTGGCGGCGTACCTGACCGACGGCACCGTGCCGCGCAGCGGCGGCGAGGTCGACGCGGTGTGCGACGCGCTGCCCGACCCGAAGCCGCTGAGCTCGGCGTCGGCGGCGTCGCGGGGCTCGACGCTGCACGGCATGCTCGGCTTCCGCGGCTGAGCGGCCTTGCCTGACGGCCCGTCGGGGGCGTTGTCAGACCCGTGGTCCACCATGGACGCATGAGTGAGCTGACCAGGATTCCCGCCCCCGACGGGCTCGCGCCCGCCGCCCAGTACTCCCATGTCGTGCTGGGCACCGGCACGTTCGTCGCGATCTCCGGCCAGCTCGCCCTGGACGAGGACGGAAAGATCGTCGGCGAGGGCGATCCCGTGGCCCAGGCCCGCCAGGTCTTCGAGAACCTCCGCCGCTGCCTGGCCGCCGCGGGCGCCGGCTTCGACGACGTCGTCAAGCTCACGTACTTCGTCACGGACATGGCACACATGCCGGCGATCCGCGCGGCCCGCGCCGCGCACCTGCCCGACGACCGGCTGCCGGCCGCCTCCGCGGTCCAGGTCGCGGCCCTGGTGCGGCCCGAGTTCCTGATGGAGGTCGAGGCGTTCGCGGTGATCGCCCGATGATCCAGGTCAGAGACATGACCCTCGCCGACTGCGACCGCGTCGCCGAGCTCCGCATCCGAGGCTGGCAGACCGCGTACCGCGGTCTGATGCCGCAGCCGTACCTGGACGCGCTGAGCGTGACCGAGGACGCCGAGCGCCGTCGCGAGCGGTTCCGGCAGTCCGGCGGCAGCGTGGTGAACCTCGTCGCCGAGCAGGGCGGCGAGCTGGTGGGCTGGGCCGCGCACGGCCCGTACCGGGACGGTGAAGAGCGCACGTCCGACGCCGAGTTGTACGCGATCTACGTCGACGCGGCGCGGTTCGGCGGCGGCATCGGGCACGTCCTGCTCCAGGAGTCGGTACGCCGCTGCACGGCCGCCGGTCACCCCCGCCTGCTCCTGTGGGTCCTCAAGGGCAACGCCCGCGCCCGTGGCTTCTACGAGCGGGCGGGGTTCCACCCCGACGGCGCCGAGGAGCCGTTCGAGGTGGACGGGGTGTCCGTACCCGAGGTGCGGTACGCCATGAGCCTCGGCGCGGACCTCAGCGCGGGCTAGGGATGCGGGCCAGCGCGTGCACCGCCGCCTCCGCCAGCGCCGGATGCGCCAGGGCCTCGTTCAGTACGGGCCGGGCGCGGGCGTCGCCGAGGGTGCCGAGGCCCTCGACGCAGGCGAGGGCCACGCGTCGGTAGGGGTCGTGCGGACGCAGGCGCCGCGAGAGCGTGGTGATGAGGGCCGGCACCGACTCGGGGGCACGCAGTTCGGCGAGCAGCCGGACCGGATGCAGGGCGTAGGCGACCCGCAGTTCGTTGGTGGCCAGGGCCGCCGCCGCGCGGGCCGTGCGCGGGTCGCCGAGGCGGGCCAGGGCGTGGGCGGCGGAGGCGCAGCGCTGCGGGTCGCGGTGGTTGAGCAGCAGGACGAGGGCCTCGAAGGCGCGGGAGTCGCCGGCGACTCCCAGGCGGAACGCGGCCAGCTCCCGCGCCCACAGCGGCTGCCCGGGTTCGGTCAGCACCGCCGCCAGTTCGTCGAGGTCCTTCGTCCCCGCCAGCCGCTCATAGGCCGCCGACGCTCCCGACTCCTGCCGTAAGCGCTCCGTGAGCGATCGCAACTCTTCGTCCATGAAGGGCAGCCTAGGCGGGGTCAAGGGAGCGAGGGACGTACATCACAAAGACCGGGGGCTGGCGCGCTCGTTACCCGCGGGTTAAGCTCAATCGAGCGAGTTACCCACTCGCGGAACTCCTTGCGGTGGCCTGGTGACGCAGCCATCGCGAGAGCAGTCGGTTCGGTACCTCAGGTATCGGTACCTCAGTACGACGCGGCTTGGGACAGGGCCGGTCGGCTTCACCGTTCTCCGGGCGTGTGCACGCCCGCGACGACGGCATCGCACCACCGGGCGTGTGCGCGAGTAGCCCGGCAACACCCGCATCTCGCAGTTTCCACGCACCCGGTGCGCCCTTCGGCGTACCGGGTCGCGCTCCCAGTCGTCACCCTCATTCCTGGAGTCCCGCGATGGCCGCTCCCCTGTCCGACACCCCTCTGTCCCCGATCCAGACCGTCGCCGTCGTCGGCCTCGGCACCATGGGCACCGGCATCGCCGAGGTCCTCGCCAAGGCCGGCCGCACGGTCCTCGGCATCGACATCAGCGAGGCCGCGGCCGCTCAGGCCGTCGCCGCCCTGGAGAGCTCCACCGGCCGTGCCGTGACCCGGGGCCGGCTGACCGAGGAGCAGCGCGCGGACATCCTCGCCCGGATCCGCACCTCCACCGACCTGCGCACCGCGGCCGACGCGGACCTGGTCATCGAGGTGGTCCCGGAGTCGTACGAGATCAAGCACCAGATCTTCCGTGAACTCGACGGCATCGTCCGGCCCGAGACGATCCTGGCGACCGGCACCAACGCCCTGTCCGTCACCCGGCTCGCGGCCGACTCGGCCCGTCCGGAGCGCGTGCTCGGCCTGCACTTCTTCAACCCTGCGCCGGCGATGAAGCTGGTCGAGGTGGTCTCCTCGGTGCTGACCGCGCCGAACGCCGTCACCGCCGTCACCGATCTCGCCCTCGACCTGGGCAAGGAACCCGTCGCGGTCGGCGACCGGCCCGGGTTCGTCGCCGACGGGCTGCTGTTCGGCTACCTCAACCAGGCCGCCGCGATGTACGAGGCGAAGTACGCCTCCCGCGAGGACATCGACGCCGCGATGCGGCTCGGCTGCGGACTGCCGATGGGCCCGCTCGCGCTCCTCGACCTGATCGGCATCGACACCGCGCGCACCGTCCTGGACGCCATGTACGCCGAGTCCCACGACCGGCTGCACGCCCCCGCCCCGATCCTCAAGCAGCTCAGCGAGGCGGGACTGACGGGCCGGAAGTCGGGCCGCGGCTTCTACTCCTACGAGGCACCGGGCAGCGCGACGGTCGTCCCGGACGCCCTGACGCCCGCCGAAGGCGGCTCCCGGGCCGAGGGCCGCACGGTCCGTTCCGTCGGTGTCGCGGGCTCGGGCACCATGGCGTCCGGCATCGCGGAGGTCTTCGCCAAGGCCGGGTACCAGGTCGTCCTCGCCGCCCGCAGCGAGGAGAAGGCGCAGGCCGCCAAGGCCCGTATCGGCAAGTCTCTTTCGCGCTCCGTCGACAAGGGCCGGCTCACCGCCGAGGCGGCCGCGCAGACCCTGGACCTGATCACCCCGGCGGGCTCCTACGACGCCTTCGCCGACGTCGACCTGGCCGTCGAGGCCGTCGCCGAGGACCTGGAGATCAAGCAGCAGCTGTTCCAGACGCTGGACAAGGTCTGCAAGCCGGGCGCGGTCCTGGCCACCACCACCTCCTCACTCCCGGTCGTCGCCTGCGCCCGCGCCACCTCGCGCCCGCAGGACGTGATCGGCATGCACTTCTTCAACCCGGCGCCGGCGATGAAGCTGGTCGAGGTCGTGCGCACGGTCCTCACGGCGGAGGACGTCCACGCGACGGTCCGCGAGGTCTGCGGCCGGATCAAGAAGCACGCGGTGGACTGCGGCGACCGGGCCGGGTTCATCGTGAACGCCCTGCTGTTCCCGTACCTCAACAACGCCATCAAGATGGTCGAGGAGCACTACGCCTCCCTCGACGACATCGACGCCGCGATGAAGCTCGGCGGCGGCTACCCGATGGGCCCCTTCGAACTGCTGGACGTCGTCGGCCTCGACGTCTCGCTCGCCATCGAGAAGGTCCTGCACCGCGAGTTCCGGGACCCGGGCCTGGCCCCGGCCCCGCTCCTGGAGCACCTGGTGGCCGCGGGCTGCCTCGGCCGCAAGACCGGCCGCGGCTTCCGCGAATATGCCCGCCGCTGACGCGTCCGGCGACTGGTACAGAACGAACGAGGACTGGGGCGGGCTGCTCGACCCGCACGGAATCCCCGGAACCCCCCGCCCGCCGCGGGCGGGGGCTACCCGGGACATGAGCGCCAACCTGCGCACATGCAGTACGTTCGGGTCATGTCCCAGCCCGCCAAGTCCTCACGTACACCAGCTACGCCCGACGCGCCGGAGAGTGCCGCAGGCAGTCGCGCGGCCGCCCAGCGGCTCAAGATGCGCCGAGAACTGGCGGCCGCGGCGATGGAGCTGTTCTCGACCAAGGGGTACGAGGCGACCACCGTCGACGAGATCGCGGCCGCGGCCGGAGTCGCGCGCCGTACCTTCTTCCGCCACTTCCGCTCCAAGGAAGAGGCGATCTTCCCCGATCACGACGACACCCTGATCCGCGCCGAGGCCGTGCTCAACGCGGCTCCCCCGCACGAGCATCCGCTCGACACGGTGTGCAACGGCATCAAGGAAGTCATGCGGATGTACGCGGCCCGGCCGGAGATCTCGGTCGCCCGCTACAAGCTGACGCGCGAGGTGCCCACCCTGCGCGAGGCGGAGATCGCGTCGGTGGCGCGCTACGAGCGCCTGTTCACCCGCTATCTGCTCGGCCACTTCGACGAGCACGCGCACGACGACGACGCCAACGACGACCCGCTGCTCGCGGAGGTCGCCGCGTCCGCCGTGGTCACCGCGCACAACCACGTGCTGCGGCGCTGGCTCCGGGCCGGCGGGCAGGGCGACGTGGAGGCCCAGCTGGACCACGCCTTCGCGATCGTACGGAAGACCTTCGGGACCGGCATCGGGGCCGGACGCACGGCCGCTCCGCAGCCGTCCGCCGCGACGGTCTCCACCCACGGCGAGGTCCTGGTGACGGTCGCGCGCACCGACGCCCCCCTGGACCAGGTGATGCGGACCATCGAAGAGGCCCTCAAGGACCGCTGAACCGTCCGCCTCCGCTGTGATGACGGCCACCCTTCGGGGTGGCGTTTTGGCATGTCAGAGCCCCTTTTCGAGCGGAATTCAAGCCGTGTTCGATCGATCATCGCTCATTTGTTACGTAAAGATTTCACCTGAGAGCGGTTGCTGGCACTCAGTGCCTTGCCAGGTGACACGCGGTGTCATACGTTGAAGGAGTCCGGGCGGCCGGCGTGCAGAGACCTTTCGCACGTCGGCTGTCCCAACAAGTCATCGGCTTGCCCCGCCCGGACGCCTGCGTCACAGGCAACCTCCCGCGCCACAAAGCGCTGCCGCACACCAAGACCGCCGAACCGACGGCACCGACGTAACCCTCAGCGTCCCTCCCTCAGGACGCGTATCGCCGGAGGCAACACCGTGACCACGAAGGACATCCTGGACGCGATCCAGTCGCCGGACTCGACTCCGGCCGACTTCGCCGCCCTGCCGCTCCCCGAGTCGTACCGCGCGATCACCGTGCACAAGGACGAGACGGAGATGTTCGCGGGTCTGGAGACCCGCGACAAGGACCCGCGCAAGTCGATCCACCTGGACGAGGTCCCGCTGCCCGAGCTCGGCCCGGGCGAGGCCCTGGTCGCCGTCATGGCGTCCAGCGTCAACTACAACTCGGTGTGGACCTCGATCTTCGAGCCGCTGTCCACCTTCGGGTTCCTGGAGCGCTACGGCCGCACCAGCGACCTGGCCAAGCGCCACGACCTGCCGTACCACATCATCGGCTCCGACCTCGCGGGCGTCGTGCTGCGCACCGGACCGGGCGTGAACTCCTGGAAGCCCGGCGACGAGGTCGTCGCGCACTGTCTCTCCGTCGAGCTGGAGTCCTCCGACGGCCACAACGACACGATGCTCGACCCCGAGCAGCGCATCTGGGGCTTCGAGACCAACTTCGGCGGCCTCGCCGAGATCGCGCTCGTCAAGTCCAACCAGCTGATGCCCAAGCCGGGTCACCTGTCCTGGGAGGAGGCGGCGGCCCCGGGTCTCGTCAACTCCACCGCCTACCGCCAGCTGGTCTCCCGCAACGGCGCCGCCATGAAGCAGGGCGACAACGTCCTGATCTGGGGCGCGAGCGGCGGACTCGGCTCGTACGCCACGCAGTTCGCGCTGGCCGGTGGCGCCAACCCGATCTGTGTCGTCTCCAGCCCGCAGAAGGCGGAGATCTGCCGCGCGATGGGCGCCGACGCGATCATCGACCGCAACGCCGAGGGCTACAAGTTCTGGAAGGACGAGAACACCCAGGACCCCAAGGAGTGGAAGCGCTTCGGCAAGCGCATCCGCGAGCTCACCGGCGGCGAGGACATCGACATCGTCTTCGAGCACCCCGGCCGCGAGACCTTCGGCGCCTCCGTGTTCGTCACCCGCAAGGGCGGCACCATCACCACCTGCGCCTCCACCTCGGGCTACATGCACGAGTACGACAACCGCTACCTGTGGATGTCGCTGAAGCGGATCATCGGCTCGCACTTCGCCAACTACCGCGAGGCCTGGGAGGCCAACCGGCTGATCGCGAAGGGCAAGATCCACCCGACGCTGTCGAAGACCTACTCCCTGGAGGAGACCGGTCAGGCCGCGTACGACGTGCACCGCAACCTCCACCAGGGCAAGGTCGGCGTGCTGTGCCTCGCCCCCGAGGAAGGCCTCGGCGTGCGCGACGAGGAGATGCGCGACCGGCACATCGACGCCATCAACCGCTTCCGCAACATCTGAGACACCCGGGGTCATAGATGACTGAGCGTCAGCCCGCCGACGGCGCGCGGGAGAAGGACCGGCCGTGGCTCATGCGCACGTACGCCGGCCACTCCACGGCCGAGGCGTCCAACGAGCTGTACCGGCGCAACCTCGCCAAGGGCCAGACCGGCCTGTCGGTCGCGTTCGACCTTCCGACGCAGACCGGCTACGACTCCGACCACATCCTCGCCCGCGGCGAGGTCGGCCGGGTCGGTGTGCCCATCGCGCACCTCGGTGACATGCGCCGGCTGTTCCAGGACATCCCCCTGGAGCAGATGAACACCTCGATGACGATCAACGCCACCGCCATGTGGCTGCTGGCGCTCTACCAGGTCGTCGCCGAGGAGCAGGGCGCCGACATCACCAAGCTCCAGGGCACGACCCAGAACGACATCGTCAAGGAGTACCTGTCCCGGGGGACGCACGTCTTCCCGCCGGGACCGTCGCTCCGCCTGACGACCGACATGATCGCGTACACGGTCTCCCACATCCCGAAGTGGAACCCGATCAACATCTGCAGCTACCACCTGCAGGAGGCCGGGGCCACGCCGGTCCAGGAGATCGCGTACGCGATGTCGACGGCGATCGCCGTCCTGGACGCCGTCCGGGACTCGGGCCAGGTGCCGGCCGAGAAGTTCGGTGACGTCGTCGCCCGCATCTCCTTCTTCGTGAACGCGGGCGTCCGCTTCATCGAGGAGATGTGCAAGATGCGCGCCTTCGGCCGCATCTGGGACAAGATCACGCTGGAGCGGTACGGCATCGAGAACCCGAAGCAGCGCCGCTTCCGGTACGGCGTCCAGGTCAACTCCCTGGGCCTGACCGAGGCGCAGCCGGAGAACAACGTCCAACGGATCGTCCTCGAGATGCTGGCCGTCACCCTCTCCAAGGACGCACGCGCGCGTGCCGTGCAACTGCCCGCCTGGAACGAGGCGCTGGGCCTGCCCCGGCCCTGGGACCAGCAGTGGTCACTGCGCATCCAGCAGGTGCTGGCGCACGAGAGCGACCTGCTGGAGTACGAGGACATCTTCGAGGGCTCGCACGTCATCGAGGCGAAGGTGAGCAAGCTCGTCGAGGAGTCCCTCACCGAGATCGAGCGCATCCAGGAGATGGGCGGCGCGATGGCCGCCGTCGAGTCCGGCTACCTCAAATCGCAGCTCGTCTCCTCGCACGCCGAACGCCGGGCCCGGATCGAGTCCGGCCAGGAGAAGATCGTCGGCGTCAACATCTTCGAGACGACCGAGCCGAACCCGCTGACGGCCGACCTCGACACCGCGATCCAGACGGTCGACCCGGCGGTCGAGGCCCGGGTCATCGCCGGCCTCCAGAACTGGCGCGACACCCGCTACCAGCCGCCCTTCAACCACCCGCGCCCGTGCAAGGCGCTGGAGAAGCTGAAGGAGGCCGCCAAGGGCACCGCCAACCTCATGGAGGCCACCCTGGAGTGCGCCCGCGCCGGGGTCACGACCGGCGAGTGGGCCGGGGCGCTGCGCGAGGTCTTCGGCGAGTTCCGCGCCCGACGGGCGTGTCCTCCGCACCGGTGGCCGTCCCCGCCGAAGAGGGCTCGCCCATGGCGGACGTCCGCCGCAGGGTCGACCTGACGGCCAGGGACCTCGGCGTCGGCAAGCTCCGCTTCCTCGTCGGCAAGCCCGGCCTGGACGGGCACTCCAACGGGGCCGAGCAGATCGCCGTGCGGGCCCGTGACGCCGGGTTCGAGGTGGTCTACCAGGGCATCCGGCTCACCCCGGAGCAGATCGTGGACGCGGCCCTCGCCGAGGACGTGCACGCGGTCGGCCTGTCGATCCTCTCCGGCTCGCACGCCCAGCTGGTGCCGGACGTGCTGGAACGGCTCCATGTGGCCGGTGCCACAGATATCCCGGTGATCGCCGGTGGCATCATCCCGAATGGCGATGCCGAGCAGCTCAGGGCCGCCGGAGTGGCCGCCGTCTTCACCCCGAAGGACTTCGACATCACCGGAATCATCGGCCGCATCGTCGACGAGATCCGGAAAGCGAACAAGCTCGACCCCCTGGAGGTCCCCGCATGACCGTCAACCGTCTGCGTCCCCGCCGCTCGTGTCTCGCGGTACCGGGAAGCAACCCCCGCTTCCTGGAGAAGGCGCAGGGCCTCCCGGCGGACCAGGTCTTCCTCGACCTGGAGGACGCGTGCGCCCCGCTCGCCAAGCCGGAGGCGCGGCACACCATCGTCAAGTTCCTCAACGAGGGTGACTGGACCGGCAAGACGAGGGTCGTGCGCGTCAACGACTGGACGACCGAGTGGACGTACCGCGATGTCGTCACGGTCGTCGAGGGAGCCGGCCAGAACCTCGACTGCATCATGCTGCCGAAGGTGCAGACGGCCGAGCAGATCGTCGCCCTGGACCTGCTGCTGACGCAGATCGAGAAGACGATGGGCTTCGAGGTCGGCAAGATCGGCATCGAGGCTCAGATCGAGAACGCGCAGGGCCTGAACAACGTCAACGAGATCGCGACGGCCTCCCAGCGCGTCGAGACGATCATCTTCGGCCCGGCCGACTTCATGGCGTCCATCAACATGAAGTCGCTGGTCGTGGGCGAGCAGCCGCCCGGCTACCCGGCGGACGCCTACCACTACATCCTGATGAAGATCCTGATGGCCGCCCGCGCCAACAACCTCCAGGCGATCGACGGCCCCTACCTGCAGATCCGCAACATCGACGGCTACCGCGAGGTCGCCCAGCGCGCCGCGGCCCTCGGCTTCGACGGCAAGTGGGTGCTGCACCCGGGCCAGGTCGAGGCGTCCAACGAGATCTTCTCGCCCTCGCAGGAGGACTACGACCACGCCGAGCTGATCCTGGACGCGTACGACTACTACACGTCCGAGGCGGGCGGCAAGAAGGGCTCCGCGATGCTCGGCGACGAGATGATCGACGAGGCCAGCCGCAAGATGGCCCTGGTCATCTCCGGCAAGGGACGCGCCGCCGGCATGCAGCGCACCAGCAAGTTCGAGATCCCGGAGGCCTGAGCGCCATGCAGTTCGGACGCACCTACGAGGAGTTCGAGGTCGGGGCGACGTACAAGCACTGGCCGGGAAAGACGGTCACGGAGTACGACGACCACCTGTTCTGTCTCCTCACCATGAACCACCACCCGCTCCACATGGACACCAACTATGCGGAGAAGACGACGGACTTCGGCAAGAACGTCGTCGTCGGGAACTACATCTACTCGCTGCTGCTCGGCATGTCCGTCCCGGACATCTCCGGCAAGGCGATCGCCAACCTGGAGATCGAGTCGCTGAAGCACGTGGCGCCGACCTTCCACGGCGACACGATCTACGGCCAGACGACCGTCCTCGACAAGTGGCCGTCGAAGTCGAAGAACGACCGCGGCATCGTCTACGTCGAGACCAAGGGCTACAAGCAGGACGGCACGCTGGTCTGCGTGTTCCGCCGCAAGGTCATGGTGCCGACCGAGACCTACATCAAGGAGCGCGGCGGCGAGCAGCCCGGCCGCCCGGAACTTCAGGAGGGCTGAGCCCGATGGCACGCCTCGCCCAGACCGCCGGTCTGACCGACATCCAGCAGGAAATCCTCTCCACCGTCCGCGACTTCGTGGACAAGGAGATCATCCCGGTCGCCACCGAGCTGGAGCACCGCGACGAGTACCCGCAAGCGATCGTGGACGGGCTCAAGGAGTTGGGCCTGTTCGGGCTCATGATCCCGGAGGAGTACGGCGGTCTGGGCGAGTCGCTCCTGACGTACGCGCTGTGCGTCGAGGAGATCGCCCGCGGGTGGATGTCGGTGTCCGGCATCATCAACACCCACTTCATCGTGGCCTACATGCTCAAGCAGCACGGCACGCAGGAGCAGAAGGACCACTTCCTGCCGCGCATGGCGGCCGGCGACATCCGGGGCGCCTTCTCGATGTCGGAGCCGGGCCTGGGTTCCGATGTGTCGGCCATCACGTCCAAGGCGGTCAAGGACGGCGACGAGTACGTCCTCAACGGCCAGAAGATGTGGCTCACGAACGGTGGGACGTCAAGTCTGGTCGCCGTTCTCGTCCGAAGTGATGAAGGACACCCCGAGGGCACCGCGCCCCACAAGTCGATGACGACCTTCCTCGTCGAGAAGGAGCCCGGCTTCGGAGAGGTCCGCCCCGGCCTCACCATCCCCGGGAAGATCGACAAGATGGGCTACAAGGGTGTCGACACCACCGAACTGATCATGGATGGCCTGCGCATTCCGGCCGATCGCGTGCTCGGCGGCGTCACCGGCCGAGGTTTTTACCAAATGATGGACGGCGTGGAAGTCGGCCGCGTCAATGTGGCGGCGCGTGGCTGTGGCGTCGCTCAGCGTGCCTTCGAACTGGGTGTCCAGTACGCCCAGCAGCGTCACACTTTCGGCAAAGCGATCGCCCAGCACCAGGCGATCCAGTTCAAGCTGGCCGAGATGGCTACCAAGGTCGAGGCCGCGCATGCGATGATGGTCAACGCGGCACGCAAAAAGGACTCCGGGGAGCGAAACGACCTTGAGGCTGGGATGGCGAAGTACCTCGCCTCCGAGTACTGCAAGGAGGTCGTGGAAGACGCCTTCCGGATCCACGGCGGCTACGGCTTCTCCAAGGAGTACGAGATCGAGCGCCTCTACCGAGAGGCACCGATGCTGCTGATCGGCGAAGGTACCGCCGAGATCCAGAAAATGATCATCGGTCGCAGGCTGCTCGAAGAGTATCGATTCCAGGGCTAGATGTCCGGATACGGGGTGTTTTCTTGGAGAAGAAGATCACACCCCGTCAACCCTCTTCGGCCGCCGACTCGGCTTCCTGGCTTGCCCAGTTGTGGTCACCGACCGGTACGATCCCCGGAAAGCCGCCGTCCCCCGTCACTGCGCGGCATCATCCGCTACGAAGGTCATCCATGCCCCACAGCCAAACCTCTGCACCTCGCGACAGCCAGGTCGGCGTACGCCTCGCGCGCGGAGCATCGCCGTGGCTTCTTCCGACCGTCGCCACCGCAGCCCTCAGCCTGGTGCGCGCGCGCAAGTCCGGCGCCGCCAAGGCCGTCGCCGTGCCCGCCACCGCGCTCGCGGCGGGCATGCTGTGGTTCTTCCGCGACCCCGAGCGCGAGATCGCCACGGGCCGCGTCATCTCGCCCGCCGACGGTGTGGTGCAGAGCATCATGCCGTGGAAGGACGGCCGCACCCGCGTCGCGATCTTCATGAGCCCGCTCAACGTCCACGTCAACCGCGCGCCCCTCTCCGGCACGGTGACGTCGGTCGAGCACATCCCGGGTGGGTTCGTGCCGGCGTTCAACAAGGAGAGCGAGAACAACGAGCGCGTCGTCTGGCACTTCGACACCGAACTCGGTGACATCGAGATGATCCAGATCGCCGGCGCGGTGGCCCGTCGCATCGTCCCCTACATCCCGCAGGGCACGAAGGTCGAGCAGGGTGACCGCATCGGTCTGATCCGCTTCGGTTCGCGCGTCGACATCTACCTGCCCGAGGGCGTGGATGTCGCGGTCGAGGTCGGCCAGAAGACCGTGGCTGGGGTGACTCGCATTGACCGTGATTGATCCTGAGACACAGGCGGGCTGGGTGCCCGGGGCCGACGAGGTGGACGACGAGGAGGAGATGCCCCTCTCTCTCCGCCTCTCAATAGCGGACACCCTCACCCTCGGCAACGCCACGTGCGGCTTCATGGCGGTGTACTTCACCACCACCGGCATCCTGATCCCGGACCTCACCGGCAGCCCGGCGACCGGCATGACCCGCCACAGCGCGGCCACGGCGGTCATCCTCATGCTGTGCGCGGCGGTCTTCGACCTGTTCGACGGCCTGGTCGCGCGCAAGCTGCGGTCCTCGCCCATGGGTGCCGAGCTGGACAACCTCTCGGACCTGATCAGCTTCGGTCTGGCGCCGGCGTACTTCGTCCTCGTCTACGGCATGGTCGCGGACGACGCGCACCAGCGGGTGGCCGCGGTCGGGGCGATCGTGGTGCTCCTGGCCGTGGTGCTGCGGCTGGCGAGATTCTCGTGCGTGACCGTGCCGAACGGCATGTTCCAGGGCATGCCCTCGCCGTTCGGTGCGCTGACGGTGGTCTCGATCGTCCTGCTGGAGCTGCCCTTCGTGGCGACGCTGCTGGCGATCCTCGGCACCGCCTGGCTGATGGTGAGCCGGGTCGAGTACCCGAAGCCGCGGGGCCGCCTCGCGGTGGCGATGCTGACCTGGATCGTCGTGTCCATGGGCCTCCTGGCCGCGTGGGCCTTCGACGCCCCGAGCGGTCAGCTCCTGCTCCAGACGGGCTGCGCGCTCCAGCTGGTCACCGGCGCGGTCATCCCGCTGTTCGCCACGGCCCGCCGGGTGAACAACTTCCGCGACAACCGTCGCGAGGCGCGGGCGGCGCAACTGCCCTAACGGCTTGAAAGAAGGCCCGAACCGATTCCGGTTCGGGCCTTTCTGCGTTTCCCCTCAGGGGTTGTACGTCTTCGCCGCATCCGAGGCCGCCGCCTCGCGTACGACCCGCATGCCGCCCGTGACGCTCTTGTCGGGCTGGAGGATCACGCTCTCCCGGGAGGACGCGGACTTCGGGTCGGTGAAGTCCTGGACGGGGCCGAAGCCGAGGTCGAAGTCGTTGATCGTGAGCAGGGCGCGGTCGACGCCCTCGCGGGTGAGGTCCTTGTTCTTGCAGGCCTTCTTCAGGGCCTCGCCGAAGGCGGACGCGGCGGTCCAGCCGGCGACGATGCCGTTGTCGAGGGCGTCCTTGGGATACGCCGCCCGGTAGTCGGCGACGAGCTTCTTGGCCTCCGGGGTGTCCGCGCCGATGGGGAGCGACGGCGAGGCCACGTAGTAGTTCTTCATCAGGGCCGGGCCCGCCTGGGTGGCGAGGAGCTGGGGTGCGAAGGCGGAGTTGTTGCCGATGACCGGCACGTCGAAGCCGCCGCCGCGGCGACCCCGACGAGCGAGGCCGCCTGGCGCGGGCCCGCGCTGAGGACGATCGCCTTGACGCCGGCCTGCTTGAGGGCGGCGACCTGGGCGGTCATGTCGTTGTCGGTGGGTTTGATCTTCTGCTCGACGACGGTCAGCCCGGCGGCCTTCGCCATGTGCCGGGAGCCGGTCAGGGCGCTCTCGCCGTAGTCGCCCTCGAAGTAGACGTGACCGATCTTGTCGCCCTTCTTGATCCCCTTCTCCTGGAGCAGGAAGTCGACGGCGTTGATCGTCTCGATGTCGTACGTGGAGCCGATGACGCGGATGTACGGGCTGCCGAGCAGTGCCGCCGACCAGGCCTGCGGCAGCACCAGGCCCTTGTCCTGGCCGTCGACGCGCTGCTTGACGGCGGCGACGAACGGGGAGCCGATGAACTGCGCGAAGCCCAGGACCTTCGGCTCCAGCTCGGTGTAGCCGGAGACGGCCTTCTGCGGGTCGTAGCCGTGGTCGCGGACGGTGAGGGCCACCTTGTAGCCGCAGACGCCTCCGGCGGCGTTCAGCTGCTTCACGTACAGCTGCTGGGCCTGGGTGACGCTCTTGCCGAGGGTGGCGTAGACGCCGGTCATGTCGGTGAGGGCGCCGAGGGTGATCGTCTTCCCGGAGATGCCCTCGCCGGTCTTGATCCCGCCCGCGGACTGTTCGCCGCTGTTGTCGTCCTGGGCCTTGGAGCTGCACCCGGCGAGCAGGAGCAGCGCGGCAAGAGCACCGGCGGCCGTTCTGGTCGCGTACGTCGTCGTGGTCATCGTTCCTCCGTGAGGGTTCTGGTGCGGCGCCGGGCGGTCACCCTGACCAGGCCGCCGGGCAGGAACAGCACCACCAGCACGACGGCGGCGCCATAGAGATACCGGGACGCCTCGCCCGGTGCGATGCCGCCCGTGCCGGGGGCGGAGACCAAGGGCAGCGCGTCGCTGTAGCGGGTCAGCAGCTGCGGCAGCAGGGAGACGAACACGGCCCCGGCGATAGCGCCGGAGACCGAGCCGAGCCCGCCGACGACGATCATGGCGAGGTATTCGAGGGACAGCGTGATGCCGAAGTAGTCCGGCACGGTCCGCTGGAAGACCAGGGCCAGCAGGACGCCCGCGAGGCCCGCGTACATCGACGACAGCACGAAGACGGCGGCGCGATACCGGGCCACGGGCACGCCGATCACCCCGGCCGCGATGCGGTGGTCGCGGATCGCGTTCATGGCCCGGCCCGGACGGCCGCGCAGGACGCCCCGGGCGAACAGGGCACCGGCGAGAAGGGCGAGCAGTCCGGCGTACCAGAGTTTCTCCGCCGAGCCGAACGGGACGGCGGCGACGAGGAGTTCGCGGTCGTCGAAGGTGAGGCCGAAGAGGTTCAGGGGTGGTACGTCGCGGCCGTTGGCGCCGCCGGTGAGGTCATGGGCGTTGAACATCACGTGCTGGCCGATGAAGACGAGGGCGAGGGTGGCGATGCCCAGGTAGGCGCCGCCGAGGCGGCCGGCGATGGGGCTGAACAGGCCGCCCGCGATCCCCGCGACCAGCACCGCGAGCACCGCCGCGAGCCAGGTCGGCAGGCCGAGGCCGGTCAGTCCGTCGTCGCGTCGGCCGCGAGGACGCAGTAGCCGTAGGCGCCGACGGCGAGGAAGAAGGCGTGGCCCATGGAGAGTTGGCCGGTGGCGCCGGTGAGGAGGTTGATGCCGATCGCGCCGAGGGCGGCGGCCATGGCGAAGAGGCCGGCCTGGAGCCAGAAGCGGTCCAGGTAGAAGGGGAGGGCGAGGAGGAGGACGGTCGCGGCGGTCCAGAGGTACGTGCGTGCGCCGAGGGCTTTGAGGGGTCTCACCAGGGCTTCAGACACGGGCGAGCTCCTTCGTGCCGAACAGTCCGGCGGGCCGGACGAGCAGGATCGCGACCATGACGAGGTAGGGGGCGAGGTCGCCCAACCCCCGGCCCAGGAAGGTCAGATCGCTCTGGTAGCCGGTGGCCAGCGACTCCGTGACGCCGACGAGCAGCCCGCCGACCAGCGCGCCGGTCGTGGAGTCCAGGCCGCCGAGGATCGCGGCCGGGAAGGCCTTCAGCGCGGCCAGTGAGGTGGCCCGTTCCAGGCCCGGCGTCGGGAACACGGTGAGGAACAGTGCGGCGACGGCGGCCAGGCCCCCGGCCACCGCCCAGGCACTCATCGACACCCGGCCCAGCCGTACGCCCATCAGCGCGGCCGTCTCGGCGCTCTCCGCCGCCGCGCGCATGGCCACGCCCCACGCGGTGTACCGGAAGACCAGCAGGAACGCGGTGATGAGCAGGGCCGCCGCCACGAACGCGGCGATCCGGGTGTGGGCGAGGGAGACCGGCCCGATCCTGAGGACCGCGTCGCCCCACGGGTCGCCGAGCGTCAGGACGTCCGTGCCGATCCGGCGGGTCAGCTCGGTGGTGAGCAGGATGTCGACGCCGATCGTGACGATGGCGAGGACGCTGTGGTCGCTGCCCCGGTAGCGCCGCATGACGAGGAACTCCACGGCCGCTCCGACCAGCGCGGCCCCCGCGATCCCGGCGAGCAGCGCGGGCCAGAAGCCGAGGTCGTCGTGGAGGCGCGCGGTGACATAGCCGCCCGCCAGCAGCAGGGAGGCGTGGGCGAAGTTGACGACCTCGGTGGCCCGGAAGATCACCACGAACCCGAGCGCGATCAGCGCGTACACCGACCCCAACGAGACGCCGTTGAGCAGGATTTCGGCGAAGGTGCTCATGATCCGGCTCCCAGGTAGGCCTGTACGACGGCCGGGTTGTTCTGTACGTCGGCGGGGGCGCCGTCGGCGATCCGGCGCCCGAAGTCCAGTACGGTCACCGCGTCGGCGAGCCGCATCACCACTCCCATGTCGTGTTCCACCAGCACGATCGAGATGCCGAGGCCGTCGCGGACGCCCGCGATCACGCCGGCGGTCCGGCGGCGTTCGGCGGCGGTCATCCCGGCGACGGGTTCGTCGAGGAGCAGCAGCCGCGGCTCCATGCAGAGCGCGCGGGCGAGTTCGGCGAGCTTCTGCTGCCCGTACGGCAGGGACCCCGCCGGGCGGTCCAGGCAGTCCGCGATGCCGACGAACTCGGCGATCTCGCGGACGCGTTCGCGGTGGACGCGTTCCTCGCGGGCGGCCGACGGCAGGCGAAGTCCGGCCGCGAGGAAGCCGGTTCGGGTGAGCCGGTGGCGGCCGAGGAGCAGGCTGTCCTCGACGGTGGCGCGGGGCGGCAGGGCGAGGTTCTGGAAGATGCGGGCGATCCCGAGGGCGGCGATGCGGTGCGCGGGCATGCCGGTGAGTTCGCGGTCGCCGAAGCGGACGCTGCCGGAGGCGGCGCGGTAGACGCCGGACAGGACGTTGAAGCAGGTTGATTTTCCTGCCCCGTTGGGGCCGATGAGGGCGTGGACGGTACCGGGGGCGACGGTGAAGGACACGGCGTCGAGGGCGGTGAGCCCGGCGAAGCGGACGGTCAGATCGCGTACGTCGAGGGGGTCCACCGGGTCAGCCCTCCCATCGGGTGAGGATCCGGGCGCCGGTCGTCTCCGCGTCGGCCGCCGCGTCCTCGTCGACCACGCCCAGGTAGCGGCGGCGGACCTCGTCGGAGGCGGCCAGTTCCGCGGCCGGGCCCTCCAGGGTCACCTCGCCGACTTCGAGGACGTAGGCGTGGGTGGCGAGGCGCAGGGCGAGGGCGGCGTTCTGTTCGACGAGGAGGACGGCGGTGCCCTGGTCGTTGATCTCGCGGACGGTGTCGGCGATCCGCTCGGCCATGAGCGGGGCGAGGCCGAGGGAGGGTTCGTCGAGGAGGAGGAACCGGGGGGCGGCCATGAGGGCGCGGGCGACGGCGAGCATCTGCTGTTCGCCGCCGGAGAGCAGCCCGGCGCGTTGGTGGGCGCGTTGCGCCAGCACCGGGAACAGCTCGTGGACGCGGGCCAGGGCCCCGGCGCGGCCCCTCCGGTCGCCGCCGAGGGCGCCCGCGCGCAGGTTGTCGGCGACCGTCATACGGGCGAACACCCGTCTGCCCTCCGGCACTTGGGAGACCCCGGCGGTGACGACCCGGTCCGCCGGCAGCCGGTCCAGTCGTCGGTCGCCGAGCAGCACCTCGCCCTCGGTGACCGCGCCGCCCTGGAAGGACAGCGTGCGGCTGATCGCGCGCAGCAGCGTCGACTTGCCCGCGCCGTTGGCGCCGAGGACCGTCACCACGGTCGCCTCGGGCACCTCCAGCGACACCCGGCGCAGGGCGCGCACGGGACCGTAGCCGACCGACAGGTCCCGCACCACGAGTCCGGATCCGACCATGGACTTCCCTTCTGTCCTCACTCGGTGTGGCGCTCACCCCAGCACCGGTGGGGACGCCCGTCCACGGCCCGCGGCGGAATCGCTGCGGGTGCCCAGCGGGCCGGTGCCGCCGTTGTGCGCGTGCACAACACCGCGTGTCAGGGGCCTGTGCGGGGGCCGGTGGCGATGGCATGCTCCGGCCATGGGAGCGCGACGGCCGCGTACCGGTCATGACTGGAAGCTGCTCGCGGAGTCCTGCACGGCTCTGCTGGAGCGGGTGCCGGAGCTCGTCGACGAGCACCTCAGGCAACTCTTCGACCACTCCCCCGTCTACGCGCAGGTGCTGCCGTACGACCAGCAGTGGCGGGAGGCGGAGGAAGCGATCCGGATCGGGATCGAGACGATCTCCGCGCCCCGGGACTCACCCCGCCGCGACCTGGAGTGCGCCGAGGACGCGGGGCGGCGGCGGGCTCGGCAGGGGCTGCCCCTGGACCTGCTGGTCCACGCCTACCGCAACGCCGGCTATCTGGTGTGGGACGCGTTGGTGGAGGGGCGCCGGGGGCGGGAGCCGGAGCGGCTGGCGGCGCTGATGCGGTCGACGACGATGGTGTGGTCGGCGGTGGACGCGCAGGCGGAGGCGGCGTCGGAGGCGTACCGGGCGACGGAGGCGGAGCTGCGGCGGCGCACGGACGAGCAGTTGCAGGCGCTGCTCGACGCGCTGCTGGAGGGCAAGGCGACGCCGGGGCTCGCGGCGCGGGCCGCCGCCGGACTCGACCTGCCCGAGCACGGGCCGTACGCGGTGGTCGTACTGCGGGCCGAGCGGCGGGACGCGGTCGAGCGGCCGGTGCAGGGGGCCGGGTTCCGGTTCATCTGGCGGATGCGGGCCGACGGCGAGGTGGGCGTGGTGGCCCTCTCCCCCGGTCAGGGCCTGGACGGGGTGGCGCGGGTGCTGGAGGGGCGGTGCGCGGGGCCCGGCGGGATCAGTCCGGTGGTGCCGGGCCTCGCCGAGCTGGGGCGGGCCCGGCGGCTGGCCGAGCTGGCGCTGCGGACCTGCCCGCCCGACGGCACCGCCGTCGTCCGCCTCGATCAGCGCATGCCGACGGCGCTCGTGGTGAGCCAGCCGGAGCTGGCCGACCGGCTGGTGTCGGACGTCTTCGGCGGGCTGCTCGAGCTGGAGCCCGCCGACCGGGCCGTGCTGCTGGAGACCCTGGACGTGTGGCTGGCCTGCGAAGGGTCGGCGGGCCGGGCCGCCGCGCGGCTGTACTGCCACCGCAACACGGTGTTCAACCGGCTGCGGCGCCTGGAACAGCTGACGTCACGGTCGCTGGCCCGGCCGCGGGACCTGATCGAGATGACGCTGGCGCTGGACGCGTACCGCCTCTCCGGGGGCCGGAGGTGAGGTGTGCGGGCTCGGCTCGGCGGGTGTCTCCGGTGCGGCTCAGGTCAGGAAGTCGCGCGCGATCTGCTCCGCCACCCGCTCCAGGATCGGCCCGGCGTCCGCGATGCACTTCGCCACGTCCGGCTCGACCTCGGTGAGCGGGTACGCGCGCCGGATGCCGGCCCTGCCGAGCGCCTCCGGGGGCAGGGCGAGGCGGCCGCACACCGCGACGACCTCGCGGCGCGCGGGCCGCGGCGGCGACGCCCGCGGGGCCTTGCCGTGCAGCGTCTGCTCGTCGAGGATCCCTCGCCGGTGATGACCAGGGTGGCCTTCTCCAGCGCGGGGGCGAAGCCGAGGACGTCCAGCATGACCTCGATGCCGGCGCGGAACCGGGCGCGACGAGGAGCGCGCCGTAGCCGATGCCGCCGGCCGCGCCCGCACCCGGCGACGCGGCGTACTCGGCGGCCTGGGCGCCGACCGCGTCCTCCAGCACGCGCGCGTAGTGCGCGAGAGCGGCGTCCAGCGCCTCCACGTCGTCCGGGGAGGCGCCCTTCTGCGGGCCGTAGACCGCGGGCGCGCCCTTCGGGCCGGTCAGCGGGTTGTCGACGTCGCTGGCGAGGACCAGTTCCACGTCGGCGAGGCGCGGGTCGAGCCCGGACAGGTCGGCCGAGGCCAGCTCGGCGAGGCCGCCGCCGCCCGGGGCGACCGGCTCGCCGTCCTTGTCGAGGAACCGGGCGCCGAGCGCGGTGAGCATGCCGGCGCCGCCGTCGGTGGTGGCGCTGCCGCCGACGCCGAAGACGACGGTGCGGGCGCCCGCGTCGAGCGCGGCCCGCAGCAGCTCGCCGGAGCCGTAGGTGGAGGAGGTGAGGGGGGCGAAGACGCCCTGGGGGAGCCGCTGGAGCCCGCTGGCCTCCGCCATCTCCACGACGGCGGTGTCGCCGCGCAGCGCGAACGCGGCCGTGACCTCCTGGCCGAGCGGGCCGGCGACCTTGATCTCGTGCCGTTCGAAACCGGCCGCGACCGCGGCGTCCACGGTGCCGTCGCCGCCGTCGGCCACGGGCAGCGCGGCCACGTCGAGGCCCGGCACGGCCCGGCGCAGCCCGGCGGTCACCCGCTCGGCGACCTGCACGGCCGTCAGCGATCCCTTGAACTTGTCCGCGGCGATGAGCACCCGCTCGGTGCCCCTGCCTGCAGCGTCAGCCACTTGCCATCCCCTTGCTCTCAGGCCCGACGCATGTCCGGGCCAGTCGCGCCGCTGCGACCTTAACCGGAGCCCGCCCTCCCCGTCATGCCCTGCCCGGACCTTGAGAAGCTCCTGCGACCCCACTGTGCAGGCCCCCGATACCGGGGTAAACCGGTCCTATGACCCCTGTGGGCAGTGCGCCAGAACTCGCCGACCGCGTTCTCGGGGGCTGGCTGGGCCGGATCGCGGGCAACATGCTCGGCAAACCGGTCGAGCAGGGCGACCTGTGGACGCGGGACCGGATCGACCGCTATCTGCGGCAGGCCGCCGCCCTGCCGCTGACCGACTATCTGCCCGAGCCGCCGAGCGAGAACGACGGCTTCGAGCTGCGCCCGGAGTGGCGCAGTTGCGTGCGCGGCCGCATCCACGGCAGCTGCCGCGACGACGACGTGGACTACGCCATCCTCGGCCTGGACCTGCTGGAGACCCACGGCTTCGGCTTCAGCACCGAGCAGGTCGGCGACCTGTGGCTGCTGAGACTGCCGTACCTCCAGACGTTCACCGCCGAGCGGGCCGCCTACCGCAACCTCGCGAGCGGGCTGAAGCCGCCGCTGACGGCGACGTACGACAACCCGTACCAGGAGTGGATCGGGGCGCTGATCCGCGCCGACATCTACGGCTGGACCTGCCCGGGCGCCCCGCGCCGGGCGGCCTCGCTGGCCCGCCGGGACGCGGTGCTCTCGCACACCGGGAACGGGGTGTACGGGGCGATGTGGGCGGCGGCCCTGGTGTCGGCGGCCTTCACCGCGGCGACCGTGCGGCACGCGCTGGACCAGGCGCTGGCCGTCGTACCGGAGAGCAGCCGGCTGGCCCGGACCGTGCGCCGGGTGATCTCCCTGCACGGCACCCGGATGACCTGGGAGGACACGCTCACGACGGTGGCCGAGGAGACCGCCGGGCTGGGCTGGATCCACACGATCCCGAACGCCGCGGTACTCACCGCCGGGCTGCTCTACGGCGACGGCGACTTCACCCGGACCGTCACGCTGACCGTCCGCGGCGGTCTGGACACCGACTCCAACGGGGCCACGGCCGGTTCGGTGGCCGGGGTGCTGACCGGTGCGGAGGCGATCCCGGAACAGTGGAAGGACCCGCTGGAGGACACGGTGCGCAGCGCGGTGTTCGGGTTCGACGGGGTACGGATCAGTGAACTGGCCGAGCGGACCGTGCGGTTGATCGACGGTGAGTGACCCGCCGTCTCGGCGGTCGGTGGCTCTTCGTCCGGGAACTACTCTTCAGGGATGACCAGCGCTCAGGACTTCGCCACGTACATCGCCGGCCTGCCCCGCATCCTCGCCGGCGCCGCCGCCCTCTTCCGGGACAGCGAGGGGCGGGTGCTCCTCGTCGAGCCCAACTACCGTGAGGGATGGGCTCTTCCGGGCGGCACCATCGAGTCGGACGAGGGCGAGACCCCACGTCAGGGGGCGCGCCGCGAGACGCTCGAGGAGATCGGTCTGGACCGTGAACTCGGCCGGCTGCTGGCGGTGGACTGGGTGTACCGGCCGGGCATTCCGCCGCTGGTGGCGTACCTGTACGACGGTGGTGTCCTGAGCGAGGACGAGCTGAAGGCGATCCGGCTGCAGGAGGAGGAGCTGCTGTCGTGGCGGCTCGTGCCGCGCGAGGAGCTGGACGACTATCTGCTGGGTTTCCTGGGCGGCCGGGTGCGGGTCGCGCTGGACGTGCTCGCGGAAGGCGCGGGGACGGCGGAGCTGGAGAACGGCCGACGGGTTTCCTGACGCCTGATGTTCCGGGTGTCGATTAACGTCATTCCCGTCGATTCCGCTGCGGAAATGTGTTCTTGAAGCTACGCCCTTGCGCGTATGGACCCCCTGTATCCGCGCCAATAGCGTGCGAGTCCTCGCCTTATCCGCAGGTACCGGTGGCACGCGGTTCTCCGTGCCGCCGGATTCAATCACAGGGGGAAACATGCGGGTAATCGTTCAGATGCGTCCGGAACCCGATCTCGTCCAAGCGGTCGTGGATCCGTCGATCAGCACTCCGCCGGCCTCCGACGTCGCCGGCTCACTCCCCGGCGTCCGGCTGGACCCGGACTTCGTGCCGGTGCCGGTGCCGCAGCCCAAGCCGGCGTTCTCCGACGGCGATCCGCTGTCGCTGGACCAGCCGCTCACCTTCTCGCTGGCCCCGGAGGACGCGAGCGTCCTGGTGCGCGGCGAGATCGAGGACCGCGACGGCGCCGCCCGGCTGGCGCTGCTGAGTTCCCGGCGGGCGGACATCGTCGGGATCGCGGCCGACCCGGCCGTGGAGACGATGCCCACCTGCGGCAACACGCCGCCGGTCGGCGACTGGCACGACGTGCAGCGGGCCCTCACGGACGCGCTGACCAGCGAGGGCCTCGACGGATCGGGCGTTCCGCTGGCCATCGTGGACACCGGCATCAACGTCGCGCACCTCGGCACGGTCCTCGGCTCACCCGCGACGGTCGACGCCGGGCGCAGCTGGAAGCCCCCGGGGGTGAACGGCAACTTCGGCCAGTTCCCGGTGAACCACGGCACGATGTGCGCGTTCGACTCGCTGATCGTGGCCCGGAAGGTGTCCCTGCTCGACATTCCGGTGCTGCTCTCGCAGCGGCCGGGCACCACCGTGATGGAGGGCCTCCTCTCCGACGCGATCTCCGCGTACGCGCACCTGTGGGGGCTGCTGGAGCAGATGCCGCGGGACCGGCGCCGGCTGGTCATCAGCAACAGCTGGGGGTCGTTCAAGCCGACGTGGGACTTCCCGCCGGGGCACCCGGGCAACTACTCCGACAACCGCGCCCACCCGTTCAACCTGATCGTCGCCGCCCTGGAGGTGTCCGGCGCCGACATCCTGTTCGCCGCGGGCAACTGCGGTGTCGAGTGCCCCGACGGACGCTGCGGCTTCCCGAGCCGGCCCATCAACGGGGCGAACTCGCACCCCAGCGTGCTGTCCGTGGCCGGGGTGGACACCCATGACGCCCGGGTCGGCTACTCGTCCCAGGGTCCGGGGCGGCTCACCGTGCGCAAGCCGGACATCGCCACGTACACGCACTTCAGCGGGTCGAAGGCGTTCGGGCAGAACAGCCCCGACTCGGGGACCTCGGCGGCCTGTCCGGTCGCGGCGGGGGTCGTCGCCGCGGTGCGCGGCAAGCTGTCGGTGAAGGACCTGCCGCCGTCCCGGCTGCGCACGCTGATCCGCCGGTCCGCGCACGACGCGGGCGGGCACGGCTACGACTTCGACTACGGGTACGGCATCATCAACACCCCGCAGCTCGTCGACGCGGTGCGCCGCCTCGGCAAGAACAACGGCCGTCCGTAGGAGACCCATGGCTCCCGAGAGCCCCACCGTCCTCATCACCGTGACGCTTCCGCCGCGGTCCACCCTCGAGGACGCCCAGCGCCGTCTCGGCCTCGCCGACGACGAGGTCGACACGGCGTACGGCCTGGTCCCGGTGGACCCCGCGCACGGCACCTACGCGCTGCTGGTGACCGAGGCGGCCGGGGCGAGGCTCCAGGGAGCACCGGAGGCGAGGGGGTCGTACCAGGGCCCCTTCGCCAATCCGAAGATCGAGCCGTTCGGGCCGGTGCAGCCGAAGGACGAGGAGGAGGACGACGGCGACGGCTGATTTATCCGTTCGCCCCGCCCCGTCCCGCCGATCTACCCTCGGCCGCATGAACAGGCCCCTCGTCGCCCTTCTCAGTGGCGCAGGAATTTCGACCGACTCGGGAATTCCGGACTACCGCGGTCCGGGCGGGCTGTGGCGGCGCGATCCCGAGGCGGAAAAGCTCGTGACGTACGACTACTACATGAGCGATCCGGAGATCCGGCGGCGGTCGTGGCGTATGCGCAAGGAGAATCAGGCGCTCGGCGCGGAGCCGAATGCCGCGCATTACGCGGTGGCCGAGCTGGAGAAGTCCGGGGTGCCGGTGCGGGTCGTCACGCAGAACGTCGACGGACTGCACCAGCTCGCCGGGATGCCGGCCCGCAAGGTCCTCGAACTGCACGGCACCGCACGGCAGGTGGTGTGCACACGGTGCCACGCGCGCGGCCCCATGGAGGACGCGCTGGCGCGGCTCGACGCCGGGGAGGACGACCCGGCCTGCCTGGACTGCGGCGGCATCCTGAAGTCCGCGACCGTGATGTTCGGCGAGCGCCTCGACCCCGTCGTCCTCGGCGAGGCCGTCGCCATCACCAAGGCCTGCCAGGTCTTCGTCGCCGTCGGCAGCAGCCTCCAGGTGCAGCCCGCCGCCGGGCTCGCCGGCGTCGCCGCCGATCACGGAGCCCGGCTGATCATCGTCAACGCCGAGCCGACCCCGTACGACGACCGCGCCGACGAGGTCGTCCGCGAACCCATCGGCACGGCCCTGCCGAAGCTGCTGCGCCGGCTTCAGGAGTAGCGACCGGCCGGGGCGCGTCGGACCCGCCCTAGAACAGGGCCGCTCCTTGCTCGAAGTCCAGCAGGCGCTGCTTGCGTTCCAGGCCGCCGCCGTAGCCGGTCAGGCTGCCGTTGGAGCCCACGACGCGGTGGCAGGGGACGATGATGCTGACGGGGTTCTTGCCGTTGGCGAGACCGACCGCGCGGGAGGCGCCGGGGTTGCCGAGGGCTGCGGCGAGGTCGCCGTAGGAGCGGGTCTCGCCGTACGGGATGCGCAGGAGCTGCTCCCACACGCTGCGCTGGAACGGGGTTCCGTGCAGGCGGAGTTCGAGGGTGAACTCCTTCAACTCGGCGGCGAAGTAGGCCTCCAGCTGGTCGATCGCCTCCCCGAAGGGGCGGTCGTCGCGTACGCCGAACGTCTCCTGCGCGGGACGGTGGCGCTGGTCGGTCATGTAGAGGTTGCTCAGGGTGCCGTCCGTCGCGACCAGGGTCAGCGGGCCGTACGGGCTGTCGATCACGGTGTGTTGCTTCAGAGCGGGAACAGAGGTCACGGAACGTCCTTATACCGGAAGGAAGTTGATCGGGTGGCTGTCAGTCGCCCACAGGTACTGCACCGCGTACGCCCGCCACGGCCGCCAGGCCGCCGCCCGCGCGGTCAGCGCCGCCGGCGTCGAGGGCAGGCCCAGCTCCTGGGCGGCCTTGCGGATGCCGAGGTCGGTGGGGAGGAAGGCGTCGGGGTCGCCGAGGGCGCGCATCGCGATGACGTCGGCGGTCCAGGGGCCGAAGCCGGGCAGGGCGAGGAGGCGGGCGCGGGTCTCGGACCAGTCGGTCTCCACGCCCAAGTTCAGTGTCCCGTCCGCGAGTTGGCCGACCAGGGTGGTGAGGGTCGTGCGACGGGTGCGGGGCATGGCCAGCGACTCGGGGTCCACTGCGGCGAGTTGCTGCGGGGACGGGAAGAGGTGGGTGAGGCCGCCCTCGGGGTCGTCCACCGGGTCGCCGTGGGCCGTCACCAGCCGGGCGGCGTGGGTGCGGGCCGCGGCGGTCGAGACCTGCTGGCCCAGGACCGCCCGGACGGCGAACTCGGCCTCGTCCACCGTGCGCGGCACCCGCCGCCCGGGCGCCTTCGCGACCAGCGGCGCCAGCACCGGGTCCGTGCGCAGCTGGTCGTCGATCGCGACCGGATCGGCGTCCAGGTCCAGCATGCGCCGGCAGCGGCTGATGGCGACCGTCAGATCGCGCAGGTCGCTCAGGGTGAGGCGGCAGGCGACGTGGTCGGGGTTCGGGGCCAGCGCCACGATGCCGTGGCCGTACGGGAGTCGGAGGGTGCGACGGTAGGCGCCGTCGCGCCACTCCTCCACCCCCGGCACGGCGGTCGCCGCGAGGTGGCCGAAGAGGTTGTCGGGGTTGAGGGGGGCGCGGAACGGCAGCCGGAGCGTGAGAACGCCGGGAGTCACCGCACCGGCGTTCCTGCGCGGCACCCGGGTCCGCAGCTCGCTCGGGGAGAGGGCGAAGACCTCGCGGACGGTGTCGTTGAAGGTGCGGATCGAGGAGAAACCGGCGGCGAACGCGATCTCCGCCATCGGCAGCGTCGTCGTCTCGATCAACAGCCGTGCGGTCTGGGCGCGTTGGGCGCGGGCCAGCGCGAGCGGGCCCGCGCCCAGTTCGGCGAGGAGCTGGCGTTCGACCTGCCGGGTGCTGTAGCCGAGGCGGGCGGCGAGTCCCGGCACCCCTTCGCGGTCCACGACTCCGTCGGCGATCAGCCGCATCGCCCGGGCCACCAGGTCCGCGCGTTCGTTCCACTCGGGCGAGCCGGGGCTGGTGTCGGGACGGCAGCGCTTGCAGGCCCGGAACCCGGCCTGCTGGCAGGCCGCCGCGCTCGGGTAGAACGTCATGTTCGCGGGCTTGGGCGGCACCACCGGGCAGCTGGGCCGGCAGTAGATCCGGGTCGTCAGGACCGCCGTGAAGAACCACCCGTCGAACCGGGCGTCCTTCGACTGGACGGCGCGCACGCAGCGCTCGGTGTCGGTGTGCATCCCCTTCTGCATGGGTCCAGCATGGTGCAGCGGCGGACCGGCGGCTGGCGGGAATCCGACATCAAGCTTGCGCGGGCTGCACCGGCCCGGATCGCCAGGCCGCCTCTCGCAGCAGCCGCAGCCCGTTCAGGCCCACGAGGACGGTCGAGCCCTCGTGGCCCGCGACGCCGAGGGGCAGCGGCAGATGTCCCACCAGGTCCCACGCCACCAGCACGGTGATGAAGGTCCCCGCGATCACGAGATTCTGCACCACCAGCCGGCGGGCGGCCCGGGACAGCCGGACGACCGCGGGTACGGCCGTCAGCTCGTCCCGCACCACGACCGCGTCCGCGGCCTCCAGCGCCAGGTCGGAGCCCGCGCGGCCCATCGCGACCCCGGAGTGGGCGGCGGCGAGCGCGGGCGCGTCGTTGACACCGTCCCCGACGAACAGCACCTCGCGACCGGCGGCCTGCAGCTCCCGTACGGCGTTCACCTTGTCCTCGGGGAGCAGGTCCGCGCGGACGTCCGCGATCCCCGTGGCCTCGGCGACACGGGCCGCGGCGCGGGCGTTGTCGCCGGTCAGCAGGACGGGCGCGGTGCCGGTCAGGGCGGTGAGACCGGCCGTGGTGACGGGGGCGGCGGGGCGCAGCCGGTCGGCGAGGGCGAGGGTGCCCACGGGGACGCCGTCGCGGGTGACCTGGACGACGGTGGCGTCGCTGTCGGCGGTCTCGGCACGGCCGACGCTCACCAGACGGCCGTCGACGGTGGCGGTGACTCCACGCCCCGGTACGGCGGTGAAGTCCTCGGCGCGTGCGATCCGCAGCCCGCGGGTGCGCGCCGCCGCCACGATCGCCCGCGCCAGCGGATGCTCGCTGGGCAGCTCGGCAGCGGCGGCCAGGGCCAGGAGGGTGTCCGCGTCGAGGCCGGAGCCGGGTGTCGGGCGGACGTCGGTCAGCTCGGGCGCGCCCTCGGTCAGCGTGCCGGTCTTGTCGAGGGCGGCCAGGTCGATCTCCCCCAACCGCTCCATCGCCACCGCCGACTTGACCAGCACCCCGTGCCGGCCCGCGTTGGCGATGGCGGAGAGCAGGGGCGGCATCGTCGCGAGGACGACCGCGCACGGGGAAGCGACGATCATGAACGTCATCGCGCGGAGCAGCGCGTCGGTGAGGTCGGCGCCGAAGGCGAGCGGGACGGCGAAGACGGCGAGCGTGGCGGCGACGATCGCGACGGCGTACCGCTGCTCGATGCGCTCGATGAACAGCTGCGTCGGCGCCTTGGTGCGGGACGCCTCCTCGACGAGGGTCACGATGCGGGCGATGACGGAGTCGGCGGGGTCGCGCTCGACGCGGACGCGGAGAGCGCCGGTGCCGTTGAGGGTGCCGGCGAAGACCTCGTCGCCGGGGCGCTTGACGACGGGGAGGGGCTCGCCGGTGATGGTCGCCTGGTCGGCGTCGCTGATCCCGTCCAGGACGCGACCGTCGGCGCCGATCCGCTCCCCCGGGCGGATCAACAGGACGTCACCGACGGCGAGTTCGGCGGTCGGGACGACGGTCTCCGCGCCGGAGCCGGTGACGCGGGTCGCGGTCGTCGGCGCGAGGTCGAGCAGGCCGCGCACGGAGTCGGCGGTGCGGGCGGTGGCCAGGGCCTCCAGGGCACCGGAGGTGGCGAAGATGACGATCAGCAGCGCCCCGTCGAGGACCTGTCCGATGGCGGCGGCGCCGAGGGCCGCGACGATCATCAGCAGGTCGACGTCGAGGGTCTTCTCGCGCAGCGCCCGCAGTCCTTCGAGCGCGGGCTCCCAGCCGCCGGTGACGTAGGCGACCGCGTAGAGCGGCCCGTACGCCCAGGCGGGGGCGCCGGACAGGTCCAGGGCGAGGGCCACCAGGAACGAGACCGTCGCCGCGAGCGCCCAGCGGGCCTCGGGGAGGGCGAGGACGCGGGTGCGGCGATGGGGCGCGGTCGGGGTGGGGGCAGAGGCACGGGTGGGGGCAAGAGTCGCTGACACCCGGCCACCATACAGGAACACATGAAGACTCATTCATCTGTTCATGTACGGTGGGTAAGATACCCCGCATGGGTCATGGAGCCGTCACCAGCACCGCCGAGGAGCGCGTACGCCTCGACGCGGGGAACGTCGCGAAGGTCGCCACCACGCTCCAGGCCCTGTCGACGCCCTCCCGGCTGCTGATCCTGGCGCGGCTGCGCGAAGGGCCGCTGCCCGCGACGGAGTTGGCGGCCGAAGTGGGGATGGAGCAGTCGGCGTGCTCGCACCAGCTGCGGCTGCTGCGCAACCTCGGTCTGGTCGTCGGCGAGCGCCGCGGCCGCTCGGTGGTCTACACCCTGCACGACCACCATGTCGCCGAACTCCTCGACCAGGCCGTCTACCACGTGGAGCATCTGCGGCTGGGCCTCAGTGACACCGCCGACTGAAACGCCTTCCGCGCACCGCATGTGGCCGCTGTACGCGGCCGGATTCACCACCGCGTTCGGGGCGCACGGCATCGCCGCGAACCTCGGCGCCGACAGCGGCGACGCGGTCACCTCGCTGCTCGTCCTGGGCGGGCTGCTCGCGCTGTACGACGGTGCGGAGGTGCTGCTGAAGCCGCTGTTCGGCACGCTCGCCGACCGGGTCGGGGCGCGGCCGGTGCTGCTGGGCGGGCTGGCGGCGTTCGCCGTGGCGTCCGCGCTCTACGCCCTCGCCGGCAGTCCGGGCTGGCTGTGGGCCGCCCGGCTCGGTCAGGGGGCCGCCGCCTCCGCCTTCTCCCCCGCGGCGTCCGCGCTGGTGGCCCGGCTGAATCCGGCGGCCAAGCACGGGCGGGCGTTCGGGAGTTACGGCTTCTACAAGTCGATCGGCTACACGCTGGGCCCGCTGCTCGGCGGAGTGCTGGTGTGGGCGGGCGGCCTGCGGCTGCTGTTCACGGTGCTCGCCGTGCTGGGCGCGGTGGTGGCGCTGTGGGCGCTGGTCGCGGTACCCGTCCGTACCGCGCAGCCGGTGGTGCAGACGTATCCGGTCCACGGGCCGATGCCGTCGAGCCCGTCCTCGGTCAGGTCGGCCACCTCCCGG